>JBBDNK010000012.1:0-29365 GCA_040877625.1 Aquisalimonadaceae bacterium
CCGCGCCTTGCCCACGGGCATGCTGCAAAGCCAGAGCTCCATGGGAATAGATCAGAGGCTCCCTTGGGCTGGCAGGTGCGTCGTCCGGGGTGTCAGGGGTTGTCGGGGTGGCCGTCCAGGAAATCACTTCCCAGCGGGTCCCGCATCTGTTCGAGCAGGGTATGCCTGACGGTAATCAGGTGCTGGCGCATCAGCCGTGCGGCCTGCTCCGGGTCCCGGTTTTCGATCGCGGCGATGATGCCGCGATGTTGCCGGGTGTAGAGCTGCTGCCGTTCCGGGGTGAGCGTTGTCTGTCGCATGCGGCCCCATTCGACGTGCGAACGCGCCGCGTTGAGCAGATCCAGCAGGCGCTCGATCAGGCTGTTGTGGCTGGCCGTGCCGATGGCCCGGTGCAGCGCGCCGTCCCAGCGTTCCCAGGCCGTGTGGTCGGTGACGGCGCCGCTCCTGGTCAGGCACTTGAGCATTTCGTCCATGTCGTGAGACGTTGCATGTACGGCCGCCAGTGCGGCAATGGCAGGTTCCAGCGCCATGCGCGCATCCATGAGTTCGCGGGGGCTGGTGAGTTGGCGCAGATCGTCGCGGTGGACAGGCTTTGCCGAGCTGCGCCTGGCGATGACCGTGCCGCGGCCGGGCGTGCGCCAGATCAGGCCTTCGGCTTCCAGGCTGGCCAGCGCCTCGCGGATGGCCCGTCGGCTCATCTTCAGCTCCGCGGCCAGCGCGCGCTCCGGCGGCAGCCGTGTGCCTTCGCGGGCATCCGGCCGGCGCAGGCGTTCCCGCAACAGGCGCAGGGCGGTTTCCGAGCGGCGTTCAAGTGTATTGGGTGATGAAACCATCCTGGTACCAACGTTCAGAGTTGTGTGACCATCATAAGCAAGTTTTTCGACCAAGGTAAGCTGTTGAAAAAATGAATAACACCGTCTGTTGTCGGGCCTATCAGAGGTTGGTCCGCCGCGATACGGCATATTCACGGATAGTCTATTAATAGACCTGTATGGTATAAAGAGACAAAAGCTGCCTGATCTCCGGCTGATGCCGGGATACCCAGGATTCCATGCAGGTCCCGCAATCGGGTCCACCGGGCAGGTGCCGACATTCCCAGCCTGATTCCGTCTCGTCTTCGTGACGCGGCGGTTTCGGTTGTCGTCGACTCAGGAGACTCCCGACGTGTCAAAGAACTTTCTGCAGACGCTGTTTTCCACCGAGTCGGTGTCCGAGGCGCCGCCTCACGACATGCAATCGGCCGGCAAGACGGTGCCGTCGTTCGAGGATCACGCGCGTCAGGAGAAGCGCTATACCACCTGCTACATGTGTGCCTGCCGCTGCGGCATCGAAGTCACGGTGGAAGACAACCAGGTGCGCTTCATCCGCGGCAACCGCAATCACCCGGTCAACAAGGGCGTGCTCTGTGCCAAGGGCAACGCCGGCATCATGAAGCAGATCTCACCGGCGAAGCTGCGCAATCCGCTGATGCGCAAGCCCGGCACCGAGCGGGGCGCGGGCGAGTTCGTGGAGATCTCCTGGGACGAGGCCCTGGAGATGCTCACCACCCGGCTTCGGGACATCCGCGCCACCGACCCGAAGAAGCTCGCCTTCTTCACCGGCCGCGACCAGATGCAGGCCCTGACCGGGCTCTGGGCGCAGCAGTTCGGCACCATCAACTGGGCGGCGCACGGCGGTTTCTGCTCGGTGAACATGGCGGCGGCGGGCCTCTACAGCATCGGCCAGTCATTCTGGGAGTTCGGTGACCCCGACTGGGACCGCGCCAAGTACTTCATGCTCTGGGGCGTGGCCGAAGACCATGCCTCCAACCCCATCAAGATCGGCATCGAGAAGCTCAAGCGTCGCGGCGGCAAGTTCGTGGCCGTCAACCCGGTGCGCACCGGCTATCAGGCGGTGGCCGACGAATGGGTGCCCATCCGTCCGGGCACCGACGCCATGCTGGCGCTGGCCATGTGCCACGTGCTGCTGTCGCGTGACCTGGTGGACTGGGAGTATCTGGGCCGGTACACCAATGCGCCGTTTCTGGTGGTGGACACCCCCGGGCAGGCCGGTGACGGTCTGATTGCCCGTGATGACGACGGCAACCCGCTGGTCTGGGATACCGTCGAGGAGAGTTTCGTCAACGGCATGACACCGGGTGTGGAGGCGGGCATGTTCGGCGACTACACGTTGCCCGACGGCCGCAAGGCGCGCACCGTCATGACCCTGATCGCCGAGAAATACCTGGATCCGCAGTACGCCCCGGAGAAGGCGGCGGAGATCTGCGGGCTGCAGGCGGAAACCATCGAGCGCCTGGCGCTGGAGATGGCGCATGTGGCGTTCCGCGAGACCATCGAGATTGCGTGCGAGTGGACGGATTGGGCCGGGCGCAAGCACGACCGCTTCATCGGCCGGCCGGTGGCGATGCACGCGATGCGCGGTATCTCCGCGCACTCCAACGGCTTCCAGACCTGCCGGGCGCTGCATTTGCTGCAGGTCTTCCTCGGCACCATCGACGTGCCGGGCGGGCACCGTGCCAAGGCGCCATTCCCGCGGCACACGCCGCCGCCGGTGAAGCCGGCCCGCGACACCGCGCCGAACACGCCGCTCAGCGCACCGCCGCTGGGGTTCCCCACCTCGCCGGAGGACCTGGTGGTGGACGGCGAGGGCCGGCCGCTGCGCATCGACAAGGCCTATTCCTGGGAAGCGCCGCTCGCCAACCACGGCTTGATGCACATGGTGATCACCAATGCGGTGAATGGTGATCCGTACCCCATCGATACGCTGATCCTGTTCATGGCCAACATGGCGTGGAACTCCAGCATGAACACCAACAGCGTGCAGGACATGCTGCGCGCCAAGGATGACAACGGCGACTACAAGCTGCCGTTCCTGGTGGTGGTGGATGCGTTCCATTCCGAGACCGTGAACTTCGCCGACCTGGTGCTCCCGGATACCACGTACCTGGAACGCCATGACGCCATCTCCATGCTCGACCGGCCCATCTCCGAGCCCGACTCGCCGTGCGACTCGGTGCGCGTGCCGGTGCTGAAGCCGGACCGCAACGTGCGGCCCTGGCAGGAGGTGCTGGTGGACCTGGCCGGACGGCTTGGCTTCCCGGCCTTCGTCGATGAGGGCGGAGAACCGAAGTACACCGGTTACACCGACTTCATCACCCGTTGGGAAAAGGCGCCCGGCATCGGCTTCCTTGCCGGCTGGCGCGGCACCGACGGCAGCAAGCACATGCGCGGCGAGCCGAATCCCAAACAGTGGGAAAAGTACATCGAGAACCAGGGGTTCTATCAGTACCATCTGCCGGAACACATGCGCTTCTACCGCTTCGCCAATCGCGACTATCTGGAATGGGCGAAGGAGGTGGGCTTCAACCCGTCCAGCGAGCCCATCGTCATGGAGCTCTACTCCGAGGTATTGCAGAAATTCCGCCTCGCCGGGCAGGGCCTCTACGACGGGCCGTTGCCGCCGGAGACGGTCGACCGCGAACGCCTGGTGCAGTATTTCGACCCGCTGCCGCAATACTACGTGCCGCTGGAAGAACAGCGCATCGACCGCAAGCAGTACCCGTTCCATGCGGTCAATCAGCGGCCGATGCACATGTATCACTCGTGGGATTCGCAGAACACCTGGCTGCGGCAGATCACCGCGCAGAACTTCCTGTTCATGAATCGCGCCCGCGGCCAGAGCATGGGCATCGAGGACGAAAGCTGGGTCTGGGTGAGCTCCCACAATGGCCGCGTCCGCGTGCAGGTGAAGCTGATGGAGGGCTGCCAGGAAGACACCGTGTGGACCTGGAACGCCATCGGCAAGCAGAGCGGTGCCTGGGGGCTGTCGGAGGATGCGCCGGAGTCGCAACGCGGCTTCCTGATGAACCACCTGATCTCCGAGCTGCTGCCGTCCGCCCACGACGAGCGGCGGCTGACCAACTCTGACCCGGTCACGGGGCAGGCGGCGTGGTACGACCTGTGCGTGAGCATCGAGCCGGTGGGCGCCGACGAAGAGGCCGGTACCAGCTTGCCGAAATTCGTCGCCATCAAGCCGCTGCCGGGCATGCCCGCACCGCCCCTGCAGCTGCGCTATCACACGCATGAGCCGGTGCCTCTGCGCCGCTCCTTCCTGGATATCCTCAAGCGGAGGTGAGCATGAAGCTTGGCCTGGTTATCGATATGGACACCTGCGTGGGCTGCCATGCCTGCGGGGTGGCCTGCAAGCAGTGGAACACGTCCGGCACCCTGGGGCCGCTGACGGACTACCAACCCTACGGCGCCGAGCCGAACGGCGTGGCGTTCAACCGCATCCGCAGTTACGAGGTAGGCGTCTACCCGAACAGCAAGACCGTGAACATGCCGATGTCGTGCATGCATTGCGATACCGCGGAATGCGTTACCGTCTGTCCCACGGGCGCCTCCTACAAGCGCGAGGAAGACGGCATCGTGCTGGTCGATCAGGACAAGTGCATGGGCTGCAATCTTTGCGCCTGGGCCTGCCCCTATGGTGCGCGCGAGCTCGATGAAGACTCCGGCACCATGAAGAAATGCACGCTGTGCGTCGACCGCATCTACGACGAGAACCTGCCGCCGGAAGAGCGTCAGCCGGCCTGTGTGCTGACCTGCCCCACCGGCGCGCGGCACTTCGGCGATCTGGAGGATCCGGATTCCAACGTCAGCCGCCTGGTACGCGACCGCAATGGCCAGCAGTCGTTGCCGGAGCTGGGTTACAACCCGGTCAACCACTACCTGCCGCCGCGCCCGAAACCGCATGCGGAAGTTGAGTCCGGTGCCCGGTCGGCAGCGCTCGCCGAGCGCATGAAGGGCTGGTTCGGCAAGGCGGTCGGCCGATAATGCCGGCCTCAGGCACTCTGGGAGGAGTCAGTTAAACATGCATCCCGCTCTGTCAGTGATCTTCTTTACCGTCGTGTCCGGCGCCGGGTTCGGCCTGGTGGCATTGACTGCCGCCCTGGACGTGCTCGGCGGCGTTCCCGGCCTCGGTGCCCAAGGCACCTTGGTTGCAGTGTTCATCGGTGCCTCGCTTGCCGCCCTTGGGCTGATGGCCTCGACCCTGCATCTGGCCAACCCGAAGAACGCCTGGCGGGCGTTCTTCCGCTTCCGCACCTCCTGGCTGTCGCGGGAGGCGGTGTTCGCGGTCCTGTTCTATCCGACCGTACTCGGCTACCTGCTCGGGCTGTGGTTTGCCGGCAGCGCGGCGCAATCCCCGTGGACGGCGGTGTTCGCCGTGCTGTCCATGTTGCTTGCGCTGATTATCGTGTTCGTGACCAGCATGATCTACGCCTCCCTGCGCACCATCCCACAGTGGAACAGCCCGCTGGTACCGGCGAATTATCTGCTGCTCAGCCTGGCCTCCGGCGCCGTGTTGCTGAGCTGCATCTCGGCGCTGGCCGGCGCGCCCGTGCAGACCGTCGGCACGCTGGCCTTGCTGCTGATCTTTCTGGCCGGGGTTTCCAAGGCCGTGTACTTTTTCTGGATCGGCAAGCCGCAGGGGCCGACCATCAACACCGCCGTGGGCATGACCCGCGGTCAGGTGCGGCTGCTGGAGGCAGGGCAGAGCAGCGATAGCTTCCTCGACCGCGAGTTTGGCTACCAGGCGCCGGCGTCGAAGCTGCGGCGGCGGCGCCTGGCGGTGTACGTCCTCGCCTTCATCATGCCGTTTGTCCTGATTGTCGGCCTGCTGCGCACCGATAGTGTCGTACTGGCGCCGTTTGCCGTAGCGCTGCTTCTGGCCGGCCTGTTCATCGAGCGCTGGCTGTTCTTCGCCGAAGCCCGGCATACGGTCAATCTCTTCTACGGTCGACAGCAGTGCTGATCGACAACTGAGCCCCCATGAGCGAACCTTCAGGACCTTCAAACGCAAACTTGATCGGTAAGGCCACCCTGCGCCGTTTCATGCCGTTTCTCGCCTGGCTACCCGGCGTAACGCGGCAGACGCTGCGCGCGGATTTCATGGCCGGCCTCACCGGCGCCGTGATCGTGCTGCCGCAGGGTGTGGCCTATGCGCTGATCGCCGGTCTGCCGCCGGAATACGGGCTCTATACCGCCATCGTTACGGCCATTATCGCGGGTCTGTTCGGGTCGTCGCTGCACCTGGTGTCCGGCCCCACCGCGGCGATTTCCATCGTGGTGTTCAGTGTGGTGTCCGGCGTGGTATCGCCGGACAGCCCGGAGTTCATACCTTATGTGCTGACGCTGACCTTCCTTGCCGGCGCCATTCAGCTTGTGCTCGGACTGGTGCGCATGGGCACGCTGGTCAATTTCATCTCCCACACGGTGGTGATCGGCTTCACCGCCGGCGCCGCGGTGCTGATCGCAACCAGCCAGTTGCGGCACTTTTTCGGCCTGACCATGCCCTCCGGGGAGTCGTTCATCAATACGCTGGCAGCCTTCGTTCAAACGGTGCCGCAAGCCAACCCCTATGTGATGGGTGTCGGTCTGGTGACGCTGATAAGCGCACTACTTATAAAACGCGTGCGGCCGAAGTGGCCAGGTATGCTGCTCGCAATGGGGGTGGGCAGCCTGTTCTGCTGGCTACTCGACGGTGCCGCACACGGCGTGGCAATGGTCGGCGCCATGCCGGCACAGCTGCCGCCGCCGTCGACGCCGATCTTCTCGCTGGATACGTTCCGCCAGCTCGCCCCGGGTGCACTTGCGGTGGCCATCATTGCCCTGATCGAGGCGGTGTCCATCGCCCGCGCGGTGGCCATGCGCTCCAATCAGCGTATCGACGGCAACCAGGAGTTCGTCGGCCAGGGCTTGTCGAACGTGGTCGGCAGCTTTTTCTCCTGCTATGCCGGCTCCGGCTCGTTCACGCGCACGGGCGCCAACTATGATGCCGGTGCGCGCACGCCGCTTGCCGCCGTTTTCGCCGCCGTCATGCTGGTGGTGATTCTGCTGATCGCCCCCGGCGCTACAGCCTATCTGCCGATGCCGGCAATGGCCGGCGTTGTGCTGCTGATTGCCTGGAACCTGATCGACATGCCGCACATCCGCGGCGCGCTCGATGCCAGCCGTGGCGAAGCAGCGATACTCCTGGTTACCTTCGCTTCAACGTTGCTGCTGGCACTGGAGTTTGCGGTTTATGTGGGCGTGCTGCTGTCGCTGATACTGTACCTGCAGCGAACCGCCCACCCATCGATGATACCGGTGGCGCCGGTCCCCGACCGGACTGAACGCAGCCTGCGCAACGCCTACAAGCGCGGTCTCACGGAGTGCCCGCAGCTGCGCATCATCCGCATGGACGGTTCCTTGTTCTTCGGTGCGGTGGACCACGTGCAGGCGGTGCTGCACGAGCAGAGCGCGCTGGGTTACCGGCATATTCTGATCGTGGGCAACGGCGTTAATTTCATTGATCTGGCCGGCGCCGAAGTGCTCACCGGTGAAGCAGCCCGACTGCGCGCGCTCGGTGGCGGACTGTATTTCAGCAGTTTCAAGAACCCTGCCATGGAACAGCTGGGCAAGCCGCGTTATATGCGGGTGCTGGGCGAGGAGAATTTCTTCTCGTCGCCGGAGGACGCCATTGCAGTGATCTTCGACAAGCTGGACCGCGACATCTGCGAGCGCTGCACGGCGCGGATCTTCCGGGAGTGCGGTCGTATCCCCGGCCCCAAGCCAGCCAATAACTCCGGGCGCGACGACTGATCGCCCGCCGGGTGTGACGCGCGATCAGTCGGTGTCTTCGACCGAACGCGCCGGCGCCTCGCGCTGTCCCGGTTGCACGCCAAGGTCTTCATAAAGAATGTCCGACAGCTCCGCCGCCGTTTCCCGCAGATCCGGCAAAAAAGCCCGCAGATCGTCCACGGTGCGCCGGAACACCGGAGCATGGATGGACAGGGCGACCACCGGCGGCCCTTCCGGCGGCTTGATCGGAACCGCGATGGCGGCCATTTCGTTGAGGAATTCCTGGTCGTCGGTGCCGACCTGTTCCCGGCGGATCTTGCGAAGTACCTCGGAGAGCCGGTCAGGGTCGACAATGGAGTGTTCGGTCATTGCCTGCAGCCTGGCGCTGTGGATAAGCCGGTCCCGCACCCGTTTGGGCTGCAGCGCCAGAAGCAGTTTGCCCGTGGCCGTGCAATGGATAGGGACGTGGGAGCCGACGTCGAAGCGCAGCCGCAAGGGCCATTCGGCGTCGACGCGGTCGATATAGGTAAGCTGATAACCGTCCAGCAGGACGATGTTGCAGGCCTCGCTCACCTTGTCGGCGAGCCGTTGCAGCGTCGCGTGACGGGCGCCCGTTCGGGGCCTGTTCTGCATCAGGCTCAGGGCGAGGCGGTGTGTGGAAGGGCCGGGCGTGTAACGGCGGCCATCGGCGTCCTTGATGGCGTAGCCCATGTCTTCCAGCAGGGTCACCAGACGATGCACCGTGGGCTTGGGCAAGTCCACCAGTTCGGCTATTTCCGGCAACGAGAGGGGGCGGCCCGCGTCCACCAGCGCGTGGAGAACGTTCAGCAGGCGCTCGCCCGCGGATCCCGTCAGTCTCGTTCGGCCCATTGATTCAGCATTCCTTTGTGGTTCAGCGGTTCAGCGGCGGCGCCGTGCCGCCGTCGGAAGGAGCGCATTTTCGCATAGTGAACCGGACGGGTCATGGGTTGTTCTCTCGCGATAAAAGCGGTCCGTCGATGTTCATCGACGGACCGCTTTGCAGTGGAATCCCAGCGGTTGGGATTTCCTTACTGACGCGCTTTCTCGGCCTCCTGAACAAGGTTGTGGTATAGCTCGAGATTGCGTGAATGGTAAGGGAACACCAGCTCCGCAAATGCCGCCTGGGAGGCGTAGACCTTGGCGAAGAACGCGTCGTCCTCGATGTAGTCCTGGATGATGACGTTCTGCGCCTTGATGAACTCCGCGTAGTAGTCCTCCGGCGTATCACGCATCTTCGTGCCTTCCTTCTCGTACGCCTCGACAGCCTTGGCGTTTTCGTAGAGATTCGTCATCTCGGTCTCGGCGACGGAGGCGAGCACGGCGGTCTCGATGATGGCCTGGAGATCCGCAGGCAGGCTGTCCCAGAACTCCTTGTTGAACTGGATCTCGCCGATGTCGGTTTGCTGGTGCAGGCCCTGCAGATAGTAATAGTCCCAGATCTTGTTCAAACCGAGCGCGCGGTCGTCGGCGGGGCCGATCCACTCGGCCGCGTCGATGGTGCCGCGCTCGGCCGACGGGACGATATCGCCGCCCGGCATGGCCACTGCGGGTATGCCCATCTGGTTGTAGGTCTGTCCGGCGATTCCCGGCGGTGCGCGGTACTTGAGTCGCTTGAACTCCTCGACGCTCTCAAACGGTTTGGCGAACCAGCCCAGCGGATCCGGGCCCATCGGCTGGAGCAGGAAGGGCACGGTGTCGTAGCCCATGATCTCCCGGGTCAGCTCCATGTAAAGTTCCTGGCCCTCGCCGTTGTAGTACCAGGACATCAGGCTCTGCTGATCCATGCCGGTACTGGCCGGGACGTTGGAGAACAATACGTAGGCCGAGTGCTTGCCGGACCAGTAATGCGGCCAGGCGTATCCGGCCTCGACCACGCCGTCATGAACGGCATCGAGGATATCGAACGCACCGACTTCCGCGCCATCGGGCAGCACCTTGCCCTGGAGCCGGCCGCCGGACATCCGCTCCAGGCGGTCGACGAAACTCTGAACCAGTTTGAAGTAGATGCTGGAGTTGGGAACCGCAGTCTGAATGCTGAAACTGTATGTCTCATCCGCGGCGTGAAGATTGCCGGTGCCGGCGAGGATCAAACCCGCAGACAGTAGCCCGGTGGCAAGCGCTTGGGTGATTTTATTATTCATGACTCTCCTCCTGAAGAAAGGCAATAACATCGGCTCAATCGATGGATGACGCTTCGGATCTTCTCCTCTTCTTGTTGGTCGAACTTCACACTTGCCGGCGGGCCGGTCTAACCCAGCACACTCGGCAACCAAAGCACGATCTGCGGGAACAGGATCAGCATCCCGACGACCATCAGCTGCAGAACGACAAACTGGCTCATGCCGGCATAGATGTCCCCCATACCCCATTGAGGAACAACGCCCCTGAGGAAATAGGCGGACAGCGCCATGGGGGGTGTCAGCCAGGATGTCTGCAACGTGACTGCCACCAGGATGCTGAACCAAAGTGGGTCATAACCCATCTGTTCCATGGTCGGCAGAAATATCGGAACGATCACCAGCACGATGGGGATCCATTCCAGGGGCGAGCCCAGCACGAACACGATGGCGAGAATCACCAGCAGCATCATCTCCGGCGAGAGTGGCAGGCCGAGGAGATACTCCGTGAGCAGATCCGCGCTGCCCAGTCGCGAGAACACGGCGCCGAAAAAATTCGCCGAGCCCAGCAGGAACATGATCATCGCCGTGGTTTCGAGGGTGCGGTAAACGCACGATTTGAACTTCGCCCAGTTCAAGCGCCGGTAAAGCACCGCCAGAACCAGTGCCGCGAAACTGCCGGTGGCGGCAGCGTCGGTGGGGGTGGCGATGCCGCCGATGATGACCCCCAGGGTAAAGGCGATGATGACAGTCACCGGCAGGACGCCGAGCACTAGCTCACGAAACTTCTCGAGCACGGTGGTCTCGCCAATCTCGGCGTCGGTGAGTGCCGGCCCCAGCTCCGGACGCAGGTAGCTTCGCAGCAGCGTGTAGACGATGTAGGTGGTCGACAGGAGCAGGCCCGGGATGATCGCCGCGGTAAAGAGATCGGTTACCGGAACGCCGACCACCGGCCCCATGACGATGAGCAGGATACTTGGCGGAATGAGCACGCCCAGGGTGCCGCCGGCCCCGATGGCCCCCGCGGAAAGGCGCGTGTTGTAGCCGGAGGATTGCATGATCGGCGCGGCCATGACGCCCAACACGGTCACCGACGCACCAACGATACCGGTGGCAGCCGCGAACACCGTAGCCACAATCAGGACGACCAGATAGAGAGAGCCCCGTACGCGCCCGAGCAGCAGCCGCAAGGCGCGGAACATTCGGTCCATCAGCCCCGATTGTTCAAGGATAAAACCCATGAACAGGAACAGCGGTATCGCCGCCAGCGTGGTATCGCGCATCAGCGAGAAGAACTGGGCCTGCATGAGCTTGAAGACCCGGTCTTCCATGCCGACGAAGCCAAAGACGATGGAGATGAATATAAAGGTGAACGCCATTGGGTAGCCGGTCAGGATGCCAATGAACACGGCACCGAGCGCAACCAGACCAAGTATTTCCTCGCCCATCAGCCAGCCTCCCGAAAGCGTCGATTAGTGATGATTCCGAAGACGCTCTTGAGCAGCTCGGAGAGACCCTGGATCAGCAAAAGGGCGCCAGTTATCGGCATCACCGTCTTCAGCGGGTAGATGATGGGCATCCAGGGGCTGGTGGGTATGCGCTCGCCGCGTTGCCAGGACACCAGCGCATAGTCGTACGTGGCCAGCGTGAAAAAGATGAGTGCGGGAAAGAACAGAACCAGTGTAAACAGCCCGTCGATGATGCTCTGCCAGCGGGGCGACAGGATATTGAACAGAAAATCCGCCCGTACGTGGGCGTCACGGCCGAGGGTGTAGGCAGCACCGAGCATGAACATCGAACCGTAGAGCATGTACGTAATGTCGTATGCCCACATGGTCGGGCGGTTCAAGCCGTAGCGCATCACCACTTCGTAAACGAGCGCGGCGACCATGGGCACGATCAGCCACGCAGCCGCCTTGCCGACCCAGTATCCCGGCAAGTCCAGTATTGCCGTCACGCGCCGTAAAGTTCGCTCCCGAGATTCATTCATCCACATAAATCACGCTCTCTTACCGTTGGGTCGCGCAACCCGGTTGCACCGTCAGGCCGGTGGCCGGGTACACGCAGCTCCTCCGCGGCGGCACCGCGGTGAGTCCACGGCATCGCACGCACAGGGGAGTCGTCAGTGGCGTTGTCTGGCAGGGATCAGGGAACACATGCGGGGCTCTCCTCGGTCTTGTTCTGTGGCGGGATCAATTCTGTGGCTGACCCTCGAAAAACTACAAAATAGTGTTATTGTGAATTACTTTGTTTCATTATGAGACCTATATTCAGTTATGCAAGCAGATTTTCACGTCCTGGGGGACGGCTGACTGCGCGCGGCAGAACGTGACGGCAGACCGCTGACGGCGAATTAAGGAATAAGCTGATGACCGCGACGGGGTTCGACTTCGTAGTAATTGGTGCCGGCTCTGCCGGTTGTGTGCTGGCAAATCGCCTGTCCGATGGCGGCAGATACAGCGTGCTGCTGCTTGAGGCGGGGCCGAAGGACACCTATCCCTGGATCCACGTCCCCATCGGCTACGGCAAGACGATGTTTCACAAGACGCTGAACTGGGGCTACTCGACGGAACCCGATGAGAACCTGCACGCGCGCAGCGTCTATTGGCCGCGAGGCAAGGTGCTGGGAGGGTCCAGCTCCATTAACGGCCTGATCTACATCCGCGGTCAGCGCGCGGATTTCGACGACTGGGCAGCGCGGGGCAACCCCGGTTGGGGCTGGGCCGATGTCCTGCCGTACTTCCGCCGCTCCGAAGGCCAGCAGCGCGGTGCCAGCGTGTATCACGGTGCCGACGGCCCCCTCAGTGTCTCCGATGTGCCAGAGAACAATGCATTGGTGGATGCCTTCATTCAGGCCGGCGAGCAGGTCGGCTTCCCCATAAACGATGACTTCAACGGCGCCTCTCAGGAAGGCGTCGGCTACTTCCAGCTGACCACCCGCAACGGCCGCCGCTGCAGTGCGGCCCGCGCCTTCCTGCGGCCGGCGCTGCGGCGGCCCAACCTGACCATCGAAACCGAAGCCCTGTGCAGTGGGCTGGACTTCGACGGCTCCCGGGTGCGGGCGGTGTGGTATTTGCACCGTGGTCAGGAGAAGCGCGTTGTGGCAAACCGGGAGGTGATCATTTCCGCCGGTGCCATCAATTCACCGCAGATACTGGAGCTCTCCGGTATTGGTGATCCGGCGGTGCTGAAGGACGCGGGGGTGGCGGTGCGGCATGCCTTGCCGGGAGTCGGCGCTAACCTGCAGGATCACCTGCAGTGCCGTGTGATCGCCCGCTGCCGCAAGCCGGTGACCACCAATGACGACCTCAACAGCTTCATGCGCAAGATGAAGATCGGCATGCGTTATGTATTCCTGCGCAAGGGGCCGCTGGCGGTGGGCATCAACCAGGCCGGCGGCTTCGTGAAGACCGATCCCGCCGTTGAGCGGCCGGATATCCAGTTTCATTTCGGCACCTTGAGTTCGGACAGCCCCGGCTCCGCAGTGCACGCGTTCTCCGGCTTCACGCTGTCGACCTGCCAGCTCCGCCCGGAGAGCCGCGGCACGGTGCACATACGCGGTGCGGATCCGGCCGTGTACCCGCGCATCCATGCCAACTACCTGTCCGCCGCGCTGGACCAGAAGGTGATGGTGGAGAGCATACGGGTGTCCCGTCGCGTGCTGGCCGCCCCCGGTATGCAGGACTATGTCGAGTCCGAATACGCGCCGGGCCCGGATGTGCAGAGCGATGACGAAATCCTGGATTTCATCCGCGAAGAGGCCACCACCATTTTCCACCCCTCGGGCACCTGCCAGATGGGTCCCGCGGATCAGCCGGGCGCGGTGGTCGACGCGCGTTTGCGCGTATATGGCGTCCACGGGCTGCGCGTCGTGGATGCGTCCGTGATGCCGGTGATTCCGTCAGGCAATACCAACGCCGCCGCCATCATGATCGGCGAGAAGGCGTCGGACATGATCCTGGAGGATGCCCGCCGTCAGGAATGATCACAGCCGAAAAGAGCACCCGCCATGAAGGTCTTTGACCGCATCGTAGAAAGGGCGCAGCAGCAGCCCAAACGTGTCGTTCTGATGGAAGGAGAGGACGATCGGATCATCCAGGCAGCGCAAATGGCCGAGGAGCACGGCGTTGCCCGCATCACCGTGCTGGGCAATGCGGATGCCATCCGTGCCCGGGCCGCCGCGCTGGGTATTGTCAGCCCTGCGTTCGTTATCGTGGATCCGGAAGATGCCGCCGTTGCCGACCGGCTTGCGGCCCGTCTGCAGGCGTTGCGCGCGCATAAGGGCATGACCGCCGAGAAGGCAGCCATGCTGGCGCGAACGCCTCTCTATGCGTCCATGCTGATGGTGTCCGAGGGTGACGTGGACGGCTGCATTGGCGGTGCCGTGCACGCGACCGCGGATGTGGTCCGCGCCGCCTTGCAGGTGATCGGCAAGGCGCCGGGCACGGCGCTGGTGTCGAGTTTCTTTCTGATGCTGTTATGTGAGCCGTTCCATGATCGCAAGGGCGGCATGATCTTTGCCGATTGCGGCCTCAATATTCAGCCGGATGCCGGCCAGCTGGCCGAAATCGCGCTGGCAAGCGCGGTCTCCGCGCGCATCCTGCTGAATGAGGAGCCGCGCATCGGCATGTTGTCGTTCTCCACCAACCACAGCGCACGGCACGCTTTAGTGGACAAGGTCCGCGAAGCCACCGAGCTCGTGCGCGCCAGGGAACCGGGCCTAGCCGTCGACGGGGATATTCAGCTCGATGCCTGCCTGGTGCCCGAGATCGCCGCGCGCAAGGCGCCGGACTCCAGAGTTGCCGGTGAAGCAAACGTGCTCATCTTCCCCGACCTCGAGGCTGGCAATATCGGCTACAAAATGGCCGAGCGGCTGGGCAAGGCCAAGGCGATCGGTCCCATCCTGCAAGGCCTGGCGCGGCCGGTGAACGACCTCTCCAGAGGTTGCGCCACCGAAGATATTTACCGTGCAGTCGTCATCACCGCCGTGCAGGCCCAGGGCATGCAATAACACTCCCACCCAAAAGGAACGCCCACCTACACCGAACGGCATAGGTTGTCCGCTGTCGCAGTGAATGCGGATAAAATTGGTAGAATTGAAGGCAACAGGCAGCACAGTACGATTGTGCCTGCCCGCGTTTCATGCAGAGAACGGGAGGAAAGCCCATGCGCGGTCTCGGCCCGACAGTACTGGCCGTCTGGTTGATCATCCACGGGCTCATCGCCCTGGCGAATCTGAGCTTCCGCTATGACGACGTATTGATGGGCGCACTGGCCATGGCGGCCGGGGTCTTGCTGCTGATACGGCGCTGAACAGCCCATGGCCATCCGTAGCAGCGCCACTGGAACGGCCGGAACTACGGCGGGGCTTATCCTCTCCGGCGGCGGAGCGCGGGCCGCGTACCAGGTGGGTGTGCTGAAGGCGGTGGCGGACATCCTGCCGCGGCATGTCCATAACCCCTTTGACATCATCTGCGGCACCTCCGCCGGGGCCATCAACGCCACCGCAATTGCCACCCACGCCTGGCGTTTCCGGCATGGTGTACGCGGCCTGGAGCAGGTGTGGCAGGATTTCCACGCCGATCAGGTCTACCGCACCGAGCCGCTTAGGCTGGCGGGGCGCGCGAGCCGCTGGCTGTCGGCGCTGTTCCTGGGCGGGGTTGGTGCGCACAGGCCGGTGTCGCTGCTCGACAATCAGCCGCTCGCCAAGCTGCTGAGCAGGGTAGTGCGGTTCGATCGCATTCAGCAGGCCATAGACGACGGCGACCTGCGGGCGCTCAGCATCACCGCATCCGCCTATACCACGGGTGAATCGGTGAGCTTCTACCAGGGCAGCCCGGATATTCAGGACTGGGGCCGGGCCCGCCGTCTGGGCCGCCGCACCACCCTGGGCCTGCAGCACCTGATGGCATCCGCGGCGATCCCCGTTATCTTCCCCGCCGTGCGTATCAACGATATCTATTACGGCGACGGCTCGGTGCGGCAACTGGCCCCGATCAGCCCGGCGCTGCACCTGGGGGCCGATCGGGTGATGGTCATCGGTGTCGGCGGCGCGCTCAGCAGCCGCAAGCCGGCGCAGGTCAAGCCAAAACGCTACCCCACGGTCGCGGCCATCGCCGGCCACATGCTCGACAGCGCCTTCATCGACTCCATGGAAGGTGACCTGGAGCGCCTCGAGCGCATTAACCGCACGATCCGCCACATTCCCGAGAAAACCCGGGAGAAAGCCGGCATCACGCTGCGCCCCATCGATACCCTGGTCATATCCCCCAGCCGGCCGCTGGAAGAGATCGCCGCGCAGCACGTCCATGAGCTGCCGCGCAGCCTGCGGTATTTTCTCCGCGGCAGTGGCGCGACCAAGGGCGCCGGCTCCACCATTGCCTCCTATCTGCTGTTCGAGCAGGGCTTCTGCCAGGAACTGATCCGGCTCGGTTACGGCGATGCCATCGTCCGGGAAACCGAAATTCTGCGCTTCCTGGGCTTCGACCCGGTCGCCGTGCATGGGCTGGCAGGAAAAGTTCACACCGATACCTGCTAGTCCGACTACGCTCTAAAACCGGAAATCTCCCTTCATACAATATGTTGTGTTCGATCGGCCTTTGGCACCTACGGCCGACCCCCTTGTCAAAGTCTTTGACACGATTCTGTCATCCATTATGATGGCGGAGGAAACCCCAACATATAGGGGTTCTACCGCAGTCCGAATTCACGATGTTGTGTATCTTGTGGGTGCCTTGTGGAAGGGCTGTGGATAAAACAGACAACGTGTTGATCCCGAATAAATCAGAGTAAGGGGATAGAAGGAATGACCACTGCCGCCGCAGCGCCGGAATTGCCCGCTACAGTCGCCGAGATACCCATCCAGGGCGCGTCCATGGATATCTGGGACAAGAAATACCGCCTCAAGGCCAAGGACGGGCGCATTCTCGATGACACCATCGACGATACCTGGAAGCGCGTTGCCCGCGCACTGGCGGAAGTCGAGGAAACCGAAGAAACGCGCGCGCTCTGGTACGAGCGCTTTCTGTGGGCGCTGCGCCACGGCGCCATCCCCGCCGGGCGCATCACCTCCAACGCCGGCGCCCAGGAACACAAGCCTGCCACCAGCACCATCAACTGCACCGTCTCCGGCACCGTCGAAGACTCCATGGACGACATCCTGCAGAAAGTCCACGAGGCCGGGCTGACGCTCAAGGCGGGTTGTGGAATCGGCTATGAATTTTCCACCCTGCGTCATCGCGGCGCCTACGTGACGGGTGCGGGCGCCTACACCTCCGGTTCGCTGTCCTTCATGGACATCTACGACCGCATGTGTTTCACGGTGTCTTCCGCCGGCGGCCGCCGCGGCGCGCAGATGGCCACCTTCGACGTCGGTCACCCCGACGTCACCGACTTCATCCGCGCCAAGCGCGAGGACGGCCGGCTGCGGCAGTTCAACCTCAGCCTGCTGATCACCGACGGCTTCATGGAAGCGGTGCAGAACAACGACGACTGGCCCCTGGCCTTCCCTGTCACCGTGAAGGAAGCCGAGGTCGACAAGCTGGACGTGGATGACCCCGAACTGGTGATCTGGCGCGAGTGGCCCACCCGCAGAGGCTACGTCACCAACGCCGAAGGCCTGGTGGCCTGCCGCATCCAGCGCAAGATCAAGGCCCAGAGACTCTGGGACATGATCATGACCTCCACCTACGACTTCGCCGAACCGGGCTTCATCCTCATCGACCGCGTCAACGAGATGAACAACAACTGGTTCTGCGAGGATATCCGCGCAACCAACCCGTGTGTAACGGCGGATACCTGGGTGCAGACCACGCAAGGTCCACGGCAGGTGAGGAATCTCGTGGGCCAGCCGTTCACGGCGTTGGTGGACGGAACGCCACATGCCAGCGGCGATGCCGGTTTCTTCCGTACCGCCACCAAGCCCGTGGTGCGGCTGCAAACCACCGAGGGGTACAGCCTTCGGCTGACGGAAGACCACCGGGTCCGCCGCGTGAAGGCGTTTACGCGCTATCGCACTGAAACCGAGTGGTGCGCGGCAGGTGATCTGCGCGCGGGTGACCGCGTGCTACTCAACGACCATCGGGAATCGTGCAGCTGGCAGGGTGAGTTCACGGAAGAAGAAGGCTACCTGCTGGGCCTCCTGGTGGGGGATGGCACGCTGAAGTCCGACAAGGCGGTCCTCTCTACCTGGTACGCCGCTTCGGTGGTCAACGGTGCGGAGGGCGGTGTAACGGCCGGGGTGCAGGCCGTGATGACACGTGCCGAAGCGGCCGCCAGGACGCTGCCTCACAGGGCGGACTTCGCCGGCTGGCAGCAAGTGACGGGCCGTGGAGAGTATCGGCTTGCCACCGGCGCGCTCCGGAAATTGGCCGAACGGGCCGGCATGAGCCCCGGTAACAAGGCCATTACGCCGTTACTGGAACGTTCATCGTCCGATGCACACGCGGGGTTTCTGAGCGGGCTGTTCGATGCTGACGGCTCAGTGCAGGGAAGCCAGGCCAAAGGTGTCAGCGTGCGCCTTGCCCAGTCCGACCTGAGCCGCCTGGAAGCAGCCCAGCGGATGCTGTTGCGTCTGGGTGTCGTCGCGACCCTGTACCGGGATCGTCGCGCCGCCCGCACTGCGTCAATGCCGAATGGCCGCGGCGGCAGCATGGAATACGCAATCCAGCCTCAGCACGAGCTGGTCATCTCCGGTGCCAACCTGGCAGTGTTCGCAGAGAACATCGGCTTTGGTGACAGTGAAAAGCAGGCGCGGCTGGAGCGAGCCCTGGCCGGGTATGGTCGAGCACTCAACCGCGAGCGGTTCGTCGCGCGTGTGCAGTCCGTTGAACCGGACGGTATCGAGGACGTCTTTGACGTACAGGTTCCTGGAATAAATTCCTTTGATGCCAACGGCCTGCACGCCCACAATTGTGGCGAACAGCCGCTGCCGCCGTACGGCGCCTGCCTGCTCGGTTCCATCAACCTGACCAAGTTCGTACGCGACCCCTTCACCGCCAACGCCTGGTTCGACTGGGAGGAATACCGTGAAGTGGTTTCCGTCTTCACCCGCATGCTCGACAACGTAGTGGAGATCAACGGCCTGCCGCTGCCCGAGCAGCGCGCGGAGATCATGCGCAAGCGCCGCCACGGCATGGGCTTCCTGGGGCTGGGCTCCACCGTCACCATGATGGGCATGAAATACGGCGACAACCGCTCCGTGGACTTCACCGAGCAGGTCGCCCGCGAAATGGCCGTGATGGGCTGGCGCACCGGTGTCGAACTGGCCGAGGAAAAAGGCCCAGCGCCGATCATGGACGAAGAATACGACGTCACCCCCGAAATGCTGGCCAAGCGCCCGGAAATGGTGAAGGACGGCTACAAGGCCGGCGACAAGGTCAAGGGCAAGGTGCTGCTGGCCAAATACAGCCGCTACATGCAGCGCGTCGCCGAAGTGGACCCGGACGTGGTCGACGCCATCGCCGAAAAGGGCGTGCGCTTCACCCACCACAGCTCCATCGCGCCCACCGGCACCATATCGCTGTCCCTGGCAAATAACGCCAGCAACGGCATCGAACCCAGCTTCGCCCATCATTACTTCCGCAACGTGATCCGCGAAGGCAAGAAATCGAAGGAGAAGGTGGACGTCTTCTCGTTCGAGCTGCTGGCCTACCGCACCTTCGTCAACGCCGGTGCGTTGCCCAATGCGGAATCGGGCGAGAACATGTTGCCGGATTACTTCATCACTGCCGACGACATCACGCCCAAGCAGCACGTGGACATCCAGGCCGCGGCGCAGAAGTGGGTGGACTCGTCCATCTCCAAGACCGCCAACGTGCCCACGGACTACCCCTACGAGGACTTCAAGGACATCTACCGCTATGCCCACGAGAAGGGCCTCAAGGGCTGCACCACCTTCCGCTTCAACCCGGCGGCCTTCCAGGGCGTGCTTGTGAAGGAGAAGGACCTGGAAAACACCACCTACCGCTTCCAGCTTGCGGACGGCACCACGGTGGAGGCCAAGGGCGGCGACGAGATTGAGTATGACGGCGAGATGCACACCGCCGGCAATCTCTTCGACGCCCTCAAGGAAGGCTACTACGGCAAGTTCTGATTCCGCGCGAGGTTAATAACGAAATGGCCATCAAGATCGACAGCAAAATCGTAGGCTACGAAGTGGTCAAGGACGTGGCGGAACCGACCAGCGCCGCGGCCCCACCCGAAGCCGCCAACGCCCCGGACATCGAGCACATGCACGAGCTCGTGCAGCGGCCCGAGGACCTGGAAGGCAGCACCTACAAAATCAAGACGCCGCTCTCCGAGCACGCCCTGTACGTGACCATCAACGACATCGTGCTCAACCCCGGCACCGACCACGAAGTGCGCCGCCCCTTCGAGATCTTCATCAACTCGAAGAACATGGACCACTTCCAGTGGATCGTCGCCCTAACGCGCATCATCTCCGCCGTGTTCCGCAAGGGTGGGGACTGCACCTTCCTGGCCGAAGAGCTGCGCTCCGTGTTCGACCCCAAGGGCGGCTACTTCAAGAAGGGCGGCCGCTTCATGCCCTCCCTGGTGGCCGAGATCGGCGACGTGATTGAAATACATCTGCGCAAGATCGGCATGATCGACCCGGACCAGCTCGACCCCCATCAGAAAGCCTTTATCGAACAGAAAAAGGCCGAACTGGAAGCCAGGGCCAATCTCTCCACCGAAGCCGATGTAAAGGCCAACGCCGCCGCTGCCGGAGACTTCCCCGAAAGCGCGCAGCTCTGCGTCAAGTGCAGCACCAAGGCCATGGTGATGATGGATGGGTGCATGACGTGCTTGAACTGTGGGGATTCGAAGTGCGGGTGAGGTGGCTCGCCGATTACGCTGATTAACGTACAAGGGGCCTTCGGGCCCCTTTTTTTGTCGCTGATATTAAGAAACGCGCCAACCCCTCTAGCACCCATATCCCGAGGGTGGCATTTGCCATGAAAGTTAACGAACCGCCATACCCAGGTAACGTACGCCTGCTCGGTACGAATGCTGTAATGACGGACACGAATGGCGTTCCGTAGCTTTTCGAGAAGAGGTGACCTTCCATGTGTCATATGTCGCGCGCTCACATAACTGGGCATACAGACAGTATGCGGCTCACCATAACTAAACCATTGGCGCATGCATGTGATGTGGCGGCCAATGTCCGTATAGCTCCGGAAAGCGACTCTGCGGGAGGTTTGCTCGGTGTGTGAGGTGCTTGTGTAACATTTTGATCTGGCGCGGAAAGGCGAGCAGTATACAGAGTAGGGGACGGTGCGTGTGAACGGTGCAGCCTGGCGATACACGGACTTTTTCCGTGTTGTACCACGGAATTTTTCCATCAACTAACTGTTAGATTTTCCTATGAAACTTGACTCACTTGATCTCTCCACGGCCCAGCAAGTCTGCGAACCGTTTGTTCCAGATCGCGGCGGCATCAAGGGTCAACACTTTCTACCGGAAGGTTTTGACGAACTCCGTCTATTTGCTCTCTTAAAAGCAAAGTTCGGGCCGCCAAATGGCTTTCTTACTTTTCTAGGCCGGCCGGGCGGCGACCCCGATGGCCCTTTCAAATGGGATTACGCTTTTTCGCCAGATGGGAGAATCAATGTCCAAGTTGTTAGGACAGTAATGGCGGTCGAACTTCAATGGTGGAATGGAGACGTTGATCCACAAGAACTTGTTGCATATCTCGAGCGTTCTATTGTGCTTCACGCCGATAAAATTGAAGACGTTATTGCAACGCTAGATCATTACAAGCTCATCCTGAATCCGTACATTCGGCATAAAACACTTGCTGATCTTGCAACGAAAGAACTCTCTGAGCTGTCGCTTGTAGAGCCACAATTCCCAAGCGATGAGAGGCGTTCAGCAGAAGATTTGGAAAAGTTTAAAAATGCATATGCGAGATATATGGCAGCGGTGGACAAACAGGCCAGCCTAACGCTGCTGGCGGTAACGGAGTCGGCATTTATGGCTGAAGCGTACCTCAACATGTTGCTTGCCGTACTCATGCGCCCTGAAATTCGTGCTTCGAAATCAATTCAACAAGAAACACTCTTTCGCAAGTGGCGCAACAAAGTGGAAAGGCTACCACTGGATTGTCTTCACATTCTACCACCCGATATGGGAGACTCATGCCTGCGTGATGTGAAAACCATGTTCGACCTAAGGAATAAGGTGGCACACTCCTATCCGGACAAGGAAAAAATGAAGGTTGGTGAAATGTGGTTTGAACAATCTTTCCCGGTTTTGGAAGCGGGGCAACCATTTAGAAAATTTGCCATCACTCTCCACAACCAACTTCCCTCAGATGTAGAAGCCCATTTTTGCATCGAAGCCGCAAAAAAGTTCGCGAAATTTCTGACTAATCTAGTCGATCCAAAGATACGAGATTCAATTGAGTTTCTTATCGAATCCAACCCGATTGGTTTTAATGAAACCAAGGGCATATACGGGGTGCCATTCGGAAAAACCGTCATTATCTTCTCAGGTTATGGCTCAAAAATCTAACAATTGCATGGAATGGGATGTATTTTCCGTTACGCCCTTCAGGCTCTACTCCAAATACACCCCTCATGCACGGCGTTAGAGCACATGGATATGTTTAATAAAACCTCGCCATACATCGTTAATCCAAAAAGACTTTCCGATCTGATAGCGGCAATACAGGTTTTAGGTACATATCGTTTTGCGAGTAGGCGTATTGGAAAATGGGAAAAGCGGCTAGGAAGAACTCCTATTTCGGCGTCAGACTGGAATACAGTGTTTAGTCAGCATCCTGAATTCTTTACTGCCCAAGGGGATATGATTTCTCTTGTTTGGCGACGCAGTCGTGAGCGAAATTACGATACGTTTACGAGGACCTTATTGTCGCGGAAAGATGCGATTGAATTGGCCAATCAAGAGAGTGAAGACAACGAGAAGCGCCAATCTAGGCCCCCCTTAGAGTCATCTGAAGTTTCCAAATTAGTTTATATCGCAATTAGTCTGCATGAGCGAGAAATACGCCATGCGCAGGAGCGCCGTTGGTGGATTACAGTAGTAATCGCGTTGGTCGGCTTCATTGCCACTTTAGCTGGTGCCAAATGAACTCTAACAAAGCGGTCAACCGGACGCAAAAGCGTGGCGCTTTTGGTTCCCTCCGCTGCGCTCCGGCGCCGGTTACCGCAAGCGTTATTCCTCAAGTTTCCCATAGCGGAATTCGGGGCGAAATGAAACGGAATGTATAGCCCTCGGCCATGTTGTCTTCGGCTAGGAGATTGGCGGTAGCGTGGCTGCCACTCGGAAAGTCCGGTGGCGCCTCACCTAGTTCCTCCGGGGGCTCCGAGGGTGGCGCTTTGCAGGGCATGGTGGCAGAGTCAAGTCATGCAGCATTCATTCAGTCAAGGGACCAGCGGCACGTCCGGCGGCTTGGGGCTTCGGAAAAGTCGTCCCTTTTGGCCGGCGCCGGCAGGGCTCCGGTGGTACGCGGCCTCGACCCAAGCGCTGGCTCCTTCGGCTGCGCATGGCGGGGTTGTCCGGGCGGTGCGGCTTTCGGCCTTGTCCTGGTTCCCGCGCTCTGGAATCCGGTGCCGGTCATCCCAGGAATGCTGCCATAACAAGTCGCGGAAACGGACGCCGGAACCGCCGCGGGCGCGACGCGGAAAGGCTCGGTGGCGGCGCCGCTTAGCAACGCGTTATGCAGCCCAACAGTGAAAGGTTGTTTCCATGACCGCAAAATGGCCTAGAGGATCGGAGTGGAGGAAATGGGACCTTCACCTTCACGCGCCTGGCACAAAGCTGAACGATCAGTTCAAGACGGCTGACGGCGCTAATGCTTGGGATGTGTATTGCCGGAAGTTGCACGACTCGGACGTGCAGGCGTTCGGGATTACCGATTACTTCTGTGCTGATGGCTATTTCTCCGCACGCGAGAAGTACACGGAACGCTATCCCGAATCGCCCAAGGTGCTCTTCCCGAATATCGAGCTGCGAACGAACGATGTCGTCAATAAGGAGCAGGAAGAGGTCAACATCCATCTCCTGTTCAACCCGTTCCGTCCGGATCACGCGGACAAGATCAGATCGTTTCTAAGTACTCTCAAGACCAACAAGACGGATGGTTCGGGCAGGCATATTAAGGCATCCGAAATCAAGCACGAGAATGACTACGCGGCGGCAACAACCACGCGGGTCTTCATTCAGGAAGCCCTCGCAGATACATATGGCATAGGCGCTGACTTTCTGGATTGCGTGCTCATCGTAACGGCGGCGAACAATGACGGCATCCGGCCACAGCGCGGCAAGAAGCGCAAGCTCCTGATCACCGACGAGCTGGACAAGCTCAGCGACGCCTTCTTCGGTAATTCCGGAAATGTCGATTACTTTCTCAAGAAAGATCGCGCTGAGGACAAGGAGGTGTTCACCAAGCCCAAGCCAGTCCTCTCAGGCTGCGATGCCCACTCACTGTCCGATCTTGACGAGAAGCTTGGGCAGGTCGTTTCCGACGCCACGGACGGCATTATCCATGAGCCGACGTGGATTAAGGCTGATCTAACATACGAAGGGCTGAAACAGATTATTTTCGAACCGAGCAACCGCGTATTCATTGGCGCAGAGCCCGAGATCGAACGGCGCGTACGCGAAAACACGACGCGGTATATCGAATCCCTGTACATCACCTGTGTCGACGGGTACGACCCCGACCAACATGGTGCTTGGTTCGGTGATGAGACAATCGCTCTGGGCAAGGAGCTGGTCGCGATCATCGGCAACAAGGGCAGCGGGAAGAGCGCGGTCACAGACATCATCGGACTACTCGGGAACAGCCATAACCAGTTTTCCCGTAGTCTGTCGGGACAAAGGCCCGAGGAACTGTTCTCCTTCCTGAATAAGAACAAGTTCCTCAAGGGCGGGTGTGCTAGGCATTTCCGAGGAACCCTGAACTGGTATGAGGGCGAGCCGGACCGCAAGCTACTCGATACGCAAGTTGCCACTCACTTGCCGGAGAAGGTCGAATACTTACCGCAAAAATACCTTGAGCGAATCTGTACAAACATCGCGGATGACGAGTTCCGGGCAACTCTCAATGAAGTCATCTTCCGCTATGTGAAGCCGCAAGATCGCCATGGCAAGTCGAGTCTCGATGAGTTGATCCAATACCGAACGCAGCAGGCGCACGACGACATCGCTCGGAAGAAGCAGGAGCTTCATCAAGCCAACACGGCCGTCGTGTCCGTCGAGAAGAAGCTAACCGAGGACTACCGCAAGGAACTCGAAGAAAAGATCAGACTGAAGGAGGAAGATATCGAGGCCCACGCCAAGACGAAGCCGGAAGAGAAGCAGAATCCCGAGGCCGGTGCGGGAACCGCTTCGACGGAATCGGCGCAGGTGGAGCAACTCACGCAGCACGTTGAGGCGCTGTCCGAGCAGATTGAGAAGCTGGAGGCCGAGCAGATCCAGGTGAGCGCATTGGTCGAGGAGCTCCAGCAGATCCGCCAATCCATCGAGCGTGCGGCGCAGGATCTGGCCGGGTTGGAGGCGAAATACAAGGCGGTTCTCGCTGCGGCCGGGTTGACCTTCGGCCAAATCATCACTTTGAGCGTTGACTACACCGCGATCAATACCGCTGTCGCACAGAACGTACAAAGATTGAAGCAGATCGACGCCTTTCTTTTGAGCGCGGAGGACATCGCTGCGCTAGGCGGCGATGATGCCGCTTCAATGCAAGCACGGGTGGATGCGACGGCGGTGAGCTTTGATTGCCAGAAGGCCGCGCTTGAGGCGCAGAAGGCTGAGATCGTCGAACGGCTGGGTAAGCCCGCGCGTGAATATCAGCAGTATCTCAACGAGCTGAAGCTCTGGTCCGACCGGGAGAAAGAGTTGCGCGGTGACGATCAGAATCCCGCGACCGATACCCTTAAAGGACTGGAGGAGGAGCTGGATGCGGTCAAAAACGTATATCCAGAAAGCCTGCGTAAGACCTGTGCCGAGCGCGAGCGGATCGGGAAGGAAGTCTTCCAAAAGAAGCGCGCGCTCACGCAGTTCTATAACGCCGTGAAGCAGTCCATCGACGGCGAGATCGGTAAGTGTCGGGCGCATCTGGGCGAATACGACATCGCCATCGAGGCGGGCCTGCGCTTCGGTCCGTCCTTCTTCGATGAGTTCTTGAAATTCATCAACCAGGGGGCTGTTGGCAGCTTCCGTGGACAGGAAGAAGGCCGGGCAATGCTGCGCCGGCTCACCGACACTTTGGACGACTGGGAAGATGAGAGCCAGGTCTTCGCGGCTTTGAATGCCGTCGTCGAGGCTCTGCATACCGACCGACGCGACGACTTCTCCGACCCCCACCCGGCCCGCGATGTTTTCAGGCAAATGAAAGGCCAGAAGACGCCGCAGGAGCTATACGACTACCTGTTTGGCTTCGACTATCTGGAGCCGAAATATGATCTCAAGGTGGACGGTAAAGACTTGAGCGAGCTGTCGCCCGGAGAGCGCGGCGGTTTGTTGCTAATCTTCTATCTCATGCTCGACCGGCAGGATATCCCGCTTGTGATTGACCAACCAGAGGACAACCTCGATAACAAGAGCGTCTATGAAATCCTCGTCACCTTTATAAAGCAGGCGAGAAAGCGTCGGCAGATTATCCTCGTCACGCACAATCCGAACCTCGCCGTGGTGGCCGACGCCGAGCAAATTATTTACGTCTCGATCGATAAGAAGAACGGCAAGCACGATTTTGATTTCTTCTCAGGATCTATCGAGGATCCTCACATCAATCAGTCGGTCGTAGACATTCTCGAAGGAACGTTACCTGCATTTGACAATCGCCGACTGAAGTATAGAAAGCAGAATCGGCTTGTAATGTAGGCTACAGTGTATGATGTTGCCACACCAGTCTCATTTGAGTTATAGCGGGTTCCACAGACCTAGAAAAGCATAACAACGGGTTCAACTCGGACGCGGGCAAAGCCCGCGCCTGTTAACCCGGCCGTTAGGCGTAAGACTGACACGCTTTTTCGAGATCAGGAGGTGACATGGACCTCTTCACTCGCCTTAACCGAAAGTGCATCGACGATCGACAGATCGACACGCTCATAGGCATCGGTAAAGGTCTCATCGCCGATGGCAAGGTCGACCAAGGGGAAGCAGAGTTCTTGATGTCCTGGCTCGTGCAGGCCCGATCAGCAAGTGACAATCCGATCATTCTCAACTTGCTCCAGAGAGTTAGCGCGATGCTCGAGGACGGATTCCTCGATCCCGACGAATCTGCCGAGCTCCTCAGCCTATTGCGGAAAGTGGCTGGCGAGCCCTCGGAGGTGGGAGAACTCGCCAAATCGGCCGCGCTACCGATATACGATCCGCTGCCTCCCATAGAATTCCCGGGCAGGTACTTCGTATTTACCGGAACCTGCGCGTTCGGAACGAGGAGAGAGTGCCATGATGCTACGGAAGGGCTTGGTGGTCGAATCGCAACTGGTGTGACGAAGTCAGTGAACTATGTCGTGCTTGGCACTTATGTAACGGACAGTTGGATCCATGAAACATACGGACGAAAAATTGAGAAGGCCATGAAGTATCGTGATGAGGGTGTGCCGTTGGCCATTATTACGGAAGAACACTGGGTTAACTGGGGAAGATTTGCATAGGTGAAAGTCAGCATGACCGCATCGACAAATTCGCCTAACATCTCGTTGCAGTCGGACGTGCCGAACGAGGCGTTAGCGATCGGGAGGAGAGCATGGGCCTATTTACCAAACCGTCCGAGAACGTTCGCAAGCGCGTACCAGCGGAGTAAGCTTTCAGTGCCTACAACCCGACACGGCGAGAATACATGTTGGGCCTTGCGTTGGCGTTTTGGGTCATTAGCGAGTGCGATAAGGGTAGAATTCGCCTTTCGGATTGGGATCATCGATATCTGTACAATCAAGCAAAAAACTGCGGCAAAGCTCTTTCAGAAATCGAACGTGGGGAAATCGAGCAGTTTTTGATCAGTGTCATAGACTAGTGCGGACAAAGCCGGATCTATGAGTTGCATCGTCCATAAACTTGAACCCTAACCCAGCGCTCACTCCGCCCACCGGCTTAGCTTTTTCGTTAGCGTCCTTTGCGGCCTCTCCAGTATCCAGGTCGCCGTGAATGGTGGGCGAACGCAAGCACGGTGATCCGGGGTTACGGTCAGGGAGAAAGACTAATGTCATATGGGAACCGGCGCAGGTGTCACCGGCAATGCAAAACTGACCCCTCGCTCGCCTAAGGTGCCCGCCATCACGGCGCCAGCTACCAGCCCATCTTCGAGATAGAGCTGCTAGAAGCTGCTAGGACATCCATGTCCTGAACACTGCCCTGAAAGCAATAACACTGCCATTGGTTTCGTTGCGGCGGCGCGGAATTCGCTCTCCGCCAGCAGGGGAACCCGGGTTGGCGGGGAAAAACTGCGCACAGAGCTGCAAGTTTCAGGTCATTCGGCGTCTTGTGGGCACGGGCAACGTTGGTCGGGGCGACCATCGGGTAAGGGGGCCGGGGAATTTCGGGACTGTTGGGTGTCAGCCCGCCGGTGTCGAGAACAGGAGTCTGGCCTCGCCGATGCCGCGCAGGCAGCGTCGCTGTAAATGCCGTGCGGCGTCTCGGAGCGATTCCAACCGGCCCACGGCGGTACCGAAACGGTTGCCGCTCATGCACATGGTCTTGAGATAACCCGCGGGGACAATGCCGAGACGCTCTAAAATCGGGGGGACGTGCGCCGGGATCGCGCCGCGCTTGTGTGCCGGCACCGCACGGCCGGTCCAGTCCATGAGTTCGAGGTAGTCGAGTGGGGGATGGGTGTCCACTGGGGTCAACTGGGGTCATGTATCCACTGGGGTCATATAGCTCCGGCGCTATCACCCAGATTATCTGGAATAATAGATGACCCTATAGCATCCGCCGGTAAATCAACCAGAGGCGACAAATTCCAAATTGTTTTCTTCTACCGTCAATACTCCGAGCGTCTCCCCGGTGTCATCCACGAATTCAACCTCATATTCTGGTGGATCAACCCTGAACACCATCAAAACGGCACCAAGGGAGCCAAGAGGAATTCCACTCTCTAGCTCTCGCTTGGCTCTCACTACGTCGTATTCACGAAATGCTGCGGTCGTCATTTTTTGGTTGGGATCCCAGTTACAAGCCTTACAATGCCATCGGCATTTCGTATCCATCCAAAGTTCACATCTATGATCTTCCCATTGGCACCAGTGATAGAAATAACTTGATTGTATTTAGTGCCGTGCGGAGTCACTGCTGTTTGGATGGCGGACCGTTCATTGAAAACTATCTGCTTCGCAAGATCATCCGCGTTGTTGCGAGTAAAACCAAGCGCAGATTCAAACCATCTTGCCTTCAGTCCACCAACTGGATGATCCGGGTTCAACAAATATCGAACCAACTTGTCATCCACGCTGGCCTTTGTTGCATTTAATGAACTATTTGGGACAACATTCTGACCCTGCCCCGCACCCTCAACGCCCTCTTGATCAGCCTGCGGGTGCTGATCGGCCCGCGCCTGCGGTCGGCGTGCTCCTCCGCTGGCGTGGCCCGCCGGGTTGGTCGCCGCGGGCGGCCGCGCCGTGGCGGCTCGCC
>JBBDNK010000013.1:0-29310 GCA_040877625.1 Aquisalimonadaceae bacterium
CGTTGGCGTTCTTGCCAAGGGCGACGGCCATTGCCTGCGAACGCCGCCTTGCCAGCGCGCTCGGATGGCTCCGCAGAGCACCATGGGAATAGATCAGAGGCTCCCTAAACAGGGAACCACGAAATTGGCATGGTTCCAATAACTTTTCTGTTTTTCACGCAGTTATGTATAATTCGCGAACTAATAAATACTTGGTACCTTATTGGTACCACCTGGAGTGCTAGATGGTCATTGAAGGATTGGGCATGTATCTGATGTTTGGCGGCGCGATGGCGACGGCGGGCATCGTCGCCGGCATCGTTGCCGGCCTGCTGGGTGTCGGCGGCGGCATCATTCTCGTTCCGGTGCTGTTCTATCTGTTCACCCTGCTGGACATCGACCCGGCCATACGCATGCATCTGGCAGTCGGCACCTCGCTGGCAACGGTCGTGATCACGGCGATTACATCCACGCGCGCCCACTGGCCTCGCGGCACCATCGACACGGCGCTGCTACGAAGCTGGGCGCCCTGGATGATCCTGGGCGCCATCGCCGGAATGGTGTTCTTCGGCAAGGTGAACTCACCCACGCTTACGCTGATCTTCGCCACCGTGGCGCTGATCGTTGCTTTCTACATGGCCTGGGCAAAGGAACGCGACGTCGCGTTGGCCAGTACATTGCCGGAAGGGCCGGCGCGCTACGGGCTCGGCACCGTGATCGGCGGCGTATCGGCAGTGATGGGCATCGGCGGCGGCACGCTTTGCGTTCCCATACTGAGCCTGTTCCGCTACCCCATCCGCCAGGCCGTCGGCACCTCCGCCGCGATCGGCCTCCTCATCGCGGTGCCGGGCAGTATCGGCGCCGTCATTGCCGGCTACGGCCATCCGTCGCTGCCGCCGTTCAGCTTCGGCTACGTCAACCTGCTGGGATTTATCCTGCTGGTTCCCCTCACCGCCGGCCTTGCCCCGCTTGGTGCCCGCATTGCGCACAGCATCAACCAGCAGCATCTGCGCTATGCGTTTGCGCTGTTCCTGCTGATCACATCGGTGAATATGTACGCCATGGTGCTGTTATAACCAACGGGCCTAATGTCTGAACAATTCATTCCTTTGCCCGGATCCGCGGATCCGTATAGTGGATGATACGTTCAGACAGGGAAGGGCTCGTCATGCAGACAGTCAGGAAAATCGACCGTCATCAGCTGGAAAGCCGGATAGCACATCTGCGCTCCACGCTGGCCGCGCTCGAGGAACAGCTTCACCGCGAGGAACCAGGTTCCTCGGTCGACGTCGTCCGGCGGGTTCCGCAGCACGCAGTCGCAGCCGCAAACAGCCAGCAGGCCGTGGAAACGCCCCTGCCGATCGCTGCCGGCTGACACCACCCGCCGCGCCAGCCGGCGCGGCGCCGCTTCCGCCGTCGAGGCGGAAATGCCCCCTCGCGTGCCTTTCGCTCCCGTCCGTATCCGGGCGCTGTCCGTATTGATCGATCCAGCATCCATGCCGGTCTCGACCGACTCGACAAGCCCGCACCAACGTCAAAGATCACTCCCCCCACCGCACTGAATGTCCGCCATTAAGCTGAGCTTGACGTAAACGCGTACTTTTGTTTAATTACAGCAAGCAAACAAAAAAACTATAACGATAATATGAAGAGGAGAAACAGTCATGATCAGCACGTTGAAAGGCCTGGGTCTGGTAGCCGCAGCCGTGGTCACGGTGTCGGCCGCCCAGATTGTCCACGCCGAATATCCCGAGAGGGCGGTAACCATCGTTTCGCCATACGGTGCCGGCGGCAACGCCGATCTCGCGGCCCGGGCGCTGGCCGCGGTGGCACCGAAATATCTCGGACGCTCGGTCATGGTGGTCAATAGAACCGGCGCCGGCGGTGCTGCCGGATCGCAGCACATCATCGATTCAAAGGCCGACGGTTACAACCTCCTGCTGGCGCGCGTCGGCTCACAGGCGGTTGGGCCGGCGATGAACCCCAGCGTGCCCTATAGCTGGGACGATTTCACAATCATCGGCATGCTCGAGACCAACCCCTATGTTTGCGTGGTTCCGGGCAACTCACCCATCAAGGACTTCGACGATTTCAAAGCGGCCCTGAAGGACGAGTCCAGCACGATGCTCTATGGCACGACCAGCGTCGCCGACGCCAGCGTGGCCTTTCCGGTCACCATTTTCCAGAACCTCGGTCTGTCCGACGACGTCGCGACCAAGATTCCGTTCGGCGGCGGCGGCGCGCAGGTTGCCGCCGTCATGGGTGGTCAGGTCCACTTCGCCTGCAATGGCGTTTCTCCCTTTGCCAACGCGATGGAATCCGGTGATCTGCGCGCCATCGTCGTTTCCACCAAGGAGCGCATTCCCCAGGCACCGGATGCACCAACCGCCGCCGAGGTGGACATGCCCAATCTCGAACTGGTTTCGGGGTGGAGTGCACTCTACGGCCCGCCCAATCTGCCGCAGGACGTGATGGACACGTGGGTTGATACACTGACGCAGGTGGCGAAGGACGAGGAATGGCTGCGCATGGTCAAGAACCGCGGCTCCCAGCCGGCTATCTGGTCACCGGACGAGACCACCGCGTTTGTTGAAGGCCAGTACAATATATTCCGCAAGATGGCGAAAGACCTCGGAATGGTGGAATGAAATCAACGATGTCCAATTCCGGCCCCAGGCCGGAAGGCCGGATGTCGGGAAACGAAAGCAGATCGGATCGCGTGTTCAGGCGTAACCTGATCATTGGCATGACGCTGGTATTTCTCGGCGCCCTGTTTCTGCTGATCATCATTCCGATCGGTATCAAAGTACCGGGACACCTGCCCAAAGCGGCCACATCGCCCGCGATGTGGCCGCAGGCCGCCGCCGCCCTGTTACTGGCGGCGGGCCTCATACTGACGGCCTTCGTTCTCACCGACCGCTATCTGAAAGGCCCGACGCCGGGCGCCCGGCCGGAACCGCTGATAGGCAACTGGCGACTCGTCGCGGGCGTCCTCATCATGTTTGTCTGCTGGGGCCTGATTCCGATCCTGGGATTGCCCGCGGTATCGGCACTTGCACTGGCCGGCTTCGGCTACCTTATGGGCACCAGCCGGCCCTGGCTGCTCGGCGTCCTGGCGGTTGTCCTTCCCGCGGTGCTGTATGCGTTCTTCACCTGGGCGGCAAACGTCCCGGTGCCGCTCGGCCTTTTCCTCGAATAATAGAACCAGGGGAAACTCCCTATGCTGGAAGACATCGCCATCGGCATTACCCTTTTTGCGACCTGGCAAAACGTGGTTGCCATCGCGGGAGGTGTCGTCATAGGCGTGATCATCGGGGCCATTCCCGGCATGGGTGCGGCAATGGCCGTTGCCCTCGCCCTGCCCTTCACCTTTTACATGGACCCGATCACCGGCATATTGATGCTGACCGGCATTTACAAGGGAACCTATTACGGCGGCTCGGCCTCGGCGATCCTGATCAACACGCCGGGCACCCCGGCCGCCGCATGCACGACGCTGGACGGCTACCCGCTGGCGCGCAAGGGAGAAGCGCGGCGCGCGCTGGACATTGCACTTTACGCCTCCTGTGTCGCTGATTTTCTGTCCAACCTTTCGCTGATACTGTTCGCCGGCGTGATTGCCGGTTTTGCGCTGCGGTTCGGGCCACCGGAGTTCTTCGCGCTGGTGGTCTTTTCAATGACCATCATCGCCGGCGTTTCCGGCGATTCCCTGATGAAGGGCATTGCCGCCGCGGCGCTGGGCTTTCTTGCGGCAACCGTCGGTCAGGACCTTTTCTACGGCAGTCCGCGGCTGACATTTGATTCCAGTAACCTGCTGGGCGGGCTGAGTTTCGTTCCCGTACTGATCGGCCTGTTCGCGATCCCGCAGATCCTCGATCAGTTCAATCGCCGCCTGCTGGTGACCGAGAAGATCGCAACCACGGCAAAGGCCATCGGGGCAACCTTCGCGGATTTCAGATACTGCCTGCCGTCGATCATCCGGGGCAGCGTGATCGGCGTGATCCTCGGTGCCATTCCGGGAATCGGCGGTGCGCCGGCGGCGTTCCTTTCCTATAGTGAAGCGCGCCGCACGTCCGCCAGGCGGGAGAATTTCGGCAAGGGTGAGCTGGAAGGGGTCGCCGCCTCGGAGGCCGGCAACAACGGCGTCTGTGGCGCCACCCTGATACCGCTGCTGTCGCTCGGCGTTCCAGGCGACATCGTTACCGCCGTGCTGCTGGGCGCGTTCATGATCCACGGCCTGCAACCCGGGCCGTTGATGTTTCATCAGAACATCCATCTGATCTACGCCATCTTTGCCGGTCTGCTGCTTAGCACCGTGGTGCTCTATATCGCCGGCAAGATCGCCATCCGCCTGCTATCGCGGATCGTGGACATCCCGGACAACCTGATCTTTCCGTCGGTGCTTGTGCTGTGCTTCTTCGGCGCCTACGTGGTCAACGGCTCTTCATTCGACGTCCTGATCATGATCATTGCCGGACTGGTCGGTTACCTGATGCTCAAGACCGGCCTGCCGACGGCGCCGTTCCTGATCGCCTTCGTGCTCGGCCCACTGTTCGAGGACAACCTCCGCCGCTCACTGCTGATGTCCGGCGGTGATCTCGGTATCTTCGTGCGCGGCCCCATCACCTGGTTTTTCCTGGCGCTGACCATCCTCACGGTGGTGAGTATCGGCCGCCGTAGCTGGCAGGACTTCCGCAAACAACGCCTGGCAGCCGCCGAAAAGCCAGGCTGACGAAAATAACAATGCCCACACCGCCGGTTGGTGGTGTGGGCATTGTCGCCAGATATCAGGTCGTCAGCTCTGGATGCCGCCGAGGCAGACGTACTTGATCTCGACGTACTCTTCGATTCCGTATTTGGACCCTTCACGGCCCAGACCGGACTGCTTCATTCCGCCGAATGGTGCCACTTCAACGGATATCACGCCGGCATTCACACCCACCAGACCGTAGTCGAGCGCCTCGGCCACGCGCCAGATGCGCCCGATATCCCGGCTGTAGAAATAGCCGGCCAGGCCGTACTCGGAGGCGTTGGCCAACCCCACCACCTCACGCTCGTCACGGAAGCGGTAAAGCGGTGCCAGCGGACCAAACGTCTCCTCCGTGGACACCACCATGTCGGAGGTCATATCGGCAAGCACGGTCGGCTCGAAGAAGCTTCCGCCGAGTGTATGCCGGCCACCACCCACCAGGACGCGAGCGCCCTTGCCGGTGGCATCGCCGATATGCCGCTCAACCTTTTCCACCGCGGCCTGATTGATCAGCGGCCCCTGCGTGACGCCGTCATCGAAACCGTAACCCACCTTTATGCCGCCGACCGCCTCCGCCAGCTTGGCGGCAAAGGCGTCATACACGCCCTCCTGCACATAGAAGCGGTTGGCGGAGACGCAGGTCTGGCCGCTGTTGCGGAACTTGCTGGCCATGGCGCCGGCGACCGCGGCGTCGATATCGGCATCGTCAAACACGATAAACGGCGCATGGCCGCCAAGTTCCAGGCTGAGCCTTTTGATCTGCCGGGCCGACTGTTCCATGATCAGCCGCCCCACACCGGTTGAACCGGTGAAGGTGATCTTGCGGACGGTGGGGTTATCGGTGAACTCACTGCCGATCGCAGGCGCTTGCGCCTTCGATCCGGTGACCACGTTCAGCACGCCGGGCGGTACGCCCGCCTGTTCGGCAAGTTCGGCCAGCGCCAGTGCCGACAACGGCGTATCCTCCGCCGGCTTGATGACCATGGTGCAGCCCGCGGCCAGCGCGGCGGCCGCCTTTCGCGTGATCATGGCGCTCGGGAAGTTCCACGGCGTTATCGCCGCGCACACGCCCACCGGCTGTTTGATCACCGCGATCCGCCAGTCCGGATTGGGTGATGGGATCATATCGCCGTAGACACGTTTGCCTTCCTCGGCAAACCAGTCGACGAAGGCCGCGGCGAAGCCGATTTCACCTCTGGCCTCAGCCAGCGGCTTACCCTGCTCGCTGGTCATCAGCGTGGCCAGGTACTCCTGATTTTCCAGCATCAGTTCCTGCCAGCGGCGCAGGATCTTGCCGCGCGCCCTGGCGGTCGTCGCACGCCAGGCAGGTAGCGCGACCTCCGCGGCGGCAATGGCCCTGCGCGTATCGGCCGCATCCATGTCGGGCACGGCGGCGATGACATCCATGGTAGCGGGATTGTGCACGGGGAAGGTCGCGCCGCTTCCGGCACCGACCCATTCACCGTCGATATAGGCGTGCTCCCTGAACAGGGGCGACTTGGTAAGCGCCATGGCTTGTCCTCCGTTGGACTGATTGCTGATTTATGAGGATGTGCCGGCTCAGGCCGGCACATGGGTAGGAGACGGCCGTGGAATCCGGATGTCCTGCCGCAACATGAATTCGTCCAGGGCAAGCCAGGCACCGGCGGCATCGTTACTTTTGTCGCTGATCACGAGGATCTCGTCGGCTTTGGACTGCCATCGCTCCCGATCAATGGCCAGACGCACGCCCTCCACGTAGCTGCGCACCTGGGCGAGCGGCCCGGCAAGCACCACACGCTTCGGATTGTTGAGCGCCCAGACGGCGTCGAGCACGCTGCCGAGGTGTTTACCGGCCTCAAGAAACGCGCCGACAACTTCGGGCTCGCCGGCATCGGCTTCCGCTATCGCCTGCAGCATGATGTCCGCGTTCGAGGGCTTATGCCGGCCGGCTTCGTGTCGCGGTTCAATGCGTCCGAGGGCGCGCAGCACGGCGTAGCCCGAGGACACGGTATCCAGGCACCCCCTGCGACCGCAGGTACACAACTCGCTCGCGCCGGGCATCCGCATGTGGCCGATCTGCCCGGCCATGGTGCTACTGGCACGAATGATGCGCCCGTCGGCAAGTATGCTCGCACCGATACCGAGCGCCAGATTGATGAGCACCACGTCGTTCAGGCCTCGGGTCTTGCCCAACTGCGATTCCGTCAGATTCAATGCGTGATGAAGGCTCTCCACCCGGACCGGCATACCTAGCCCCGAAGCCAGAATCTGCCCCAGCTCCACGTCCCGCCAGCCAAGATTGGGAGATAGCAGAACCGTCCCCGCGCGCGGATCCACCACGCCGGCTATCGCCGCGCCGAGACCCAGAACACGCCGGTATTCGACACCGCTGCGACGAATGAGGTCGCGCCCCGCCTCGACAACCGTGGCCAGGGCGGCGGCGGCGCTGCGGGCACCCATAAGCTTCAGCCGCTGGCGAGCAATCGGTTGACCTCGCAATCCGCTAAGCTGTATCCACTGTTCAAAGGCGCCGGCGCCAAAACCGAGGACGTAACCACCGGTTTCGTCGAGGTCGAGCTCGATGGACCGCCGCCCGGGGCGATCGGCGTTGCCGACCTTCGCGCCTTCACGGATAAGGCCTGCGTCTATAAGCTCGCGGGTAATGCGCGTGATTGCGGCGCCGGTCAGACCGGTCTTCGCGGCAATCTTTACGCGCGATGTCGGCCCGTTAGTAAAAATATGCTGAAGAACCAGGCTTCGATTGTGGCGCCGAAGCCCTTCTGACGATGCGCCGCTTGACGATTCCATATGAATATCTTTAATTTATTCCTGTTATTAACTATTAAAGACATCAAGGCAACAGACTGTCAAGCCTGCCTGAGGAGACCATCCTGCCATGCGAATTCTAATAACCGGAGCAACAGGCCTGATAGGAAAACCAGTACTGGAGCGGCTTGCCAATGCCGATCAGGAAACTGTCGCATTTGTTCGGCGTCCGTTCAATGCGGGCAGCAACGTTACCGTCGAACTGGGTGATATCCGCGATGCCGGCGCAATAAACAAGGTGATCGAGAAATATCGGCCTGATGTTGTGATTCACATGGCGGCGCTACTGCAGTTTGCCTGCGAGGATGACCCGCGCCTGGCGGCCGACGTCAACGTCATCGGCACGCTCAATATTCTGGAAGCGTGCCGGGCATACGACGTTTCGCGCCTGGTCTTCGGCAGCAGCATCGCGGCATACGGCATGCGAACCGATCTGATGCACGAGGACGACCCGCTTTCCGTGAACATGTCCGTTTATGGAGAGACCAAACGGCTGGGAGAAGTCGTTGGTGCACGTTATGCAGCGCTCGGTGGGAGCGAGTTCGTGGCGCTTCGCTATTCCGGCATCTTTGGCCCCGGAGCGGTCGCGAGCCGGGGCATGGCAATGGCACGGCACCTCATCAAGACGACCGCAACCGAGGGCGATGTCGTGATTCCGGACGTCATCGGAGAAGAAACGACGCACATGACCTACCTGGACGACGCGGTCGAGGCGACCGCCCTGATTGCGCTCAGCCCCACCCCGCTGCCCCACACGATCTACAACATCGCCGGCCCCGACGAGAATTTCCTGACGCTGCAACAGTTTCACGATGCGGTACGGCGGGTGGTGCCGACCGCCGGCAAGGCCCGGTTCGCCGGTCCTCGCGCCCGTAGCGCAGGACCCGTAAACACCAGCCGAATTCGTGCCGATACGGGATTCGAGCCCCGTTTTACCGTTGAAGCCGGTTTTCAGGCGGAGTTCTCTCGATAGAAACTCCCTGGTCCCCCGCCGCCAAACCGCGGTCGAACCAAGGCTTCTCGCTGTCTGTTGCGCTCACATTTGACCGCCGCACAGTTGACAGGGAATCGTTCTGGCTATTTAATTACTTTACAAATCTAATTAAATGGAGGGTGTGTCATGACCGAAGCAGCTCCCAACAGGATGCCGAGCGGGCCTGTCGACAATCCCGGCCTCTGGCGGGGAGAAGATCTGGTCAAGCACGAAGACTGGATCGTGCACCTGACGCCAGGCATGGTCGCCGAGATCGAACAGGCGCTGGCCGCGATCAAGGCACGGGGACTGACACCACCTGATTTTGGTCGCGACGACTTTCCCCTGCCCGGCTGCAAGGACGTACTGGCTCAGTACCTGGAAGAACTGGAGACCGGGCGCGGTTTCATGATCATCCGTGGCCTCCCCGTGGAGCGCTACAGCATTGAAGACGCGGAGATCATTTTCTGGGGCCTTGGCGCGCATCTCGGCACGGCCTTGTCCCAGAACAGCGCCGGGCATCTGCTCGGGCATGTACGCAATCTGGATCTGGACATTACCAACACCAATGTCCGTGGTTATCAGACGACAGTTCAGCTCGCGTATCACAACGACCAGAGCGATGTGATCGCGCTGATGTGCCTGCGCGCCGCAAAATCCGGCGGCCAGAGCAGCCTGGTCAGTGTTCCGGCGCTGCATAACGCCATGGTGGAACGCTGCCCGGACCTCCTGGAGGAACTCTACAAGCCCTTCTACATCGACCGCCGTGGCGAATTCGGCCGCGAGGAGGAAGGTGATTCCCCCTATTACGCCCTGCCCGTACTGAGCTACCACAGGGGTCTGATCACGGCGCGGTATATTCGCGGTTACATCATGTCAGCGCAGCGGTTCCCCGAACTGCCCCGCCTGACAGAGAAGCAGATTGCCGCGCTGGACACGTTTGATGCACTCGCCAGCAGCGAAGGCATGGCGCTCGACTTTTACATGCAGCCTGGCGACATCCAGCTCGTTAATAATTACTGCGTATTCCATTCACGCACCAGCTTCGAGGATTATCCGGACCTTGAACGCCGGCGACATCTGTTGCGGCTGTGGCTTTCCACGCCCAACAGCCGGGAACTGCCGCCGAGTTACAAGACGCGGTTCGGCTCCTGCGAGCCCGCCGCCGTTCGCGGCGGGATTCCTCCCCGCAAGGCCGATGTCGAGGTTCCGGCCGAACGTTTCGAGCTGAATCGTCTTTAAGGAGACACTGATCTATTCCCATGGGCAGATCCGGGACCCTCGGCGACACGGACGTCGTCGTCGGAGCAAATATCCTCAGACCAGAACCGCGCGCACGATACCGGCTACCGACAGCAAGGCCAGCAATATCAGCACAAAGCGCTGGAAGGCGGCCGGCGTGGTTATGGCAAACACGTGCCTGCCCACGGCCACTCCGGCGAACAACGGCGGCAACATGGCGCCGGCCATGATGAATATCGACAGATTCAGCAGATCGAATGCGCTGGCAAGCGCCAGGGTATAAATATCCGTGAGCATCAGGAAAGCCACCAGCGTTGCCCGGACAACGGCCACCGGCGCGCTGATGGAGAGAAACATCACCACCACGATCAACCCACCGATACCCCCCGCGCCGGTCATGCCGCCCGACACCAGCCCAGTGGTCAGTGAAAGGCCCGTCCGCCCCTTGGCGGGAAACCGGAACCCCCGCCAAAGCAGCAGCGTCGCGCCGAGCACCATCAGCGAAATAATTATCCGCATTTCTGCTTCCGGCAGACTGGTAAGGACGTACAGCCCCAGCGGTACACTGACCAGCGAGCCCAGACTCAGCCAGGCGATCGCCCGCCTGTCGATATCGCGCCACACCGACGGCAACATATGAATGCTGGCCGCAACCTCCAGTAACAGCAGCATGGGTACGACCGTGCTCGGCGGCAGCATCAGGGAAATGCTCAGCATGACCAGGGCGGAAAACCCGAACCCGGTATAACCACGCACGATGCCGGCCAGAAACACCACCACGATCGCGTACACAATGAGGCCGATGCTCAGACTGCCCCCGATCAGACTGGGCTCCATTTAAAATCTCCAACACACGGGAAACGGGACCCGGTGGATCGCCAAGCGAGACCAATATCAGCCCCCACCAGACTCTACCCTCCGTCGTACCGGCAAGCGACCCTCAACTCCCAACCGCACCCCGTAGCACAGTAACGCCGGCGGATGGACGTTTTGGGAGACGCTGATCAGCGGATTTCGGTCTTGTAGCTGAAACGATCGGCCCGGCCCTTGGTGGTGCGGACTTCGACGATCTTGTCGTTACGGGTAAAGGTGGTGCGCTTGAGGATGACCACCGGCGTGCCCTTTTCAACGCCGATGACTTCCGCGGTCCGGGCGTCAGCGGCACCGGCGGTCAGCGCCTCCTCGGCGCGGATAATGGGTACACCGTAGCGGTTCAGCACCAGCGCATACAGATAATCCGGGATATGAATGCTCTCATCCTCAAGCCCTGGAACAACGTCCGCCGCCCACCATGAGTATTCCACCAGAATGGGGCGGTCGGCGATGAAACCGACCCGTTCGATATAGACCAGATCCGTTCCCGGCTTGACGTTCAGGCGTTTGCAGATCTCCGTGGGACCGGGCTGCCGCCCTCGCGCGGTGGTTTCCTTGTGGATGCGCACCGGGCGCCCTTCCGCATCGCCATAGGAGAAGAACTTGAACAGACTCTTGCCGAAATCCACCTTGGAAACGTAGGTGCCCTTGCCCTGGTGACGGAACAGCAGGCCTTCCCAGACCAGATTATCGATGGCCTTCTTGACCGTGCCGGGGCTGACCGCCAACGCCTTGGCCAACTGCGATTCGGATGGAATCAGGTCTCCCGGAATCAGCTTGCCCGAACTGATCAGACTGCGTAGATGGTGTTCGACGACACGATAGAGCGGTTTGCCCCCGGCATCCTCCAGGTTCGTAGACTGAAACAGCTCCAGGCGGTCGATCTCCGTCTCCATGCCCATGTGATCCTTGTCTCCCGTGCGACGCGCCTGCCGGCGCGGCAGATTGGAAATGCGAGGTGGATACAGGTTCGGCCGACGGCCTGGCCTAGCCTGAAATACCTTACCTAGCTTATGTATACCATAGATGATCACCTCACCCGAGCCGCGCAACCGGCCTGAAACCCGGCTGTGGCACCATTTTTACGCCACCATCCCATTTCAGCGGTTGCGGGCCGGGTTTGACATTCCCTTTCATTTAGACTACTACATTATGTAAGTTATATACATAACCTAGACCAATAAAACATAAGTTCCTCCGGCAGTGACCGCGACACACGGCGCGTAACTCCAGCACGCCGCAACACATATAAAGAAATGCCTGGCACCCATCGCCGCATCAGCCCAGGGCATTCGGAGGAGAAGACGCAGTGGAACTATTTGAATACTTGCCCCTGGTTTTCAGCGGCTGGAACCTGGTGATACTGATCGTGGGCACCGTCGCGGGCCTGCTGCTCGGAGCCACGCCCGGCCTCAGCCCCACCATGGCCGTTGCACTGCTGATCCCGTTCACCTTTCAGATGGACGCCACCTCCGGGCTGATTCTGCTCGGCGTGCTCTATACCGCCACGGTCGCGGGCGGCGCGGTGAGTGCAATTCTCGTCAACATACCCGGGGCGCCGGCGAATATCGCCACCATGCTCGACGGCCACCCCATGGCGAAGAATGGCCGCGCCACTGAAGCGCTGCACTATTGCTTCATCAGTTCCGGGGTTGGCGGCATCATCGGGGTCATCATCCTGATTTTCTTCACCCCAATGCTGGCCAACGTCGCACTTCGGTTCGGCCCATCCGAGCTTTTCTGGACCGCCATCCTGGGGGTGACAGTGATCGGCTCCCTGGGGAGCTCGTCGGTCCTCAAGGGGTTGCTGGCCGGCGCGTTCGGTATCTGGATTTCCCTGATCGGCTTCAATCCGATCGTCGGCACGGAACGCTTCGTCTTTAGCGATCACTTGCAGGGGGGGATCACGATCATCCCCGCCCTGATCGGACTGTTTGCGATCCCGCAGGTCCTGCAGATGGTGGAAAGCGCGCGCGACGGCAGAAGCAGTGAAGAATTCGGTATGGAAAAGCGGCCGATCATGGCCTCCGTGCTGTATAACCTCTCGCGGGTTCGGGCACTGGGAATCGGCAGCGTCGTCGGCGTCGTGGTCGGCCTCATTCCGGGCGCCGGTGGCCAGATCGCCGGCCTCATTGCCTATGACCAGAACAAGAAATTCAGCAGTCATCCTGAAAAATACGGCAAGGGCGAGCCGGAGGGCGTCATCGCATCGGAGAGCGCGAACAATGCCATGGTGGGCGCGTCCCTGGTACCGATGCTTTCACTGGGCATACCCGGCAGCCCCACCGCCGCCGTTCTGCTCGGCGGGCTGCTGATCCAGGGGCTGTTCCCAGGGCCGGAACTGTTTACGACGCATGCACCGGTTGCCTGGACGTTCATGGGCGCGCTGCTGGTGAGTCAGGTGCTGATGGTCGCGTTCGGCCTGTACATCAGCAGCTTCAGCCGCTATGTCATTCGTATTCCAAAACAATACATGGCAGCCGCCGTTACCATTCTGGCCGTGTTCGGCACCTACAGCGTTCAGAACAGCGTGTCCGACGTGATTATCATGATGACGCTTGGCACCGGCATGTATTTCGCCATGCGCTTCGGCTTCAGCCCCGGGCCGGTGGTGCTCGGCATCATTCTCGGCCCCATCGCCGAAACCAACTTCCTGCAGGGGCAGACGATCGCCCAGGCAACGGACGGCACCATTGCGTACTTCTTCACCGGCACCATCAACATGGTGCTCATCGCCTTCTGTGTGATTTCGGTCGCCTATAGCTTCGCCGGTGAGATTCGTTCGCGGAGGCGGCAACGTGCAAGCTCGCAGCCGTTGGAGGTGGGAAAATGAGCAACCTCAGACACCGCCTGACGGCGGCCGGCGGGTTCGCCGTTTCCGTCGGTCTCACCGCCGTTTCGTTCTCCCCGGCCCGGCCGATGGGGTATGAGTTTCCGCAGATGACCGCCGTGACGATGCTGGTGATCGCGGCCGCGCTTTTGCTGCTGGCATTCAAACCCGGCAAGCCCGTCATCAGCAGTAACGAGGAGTCCATCCCCTGGCGAGCAATCTGGCCGCTACTGCTTGTGCTGGTCGGCTTTCTGCTGATCGCCGGAACGCTGGGATACTTCGCGACTTCGTTAATCGCCTTTTTCCTGATTGTTTTGATCTATTCCCCGGGCCCGTTGAGCTGGCGCCGGGCCATCAATTGCGGACTGGTGTCCGCCGTGTTCATGGGAGTGCTGTATCTGATTTTTGTCGCTTTACTGAATGTTCAGGTCCCCCGCGGAATCCTGCTTTGAATGCACTATAAAAAGCCCGAAACGGCAATTTGGAGGAGAGCATGAACAGTAAGTCATTATTCAAGAAAGTGAAGGTTGCGGCCGGCACGGTCGCCGCCGGCGCAATTCTGGCAACCGGCATATCCACGTCCACGGCCAGCGACTTCCCCGACCGCCCGATGTCGGTGATTGTGTCCTACACGGCCGGTGGCGCCACGGATTTTCAGGCCCGCATTGCAACCATGGCCGCCCAGGAGTTTCTGGATCAGCCGATGGTGATCGTCAACCGGCCCGGTGCCGGCGGCCAGGTGGGCTGGAATCACCTGGTGCAGAACGGTGGCAGCGAAGGCTATGACCTGGCGGCTTACAACGTGCCACACTTCATTGCCCAGTCGATTCAATACGACACGCATTACAACATCGACAACCTCGAGCCGATCGCCAACTGGGGGGTGGACCCTGCGGTTCTGATCGTCGCCAAGGACAGCCCGTTCGATACCGTGGAAGATCTGGTCGAGTATGCCAAGGAAAACCCGGGCCGCGTGACGGTGTCGGGAGCCGGCCAGTTCGTGGGTCACCACATTGCCACGTTGCAGCTCGAGAACGCCGCCGACATCGATCTGAAATACGTACCGACATCGGGTGGCGTCGATGCCCTGCGATTCGTCATGGGCGGCCAGGTGATGGCAGGGTTCAACAATCTGTCCGATGCCTATCGTAGCCGCGACCGCCTGAAAATCCTCGGCATTGCCGACCTCGAACGTGATGAGGATTTTCTGCCGGATGTACCTACGTTCAGGGAGCGCGGAATCGACATCGATGATTCCAGCGTCAACTTCCGCGGCATCATGACCAGAAAGGGCGTGCCGGAAGACCGCCTGGAGATGATGTCCGAGAAGATTGTCGAGATGTTCGATGACAAGCGGATCCGCAACAAGATGAAGGAAGGCGGATCACCCATGCGCATCATGAACCGCGCCGAGCTGAAGCAGATGTGGCAGGAACGCCACGCCTACCTGAAGGAGCTGTTCGCGGACCTCGACGCGGACGATTGATCCGATCGGCGATGGTGGACTGCCATCGCCGACACCAGATCCGCGGGTACCGCAAGAGGCGGCACCCGCGGCCGAGGGGATAGGACAATTCATATACATGAGTTACATTAATTACATATATGATAACAACCGGAGTCAGAAGGCCATGAGCAGCAGCAACCGCATGAACCAGGCGCAGCCGCCGACGCCAGAGGCGCAGCTCATCGTTGCCGAACTGATCGATCGGGCCCGCGCCGCCCAGACGATTTACGAGACCTACACCCAGGCGCAGGTTGACGAAGTGGTCACCGCCGTTGCCTGGGCTCTGGTGGAGCCGAAGCGGAACCGGGAAATCTCCGAACTGGCGGTCAAGACCACCGGCCTTGGCAACGTTGCCGACAAGATAACCAAAAACCGCCGCAAGACCATGGGCCTGCTGCGCGACCTGAAGGGCGCGAAGTCGGTGGGCGTGATCGACGAGCTGCCCGAGCTGGGCCTGGTGGAAATCGCCCGCCCCGTGGGCGTGGTCGGCACCGTGGTGCCATCCACCAATCCGGCGGCAACACCGACGAACAAGGTCGTCAATGCCCTCAAGGGCCGTAACGCCGTTGTACTCGCACCCTCTCCGAAGGGGCAGGAAGTCTGCACCCTGCTGCTGAAATACATGCATGCTGAACTGGACCGGGTCGGCGCCCCTCGGGATTTGATTCAGCAACTGCCCGCACCGGTCACCAAGGACACGACTTACGAGCTGATGCGTCAGGCAGACCTGGTGGTCGTAACCGGATCGCAGAACAACGTCCGCGCGGCTTACTCCAGCGGCACGCCCGCCATCGGCGTCGGTGCCGGCAATGTGCCGGTTATCATTGATGACAGCGCGGACCTGGCCGACGCCGCCGCCAAGGTCACCGCATCCAAGATCTTTGACAACGCCACCAGCTGTTCATCCGAGAACAGCCTGACCATCGTCGACGCCGTATACGACGACGCACTGCGGGCCCTTGCAAAGGAAGGCGGCATCCTGCTCACGGCGGAAGAGAAACAGCAGCTCGAAGCCCTGCTCTGGGAACACGGCGGTCTCAATCGACACCTCATTGCCAAGACCGCGCCGGAGATCGCCAAGGCGGTCGGGTTTAGCCGCCCGGAACTGCACTCCGCCGGATACTTCCTGGTCGAAGAGAAGAACGTCGGCAGGGATTACCCCTTCTCCGGCGAAAAGCTCTCACCGGTCCTCACCATCTATCGGGCCGCCGATTTCGACGGCGCCTTCGATCAGGTCAGGCGCATCCTCGACTATCAGGGCAAAGGCCACTCCTGCGGCATTCACACCAGCAACGATGCCCATGTACAGAGGCTTGGCCTGGAGATGCCCGTATGCCGGGTGATCGTCAACCAGGCACACGCCTTCGCCAACGGCGGCAACTTCGACAACGGCCTGCCCTTCTCCCTGTCCATGGGCTGCGGCACCTGGGGCAAGAACAGCATTTCCGACAACATGAACTACAAGCACTTCCTCAACATCACGCGGATTTCCCGGACCATACCGGCCCGCGAGCCCACGGATACTGAATTGTTTGGCGACTACTGGCGCAAGTTCGGTCTGTCCGGGCAATAAAGGCATTGCCGGACCAGGCGAGGGAGTAAGAAACGGGATACTGATAATGACGATTCAGAGACTGATCAACAGTTGGGCCGCAAGCGACCCTGAGCAGACGTACCTGATCTCACCGGAGACTGGTTCAAACGTGTCGTTTGAACGGCTAAAGGGGCATGTGATCGAGCTCTCCGCGCATCTCGATGCGCTGGGCATCGGCAAGGGTGAACATGTAGCCGTGCTGATGGACAACGGCCCATGGACGACCATACTGTTCCTCGCCATCATGGCCAGCGGCCGGGTGGTCGTGCCGCTTAACGCGATTGCCGGCGACAGCCAGCTACAGTATGTACTCGAGCACTCAGACGCGGCGCTGTTGCTGGCATCCGAGCAGCACCTTGCGCGGGCCCGGAAGATCAGCGATAAGACCGAGCGTGACATCACCCTGATCTTCACCTCCCCTGATACCGGCCCCGACTGGCCTGGCCATGCACGCGCCGGACATTCAATACCGCCGGAGGTCGCGCCGAATGACGTTGCACTGCTGATCTACACCTCCGGCACAACAGGCAAACCGAAGGGTGTGCTGCTCACGCACGGCAACGTCATCGCCGGCGGCATGAACACGGTCGAAGCGCACAGCCTGAGACGCGAAGACCGCGCACTGTGCGTACTTCCGCTCTATCACATCAACGCCGAGATCGTCACCGTGATCGCGCCGCTGATCAGCGGCGGCAGCGTGGTCATGCCCCACCGTTTCAGCACCCGTGTGTTCTGGGATCTGGTGCGCGACCACAACTGCACCTGGTTCAGCGTGGTGCCCACCATCGTCGCCTATCTCCTGGAACACGGCGATACTCAACCCGGCGGCATTCGCGGCAATCCCGACTATGCGCACGTGCGCTTCGGGCGATCGGCATCCTCGGCCCTGCCGGCGTCAAACCATGTCGCCTTCGAGAAGGCATTCGGCATGCCGCTGATAGAGACCATGGGCCTGTCGGAAACAGCCGCGCAGATCCTCTCCAACCCCCTGCCGCCGGGTCGCATCAAGTATGGCTCTCCCGGCATCGCCTACCGGAATGAAGTCAAGGTGATCGACGAAAACGGCCGCGACGTACCGTCAGGCGAAATCGGCCAGATCGTCGTGCGCGGCAACAACGTCATGAAGGGCTACTACAAGAACCCGAAGGCAACGGCCGAGTCCCTCAAGCCCGATGGCTGGCTGCACACTGGCGACCTGGGCTACCGGGATGCGGACGGGTTCTACTTCATCACCGGCCGCACCAAGGAACTCATCATCAAGGGTGGCGAGAACATCGCACCCCGGGAAATCGACGACGTCCTGCTTAAGCACCCCGCGGTGCTGGAAGCAGCCGCTTTCGCCGAACCGGACAGGAATTACGGCCAGGAAGTCGCAGCCTGCCTGGTTTTGAAATCCGGCAAAAGTGCCACCGTCGAGGAAATCCGGGCGTTCTGCCACGAGGAGCTTGGCAAGTTCAAGACCCCGAAGGACATTCATATCGTCCAGTGGCTGCCCAAGGGCCCATCGGGGAAAGTCCAGCGGCTGAAGATTGCCGAGATGCTGGATCAGCTCAATTCACGGGAAGCGCCGGTCGCCAACGGCGCCTGATTCACTTTTTCTCCACCACTTGGCTGGCCCGCTCCATGCGGGCTTTTTTTTACGGCGACGGTCCGGCGAGCTTTATCCCCGTACACCATTGCTATAAGCTCCAACAGTTGTCTGCAATCACGTTTCTAACAATTGCCGACAATCAATCAAGTGAAGCGGGGGTGCCCTTCGGGGCTGAGATAGACCCTTTGAACCTGACCCGGTTCGTACCGGCGTAGGGATGCTTCGATGCCACACCATCGTTGCGCTCTCGCTTCGCGTCACTCCTGGTCTTACTACTAAGGTGATGCGATGAGCACTCAACCCAATGTCTTTACCCAGAAAACCGCCGGCCTGAGCGCGGATATCACGCGGCCTTTCCCCAACTCACAACGCATCTACGTCGAGGGCAGCCGCCCCGATCTGCGCGTACCCATGCGGGAAATCCGACAGGCCGACACCATCGGCTCGCTGGCTCGTGAGTCCAACCCGCCGATCACGGTCTACGACACCTCGGGCCCGTACACGGACGCCGACTACCAAGTGGACCTGATGCGCGGCCTGCCGCGCCTGCGCGAAACCTGGATCGAGGAACGCGGCGACACCGAGCTGCTGGACGGCCCCAGTTCCGCATTCGGCCGTGAGCGTGCAGAGGATGCGGCCACCGCCCATCTGCGCTTCGAACATATCCGCCCGCCGCGGCGCGCCAGGGCCGGCGCCAACGTCACTCAGATGCACTACGCGCGCCAGGGCATCATCACGCCGGAGATGGAGTTCATTGCCATCCGCGAAAACCAGCGGCTGCAGGAGCTTGCCGACAAGCGCCTGCTCGGACGGCACCAGGGCGAGAACTTCGGCGCCAACATCCCGGACGTCATCACCCCGGAGTTCGTCCGCGACGAGGTCGGCAGCGGCCGCGCCATCATCCCCAACAACATCAACCACCCGGAATCGGAGCCGATGATCATCGGCCGCAACTTCCTGGTGAAGATCAACTGCAACCTGGGCAACTCCGCGGTCACCTCCTCCATCGAAGAGGAAGTGGAGAAGATGGTCTGGGGCATCCGCTGGGGCGGCGACACGGTCATGGACCTGTCCACCGGCAAGCATATCCACGAGACCCGCGAGTGGATCCTGCGCAACAGCCCGGTGCCGATCGGTACCGTGCCCATCTACCAGGCGCTGGAGAAGGTCAACGGCAAGGCCGAGGACCTGACCTGGGAGATCTTCCGCGACACCCTGATCGAACAGGCCGAGCAGGGCGTGGACTACTTCACCATTCATGCCGGCGTCCGCCTGCCCTACGTGCCCATGACCGCAAACCGGGTCACCGGCATCGTCTCCCGCGGCGGCTCGATCATGGCCAAGTGGTGCCTGGCCCATCACCAGGAAAGTTTCCTCTACACCCGGTTCGAGGAGATCTGCGAGATCATGAAGGCCTACGACGTCGCCTTCTCGCTCGGCGATGGCCTGCGCCCCGGCTGTATCGCCGATGCCAACGACGAGGCGCAGTTCGCCGAACTCGAAACGCTCGGCGAGCTGACCCGAATCGCCTGGAAGCACGATGTGCAAGTCATGATCGAAGGCCCGGGCCACGTACCCATGCAAAAGATCAAGGAGAACATGGAGAAGGAGCTCGACGTCTGCGACGAAGCGCCCTTCTACACCCTTGGGCCGCTGACCACCGACATTGCGCCCGGCTACGATCACATCACCTCGGCCATCGGCGCGGCGCAGATCGGCTGGTACGGCACCGCCATGCTTTGTTACGTGACCCCCAAGGAGCACCTGGGGTTGCCTGAGAAGCAGGACGTGCGCGACGGCATCATCACCTACAAGATCGCCGCGCATGCCGCCGATCTGGCCAAGGGCCACCCGACCGCGCAGGTGCGGGATAATGCGCTGTCCAAGGCGCGCTTCGAGTTCCGCTGGGAGGATCAGTTCAACCTGAGCCTGGATCCGGAAAAGGCCCGTGAATTCCACGACCAGACCCTACCCAAGGAAGGCCACAAGGTCGCCCACTTCTGCTCCATGTGCGGGCCGAATTTCTGCTCCATGAAGATCACCCAGGATGTGCGCGATTACGCCGCGAAAATGGGTATGGAGGATGGCAAGCAGGCCATTGCCCGGGGCATGGAAGAGAAAGCGGTGGAATTTCGCAAGAAGGGGCTGGAACTCTATCAGCCGGAGTAGGTCATGGCGGATATGCAACAACAACCGGAAATCAATGTCACGGTGAACGGCCGGCCGCGACAGCTGCCGGCCGGCGCGACGGTATCGACACTGTTGACACAGTGCGGCTTTCCGCCGACAGGCATCGCCGTGGCCGTAAACCGTACCGTTATCCCGCGCTCGCGGCACCTGGAGCATACGCTCCAGGATGGCGACCAGGTGGACGCCGTGCAGGCCGTGGGAGGTGGATAATGAAAGTGGGAGTTGACGCAATGCAGAGCACAGACAGACCGCTGGTACTGGGCGGCCGGGAATACCGTTCCCGGCTGCTGCTGGGCACCGGGCGTTACAAGGACCTCGATGAAACCCGCCGCGCCGTCGTCGCCAGCGGCGCGGAGATCGTCACCGTCGCCATCCGGCGGCTGCCGGATACGGCGGGCGGGGATGGTTTGCTGCCGCTGCTCAAGGAACTCGGCTGCACCATCCTGCCGAATACGGCGGGCTGCTATAACGCCGAGGATGCCGTCTACACCTGCCAGCTCGCCAGGGAGTTGCTGGACGGTGAGCCACTGTGCAAGCTGGAGGTGATCGGCTGCCGCGAGACCCTGCATCCGGACGTGCTCGGTACCCTGAAGGCGGCCGAGGAACTGATCAGGGAGGGCTTCCAGGTGATGGCGTATACCACGGACGACCCACTGCTCGCGAAGGAACTGGCCGACATGGGCTGCACCGCGGTGATGCCGCTGGGCGCACCCATCGGCTCCGGCCTGGGGATTCAGAACCGGCTGAGCGTGCGCCGAATTGCCGAAACCCTGGAGGTGCCGGTGCTGGTGGATGCCGGCGTCGGCACGGCCTCCGATGCGACCGTGGCCATGGAGCTCGGCTGCGACGCGGTACTCATGAATACCGCCGTGGCCAACGCCGACAACCCCGAACTGATGGCCCTGGCGATGAAGCACGCCGTCATCGCCGGCCGTCAGGCCTGGCTGGCCGGGCGCATGAAACCGCGGGACTACGGCGTGCCTTCCTCACCTGTCGCGGGCGTGCCCGCGTCGTCCTGATCACATCCGCCGGCGGCGGCCCGTACCCGCCGCCGGCGTCCTGCCTCCCATAGCCCGGTTCGTGATTCGTAGCGTGGACGGCGCCGGCCAGGGAACGTCATCTCCCGGCGGTGGTTATGGAGGTCATTCGGGCGCGCATCACCAGCAGCTCCATGGGAATACATCAGTGTCTCCCTAGGCACCAAACTCGACATCGTGAACGAGTTCAAGGAGATTAGGGGGAATTCGAACAAGGCATCCACGCCGTGCGTCAAGATGCCGAACCGACACAAACCGCAGCGGAGATCATTATGCCGAGGTTTGCAGCCAATCTGTCCATGCTCTTCAACGAGCATGCTTTCCTCGACCGCTTCGACGCGGCCGCCAGGGCGGGCTTCAAGGGCGTGGAGTATCTCTTTCCCTATGACTTCAGCCCTGCCGAGCTGAAGGATGCCCTGCGGCAGGCCGGCCTCGAACAGGTTCTGCACAATCTGCCGGGCGGTGACTGGGGTGCCGGCGAACGTGGTATCGCCTGCCACCCGGAGCGCAGGACCGAGTTCCGCGAGGGGGTGGACCGCGCCATCGAATACGCCAGCGCTCTGGGATGCAAGCAGCTCAATTGTCTGGCCGGCATTCAGCCCGCCAACGTGGACGCGCACGAGGCCCGCCAGACGCTGGTGGAGAATCTGGCCTTTGCCGCCGGCAAGCTGGAACGAGAAGGTATTCGCCTGCTGGCCGAGCCCATCAATACCCGCGACATCCCCGGCTTCTTCCTGAACCGGACGAAACAGGCACTGGATATCTTCGACGAGGCAGGATCGGCTAACCTGTGGCTGCAGTACGACATTTACCATATGCAGATCATGGAAGGCGATCTGGCTCGAACCATGGAACAGAACCTGGGCCGGATTGCCCATCTCCAACTCGCCGACAACCCCGGCCGTCACGAACCCGGTACCGGCGAGATCAACTACGCCTTCCTGTTCGATCACATCGACCGGATCGGCTACAAGGGCTGGATCGGCTGCGAATACAAGCCGGCCGGAACGACGCTGGAAGGCCTGGACTGGCTCCGCCTGAACCAGTAACTCACGTCAATTCACTCTGAACAGAGGACATGAGAACAATGAGCAATATCGGATTTATCGGCCTGGGCATCATGGGCGCGCCCATGGCCGGTCACCTGCAGAAGGCAGGACACACCATTTACACCGTCAGCCACCGCAAGCCGGTTCCGGAGGACCTGGTCAAGGGCGGCGCGGTGGAGTGCCAGTCCGCCAGCGAAGTGGCGCGGCGCGCCGACGTCATCATCATCATGGTGCCGGATACCCCGGATGTGGAGAGCGTCCTGTTTGGCGACAACGGCATTGCCGAAGGCCTGGAATCCGGCAAGCTGGTGATCGACATGAGCTCCATCTCACCGATCGCCACGCAGGATTTCGCCAAACGGATTCAGGCGCTGGGCTGCGAATACGTTGACGCCCCGGTTTCCGGCGGCGAAGCCGGCGCCAGAAACGCCGCGCTAACCGTTATGGTCGGTGCGACCAGGGACGGCTTCGACCGCGCCCTCCCGCTGCTGGAAATCATGGGCAAGACCATCACCCATATCGGCGGCAATGGCGATGGCCAGACCTGCAAGGTGGCCAACCAGATCGTTGTCGCACTCACTATCGAAGCCGTCGGCGAAGGCCTGCTTTTTGCGTCCAAGGCCGGCGCCGACGTCGCCAAGGTCCGCGAGGCACTACTCGGCGGGCTGGCTCAGTCGAAGATCATGGAAATGCACGGCGAGCGCATGATCAAGCGCACCTTCGATCCCGGATTCCGGATCGAGCTGCACCAGAAGGATCTCAACCTGGCGCTGCAGGGTGCCCGCTCCCTGGGGCTGTCGTTGCCCAACACGGCGACCGCCCAGGAGCTGTTCAACGCCTGCGCCGCCAACGGCGGAGCCGGCTGGGACCATTCCGCGCTGGTCCGCGCACTCGAGCGGCTGGCGAACCACGAGATCGGTTGACCCTAACGCGATTGCATGAATAAATCAGTGTCTCCTCGGGCAGTGCCACGACCCTCGGCGCGTGGCACTGCCGTCCCTCTTCCGCCGTAGGCGACATCAACCGCGCTCAACCGACTCGACGCCGGGTTTGCCGGCACGACCGGCCGCCTCATTCTGCTCCAGTGCCCTCAGATCCTGCGCGACAGCATTGGAGGAGCGGGTAAACCGGGCCAGCAGATCGTATAGCACTGGTGTCAGGAACAGCGTCAGCACGGTGGCGAAAGTCAGGCCACCGATAATCACGATCCCGATCGCACCCCGGCTCTCGGCGCCGGCACCGGTGGAGAGCACCAGCGGCAGTGCGCCGAACACCGTCGACACCGCGGTCATCAGCACCGGGCGGAACCGCAGCACGGTGCCGTCGACAATCGCCTCGCGAACGGTATGTCCCTGATCCCGCAACTGATTGGCAAACTCGACTATGAGTATGCCGTTCTTGGCCATCAGCCCGATCAACAGAATCATGCCGATCTGACTGTAGATATTCAGCGAGATTCCGGTGAAGAACAGGGCTCCAAGCGCGCCGGTCACGGCCAACGGCACGGACAACATGATGATGACCGGATGAATGAAACTCTCGAACTGCGCCGCCAGCACCAGAAACACCACCAGCAGCGCCAGTGCAAAGGTAAGATAAATGGCGCCGCTGGTATCCATGAATTCCTGGGACAGGCCCAGGTAACTGACCCGGGCCTCGGACGGCAGCTCTTCGGCGGCAACCTGTTCCATATAGCGCAGGGCCGAGCCCAGATCGTAACCCTCCGCGGGTGAGGCGGAAACGGTGATCGACGGCAACCGATTGACACGGCTCAGTCTGGGCGCCGAGCCGGTTTCATTGAGCGTTATCAGGCTGGACAGCGGAATCAGCTGACCGGACGTTCCGCTGCGCACGAAAATACTCTCCAGATCGCTCGGCGAGGCGCGGTCCTGTTCGCCGGCCTGAACCATGACGTCATACTCCCGACCCCGATCCAGGTAGGTGGTCACCTGCCTGGATGCCAGCATGACCTGCAATGCACGGCCGACGTCTTCCACCTGTATATTCAGGTCCGCGGCTTTCTGGCGATCGATACTCACGTTGAGCTGGGGACGCGTCTCCTCATAGTCGATATCGACGTTGAGCAGACGCGGATTCTCCGCCAGCCGCTCGACCATGCGCTCGCTCCAGACCTTCAGGCTGTCATAGTCCTGACCACCGATGACGAACTGTATCGGCGCCTGAAACGCCCTTTGACCCAGCCCTGGCGGATTGACCGCAAAGGCACGCAGACCGGGGATTTCGAGTAATTGCGGGAAAACCGTACTCACTATCTCCTGCTGGGAGCGGCTGCGTTCGCTCCAGGGCGTCAGCCCCACGATGGTGAAGGCACGATCGGGCTGATTCCGAAACCCCACCACCGACATCACCCTGAACGCCTCGCCGGAATCCAATAGCGGCAGAACAACCTCTTCGACCTTCCTGACGTTGCGGTCGGTGTAGCCCGGAGACGATCCCTGCGGGGCCACGCTGGGGATAATGAACACACCCCGGTCCTCCACCGGCGCCAGTTCCTCGGGCAACACCTCGATGAACTTCACCGCCGCCAGCGCGACCAGTGCGCAGACGGCCATCACCACCAAAGGCATATTCAGGGCCTTCAGCAATAACCAGCGGTATCCCGCGGTGAGGCGCAGAAACACGATCTCGGTGGCACGAAACAGGCGGCCGGCACCGGACGGCGGACGCAGCCAGCGAGAGCAGAGCATGGGGGCCAGCGTCAACGCCACCACGCTGGAGAATACGACCGCGGCCGCCAGCACCAGTCCGAACTCGGTGAATAACCGGCCCACGTTGCCTTCCATGAAAGCGATCGGCACGAATACCGCGACCAGAGTGAGCGTGGTGGCAACGATGGCGAAGCCCACCTGGCGCGCGCCCCGATATGCCGCCAACAGCGGCGGCTCGCCGTCGTCGATGCGCCGTTGCACGTTCTCGAGCATCACAATGGCATCGTCGACCACCAGACCGATGGCGAGGATCAATGCCAGCAGTGTCAGCACATTGATGGAGAATCCAAGCGGCGCCATGACGGAAAACGCACCGATTACCGCCACCGGGATGGTCACCGCGGGTATCAGGGTGGCGCGAATCGAGCGCAGGAATACGAAAATCACCAGCACCACCAGGCCTACCGCGATCGACAGGGTAATCAGGACCTCACGAATGGACTCACGGATGAAGATGGATTCATCGTAGTTGATCATCAACTCGATGCCTTCGGGGAGCACCTCCTCCACGCGTGCGAGTTCCTCACGCACGCCATCGGACACGGAGATCACATTGGATTGGGACTGTCGGATGATGCCCATGCCCACGGCCGTCTTGCCATTGCTCCTGAGCACCATCTTGTCGTCTTCGACGCCCCGTTCCACTCGCGCCACGTCGCCCAGCCGGATCAGATAATCATCGGTACGGCGCAGCACCAGACTGCTGAATTCCTCGACCGTGGCCAGGCGGGAATCGGTGCGCACGGTGAGATCCCGGGAAACCGATTCGACCCGCCCGGCCGGTAGCTCGAGATTATTGCGCCGCAGGGCATTCTCGACATCCGCAACCGTAATATCCCGTGCCGCCATGGCCTCGCGGTCCAGCCAGATGCGCATGGCGTAACGGCGCTCGCCGCCAATGCGTACCTGGCCCACCCCATCAAGCACGGACAGTCGGTCGACGATATTGCGCTCGGCGTAATCGCTGAGTTCCTCGGGACTATAGCGCTCCGACAACAGCGTCATCCACATCATCGGCCGGGCATCGGCTTCAGCCTTGACCACCACCGGGGGTTCGGCATCCTCCGGCAAATTGCCGATGACGCGGCTGATGGCATCGCGAATATCATTGGCGGCGCCATCAATGTCACGACTGAGATTGAACTCGATGGTGGTCATGCCCTGACCATCACGGCTCTCGGAGGTGATGGAACGGATGCCGTCAACGCCGCTGATAGCGCTTTCGATGATTTCCGTAATCTCGTTGTTGATGACCTCCGGCGCGGCACCGGTATACAGGGTGGTTACGGAAATCACGGGGGGATCGATGTTGGGGTACTCGCGCACCGGAAGCTGGGTCAGAGAGGCAACCCCCAGTACCAGAATCAAAAGACTCAAAACGGTTGCAAGGACCGGGCGCTTGACTGAAATATCGGAAACGATCATGACGCCCCCCCGCTAGCGCACGGCCATGGCGCTGCTGTCACTGCTGTCGAGTACGCGGACCGTGGCGCCGTCACGCAGACGCTGAAGACCGGCTACCACCACTTTCTGTCCGGAATCGATCCCCTCCAGTATTTCCACCTCGCCGCCGCGACGCTGGCCTACCACCAGCTCCACTCGCCGCGCCCGGTCCTCGGATACCACGAAGGCAAAGCTGAATTCACCCTGGGTAACCAGCGCCTCCTCGGGAACCAGCACGGCATTGTCCCGCTGACCCAGTATCAGGCGCACAGTCATGAACATACCGGGCCGCAGTTCGCCGTGATCGTTATCAAATTCCGACTGCACCCGGACCGCACGTGTTACGGGGTCCACGCGGGTGCCGACCCGGATCACTTCGCCGCCGAAGCTTTGCTCCCGATACGCCACATTGCGGGCCTCCACCGGCAGGCCGGGCTGAAGCGAGGCAAGGAACCGCTCCGGCACCGCGAAGTCGACGCGGACCACAGCGAGGTCATCCAGCGTGGTCAATCGGGTACCAGGCGCCACATAAGCGCCGAGGCTTACATCGCGCAAGCCGGTGACCCCATCGAACGGCGCACGGATCTGTCGGTCAACCACCCGGCTGCGGGCAACGGCGACCCGCGCCTCGTTCGCCTCCAACAGTGCCGCCAGCTCTTCGACCTGCGCCTGGGAAACGTTGTCGTCCTCACGCAGTGCCCTGGCACGCTGGTACTTGGCGCGGGCATCATCACGCTGGGCGATGGCCTCTCTGAGTTCCGCGTCTTCCCGGCTCTGGTCGAGTTCGAACAGCACGTCGCCGGACGAGACGCGCTGCCCTTCCTCGAAGCGAATGGCCGCGATCCGCCCCGCGACCTCGGCGACGATATCGACTGATTCACGAGCTAATGTGGTACCAACGGCGCTGACCGTTTCCTGAACCACGCCGGCACGGGCGGCAACCACCTCAACGGGAACGGCGCCACCGCCTCTGGCGGCCCCCGCGGAATCACCGCCGGTCTGCTGCAGGTTCAGCCAGGTCCAACCGGTGACACCGACGACCGCAATGGCGGCAACACCCGCCAGCTGGTATATGACTCGCATACTGATTCCAACTCCGCCAGAAAACCGCAGAAATATACATTTCCAATGGAAGAGCACCTCTGAATGTGCTCCGTGAACCACCGCAGGGTCCATCCACACTGGCGGCATCGTGATTTGGCAGCATCCGTCACCAATGAGCGACGAGTCTAACCCGCATTGTATTCTCGGTGCATGACCGCATGTCTCATTATTCCCATTAGCATCCCAGCCCTTCAGCGTGCGCCAATGCCTTATGTTGATATTTTGTTACACTACGATCCAAAGCCATGTGGCAACGTCACGCCATTCGATACCTTTAAAGCCTTAGGTGAAACACAATGCAATTAAGCGCCCCTACTGTCCTGGGCAAAACAATTCTGCTTGTCTCATTCCTTCTGGCCATGTCGTTCACCGTCGCGGCCGAAGACGAGCCCGAGGCGTTTTTGATATCCATCAACAGTGATGAGGGCCAGATTCAAGGCATGGCGATTTCGCTTGCCACCACCCTGGCGAGAAAAGACAAGGAAGTTCGAATATTGCTCTGCGGCGAAGCCGGGGAACTGGCCCTGGAACAGAATATCCCCCCTTCCCTCCGGCCGCGGGACATCAGCCCCAAGGAAATGATGCTGGAGGCCATGACCCTGGGCGCTACCGTGCAGGTATGCGAATTGTTCCTGCCTAACAGCGGTTACCGTCAGTATCAGGAAAGCGATCTTGTGAGCGAGATCGAACAGGCAAATGCGGAGGAAATCGCGGATTTCATGCTGCGACCCAATGTTCGCACGTTCTCCTACTGACCTTCCAACGCCGATGTGCGCCGGTATCACGAATTGCTCCCGTCGGAATCCATCGCATTTTCTTCCAGCACGGACAATTTGGTGGTGATGAATACGCGGTGCGGTACGTAAAGCAGATCCGCGATCTTGCGTACCAGGGCTTCCTGGTGTTTATCCACGTAACGGTCAGCCGCGGCCACCCGCCACATCAGCTCGATTACGCGTTCCTTCTGCTGCTGTCCGAAATGTTCGTTGATCAGCGAAGTAAATCCATAATAGGACACTGTCTCTTCGGCTTCGCGGCGTGCCAGCGAGACAAGTTCTTCGGTTTCCGCATCGGTCAGCTCGAACTTGTCCCTGATACTTGTGGCGATGGCTTCCTGCTCAGCCTGATTGATCTGATTGTCTGCCCGCGACACCTCGATCAGCAGTGCCGCCGTGGCCAGCCGCAGCTGCTGCTCCGCGCTCTCCTCGTGACCGCGGCCCGGTTCCAGGTGGTCCCGGAAGTATTTCTTGATGACATCAAGCATTAACGTCTACCCATCTTGTAAGCGGGTCAGGAAACAGCTACTCAGCTGTTGTGACCGCTACGGCGGTCAGAGATTCCATGGCCGAATACCGGGACCTCGGCCATGCGACATTTACCAGAAAGGGCGCCCATTACGACACATGTATCCTTCCGACACACAACGTCGACATGCAAATCTCCTATTGGAATCATTCAACGCATTGAGGCCGCTAGGGAGCCTCTGATCTATTCCCATGGAGCTCTGCGGAGCCATCGGCGCGCACTGGCAAGGCGGCGTTCGCAGGCAATGGCCATCGCCCTTGGCAAGAACGTCAACGCAGTCCAGTGCGCGCCGATGGCCCGCCCTGC
>JBBDNK010000014.1:0-27769 GCA_040877625.1 Aquisalimonadaceae bacterium
TTTTCGATTGCCGAATCACCGCCCAAGTGGGTCAGTTTTCAGTTGCCGTTGACAATGGGATAGACATGGGACAGCCAATCCCTTCTCCCAGGCGATCAACGACTACTTTCAGGCCTTGTCGGCGTATGTGGACGGGAACATGCAGCGTGGTGAACTCGAGCATAGGCGTGCTCACTGCAGGGCACTTGCTGAGTCGATGATGCGTGTCCGCATCGATGCGGGGTGAAGGTGTGCCGCATGGGGAGGCCCGGGCGAGAGTTCTGAAAGGACTTGCTCGGTGAAAGTAGAGTGGCCCCCCCCTTGCCGTGGAACGAGTTGAGGATATCGCACAGTACATCGCGCAAGACAATCCGGATGCAGCTGTCCGTTGGGTAGTCGAGCTGTTTGACAGACGGGAACACAGGACATCCATGTCCTGGCCTGCAATGCACGCGACAAGCGCGTGATTGCGGACGTTACACATTGCAGGAGGCATCGTGATCGTCATCTATGGAATCAAAGAACACCTTAACCCGGTTAAGGCTAAGCTTTCTGACGTCATTCACGGGTGTATGCGATCCGTATTGGGCATGCCCGACGACAAGCGGGCTCATCGTTTCATCCCAATGGACGTCGAGGATTTTTATTATCCAGGTGGCAGAACGTCTGCCTACACTGTCATTGAGATCAACATGATGCAGGGGCGCGCTCCCGAGACTCAAAAGGCTCTGATAAAGGAGCTATTCAGCAAGATTGCGTCGGAGGTTGGCATTTCACCCGTGGACGTCGAACTGACAATAAAGGAACAGCCCGCTCACTGCTGGGGGTTTCGGGGTATGACCGGAGACGAAGCGCGTGACCTCAAGTATTCAGTCAATGTGTAACAAATCGCTGAAGCACATTCCCGGCCTGGCGGCGTCCAGCATCGTATGGACTCCATAGGAAACACGCCAATTGATGCATTACTCTTCATGGGCGGAATCCGGGAGGAAGGGGGGTTCACGGAGGCCTTCGATTTCCGTGTAAGCAGCGAGGACGAGACGCGGCAAGTCATTGCAGTGAACCTCGTTGCTCCCATTGGGCCCGTAGAGCAGGCTCCAGCGTTCCATGACCTCGCCCTCGGAAAGCGCTTCGGCGGCCGATGCAGTGTGGTAGTACGGGGTGTCGGCGAGGCTCACCAAGGTCCGTCTGGGCTAGGTCATGCAGCGCTCCGCGCTGTATGAATGTTCAGCATCAGTTTTGAACAGAGCCTCCGGGTTATTAAGAAGTGAAGAGGTGGGTCTGCTGAATCGCCATATGTACCGCGGTGCCGACGAAAATGGAGAGCAGCGCGTTGCGGCGCCATAGGTGCAGAAGGGCAACCAGCATACACGGAATCAGTACATCGGCGCCGAAGACCGGCGCTGTCCACGTCGCGAAGCGCGTGAGGAATACTACCACCAGCAACGCCATGACTGCCGCAGGAAGGTATCGCCCGATATGCAGCAGTAAGGGGTGTTCGTAATGCCGGGACAGGAACAAGAACGGAATAACCCGGGTAGCAAAAGTGGCCACGGCGGCGATAGCGATAAACGCAACAATATAGGTGGTGCTATCCATGAGGCTGCTCAGTACTGTTGGACGTCTTCCAACAGTACTGCACCAACAAGGAACTTGTGACCAGCAAGACGGCGCCGATGAGCTGGTGAGCTGTGGGCAGCAAAGCGATGGCAACGGCCGCTGCCAGGGCGCCAGTCCACAGCGGGAATTTCTCACCGAGGGCTTTATACTGCTCGATGCTCAGCACTATGAACAACGCCAACAGCGCGAATTCTATTCCGGTACTGTCAAAGGCGACGTTGTCGCCCAACAAGGCGCCCACTGCGCAGCCAACCACCCAGTAGAGTTGGTTCAGTAGTGTGATCAAAAAGTCATTGCGCTGTTCTTTATCCCGGGTACCGGTTCGAGGTCGGCTGGTGAGCACTGAATAGGTTTCGTCCGTCAGTCCGAAAATCAGATAGAGCTTGCGCCAACCAGCCCCCCGAAACTGTCCAAGTAGCGATAGCCCATAGAACAAGTGTCGCGAATTGAGTACGAACATGGCCACGAACACTTCCAGAAAACCCGCGCCAGCGGCTATCAAGCTGACAGCAAGTATCTGGCCCGCGCCAGCGTAGATGGTAATGCCCATCAGGGGCGCGTACCACCAACCGTAATCCAACTGGGCGGTGAACAGTACGCCGAAGGCTATGCCCAGAGGCAGGTAACCGAACAGTACGGGAAGAGTTTGTCGAAAGAGCGCTGTGCTCATTGATCCGCCTGATGCGGGGTCGACCTCGGTCGCCATGGTCGTTCTGCCCCTGCGCAACCATAGTTGGGATGAAGCTGTTCAATCAAGCCACCAGTTCCTGTTGCTGGTAGTTCCCATCAAACGTCCTGCCATTGTTCCACACCGCCCAGCAAATGCGCGCGCGTTTGCTGGCCAACGCACAGATTGAGCGCTGGCATACGGCGGAAGGCGCTGCGCTTTTTCGCCCTACATGAACGGGCGTTACATTCCGATTACGTTCGGCGCGCGTTCTTGACGCCGACGACAGGCGCCTGATATTTTCCGCCACGCCAACTGCACGGACAGCACAGGGATTGCGGCATGGAGCGCCCAGGCCCCCTCCTTGATGTCTGCTCCCCGTCCTGCGCCAGCGCTATTTCCCAGCTCGGGTTCCGCTTGCTCAGCGTGCGGTGTTGCACTGGATACGAAAAACCGGATAACCGACGAGAACGGCATACTGCTATGGAAGGCGTTTTCCGCCCGCTGCATTCGCGGGCGTTTGATCAGTCCGCCCTGGGTCATGTACCAGCCGGCGCATCTGCATGGGCACCTTCCTGCTGAATCACCGCCTCTACGGCGTCGGGTTTCGGACCCTCCCCCTTCACCCAGGAGACTCAGTATGGGAAGAGTAAAGATCTTTATTGCGGCAGTTGCGATGGCCGTCGCTCAGGGCGCGCATGCGGACGGCGGCATTCCGACCATCGAACGGTTCTACGCGGATGAGGAGAACCAATCACGGTTCGAGGTGGCACAGCGAATGGGACATCTCCGGAGTGCGCGGATCGGTTTCACTGAACAATGCGAAGAGTCCAACTTTGACGAGTTCAACGGCAAGCTCGATTGTGACTGCTTTACCCAGGAGATCGAGCGGGCAACGGATGAAGAAATATACTTCGAGTCCGTGCTGGCGTACCAACTGTTCGTGCAGCGGGTCGAGGCACGGCGGTCAGGACAAGATAAGCACTATAAACAGCTTCAAAGGGAACTCGGGCAGCGCAAGGGGCTATTCGAGAATTCTACCCAGGCATGTGAGGGCTGAAGTCGGTACAGTCCCGCATTAGGCCGTGACAACGGCCTTACCCCTGTTCCCTTTGACAACGCACGGCACGCCGCACGCTTGGGACTCAACGATGTACGCACCATGAACATTTCGGCGTTTCAGGCGCTGGCCTGCCCACTGGACGGTGAACCACTGCATCGCGACGGATCGAGATTGTGCTGCGCCACCGGCCATAGTTTCGACATTGCACGCCAGGGATATACACACCTGCTGCCCGTGCAGCAGAAGCGCTCGCGTGACCCCGGTGACAGCAAGGAGATGGTGGAGGCCCGCCGGCGTTTTCTCGACGCCGGATTCTATGCGCCTGTCGCCACTGCGGTAAGTCAGTGGGTACTGGCCGGTCTGCCGTCCGCGGCGACGGCCACGTGTCTCGACGCCGGGTGTGGTGAAGGGTATTACCTGCGCCAGCTCGCGGCGTGTGCCGATGCCGACGTTACCCTGGCGCTGCTGGGGCTGGATATTTCCAAATGGGCGGTGCTGGCGGCGGCGAAGCAGGATCGGCGGCCGAACTGGGTGGTCGGCAGCAATGCCCATCTGCCGGTGCAGTCGGGTTCGCTGGATCGCCTGCTTTGCGTTTTCGGCTTTCCCGTCTATGCGGAATTCGCACGCGTGCTCAAGCCGAGCGGCCGACTGCTGAGGGTGGATCCGGGAGCGGATCATCTGCGTGAACTGCGGGAGATCATTTACCCGCATTTGAAACCCGTCGGTACCGCCGAGGCGCAGGTGCCTGAAGGGTTTCAGACCCTGTCCACACAAACCCTCAGCTATTCCCTGAAGCTGACGGGCCCGGAACAGATCGCCGATCTGCTGGCCATGACGCCGCACCTCTACCGGGCACCCGCCCATGGGCTCGCCAGGGCGGCAGCGCTGAAGGCTTTATCCATCACCGTGGATGTGCGCCTGACCAGCTTCAAACGCTAAGCGTCACGGTAACCAGCCACCACCCTAGACGACCGCTCCCTTTTCCCGCAATGCGGCGATATGCGCCTTGTCCACCCCCAGTTCGGTCAGCACCTCGTCGGTATGCTGGCCGAATACCGGCGCCGCTCTGCGTATGCTCGACGGGGTGGCGGACAGTTTGCTGGCGAAGCCCAGGGTTTTGACCCGCCCGACCACCGGGTGGTCGAACTCCTCCACCATGCCGCGTTCCTGGTAATGCGGGTCCTGCAGGGCCTGCTCGAAACTGTTGACGGGGCCGGCCGGCACGCCGGCCCGATCGCATTTCTCCAGCCAAGTGGCGGTGGTATCGGTGACCAGAATTTCTTCGATGCGTTGTTCCAGCACCTCAACGTTGGCCTTGCGATCCTGCATGGTCAGGAAGCGGGGGTCCGCGATCCACGCCGGACGCCCCACCACATTTTCGCAGAAGCGCTCCCAGGTGCGCTGATTGGCGCAACCGAGTACCAGATAGCCGTCGCCGGTGCGCAGCGACTGGTAGGGCGCGGCCACGCGATGCCGCCAGCCCGTGGCTTCCGGCATGGTACCGTTGCCGAAGTAGCCGGCGGCCTCCCAGGTGAACCAGGGCAGACCGCATTCAGCGACAGCGATGTCGATATGCTGGCCGTCGCCGGTCTTCTGCCGGTGGATGTAGGCGGCGAGGATGGAGTACAGAGCGGTGACGCCGGCACCGATGTCGTAGACGGCGACGCCGGTCTTGAGCGGCCGGCGATCAGGCTCCCCGGTCATGCGCATGAGGCCGGTCATGCCTTGGGCGACCAGGTCGAAGCCGCCCTTCTCCCGGTACGGGCCGGTCTGCCCGAAACCCGAGATCGAGCAGTAGATGATGCCGGGGTTGACGGTCCGGATGGTGTCGTAATCCACCTTCAGGGACTGGGTCACGCCCGGGCGGTAGTTCTCGACGATGACGTCGGCCTGCTTCGCCATATCGTAGAACACCTGCAAGCCATCCTCGTCCTTCAGGTTGAGGGCGATGCTTCTCTTGTTACGGTTGATCTGGACGAAGCACATGGACTCGTCGTTGACGTACGGGCCCATCTGGCGGGAGTCATCACCGCCCCTGGCCTTTTCGATCTTGATAACCTCGGCACCCATGTCTCCCAGCACCATGGTGCAGTAGGGGCCGGCCATGATCTGGGAAATATCGAGTACACGAAGTCCTTCCAGGGGCAGCATCGGATCTCCTCCGTCAGATTGCTTGTCAACGGCCTCGCCACACGGGGCGGCGCTTCTCGGTAAACGCCTTCACCCCTTCACGGAAATCCTCGCTCATGTAGCAGGACAGGATCAGATCATGGCCGTCCTCCGGCGCAACGCGGCGCTGTACCTGGGTACGATGCACGGCTTCCTTGATGGCGCGCAGGGTAAGCGGCGCCAGGCTCGCGAGCCAGTCCGCCACTGCTTCCACCTCGGACTGGATGGACTCGGGCGGGAACACCTCGGTGACCAGTCCTACCTGCCGGGCCGTGTCGGCATCCAGCAGTTTGGCCAGCATCAGCGCTTCCTTGGTACGGGCCGGACCGAGCAGCTCCACCATTCGCGCAATATTCGCCATGGACAGGCAGTTGCCCAGGGTCCTGGCAATGGGAATGCCGAACTGCAGCTCCGGCGTGGCATAGCGAAAGTCGCAGGCCAGCGCGATCGCGGCACCCCCGCCCACGCAATAGCCTTCCAGCAGGGCGATGGTGGGTTTGGCGAGGCTCTCCACCCGGCCGACGATACGGTCGATGCGGTGCTCGTAGTCCAGCGGGTCCTGCTCGGTACGGAAGTTCGCGAACTGGCTGATATCCGTGCCGGCAACGAACGCCTGTCCGCCAGCGCCGCGCAATAGCACCACCCGAATACTCTCGTCGGCTTCGGCCTGATCGCAGAATTCTTCCAGACGCCTGTACATCGCCCAGGTGACTGCATTACGTACCTTGGGCCGATTGAAGGTGATCCAGGCCCGGTCGCCGTCGATGCGATAGAGCAGTTCGTCGGTCGCCATCTTGGCCCCCGTTAATGCTTCAACTGGGTTCGTATGGATTCGCGGACGCCTGCAGGCAGCGCCGCCGCCAGCACCGAGGCCACGTGCATGGCATCGCCGCGGCCGGCGCCGTCAGCGACCTGGTGGCGGCAACTGGTGCCGTCGGCGACAATCCAGGTGTCGGGGTCGGCCTTGCGCACGGCCGGCAGCACACTCAGCTCACCGATCTTCATGGAGACGTCAAAGTTCTCCTGCTGGTAACCAAACGCGCCGGCCATGCCGCAGCAGGTCGCGGTGATGGTTTCAACCTGCAGCGCCGGTACCAGAGCCAGCACCTTTTCGACGGCGCCGATGGCATCGAACGCCTTCTGATGACAATGGCCGTGGAGCAGCGCCTTGCGGCCCTGCTGCGGCTCCAGCTCCAGCTTGAGCCGCCCGGCGTCCAGCTCCCTGGCCAGAAACTCCTCCAGCAGGAAGGCGTTATCCGCCAGTTGCCGGGACTCATCCCCCGGCAGCATGGACAGAAACTCGTCGCGCAGCGTCAGCAGGCAGGAGGGCTCCAGCCCGACCACGGGAACGCCGTCGCGGACGTAGGGAAGCAATGCACTGAGCGTGCGGCGGGCCTCGGCCTTCGCCCGGTCGACGTCGCCGACGGAGAGATAGGTCCGACCACAGCACAGGGCTTGATCGCCATTCTCCCTCGCCTGCGGAACGATCACCTCGTAACCCGCGGCGCAGAGTACATCCACGGTGTCCCGCAGGTGCCGGGGCTCGAACCAGCGGTTGAAGGTATCGGCGAACAGCACCACACGCCCGGCCTCACCTCGGCACAACGAACCAGTGGCCTTGAACGGCTCGCTCGACCAGCGTGGCAAAGGGCGCCTTGCGGAGAAGCCGGTCAACCGCTCGCTGAGCCAGGCCATGCCGGGCACGGTGTCGCGCGCATTCGCCAGCCAATGCAGACGCGAGGCCCACGGCGCGTAGCGCGGCAGATTGGCGACCAGCTTGTCCCGCAGGCTGCGGCCATGGCGCTGATGGTAGTGATGAAGGAACTCGACCTTCATCTTGGCCATGTCGACCCCGGTGGGGCATTCGCGGCGGCAACCCTTGCAGCTCACGCAGCGGGACAGGGTGTCGTACATGTCGCTCGAGGTCAGGGCATCCGGGCCAAGTTGCCCGCTCAGGGCCAGGCGCAGACTGTTGGCACGGCCGCGGGTGAGGTCCTGTTCGTTCATGGTCGCCCGGTAGGACGGGCACATCACGTCGGCGTCGAACTTGCGGCATGTGCCGTTGTTGTTGCACATCTCGACGGCACTGGCGAAGCTGCCGTGGGCGGACCAGTCCAGCGCCGGCTTCAGCGGGATGATACGGTACTGGGGCGTGAACCGCATCAGCGAGCGGTCGTCCATTTTCGGCGGGTTGACGATCTTGCCGGGGTTCATCACGCCGGCCGGATCAAACAGCCGCTTCACCTCGCCGAAGGCATGCACCAGGCGTTCGCCGAACATGTCCTTGTGGAACTCGGAACGCACAATGCCGTCGCCATGCTCGCCGGAGTGCGAGCCCTTGTACTCGCGGACCATCTCGAAAGCTTCCTCGGCGATGGCCCGCATCTTCCGCGCACCATCCTCGTGCTTGAGGTTGATGATCGGGCGCACATGCAGACATCCCTCGGAGGCGTGGGCGTACCAGGTGCCCTCGGTGCCGTGCTTGTGGAATACGCTGGTCAGGCGCTCGGTGTAGTCCGGCAGATGTTCCAGGGCGACAGCGCAGTCCTCGATAAAGGAGACCGGCTTTCCGTCCCCCTTCATGGACATCATGATATTGAGACCCGCCTTGCGGACGTTCCATACCGACGTCTGCTCCGCCGGACTCACCACCTCGACCACGCCGTCCGGGTAGCCGAGGTCGCCCATGAGCGCCACCAGCTTCTTCAGATTGGCCAGCTCCTCGTCCCGGTCCTCTCCCGAGAACTCGACGAACAGCACGGCCGCGGGCTGGCCCTTGATGTATCGGGTCATGACCGGCCGGAAGATGTCGATCTCCAGGCCGAGGTCGATCAGCGTCCGGTCCACCAGCTCCACCGCCGACGGGCTCAATTGCTCGACGATGGGTCTGGTGGCCTCCATGGCCTTGCGGAAGGTGGGGAAGTGGCAGATGCCCAGGGTCTTGTGGCTGGGCAGACGGGAGAGATCCAGCTCCAGGCGCTGAAAGAATGCCAGCGTACCCTCGGAGCCGACCAGCAGTTTCGCCAGATTGCCGCCTTCCGGCACCAACCGATCAAGGTTGTAACCGCCGACGCGGCGGCGCACCTTGGGGAAGCGGGCGTCGAGTTCGTCCGCCTCGCGGGCGTAGAGTGCCTGCAAGGCCTCGACGATTTCCCGGTAACGGCTGGAGCCTTCGAGGAGATCGCCAGGCGCTGGCAGGCTACCGAAGTGCAGTGCGGAGCCGTCGGCCAGCACGGCGTCAATCGCACGGACGTTATGCACCATGTTGCCGTAGCGCAGGCTACGGGAGCCGCAGCTGTTGTTACCCGCCATGCCGCCGAGGGTGGCCTGGGCGGCGGTGGAAACATCCACCGGAAAGAACAGGCCGTGCTGTCTAAGGGCCTTGTTGAGCTGATCAAGCACCAGGCCGGGCTGGACCACGGCAACCTGCCGCTCCGGATCCACCGACACCAGGCTGTTGAGGTATTTGCTGCAGTCCATGACCAGGGCGGCGTTCACGGTCTGGCCGCACTGTGAGGTACCACCGCCGCGCGGCAACACCGGCACGCCGGCTTCCCGGGCGATGGCGATAGCGGTGGCGACGTCCTCCTCGCCCCTAGGCACCACGACACCCAGCGGTTCGATCTGGTAGATGGACGCATCGGTGGCATAACGGCCACGGGTAAACGCATCGAACAGAACCTCGCCCTTCAGGTTCTCGCTCAGTCGCCGGGCCAGAAGGCTGTCCCCGGGTTTCGCCGCGACACTATTGGCGCTCGTCACCATACGTCCAACACTCCTGCCCACCGTGCATTATGAATGCTAAAGCCGTTTCGACGTCTGCGCAGCCCGATGTCCGCTTTGCGTAAACGTGCTGACTGTTGTTCGGTTGGCATCCGGACACCTCCGGCGTGACAGCCTGTTCGTACTATGATACTCATACTGAATTCATAATTCAGTCCTGTCCACCACTTCAAAAGACCACGCTTCAGGAGCCTTTGCCCATGGCTTATCGCAGCGGACGACATTTCCTGCAGATCCCGGGCCCGACGAATGTGCCCGACCCCGTGCTGCGGGCGATGGACGTGCCGACCATCGATCACCGGGGGCCGGAGTTCAAGAAGCTCGCCCTTGAAGTGTTCGCCAACCTCAAGCCTGTTTTCGGCGCCGAACACGTGATCGTCTACCCGTCTTCGGGCACCGGCGCCTGGGAAGCGGCCATTGTCAACTGCCTGCGGCCCGGCGACCGGGTGCTGATGTTCGAGACCGGCCACTTCGCCACGCTCTGGCGCACCATGGCGCGGCAGTTCGGCGTCGAAGTGGACTTCGTGCCCGGCGACTGGCGTCGCGGCGTCGACCCGACGCTGGTGGAGGAGAAACTGCGCGCCGACACGGACCACACCATCAAGGCCGTCATGGTCGTGCACAACGAGACCTCGACCGGCGTCACCAGCCGGATCCCCCTGGTCCGCAAGGCCATGGATGCCGCAACTCACCCCGCCTTACTGATGGTGGATACCATTTCGTCCCTTGCCTCGGCCCCCTATCAGCACGACGCATGGGGTGTCGACGTCACCGTCAGCGGCTCCCAGAAGGGCCTGATGCTGCCTCCGGGGCTTGGCTTCAATGCCGTTTCCGACAAGGCGCTGAACGTGGCGAAGAACGGCGGCATGCCGCGTTCCTACTGGGATTGGCACGAAATGCTGGCCGCCAATGCCAAGGGCTTTACCCATTACACACCGGCCACAAACCTGCTGTACGGCCTGCGCCAGGCGCTGCAGATGCTGCTGGACGAAGGGCTGGAGAATGTTTTCAGGCGTCACGCCCGCCATGGCGAAGCCACGCGGCGGGCGGTGCGCGGCTGGGGGCTGGAGATCCTCTGCCAGGAACCCGAAGAGTACTCCCCGGTGCTGACCGCGGTGCTGATGCCCGACGGCCACGACGCTGACACGCTGCGCGAAATCATACTGGACCGCTTTGACATGTCGCTGGGGGCAGGGCTGACCAGGATGGCCGGAAAGGTATTCCGCATCGGCCATCTTGGCTCCTTCAACGATCTGTCGCTGATGGGCACGCTATCCGGCGTCGAGATGGGCCTTGGCATCGCCGGCGTGCCCCACCGGCAGGGCGGCGTCAACGCAGCCATGCGGTATCTCGCCGATACGGCCTCCGCCGGATAGGCGTTACGGCAAAAAAATTCGCGCTGCCGAATCGTCCTGTTGGCAGCGCGAAACCTTCAGCAACCCTTTGGCACGTCCCTGTAACAATAAATCCTATCGGTAGAAATACTCGACCAGGCTCATCGGAATGACGGGCACGTAGGTAATCAACAGCAACACGCCCAGCAACACACCGATGAAGCCGAGGTTGGAGCGCGTCACCGACCACACATCCGCCTTGGCGATGGAACACGCGGTAATGAGCACGCTTGCCACCGGCGGCGTCTGCTGGCCGATCGCCAGATTGAGGCACACGACCAGCCCGAAGTGGACCGGGTCAATTCCCGCGGCGTTCACCAGCGGCATCACGATCGGCACCACCAGGATGATTGCCGCCGCGGAATGCAGAAACAGCCCGATCACCAGAAAGAAGACATTCAGCAGCATCAGGATGGCGTAGCGATTGTCGGTCAGGTCCAGCACCGCTTGCGCCAGTTGCTGGGGCAGACGCATCTCGGTAAGGAAGACGCCGACCAGTGCGGATGCCGCCACCAGCAGCATCACCACCGCGGTCTGCTGCCCGCCGTCGATCACGGCGCGGTAGAGCGCCTTGAGGTTCAGTTCCCGGTAGATGACGGTGCTGATGAACACCGCCGCTGCCACCGCCATGCCCGCCCCCTCGGTGGCGGTAACGAAGCCGCCGAAGATCGAGCCCAGAATGATAATGGGTAGTGTCAGCGCCCAGAAGGCCTCCTTGAACGTCCGCCATACCCGATTGATCTGGAAGACCTCCTCCACGGGCCAATTATATTTCCGGGCATAGTAGTAGCTCAGGAACATCATCCCGACGCCGCCGATGATGCCGGGAATGATCCCGGCGACGAACAGCTGCACGATGGACGCCCCGGCCATCACGCCGTAGAGGATCATCGGAATTGACGGCGGAATGATGATGGCCAGCGAAGCGGAGGACGATGTCACCGCTGCGGCGAAATCTCTCGGATAGCCGCGTTTTCTCATGGCGGGGATCAGCACGGAGCCGGTGGCCGCCACGTCGGCGACGGCCGAACCCGAGATCTCGGCGAAGAACATCGACACACCGATATTGATCATTGCCAGGCCGCCGCGGATGAATCCGAATAGCGCGGATGCAAAGGCGATGAGGCGGCGTGAAATACCGCCCGTGTTCATGATGGCGCCGGCCAGCACGAACATCGGGATGGCCAGCAGCGGGAAACTGCTTGCGCCATCGAACATGGTCAGAGCGACATTGGGCAGCATCTCGACGCCCTGCGTCATCACTATCGCTCCGACCGCCACCAGTGCCAGCGATACGGCGATCGGCACATTGATAAGGATCATCACCAGCAGCGCAACGAGCATCAGAAATATGATCATGAGCGGTGCTTCCCCGTCAGGCTGTCAGCGCTGAGCCCCGCCTGGGCATTGTCCTTCTCCGCTTCCGCAATCGCGTGCTGGATCTCCTCTTCATCCCGGGAAACACCCGCGCGCACCTTGGCAAGATAGGCCGGCATACTGAGCAGCTGCGCAAGAATGAACAGCCCGGCGCCGATCGGGATCACCGACTGCGTGAACATCACCGGCACCCAGCGCAGCGTAATGAGCGTCATGCCCTGCATGACTTCCAGCACCACCAGCCCGGCCCAGCCAAGTACCAGAAAGAAACCGATGAAGAAGACTTCGCCGATATAGGCGACGAGCATTCGCAGCTTCTCGGGCATGGCCCGCAAGACCCCGTCGACGCCGATATGGCCGCGCTTGAGCGCCGCCAGAGCACCGGCATAGTAGGTCAGCCACACCAGCATGATGGAGGCCACCTCGTCGTACCAGGACGGCGTTCGCGCCGTGTAACGCGTAATCACGGCGTAGAGAACGATCAGGGTCAGGGTGATCATCAGCACTGCGGTAACGATCTCGAGCACGGTTTCAAGCCAACCTGCCAGTCGGTCAACAATTGCCATAGGCACAAGCCCGTCAAGAAGAGGATCAAGAGAACTCCCGCGCCAGTCGGCGCGGGAGCGGTCAGGCCCGAAGCGAGTTCACATTCCCTCGCCCAACTCGAGCGCCTTGTCGATCAGCGCCTGCGCCCCGTTGACCTCTCCGGCGAAGGCGCGATAGACCGGCTGGGATGCCTCGATAAAGGCTGACTTGTCGACCTCGTTGACCGCGGTACCGGCATTGCGGACGACGTCGATCAGATCACGATCCAGTTCCTCCGCCCGCGCGTAGACGTACTCCTGATTATCCTTGGCGGCCTGGACGAGGATTTCCTGGATCTCCTCCGGCAGGCGATTGAACCGGGTACCAGCAGCGATGTACGCCGGGGTATAGACATGGCCGGTGAGAGACAGGTGGCGCTGCACCTCCTGGAAGCGCTGGCCGGCGATCTGCGCCAGCGGATTCTCCTGGCCGTCCATCACACCGGTCTGCAGCGCCATGAAGACTTCCGATAGCGCCATCGGGGAGGGCTCGGCGCCATATTCCTCGAACATGCGCACTCGCCAGACACCCCGAGGCGTACGCAGCTTGATGCCGCTCAGGTCCTCCGGTCGTTCGATGGCCTTCACGTTGTTGGTGATATGACGGAAACCGTTCTCCCACACGGCAAGAATGCGGTATCCATTCTGCTGTGCAATCGGTGCCAGGGTCGGCCAGACTATTTCCTCTTCAATACGCTTCATGTGGTCACGGTTCTTGACCAGATACGGCATCTCGAACAGCCCGAACTCGTCAGCGACCGAAGACATGATTGTGGACGGCAGTGCAAAATCGACCGTGCCGAGGCGAAGCCGCTGCAGCAGTTCCTGATCGTTTCCGAGCTGACTGGATCCGAAGACGACGACTTCGAAGGGTTCCGGGAGTCGCTCATTGGCCAACTTGGCAAAGTTCTCGGCGGAATCGGCGAACAGCGAGCCGGGGCCGCCCACATGGCCGAAAGTGATCTCGCGTGCATGCAACGGCGACGACAGCAACGCGAGGGCAAGAGCCACCGCGAATAAACGTAAGAGAATCATGATGCGACTCCTCCTGACTAATCGTTATTTATTGTTGGCTCAAGGTCTATTGCTGAGCTCCAGGGTGTCGGCAGGACGACATTCGCAAAATTGAATAATTAATGCGAAATGCGCTGTCAATCGAACCTACGCTCAAAATATGAACGGTGTCAAGGTGGAACGCCGCGACGCCGAAATGCGCGTAAGGTTGCGGCACAGACGCTACAGGGTTGTCCTGCCCATTCAATGCCAAAGGATCATGACAACGTATTCGTCACCGCCCATTCTGCATTATGGGTGCAAAATCAGAGTGTGCACGCTAAAGTTGTGAGAGCCTTAAGCGCCACAGGGCGCGCGCTGTGCGACGGGCAGGCCCGCCGTCCACATCAATTGGAGAATTCAGAGAACACGCTATGGCTGCTTCCGACCAACACAAGGAATACCCGGGCGGCCCCACCGGCAGGGGGCCCATCTCGCGGCAGACGCTGCATGGCGAGGTCGTCACGCATCTGCGCAACATGATCATCGAGGGTGAGCTGCCTCAGGGCGACCGCGTACCCGAGCGCCAGCTCTGCGAGCAGCTCGGCATTTCCCGCACGCCGCTGCGCGAAGCGCTGAAGGTGCTCGCCTCCGAGGGCATGGTCGAGCTGTTGCCCAACCGTGGCGCCAGGGTGGCCCGGCTCACTCTGGACGATCTGCAAGAGATCTTCGAGGTGCTCGGCGTACTCGAAGGCCTCTCCGGGGAACTGGCGGCCACCAACATGAGCGACGACGACATCGCGGAAGTCAGGGCCCTGCACGAGCGCATGGTGGAATGCTACGAGAACCGGGAGCGGCTCGAGTACTTCGTCCTCAACCAGAAGATTCACGACAAGATCATGGAGGGCAGCCAGAGTGAAACACTGCGCTCGATCTATGCATCCATCTGCGGCCGAGTGCGGCATGCGCGATACCTGACCAACCTCTCCGAGAAACGCTGGAAGCAGGCCGTGACCGAGCATGGTGCGATACTGAGCGCGCTGGAGAGCCGCGACAGCGAGAAGCTGTTCCGCATCCTGCGCCAGCACCTCCGCAACAAGGCTGACGTTGCCAAGGCCGCCTGGATCGAGTCTTCGGCGGGCGGCGACAAGCAGACGAGAAGAGCGTCCTGATGCAGGGCGCCGCCACTGAAGCCGCCGGACTGCTGTATCGCGCGCTTATGGACGGACAGCGCATTGACGCACTGCCCGGCCACTGCCGTCCGAAAACCGAAGAGCAGGCCTATGCGATCCAGCAGGAGCTGGCGAATCTCGCCGGCCCCATCTGCGGCTGGAAGGTCGGCGCCCCGACACCAACCGGCGCGCCACGCTGCGCGCCATTGCTGGCACCGATGATGGGGGACGGCGCCGGGGATCACGCTGCCGCGCGCTTCACCGTCGGCGCCGTGGAGGGAGAAGTGGCGGTGCGACTGGCAATAGACCTACCGCCACAATCCGAGCCCTACTCTCGCGAGGCGGTCATCGCCGCGATCGGCACCGTACATGCCGCCATCGAAGTGCTGGATTCCCGCTACCAGGACTGGGACGCCGTGGACGAGATGTCGAAGCTCGCCGACGTGCAGAACAACGGGCTCTTCATACTGGGCGAAGGCGTCGAATACTGGCACTCTCTGAAGCTTGAGAAACTGCCAGTGACCCTTACCGCCAACGGCGAAACGGTCAGGCAGGCCGACGGCGGCAACCCCGCCGGGGATCCACTGCGCCTGTTGCACTGGCTGGCCAACGAACGGGCAGCGGGTGGCGCCGGGCTTCGCGCCGGTGACATAATCACGCTGGGGTCCTGCACCGGCGTCTGGTACCCGACACCACCGGTCGAGGTTATCGCCACATTTGATGGTCTCGGATCCGCGCGACTGCACCTGGAAGCCAAATAACTGCTATCCGATGATTCAATCAACGTTTCGCCAGGCCATGGCAGAGGATGCCGTGGAGATCGCGCGGCTGGTAAACGCCGCATACCGGCCTCGGCCCGGCACCGAGGGCTGGACACATGAGTCCAGCCTGATCAGCGGCGACAGAATCACCGTCCCGCAAGTCCGCGAACTTCTGCAGCAAAACGTGGTGCTGCTTGGACTGCACGACGGCAAGATCATCGCCTGCGTCCAGATCCAGGTTAAAGGCCGCGAAGCCCTTATCGGCATGTTGGCCGTCGAGCCGGGACGACAGGGTTCAGGGGTCGGGAACGCAATGCTGGTTCAGGCCGAGGCGTATGCGGAATCCTCCCTGGGTGCGGAACAATTCGTGCTGCTTGTCATCCGCGCAAGAACCGAACTTGTTCAATACTATCTCCGCCGCGGCTACGAGGATTCCGGCCAGCGGCTCGATTTTCCACTCGGCAGCGGCGTCGGCACACCGCGCGGCGAGGCACTTGATCTGGTGATGCTACGCAAACACCGCAAAGCACCGCTCGATCTGATCGGATAAGGCGCGCAAGACTGATAATAAGCAAGCAATAATCAGGGACAATGGATTGTCAAACCAAATCAATTGGCTGACCTGTATCCTTGCCGTGCTGCTCGCCGGATGCGCTCACGGTGACCAACGCACTGTGGTGAGCATTCTCAAACCTTCAGTTGCCGACGCCTTTGAAGCTCTCGGCCAAACGATGAGCGCGCATCGCTCCACCCTTCGCTTCGATAACGGCAAGATCGTCAACGACTGCGAAACTTATCTTGAGCAGCGGACCCGAGCCGAAGTCGATGAAGGCGTGAATAATCGGATGGTGTCGCAGGAGTATTTGATCTGCGACACCGTAAGTCTACTCGCAACGGCAGGCACGGACTGGGCCGAACACGAAGGCTCGGAGCGTTTTGGCGAGCTGCTTCGTAGCGGCCTCGACCTAAGGAGCTTTCCTTCATCTCTGCATCAGTTGGCCGGCGAGCATCCGACCCTGGCCGACATGGAGCACTTGGCCCAGGTTCGCGTCGACGGACCAGCCGTCGTGTTCGAGCTGGAAGAGTGGTACTTCAAACTCGACATCGTCGCACTCGCCGACGTGAATCAGGATGGGAATCTGGACTGGCTGGTCTGGCTCATCGACGAATCGAACAACCGAATGTACAGTGACTACCGAGTCCTGATCATTGAGAATGTGGCGGAGCACGGCCGCCTGCGCGCTTCGGTCATCAAACGCTGACCATCCGGAAGGCGTAAATTCCGTCCCATACCGGGAAACCCTGATCCATGACGAATTTTCTCTTTCTGGCCGCCGGCATCGCCTTGCTTACCGTTGGTGGCGAGGCCCTGATCCGGGGTGCGCTGGCTGCGGCCAGGCGCCTCGGCGTATCTCCATTGCTGAGCGGTCTGGTTATCGTCGGCTTCGGCACGTCGTCGCCGGAGCTGGTGGTCTCCGTCGATGCGGCGCTGAATCAGCGGCCGGATATCGCTATCGGCAACGTCGTGGGCAGCAATATCGGCAACATTCTGCTGATACTGGGCATATGCGCCCTGATCACGCCGATGGCGGTCAAGCCCCTGGCACTACGACGCGATGCCGTCACCGTTGTCGCCGCGAGCATGCTGTTCGTGGTGCTGGTCGGTGGCAGCGCGCTGGGACGGCCTGACGCACTGATTTTCCTCATCGCGTTGGCGGCGTACCTGGTATGGGCCTATTCGAGTGAACGCTCGCTGGCAACACCCGCGGCGGACCTGCATAAGGCCGAGGCCGAAGAACTGACCGCCGTACCGGAATCCGTGACCTGGACCATAATGACGGTTATTGCCGGTCTACTGCTGTTGATTGGCGGATCGCAGGTCCTTCTGATGGGGGCGGTGGGGATTGCCGAGCACTTCCGGATCTCGGAGGCCGTTATCGGCCTGACTCTGGTCGCGGTTGGCACTTCACTCCCCGAGCTTGCGATATCCGTGATTGCGGCACTCCGCCGCCACGCGGATGTCGCCGTTGGAAATATACTTGGAAGCAATATTTTTAATCTGCTGGGGATTCTGGGCATATCCGCCCTACTTCAGCCACTTCCGGTGCACGCCAGGATTCTGCAGTTCGATCAGTGGGTCATGCTGGGGACGGCTCTGCTGCTTTTGCTGTTCCTGTATACCGGGCGCCGTCTCAGTCGAATAGAGGGTGGTCTGCTGCTGGCCGGGTATGGCCTTTACATTGGCCTGAGTTTTACCGCCTTCGGGGGTTAAGGCCGAAGCCGGCCTCCATCAGCAGGAAGCCGGACTACGCGTCTTCTCCGAATGCGCGCGCCAGCACGCGAGAAACGTGCAGGCCATCATAATCTTCCAGTGCCGCCGTCAGTATATGCGCCAATGACTGATGCAACTCGGCATCCGGCACGGCGCCAAGAGCGGCCAGATAACGGGCGACGCTGCGGCAGACATCCGCCAGCGGGTCTTCAGGCGCAGCCGTGGAGTCCGGATCGCCTAGCAGATCCAGAACCATCTCCTGGCAGAACCGTTCGGCCGCCAGCTCGTGTTCCAGCATGCCTTGCCGCAAGCCCTGTGCCGCATCCTCTCGCGGGCCTGCGGTCCAGGACCGCAGGCCGTCGCGAGCCTGCCGCAGAGGCCGTAGCACGGCAGCCTCGTACGCCTCGCTGACCTCGGCGACCCGGGCCGCCGCAGACGGTTTCAGCGCGCCGCCGCCGCCAGCGGCATGAACCACGACGCTCAGCAAGGCGGTGACACTGACACCCGCCCTTTCCTGCAAAGCCAGGCACTGGGGCATAATACCGGGCAGTGCGTAGAGTTCGCCGATTTGCTCCCAGGCATTTCCATAGCCGGTCATAATGTTTCTCCCCATGTTGAAAGCGCGCTGGCGGCAGCGCGGTTCAGGGCGAACGATCCAGGGCAGTATGCATGCTTTGGCCGGAGACCTCCGTACGGTACATGGGATCAGTATACCCATCACTGGCGGAGCGCTTATGCACACAAGGCGTGTGTCCTGCAAGCCCGGTCGACAGAATACGCGGACAACGCTAAAGATAACGCAAGGTAAACCGTAACATGCTGTTTAACAAAACAATACTTTACGTCGCTACAATTATTCTCGTGAGAGAGATGCAGACAACTCGACGGGCTGTCAAGCGTTTCGGCAAAAATAATCCACAAAGTTATCCACAGGCGCTGTGGACAGTTCGGGATTTCAGTATATGCAGAATGGCTTAGGACAAATGGTTGATGATACGCATGAACCGATTGCCTAGGGAGACGCGCATTCGCCAACGCATACCGAGCTTTATCGGTTACCGTCTCTGAATCATGTTGAAACACGCGCGCATTCTTCAGGTCGCGGTGCCCTCTCCGCTGCCTGGCACCTTCGACTACCTGTGTCCGGCACGCTGCGACGCAGCGCCACAGCCCGGCATGCGCGTGCGCGTGCCGTTCGGCCGTGGGCGCCTGATCGGGGTAATCACCGGGCTTGCCGAGCAGAGCGCCATTGCCGAGAGCCGTCTGCGCCCGGCGCTGAGCCTGCTGGATGCCGAGCCCCTGTTGCCGGCCGACATCCTGGCACTGGCGGAGTGGGCAGCCCGCTATTACCACCACCCGATTGGCGAAGTGATGGCCACCCTGCTGCCGGTCGGGTTGCGTCAAGGCAAATCAACGGCCGCGCCGGCGCCGGAGGCGTGGCGGCTGACCGTGCAGGGCAGGGCCGCGGACCGTGTCGCCCTGCGCCGTCGTGCACCCAGGCAAGCCGACGTGTTCGACCGTCTGGCGGATGCCGACGGCCCGCTGGATTCAACCGCACTCGCTGATTTGCCCGGCGACTGGCGGGCCGCCCTGCGCGGCCTGCTGGACAAAGATCTGGCGGAGCCCTGTGACGCGCATGCGCCGGCGTGGACGGCTGTCGCACCGCCGGACCTGAACGCGGCCCAACAAAGCGCCGTCAGTGCCGTCTGCGAGAGCCTGGACACTGCCGGAACCTTTCTGCTGGACGGTGTTACCGGCAGCGGCAAGACCGAGGTCTATCTGGCGGTGATCGAGCAGGTACTGGCTCGCGATCGGCAGGTGCTGGTGCTGGTGCCGGAGATCGGCCTCACGCCGCAGCTCATCGGCCGCTTCCGGCGCCGGCTCGGCGACCGCCTGGCGGTGCTGCACTCTGGGCTGGCGGACGGCGAACGCACGCGGGCCTGGCTGGCGGCGCGCGACGGTACCGCCCGCGTGATCATAGGCACGCGGTCGGCGCTGTTTACACCAATGCCGAGCCCCGGGCTGATCATCGTCGACGAGGAGCATGATCTATCACTGAAGCAGCAGGACGGCTTCCGCTACCACGCCCGGGATCTGGCTGTGGTGCGCGCCCATCAGGCCGGCATTCCACTGGTGCTCGGCTCCGCCACGCCGTCGCTGGAATCTCTGCATAACGCCGATCAGGGCCGCTACAAGCGCCTGCCGCTTCCGGCCCGCGCGGGCGCCGCGCGGCCGCCGGACATGCATCTGCTGGACCTGCGCGGGCAGCCCCTGGAGGCCGGCCTGTCCAGGCCGCTGATTCAGCGCATGCGCGGCCACCTGGAGGCCGACGGCCAGGTGCTGCTGTTTCTCAACCGGCGCGGCTACGCGCCGGTGCTGCTTTGCCATGACTGCGGCTGGGTCGCGGAATGCAGCCGTTGCGACGCCCGGCTGACATGGCATCAGCGCGCAGGCCGCCTGCGCTGCCATCACTGCGGCTACGAGCGCCCTGTCGACACCGCCTGTCAGGATTGCGGCAGCGCCGCCGTCAAGGCTGTCGGCCAAGGCACGGAGCGGCTGGAGGGCGCACTGGAGCAACTCTTCCCCGGGGTCAGCATTGCCCGGATCGACCGCGACAGCACGCGCCGCAAGGGCGCCATGGAGGCGCTGCTGGAGCGGGCCCGCAGCGGCGACGCCCGCATCCTGCTCGGCACGCAGATGCTGGCCAAGGGTCATCACCTGCCGGACGTGACGCTGGTGGGCATTCTGGACTGCGACCAGGGCCTGTTCGGCGCCGATTTCCGTGCGCCCGAGCGGCTGGCGCAGCTGGTCATCCAGGTTGCCGGCCGGGCCGGCCGGGCCGAGCGCCCCGGCGAGGTGCTGCTGCAGACCCATCACCCGGAACACCCGCTACTCGTCACCTTGCTGCAGAACGGCTACGGCGTGTTTGCCGCCAACGCACTGGCCGAGCGGCGCCAGACCGCGCTGCCGCCGTTCAGTCACATGGCATTGCTGCGTGCCGAGGCGGTGCAGCCTGAACCTCCGCACACGTTCCTCGAACAGGCCCGCCTGCTTGGCGAGCAGCAGGCGATGACCGGCGCCATGCTCATGGGCCCGGTCCCGGCGCCGATGGAACGCCGCGCCGGCCGTTACCGTGCCCAGTTGCTGCTGCAAAGCGCCGACCGCGGCACCCTGCAGCGTCTGCTGGCGGTGCTCGCTCCGCAGCTGCACGGCCTGGCCGATGCCAGAAAGGTGAGATGGTCGCTGGACGTCGACCCTCAGGAGACGTTGTAATGCGGGCTCGGACCCGCCGGGATTGGCCAGAAACCTGCCCCGGTCTCTTGAATCCCCAATACGACACCGGATAATACCCACCCTAACCCATAACCGAAGTCAGCCCCCGCCCATGAGAGAGCAGATTCGCCAGCTGTTGCAGAGCGCCGTCGATCACCTGATAGAGACCGACACCCTGCCGCCCGAGACCCGCGTGGACATCCTCGTGGAGCGCACCCGCGACAAGCTTCATGGCGATTTCGCCGCCAACACCGCGATGCTGCTGGCCAAGCCCGCGCGCCGCAAGCCACGGGAGCTGGCTGATGCCCTGGTGGCCGCCATGCCGGCGCACCCGGGTGTGGAGCGGGTGGAGATCGCCGGCCCCGGTTTCATCAACTTCTTCATCAGCGCCGATGCGGCGTTTCAGGCGGTGCGCGACGCCCTGAGCGACGGCGATGCCTACGGCCGCGGTCAACTCGGTGCCGGCGAGAAGCTGATGGTGGAATTCGTCTCCGCCAACCCCACCGGGCCGCTGCATGTGGGCCACGGCCGGGGCGCGGCATTCGGCGGCGCACTGTGCAACCTGCTCGCGGAGACAGGCTATAACGTCCACCGTGAATACTATGTAAACGATGCCGGCCGGCAGATGGACATCCTCGCCGCCAGCGTGTGGCTGCGTTATCTGGAACTGGTCGGCGAGGCCATCCGCTTTCCGGACAACGGCTACCAGGGCGACTATGTGCGGGACATCGCCGCACGCCTGCAACAGTCCCATGGCGATGCGCTCCGCCACCCGGCCGAGGCCGTGCTCGCGAACCTGTCCGCCGATGCCTCGCAGGGCGGCGACAAGGAAATCCATATCGACGAGCTGGTGCTGCGCGCCCGCACCCTGCTCGGCGAGACCGCCTACCGGAGAGTCTTCGATCTCGCGCTGAATACCGTGCTTGATGACATCCGCGACGATCTGGCCGGCTTCGGCGTCACCTACAACGAATGGTTCTCCGAGCGCTCGCTGACCGAGAGCGGTGCCGTCGACCAGGCACTGGAGAAGCTGCAGGCTGCCGGTCATCTGTACCGGAACGACGGCGCCACCTGGTTCCGCTCCAGCGAATTCGGCGACGAGAAGGACCGTGTCGTGCGCCGCGAGAACGGTGCGATTACCTATTTCGCCTCCGACATTGCCTACCATTTGAACAAGTTCGAGCGCGGTTTCGATAGCGCCATCGACATCTGGGGCGCCGACCATCACGGCTACGTACCGCGCGTAAAGGCGGCGCTTGGCGCCTGCGGCAAGGACGCCGAGCGACTGGACGTGCGCCTGGTGCAGTTCGCCATTCTCTACCGTGGAAGTGAGCGGGTGCAGATGTCCACCCGCTCCGGCCAGTTCGTCACGCTGCGGGAGCTGCGCGAAGACGTCGGCTCGGACGCGGCGCGTTTCTTCTATGTCATGCGCAAGCCGGAGCAGCATCTGGATTTCGACCTGGAGCTGGCCAAATCGCAGTCCGCCGACAACCCCGTGTATTACATACAATATGCCCACGCACGCATCTGCAGCGTCATGCGGCAGCTTGAGGAAAAGGGCATGACCTGGGACCCGGCCAACGGCGAGCACCGCCTTATCCTGCTGACCGAAAGTCACGAGCAGGATCTGGTCACGGCCATCGCCCAATACCCCGAGTTGCTGGAGAATGCCGCCAGGGCGCGCGAACCGCACCAGCTCGCGCATTACCTGCGGGAACTTGCCAACGCGGTTCACACGTATTACAACGCGCACCAGTTTCTGGTGGACGACAATGATCTGCGGGACGCCCGGCTGAGCCTGATCCTGGCCGCCCGGCAGGTCATCCGGAACGGACTTCGGCTACTGGGCGTCAGCGCGCCCGAGGCAATGTAGATGGCGACGGATTACCGAAAACGGCCGCCCGGCGGCGGCAGGGGAGCTCAGCCGCGCAAGAAGCGCAGCAATCGCGGCAATGTGCCCGGCTGGGTATGGATGCTGGGAGGCTTTCTGCCGGGCATGTTCCTGGCGGCGCTGGTCTATCAGAGTCATGAACGCACGGACCGCCCGCCCGCGGCCACCGACCCGCTCGCCGCGGTGGACACGACCGCGCCCGACGATAGTGGCGACGCACGCCCGCGCTTCGAGTTCTACAAGCTGCTCTCGGAGATGGAAGTCGTCGTCCCGGACGAACCCGAGGATCTGCGCCGCCGCAGCAGCACGGAGCCCACCATACCAACCACGCCGAGCCAGCCTTCCGAGAGCGCTACGCAACCAGGCGAGCCCGGTGTTCAGTACCTGGTGCAGGCCGGCTCGTTCCGCAACCACGGCGATGCCGACCGATTGAAAGCGCGGCTGGCGCTGTTGGGCGTGGAGGCGGAAATCCAGAGCGTGCAGATCCATGGCGGCGAGACCTGGCATCGGGTCCGCATTGGCCCGCTCAGTGACCGCAGCCGGGTAGATGCCGTGCGCAAGCGCCTGGAGCAGGAAAAGGTGGAGAGCATCCTGCTGCGACTGCAGGGCTGAACGACCGCCGTTCGCCTTCAGTATGCTTCGCGCAGGGTGGATGACGCACAGCGATATCCATCCCGCGCGGGTTGCGAGGCCCGCACGGGCTATGACTTGCCCTTGTCGAACATGGCCTTCTTCGTCCGGAACAGCGCGGTCATGTCCTCATCGCCGTGACCGGCTTCCATCAGCCGCTCATAGTGCTTCAGCGTCATCTCCACCACCGGCAGGCTCACGTCCAGGTTGGCCAGCATCTGCTTGCAGATGCCGAGGTCCTTGTGGTGCAGGGCGAGCTTGAAGCCGGGTTCAAATTTCCCTTGCACCATTGTGGTGCCACGCCGTTTCAGCAGCAGGTTGCCGGCGGCGCCGCCGCTGATCACGTCAACAACCTTGTCCATGTCGAGGCCGCAGGCCTGACCGAAGGCCAATGCCTCGGTCACGGCCTGGTTGATGCCGGCCGCCATGATCTGATTAACCGCCTTGGTTGCCTGCCCGTTACCCAGTGGCCCCATGTGAGAAACCTGCTTGCCCATGGCGGAGAACACCGGCGCCAACCGCTCAACCACCGCCGCATCGCCGCCGACCATGAACACCAGCGTGCCCGCGTCCGCGCCTTCCTTGCCACCGGAAACCGGCGTATCCAGGAACTCCGCGCCCCTGGCTTCGACCCGTTGCGCCGCCTGACGAACGGTATCCACCGCGATCGTGGAACAGTCAATGACGACCTTGCCGGCACTCAGGCCGGGAACCATGCTGTCGATCACCGCCAGCACATCTTCGTCACGCGACACGCAGGTGACGATGACATCGCACTCCCGCGCCAGCGTGGCCGGGTCGGTGGCAGGCGTGACCCCCAGCTCTTTGGCAAGACTGTCGGCCTTCGAGGTCGTGCGGTTCCACACCGCGGTCAACAACCCGGCCTTATGCAGGTTCCTGGACATGCCGACACCCATGGCGCCCAGTCCGATGACTCCGGCTTTCATTGTGCTTTTCTCCTCGGTCGGGATGCTTTGCCGCGCAGACGCGAAGCGCACCCGGCCCGCTTGGACATCTTTATGGCTGGTCAGTCTTCCAGATAGGTGTACCCACTCAGCCCGGCCTCCAGATCGGCCAGGTAGGCGCTGCGCTCGGTCTCGCTCAGCTCCGCGGCCTGCACCCGTTGCCGGTAGGCGGCCAGCAAGCTGTCGCGGTCGAACTGAACGTAACGCAGTACCGTCTCCACACTGTCGCCGCGCAGGGCACCGGTCAAGGTGTAACCGTCGTCGGTGAGTTCCACGTTCACCGAATCGGTGTCGCCAAACAGATTGTGCATATCACCCAGAATCTCCTGGTACGCACCGACCAGGAAGATACCCAGCAGATAGGGCTCGCCGGGCCGGTACGGCGGCAGCGGCAGGGTGCTCTCGATGCCTTCGCCATCCACGTAGTACTGAATGCAGCCGTCGGAGTCGCAGGTCAGGTCCTGCACCGTGGCGCGGGCGGTGGGCCGCTCGTCGAGGCGGGCCAGCGGCAGGATGGGGAAGATCTGGTCGATGGCCCAGACGTCGGGCATGGACTGGAAGATGGACAGATTGCAGAACAGCTTGTCCGCCAACTTCTCGTTCAGTTCATCGAGCACGTCCCGGTGATTGCGCGCGGACATGCTGAGCATGGGCCGCACCTTGTGACAGATGGCCTGATAGAGCTGCTCGGCGTGAGCGCGCTGACGCAGACTGAGTACGCCATGGGTGTACATGGCCTGCGCTTCCTGCAGGCCGTGCATGGCGTCGTGATAGATCTCCAGCGCGGAGCGCCCATCGTCCGTGCTCAATCCGCGCCAGAGGTCGCGCAGAATCAGTGCCTCGTCCGCCGCCGGCTCCGCCACGACGGCACCCGCATCGCTGCCGTCGCGGTCAATCACGTTGGTGATCAGCACGGCGTGATGGGCGGTGAGCGCGCGCCCCGATTCGGAGATGATGTCCGGATGCGGCAGGCCCTGCTCCTCGCACATCTCCCAGAGCGCATGCACCACGTTGTGGGCGTACTCGCCGACGCTGTAGTTCATGGAGCAATAGTTCCGGGAGCGGGTACCCTCGTAATCCACCCCCAGGCCTCCGCCCACATCCACGCAGCGGATCGGCACGCCAATGTTATGCAGCTCGGCATAATAGCGCGCCGCCTCCCGCATGCCGCGGCGGATGTCCCGCACATTGGACAACTGCGAACCGAGGTGAAAGTGCAGCAGATCCAGGCAATCCACCATGCCCGCCTGCTGCAACCGCTCAACCACACCGAGGGCCTGGGAGGCGGTAAGGCCGAACTTGGATTTCTCGCCACCGGTGTTCTGCCACTTGCCGGCGCCGATGGAGGCGAGCCGCACGCGCATGCCCAGTATCGGCCGCAGCTGCATGCGCTCGGATTCCCGGATCACCAGCTCCAGCTCGGAGCGTTTCTCCAGCACGATGTGCACGCGCAGCCCGAGGCGCTGCCCGACCAGGGCCAGGCGGATGTACTCGCGATCCTTGTAGCCATTGCAGATCACTGTGGCACCCTGGGGCGCCAGGGCCAGCACGGCCATCAGCTCCGGCTTGCTGCCCGCTTCCAGCCCCACGCGCTCACCGCCCCGGGAGAGGATTTCCTCCACCACCCGGCGTTGCTGATTGACCTTGATGGGATAGACCGCTGTGTAACCGCCACCGTAGCCGTCAGTCTGCATGGCCGAGGCGAAGGCATTACAGAGATTGTCGACGCGGTCGCGAAGTATATCGGTGAAACGCACCAGCACCGGCAGGGACAGCCCGGCATCGCGCAGTTCACCGGCCAGGGTCCTGAGGCTGACCGCGGGCCGGGATGCATTGCGGTCCGGCCGAACCACCACCTCGCCGGCGTCGTTGATGTCGAAGTAGCCGCCGCCCCAATGGGCAGTGTTGTATACATCTCGCGCCCGGCGGATATCCCAGTCAGCCATGTGGCCAGTCACTCCGTGAGGTCTCTGTCGGAAAGGGCGATATGGTAACACTGCCACGCCCCTGCACGTGCTGCCGAACAGTGGCAAGGGCGGTTGCAGTCGCCCATAATCGCCCCCCTGAAATGGTCAATGACAGGAGCAAGCCCATGGCACTGGATGACAGGCACTGGTTCAGTGAGCCTTTCGGTGACGAAGGTACCGCCTTTTCGCTGGAGATCACCGAAAAACTCCACGAGGAGCAGACGCCCTTCCAGAAGATCGAGGTCTACCAGACTACGCACTGGGGCCGCTTGCTGGTCATCGACGGCTGCGTGATGCTCACCAGCCGCGACAATTTCACCTACCACGAGATGATGGCCCACCCGGTGCTGTTCACCCATCCGGACCCGAAGCAGGTCCTGATCATCGGCGGCGGCGACTGCGGCATGCTGCGCGAGGTCCTCAAGCACCCGAGCGTGGAACGCTGCGTGCAGGTGGATATCGACGAGGGCGTTACCCGCGCGTCGCTGCAGTATTTCCCCGAGCTGTGCAGTGCCAATGACGACCCGCGCGCCGAGCTGCGCTTCGAGGACGGCATCAAGTACATCCGGGAGCTACCCGAGGGCGCGGTGGACGTGGTGATCGTCGACAGCACCGACCCCGTGGGGCCCGCCGAGGGCCTGTTCGGAGAGGCGTTCTTCCGCGATGTGCATCGTGCGCTTGGCAAGGACGGGGTGCTGGTGCAGCAGAGCGAATCGCCCATACTGCATGTGGACACGCTGTTGAAGGATCTCTACGCCGCCATGCGCGGCGCCGGCTTCGCCAGAGTGGTGACGGCGCAGTTCCCGGTGGTGGGCTATCCGACAGGCTGGTGGTCCGCCACCATGGCCGGCAAGGGCGCGGACCTGACCGCCTTTCGTGAGGCGGATGCGCGCGGCAAGCCGTTCGAGACCGAATACTATACAGCCGATATTCACCGCGGGGCGTTGGCGGTGCCGCCGTTTTGCAGACACCGGTTCACGGACCAGTAAGGGCCCCGGTGTGCGGCCTTTTCGGGGATATTGCTTCGGTGTTGAGATGGGCGGATAGCGTGGCGTTTGGATATCACCCCACTCCATCCACCCGGACCGGGCGTCACACACGTTTCACGGTGGCACGCGCGGGTGTGGTGTCGGGTCCCATTCCCGGACCGTCGGCGGCAGGGATGCCGCCGTCGAGCCTACAGGGATGTATTTACGGCGTGTCCGGGAA
>JBBDNK010000015.1:0-118127 GCA_040877625.1 Aquisalimonadaceae bacterium
ACGGCGCTTCGCGCCGCCGCTGATGCTGAGCGTGTGTGCCGGGCATGGCACAGAGCTTGGGAGGTGAAAGTCCTCCTGCCAGGCGTCCGCAGAGCCGAAGGCTAGAAGAAGGGCAAGGGCGTCATCGCGAGGTGGGGTCTGGAGGAAGCCCAATCCAAAGCCGCGGGGCGACGGACAGGAACCCGATACGAGGTGTAGTTATACCCGGGGCGAGCTGGTACGTGACAGCGAAGCCCTCCATCTGCGAGCGGAGTGTGCTTTATAAATCGGGCGTCTACGCGGTGAGAGATGAATCCAGTCATTGAACCGCCGTGGTACGTGATCCGTATGCCCGGTGGTGTGAGAGGAGGGGCGTTGTGAGGCGCCCCCTATCTCGATTGGTTCATTGTTGCGTGATGCGCGACATGGTACAGTCCCGTCATGATCAAATCCTTCCGTCACAAGGGGCTCCGGCGCTTCTATGAGTCTGGGAGTGTCTCAGGTATCCAGCCGCAGCACGCGAAGCGGCTGAGGATGCAGTTGGCGGCCCTCGATACGGCAGCCACCATTGAAGACATGGATATCCCCGGGTTTCGTCTGCACCCACTGAAGGGAAGTGAACGCGGCCGGTGGTCGGTCTGGGTCAACGGCAATTGGCGTTTGACCTTCGAGATCCACGACGGCAACGCCCATGTTCTGGATTACGAGGACTATCACTGATGGCTATGCACAATCCTCCCCATCCGGGCGAGTTCATTCGCGAAGTCTACCTCGAGCCGTTTGGCCTGAGCGCGCGGCACCTTGCGGCAAAGCTCAAGGTTTCGCCTTCTACCGTCGCGCGAGTGCTCCAAGGCCGCAGCGCGGTCAGTCCGGAGATGGCGCTGCGTCTATCTAAGGCTCTTGGTCGCTCGCCCGAAAGCTGGCTTGCCATGCAGGACATGCATGATCTTTGGTGCGCGCGGATGACCGTGAACTTGGATGGCGTTGAGCCGCTGCGGTTTGACGAGCCCAACAACGGGATGCAGCCGACGCGCTAAGGCGCACGGCTGATCATAGGCGTTATATGCAAGGAGCATAGATGAGTCCTACAGTATTCAGGGAGAGGGGATACCGATTCTTCTTCTTTTCCCGGGAGGAACCGAGGATGCATGTACATGTTGTTTCTGGGGACGGTGAGGCTAAGTTCTGGCTGGAGCCCGAGTTACAGCTTGCGAAGAACTATCAGTATAGCCGGCAGCAACTGAAAGAGATCGAATCGCTAATCGAGGATCACTACCATGAGCTTGTCAGCGCTTGGAAACAGCACTTCGGCGGTTGAGGTTACCCATATCTCTAGTCATGGCATTTGGATACTAAGTCATGACAGGGAGATGTTCATGCCGTATGAGGAATTTCCCTGGTTTAAGGACCAGCCGGTGAAGGCGATTCTCAACGTTGAGGAATCTTCCCCTGGGCATTTCTACTGGCCGGATATTGATGTTGATCTCACAGAAGAAATCATTGAACACCCGGAGCGGTTCCCGAAGAAGTCGAAAAGCACATAACCATGGCGTCGAGCGGACGACGGAAACGCATGGCAGCGCTTCGCGGTGTGACCTTGCCCCGGTGAATTGGACCCCTCTTCATTCTTGCTGGACTTCCCTCGGTGATGCGAGTCGTTCTATGTAGCGTCACTGAGACTATGGACAAGCCTAGGGCATTACCTGAACAGGTGTACTAACATCCATGAAAACTGCGTTGGTTGCGCCATGAAGGTTTCTGCTCCTGATTGTGCAACCAACCTCTACCGCTGGACCATGTCACCCGAGGTTAGCAGTGCGCTCTATTCCGTCTGTGCTCTTGTCCGCGAGCCTGTTGGCCGCCTGTCAGTTCGATCTGAGCAATGGTGTGGGGGGCGCCGGAGGGGTGACCCTGGATCTGATCGGCTCGGAAGGCGCGGAACTGAATAATGTGGTTCTGTGGGTTCGGGAGGTGGAGTTCCGGTCAACCGACGGTACAACCGTGGTTGGCATCCCTGAACAGGGCATCTCATTGTTCGGTGGTCCGGAGGGTGTCCGCCTGCTGAGCAATGAACAGCTACCCGATGGTGACTACGACCGCATCACGCTGCGTGTGATCAGTGACCCGGTGGAAACATTGTCCAGCGTCGAGACATTTTCGGGGGGGCTGTTTCCCCTGGACGTGGCGGGCGACCGCGTTGTCGTCAATACGGATTTCTCCCTCCGTGAAAGACAGGCGCGATCCCTGGTCATGGTGTTGCATACGCAGGCCAGCGTGCTGCCGAATGGTGAGCCGCCACTTTTTTTCGAGTGGCGCGATAGCGGCTACGCCGTGCGCGGCGACCGCGCCGGTCTGATGCGGGTGACAGTTCCCTATACCGGCGGATGTCCGGATAGCGCGGGTGCGGACGAGGTCGCGGTGTATGTCTTTCCGCAAGGCGTTGAACCGCAGGACATCCGTGGCAACGAGAACGATCCGGTCGTCTCCTTTGCCCTGGCTGCGAGCGACGACGGCACGCAGTGGGAGGGCCTCTCACCGCCGCTGCTCGAGGGGCCTTGGCGGTTTGCCTTTACCTGCCGGGCGTTGAATGATGATCCGGATGCCATCGATTTGGGGGTTACCGATGACCTGCGGGACACGGTGACCAGCGCGAGCGTGGACGACGGGCTGGAAGCGTTCCTGAGTTTCTGATCCGCAACTGAAGTTTCAGCGCGTTTCCGGTTCATGTCCCGGTTCGGTCTTCTCCAGCATCGCGCTCTCGGCGTTTTCCGCCGCGGCTGCTCCTTGGCGGCGTAACCGGAGCCGTTCACTGACGTTCTCGCCCAGCATCAGCATGCAGGGTGTGAGCACCAGCGTGAGGATGGTGGCGAAGGTCAGGCCGCCGGCGATGGAGCTGGACAGGGTGGTCCACAGGCAACGCGGCAGGACACCCATGCACTTGGACTGCGGCTGCGTTCCGGCGGGCCAGTAGGCGGAATGGGTGTCCCAAGTTAGTACGGCGAAGTGGGGGTTGGCCAGGAGACAGTCGTCTTCGAATTAGTACGCTGGCGTAACCAGGGACACCTGTGCGGGAGCACTACCGGGTTCGGGCAGCGTGGCGGGGGGCCTTGAGCCACAATGTCAGCCACAAGACGAGTGTCAGTGGTGGGATGAGCCCGGAGATCATCCCGAGAAGCGCGTATTTCCAGGGCGATGGGAACTTGTTGAGCGCGAGCAGGTATGATCCCGCCGCGGCGAAGAGGCACCAGACCAGTACGACTTGCCGGATTGTTTCGACTGTAATACTCACGTCACGTTATCCTCAAGAAGAGCTTTATTTCTCAGGTATGAGCTGTTGGCCAAGTCCTGGTTGTTCTTGTTCGTACCAAGCAACCGCCGCCTCCGCTTCTTCGGCGGCCGCGGAGAGGATCTCCAGAGTGGGCATCCTTGTTTATCCGGTGCGGTTTCGGAGGCGTTGTGTCAGTTCCTCACGGGAAATTGTCTTGGCGATTCCGTTCTTTATCTCAGCGAGCCGCCGCTCTACCTCACGGTCCCACGCCGTGGCAACGTCCGAATCCGGTTGCCCATCCAGTGTTGCTACCAGATCGTGCGCCAGTCGGGCGCGGTCATGTTCCGACAGGGCCTTGGCCTGGTCGAGGATGTTTTCAAGTTCGGCTGCAGTCATGCGGCTTACCACTGTTGAGGGTAACGTCGGAATCAGTCTACATCGCGCTAACAAACGGTTCCAGCTGACCGGCCTTACCTCCGCGTTTGGACTTCCCCCGGTGCAGTAGACACCTCCGGGCGTTGAATGATGATCCGGATGCCATCGATTTGGGGGTTACCGATGACCTGCGGGACACGGTGACCAGCGCGAGCGTGGACGACGGGCTGGAAGCGTTCCTGAGTTTCTGATCCGCAACTGAAGTTTCAGCGCGTTTCCGGTTCATGTCCCGGTTCGGTCTTCTCCAGCATCGCGCTCTCGGCGTTTTCCGCCGCGGCTGCTCCTTGGCGGCGTAACCGGAGCCGTTCACTGACGTTCTCGCCCAGCATCAGCATGCAGGGTGTGAGCACCAGCGTGAGGATGGTGGCGAAGGTCAGGCCGCCGGCGATGGAGCTGGACAGGGTGGTCCACCATTGCGTGGAGGGCGCTCCGAAGGTGACCTCGCGGCCGATCAGGTCGATGTTCATCGACAGCACCATGGGCATCAGCCCCAGTACCGTGGTGAAGCTGGTGAGCAGCACTGGCCGCAGGCGCTGGGCGCAGGTGCGCAGCACGGCCTCAAGGCCGCGTTCTCCCCGGCCCTTGATTTCGTTGAAGGTATCGATGAGCACGATGTTGTTGTTCACCACGATACCGGCCAGCGCGATCAGCCCCAGCCCGCTCATGACGATGCCGAAGGGCTGCCAGGTGAGTAACAGGCCGAGCAGCACACCGGCGGTGGAGAGCACGATGGCGGACAGTACCAGCGTGGTCTGGTAGAGGTTGTTGAATTGCAGCACCAGGATCATGGCGATCAGGAAGACCGCGACCAGGAAGGCCGAGGCGAGAAAGACCATGGCCTCTCGCTGGTCGGCATCCTGCCCCTTGAAGGTCACGTCCACCTGCGGGTCCAGGTTCGCCTCGGCGAGTGCCGAGCGCAGCAGATTGACCTGATCGTCCACCAGCAGGCCTTCACGCGCGTCGGCCTTGATGCTCATGATGCGGCGGGCGTCGGTGCGTTTCAGGGTGCCGGTTTTCGGTGCGGGCTCGAAGCTGATGAAGTTGGAGGCGGGCACCATGCCGTTGACGGTGGGCACACGCAACTGGCCCAGGCGGTCCAGGCTCCGTTCCTCCAGCGGCAGGCGTACGCGGATATCGATCTCCTCGTCGGCGTCGTCGGGCCGATAGTCGGCGACCTTGACGCCCTGGGTGACCATCTGCACGGCGTTGCCGAGCACGGCGACGTCGGCACCGAAGCGTGCCGCCATCTCTCGGTCTACCCGCAGCCGCCACTCGATGCCCGGCAAGGGACGTGAGTCTTCCACATCGATGAAACCGCCGACGCGGTCCATGATGCCGCGTACCTCGGCCACCACGGGTGCGATGCGTTCCGGGCTGCGGCTGGCGAACTCCAGCTGGATCGGTTTGCCACCACCGGGGCCCTGTTCCTGTTCCCGCACTTCCAGCACCACGCCGGGAATGTCCGCCGTGGCCCGGCGAATGTCATCGAGGATCTCCTTCGCCGGCCGCCGCACCTTCCAGTCCAGGAACTCCACCTGCACGCTGCCGATGAGGTCTTCCGCGGATTCATTGTCGGGGCGTGCCAGGGTGCGGGCGTAAACCGCCCGGATTTCAGGGAAGCCGAGCACGCGTTGCTCCACCGCGCTGACCAGGCGGTCCTTCTCGTACACGGAGAGATCGCCTCGGGCATGTACCTGCACCGAGGCGAACTGTGGTTCGATCTCCGGAAAGAACTCCACGCCGCGGCCGAGTTTGTTGTACGCCACGAAAATGCCGGCGATCACCAGCAGGGCAATGCACAGACTGCGCCCGGGATGCCGAAGCAGCCGCTCCATGACGCGCAGATAGCCGCCGGTAAAGCCGCCGATGGTGGACAGGTCACCATCCTCGGCGGCGCGTACGGCCTGCAGCTGCCACTGCTGTTCCGGGCTGCTGCGGGCAATCAGCGCCCCCAGCACGGGAATGAAGATCAGTGCCATGACCAGCGATGCGGCCAGCGTCACCAGCACTGTAATGGGCAGAAACTTCATGAACTCGCCGACAATGCCGGGCCAGACCAGCAGGGGGAAGAACACCGCCAGCGTGGTGGCGGTGGACGCGGTGATCGGCCAGCTCATGCGCTTGGCGCCGAAGGCGTAGGCGGCGCGACGGTCCAGGCCCTCGGCCATTTTGCGCTCGGCCAGCTCCACCACCACGATGGCGCCGTCCACCAGCATGCCGACTACCAGAATCAGGCTGAACAGCACCACGATGTTCAGGGTCATGCCCATGGCGTTGAGCACCAGGATGCCGGCCAGGAATGACCCTGGAATCGCCAGCCCGACCAGAATTCCCGGGCGCACGCCGAGCACGGCGATGATCACGATCATCACCAGTAATACGGCGCTGGCGACGTTGTTCTGCAGGTCGCGCAGGATGGTGCGGATATCGTCGGATTTGTCCTGCAGGTAATTGACCTCCACCGACGCAGGCCAGCCGAGCCGCTCGGCCTCGACGATGGCGCGGACATCGGCGATGGTCTCGATAATATTGGCGCCAACCCGCTTCGAAACTTCCAGCGATACTGTCGGCTGAGCGCCGATGCGGGCGAAGCCGTCCGGGTCCTTCCACGTACGCCGCACCGTGGCCACGTCCGAGAAGGTCACGATACGTTCGCCGTCGGCCTTGATCGGCAGGCTGAGCACGTCCTCGGGGCTTTCGATGACGCCCGGCACTTTCACCGCCATGCGGCCCGCGCCGGTATCGATGGCGCCGGCGGCGACCAGCATGTTGTTACGCTGGATGATGCTGAACAGCTCATCGTAATTGATGCCGTAGGTTTCCATGACCGTAGTGTCGACCACCACTTCCATGACTTCCTCGCGGTCGCCGCCGACATCCACCTCCAGTACCGAGGGCAGGGATTCGATATTGTCCTTCAGCCGGCGGGCGAGGCTCACCAGAGTACGTTCCGGGACATCGCCGGACAGGGTCACGGTGAGCACCGGAAACAGCGCGACGTTGACTTCATTGACCAGCGGCTCGTCGGTGCCCGGCGGCAGTTTGGGGCGCGCCAGATCGACCCGCTCGCGGACATCGGTCAATGCCGTCTCGCTGTTGAAACCGGCATCGAACTCCAGCAGCACGCCGCCGTAGCCCTCGGACGCCGTGCTGCGCATTTCCTTTACGCCCTCGATGCTTTGGAGTTCCTTCTCAAGCGGGCGCACCAGCAGCCGTTCAGCGTCTTCCGGGGAGATGCCCTCGTAGGTGACCGTCACGTAGATGATGGGAATGGCGACATCCGGATCCGATTCCTTGGGAATCGACACCCAGGCAATGGTGCCGGCCACGAGGATGAACACGAATGCCAGTACCACTGCCCGGCTGCGGTTCAGTGCGGCATCTATCAGTCCATGCATGGCGATGTCGTCCTTAGTGAGGCGCGCGCGACGAAAGCGTGGTTTGGTCAGCCAGTTGCACCGATTGGCCACGGATGACGAAGCCCTGGCCGGCGGTAATGACCCTGGCAAGCTCCGGCAGGCCCGTTACCCAGACGCCCCCCGGTTCGTTACGGATCACCTCGACTGGATGAAATTCGACAACACCGGCCTCGCCCACGGTTTTCACCACCAGCCGGTTATCTTCGTCCAGGGCAAGCAATGCGGGGGAGATCCGATGCGCCTGTACCTGGCCGACCGGCATGGATACTTCGGCACTGAGCCCGGCCAGGAGTGCGCGTTCGCTGTTGGCAAGCTCCACCTCCACGCGGAAGGTACGGGTACCGGTATCGGAGGCCGAGGCCAGGTAGCGCACGGTTCCCTCGCGCTGCTCGCCGGTCATCAGGCGGACATGCGCGGGCTGTCCGGGAGTGATGCTCATGACATCCTGCTGCGACACGTTCACCGCCACCACCAGCGGATCGTTATCCACCACCTGGGCAATGGCGGTGTTGGCGGCCACATAGTCGCCGGTCTCCACCATGCGGTTGTTGAGAACGCCGTCGAAAGGTGCGCGAATGACGGTGCGCTCGCGGTCGAGCTCGATGGCCCTGAGTTCCGCGCGCGCCTTTTCCAGGGCGGCCGCCGCCTGCCGAACCGCGTTACCGGACTGGAAACCATCCGCGGCCATATCGCGGGCGGCGTTGAATTCCGCTTCCATGAGGGTGATGGCCGCGCGGGCCTCACTGAGCTTTATATCGCGGTCGTCCATGCGCAGTCGCACCAGCGGCTCACCGGCCTTTACCGGCTGGCCCTTGGGCACCAGCACGGCCTCCACGGTACCGGTTGTTTCCGCCCGTACCACGACGATGCGGTTGGCCTCGGTCTGGCCCTGATTGCGCAAGGTGCGGGTGATGGGGCTGGCCGCCATGTCTTCTACCCGAACGGTCATCTGGTGGCCGACCCCGGACTTTTCCGGGCTGGTCTCCTCCGCCGTGGCGACTGTTGCCGACGGGGCGCGCAGCAAATGCCCACTGGCGACCCAGACCACCAGACCGGCGAGCAGCAGCACTGCAACAAGGCGTGATTTTCGTTTCATTGTTATTTGCCCTTGCCGGCCGCGGCCGGTTGCCTGGAGTCGTTCAACAGATCACGGTTGGCGCGGATATACGCGCCGGCCGAGCGGCACACCGTCGCCGCGTAACCGGCGGCGAAGCGGATCCCCGGTGGCAGGTCGGGCTGCTCGCGAAGCAGGGTTTCCGCCTTCTCCACGTAGAAATCAAACTCTTCCAGCCGCTCGTCCATTACCTTCTGCAGGTGATCGGATGGCAGATGGTCGGCAAAGAACATCAGTGCCAGAAACTCCGAACGCACCCGATGGCGTCCGGGTGACTTTGCCAGCGCCGCGGTCAGCGCTTCCCGGCCCGCGGGCGTGAGCCGGTAGACTTTTTTATCCGGTCTTACCTGCTGACGCACTTCCTCGCAATCCACCAGACCCCGGCGATGCAGATCGGCCAGGGCGGGGTAGATGGCCGCATAGCTGACTTCCAGAAAGTTGCCGAAGCAATCCTGCATGAATTTCCTGAGCTCGTAGCCGGTAGCCTCGCCAAAGGTGAGCGCGCCCAGACAAAGCGTCTTGGTATCCATCGGGTGCTCCCCAGTTGATGGGATCGCGAATTTTCGTCGCGGCTACTATATATCAGGTTGGCATATATCAAATTAGACTATTTCAGGTTTGCAGGGTCAGTTGATATTCCGATCGGGGTGGTAAAGACATGTCCCGGGACCGGCTGGCGGGGCTCCGGGTTCGCCGTGGTGCCAGGGTATTTGAGGCGAACCGCGTGCCGATGGTATAAGTGCTCACCTCCTGCGGAGCCGCCATGAACCTGAAGAACCTGGAAAAGCGCCTGACCTATCTGACCGCCAACGCGATCTCCGACTACCGGATGATTGAAGATGGCGATCGGATCATGGTCTGTCTGTCCGGCGGCAAGGATTCCTACGCGCTGCTGGACATGTTGCGGCTGCTGCGCGCGCGGTCGCCGGCGCGATTCGAAATCACCGCGGTCAATCTCGATCAAAAGCAGCCCGGTTGGCCCGAGCACGTGCTGCCGGAGTACCTCGAAGGCATCGGAGTGCCGTACCGGATCATCGAGCAGGATACGTACAGCGTCGTGAAGCGGGTCATACCCGAGGGCAAGACCTTGTGCTCATTGTGTTCCCGACTGCGGCGGGGGGCGCTGTATGCGGCGGCGGAGCGCCTGGGCATGACCAGGATCGCCCTGGGCCACCACCGGGACGATCTGATAGAAACCCTGTTTCTGAACATGTTCTATGGCGGCAAGCTCGCCACCATGCCGCCCAAGCTGAAGAGCAATGATGGCAAGCACGTGGTGATCAGGCCGCTGGCCTATGTGCCCGAGCGCTATCTGGAGCGCTATGCGGAGTTGAAGAACTACCCGATCATTCCATGCGATCTCTGTGGATCGCAGGAGAACCTCAAGCGTGCCCGGATCAAGCAGATGATCCGCGCCTGGGAGGTGGAAGAGCCCAAACGGCTCAACGTGATCCTGCGCAGCCTGCAGAACGTCAAGCTGTCCCATCTGGGGGACGGTGATCTTTACGATTTCGTCGGTCTCCAGGGCGATGCGGCCGACATGCCGGACCCGATCACGGGAGAGCAGGACGCCTTTGCGGCACTGGCCACCCCTGAGTTTCCTCGCGACTCTTCCTGACCCTGTATCCCGCGTATCCCCCGTATCCGGGTATCCGGGTATCCGGGTATCCGGGTAGGGCGGAAAAGCGTAGCGCCTTCCGCCGTATGGCTGGGTTTGATCATTCCATTCGCACGCCGAAGGGCTTTTCGATGCCTTCATACGGCGGAAGGCGCTACGCTTTTCCGCCCTACCTCCAACTGCGCACGGCGAAGGAATTGCTTGATTTGCTATTTCGGCTCTTAATGTTATGTGATAACGTTCATTATAGATCGTTATATTATAACAATGTATCTCGAACAAAGAGGATAAACACGTGAGCTTTCCCCGCATGACTGCCGCCGCGAGCGCTGCCGCCCTGCTGTTTGCCGGCGCAACCCCGGCCCAGCAGACCGGTCCCACACGCGTTGGCGTGCAGGATCCTCTGAACGGCCGCGTCCTGGCAGTGGATGGCGCCGGCAGCGGTTCGGCCTCCGCGAACGCCTTCAATCCAGCACTGTCCGTGCTTCTGGACGGCGTTTACAAGAACACCTTCAGCGGGCATCCCGAAGCGCCTGCGGGCTTCGCGAACGACCATGACCACGACCATGAACATGGCGACAGTCATGGTCTCGAAGACGGTTTCAACCTCCGGGAAACTGAAATTGCGCTGTCTGCCTCGGTCGACAGCTATTTCGACGCCATCGCCATCGTCGCCGTGGACGGCGACAGCATCGAGATGGAAGAGGCGTATTTCACCACCCGGAGCCTTCCCGCCGGGCTGCAGATCAAGGCCGGCAAGTTTCTCTCCGACATCGGCTATATCAACAGCCAGCACCCGCATGACTGGGATTTTGTCGACAGACCGCTGATGAGCGAGGTCATCTTCGGAGATCACGGCTTGCAGGAAACCGGTGTGCAGCTTTCCTGGGTTCCGCCCACCCCGTTTTACAGCCGCTTCGGCATCGAGGCATTGCAGGGCACCAACCAGGGCGTGTCGCGTTATAAAGGCGAGGACGACGACCTCGGCCTCGAGCGTGCCAAGGGGCCGCGCCTGTTCACCGCGTTTGCGCGATTCGCGCCGGACCTCGGGTACAACCATGCCGTCCAGTTCGGTCTTTCCGGTGGTCATGCCAGCACCTGGCAGGCCGGTGAAGAACATGGCTCCGGGCGTCTGGAGGCGTGGGACGGCACAGCCTGGTTCGCCGGCGCGGACCTTGTCTACCGGTACGATGCCGGCCGCGGTCACGGCCATGGCGACTGGAAGCTGCAAGCGGAGTACGTGTACCGGGAAATCGACCTGGATTACGCCGAGGATGATGGCGGTGCCATCACTTCGTTCAGCGACAGATCCCGGCAGGACGGCACGTACTTGCAGGCCGTGTACGGCATTGCACCGCGCTGGAATGCCGGTCTGCGGGCCGAGGCCGTGGGCATGACCAACCGTTCGGTGGAGCCCGGCAATGGCGGTTTCGAAACATTCGACCCGTCCTACCGCTATTCGGCGCAGGTCACCTTCAAACCGACCGAGTTTTCGCGGCTGCGCCTGCAGACAAGCTATGCGGACTACGCTGTTGACGACGATCACCACGGTGACGGCGCCTGGACGGCAATGCTTCAGTACACCATGAGCCTCGGTGCCCATGGCGCCCACGGATTCTGATCATGTTCAGAATTCTGTTAGCCATGGTGATGTTGCTGGCCGCCGGTTCCGCAGGCGCCCAGCTGAACGTGGTGGCGACCACCGCCAATATGGGCATGCTCACGGAATCGGTGGGTGGCGAACATGTCCGGGTGCGGGTGTTGGCGCCTCCGAACCGGGACGCCCATTACCTGGACGTGCGTCCGACCATGATGGCCGCGCTGCGGCGGGCCGATCTGCTGGTGGCTGTTGGTGCCGATCTGGAGATCGGCTGGCTGCCGCCGGCGATCCAGGGTGCGGCCAATCCGCGCATTCAGGCGGGCAGACTGGGCTACTTCGAGGCCGCCGCCCAGGTCGAGCGCATCCATGCGCACGGCATCACCGACCGTGCCATGGGTGATGTGCACCCTGAGGGCAGCCCGCACGTCTATATGGACCCGATGCGCATGGCCGCGATTGCACGGGCGCTGGCCGAGCGGCTGGGAGAGTTGGATCCAGGCAACGCGCAGCGTTATGCCGACAATGCCGGCGAGTTTGCCGATGCGGTGGAGCAACATCTGCCGCGCTGGCTCGGCCTGGCCGCGGATGCGCCCGGCGTGGTGCTCTACCACGAAGACTCGGATTACCTCATGCAGCGTCTTGGCGTTGCCGTGCTGGGTTATGTGGAGCCCGTGCCGGGGTCGCCACCCACAGCCGCGCATCTGCGCGAGCTGGTGAATGATCTGCGGGGGAGGGCGGGGGTCGTCATCCATGCCGGATATCAACCCGCCCGTGGGCCGGAGTTTCTGGCCGGGGAGTTGGGCTGGACGGTCCATGTTCTGCCCACCAGTGTGGACATCGGCGACACGGCCGCGGATTATTTCGATCTGATCGATCGTTGGGTGGAGGCGCTGGTCTCCGCCGCTGACGAACGTACCTGAACAGGCCGCTACCAGACTGGTTGTATATGACGGATATATTGATCGAAGTGGCCGACCTGGTTGCCGGGTACCAGAGGCCCGTGATCGGGCCTCTGTCATTTTCCCTTTGTCCAGGTGAGGTGGTGGGGCTTGCCGGAGCCAATGGCAGTGGCAAGTCCACCCTGCTGCGTGCCATCACCGGCCGTGCGCGTGTGCATTCCGGGCATATACATTGCCGCGCCGGTGCGCGCCTGGCCTATCAGTCGCAGCAGCCGCTGGAACCCGGTGAGTTGCCCCTGCGTGGGTCCGAGCTTCTGCATCTGATGCAGGCGGACGGCGCGGCGCTCCCTGAGCGTCTGCGTGGACTGTTGCCACTGCGGGTGGACCGGCTCAGCGGCGGCCAGCGGCAATTGCTGCTGGTGTGGGCGGCGCTGGGCCATCCTTCGGACATCCTGCTGCTCGACGAGCCGACCAACAATCTCGACCCCGAGGGTGTCGAGCTGCTGGTCGATGCACTGACCCGACTGCCCCCATACCGTGGTGCGCTGGTGATCAGCCACGAGCAGGCGTTTCTGCAGCAGGTGGCACACCGGCTGGTGCAGGTGGACGGATGATGGAGCTGTTGTTCGATCCGCTGTTCCGGCTGCCATTCACCACTGGCCTGCTGCTTTCGGTGCTATTGCCCTTGCTTGGCCTCTACCTGCGGCTCCGGCAGGAGTGGTTGGCGGCGCTGGGCTTTGCGCATCTGGCCGGAGCGGGTGGGGTGCTGGCCAGCGTATTCATGCTGCCGATGCTGCCGGCGGCGCTGGCGCTCGCCGGCCTGGGCGTTTTCGCGCGCGGGTTGTTCCGCGGGCCGGGCAACGATCTGTATGCACTGATGATCCTGTGCGGCTGGTCGGTCATGCTGCTCGGCGCCGGCCTCGGGCAGCATGCGCGCCTGCTGGGCCAGGCGCTGGTGGACGGTCAGCTTTATTTTACCGGTCTGGAGCATCTGGTTGTCGCGCTTTTACTGGTGGTCGTTGCGGCGGTGATGCTGCCCAGGCTTTCGCCGAGTCTGTTGAGAGCATGGTTGTTCCCAGGGCATGAGGAGGCCAACGACGTACCGGTGCAGCGGCTGGTGGGGCTGTTCAATCTGCTGCTTGCCGCGGCGGTCGGGCTTGCGGCCACGGCCATGGGGGTCATGGCGGCGTTTGCACTCATCTTTCTGCCGGCCTGGGTTGCGTTTGCGCTGGCGCCGGGCTGGCGCGCGGCGTTGTGGCTGTCAGCCGCGCTGGGTGCGGGAGTGTATGTGCTGGCCTTCACCGCGGCGATGTTGCTTGATCAGCCGTTCGGCCCGGTGCTGGTGGGGCTGATGGTGCTGCTGTCGCCGTTGCGAATGGCGGCGGCGAGTCGGGGGTAGGCGCGTGGATCAGAAGTAGCTGACCCACGCTCACTGCCGGGGGCGGTATTATTTCTGGTGTTTCGCCTTCCACTCTTCGTAAGGCATGCCGTACACGATCTCCCGGGCCTGGTCGTAATCCATTTCGAGCTCGCGCTCTTCGGCCGCCGCCTTGTACCACTTGGACAGGCAGTTACGGCAGAAGCCGGCAAGGTTCATGAGGTCGATGTTCTGAACGTCCTTGCGCTCGCGCAGGTGGCTGACAAGCTTGCGGAACGCGGCGGCCTCAAGTTCGATGCGGGTCTGTTCGTCCACGAAAATCTCCTGCTGTTGGAACGCGGCTAGTATATCACGCGAGGTTTCGGGTTCCGGCTGCATGGCCTTCGAATTTCCGGGGAACGATTGCGTCCGCGGTTACCTACCGCTGAGCGTAGCTGAAGGTAGGGCGGAAAAGCGCAGCGCCTTCCGCCGTATGACAAGACGTGTTTACGCTGTTCGCACGCTGATGGCTTTTCCGATGTCTTCATACGGCGGAAGGCGCTGCGCTTTTCCGCCCTACCATGACAGAAACCTCATCAAAACGTCAGTTTCCGTGCTCCAGCGCCGCGAGGCAGGATGCTTCGCCACGGCAACGCACGCGCTCCAGGGTCGTCGCGAAGTCTGCCTCGAAGCGTCCTCCAGCGGCCACGGCCGCCTCGGCGGCCTGTTCCGCTTCGTCCCAGCGAAACTGCTGGGCGAGGATCAATGCCAGGTTATTGTTCAGTACGCCGTGGTTGCCGGAGGCCTGCCGCAAACCCCGGCGAGCGGCGGCCTCGGCGCCCGGCAGATCGCCGGATGCGTGACGAATATTGACCAGCCCAAGGTGAAAGCCGGCCTGATCCGGCCAGCGCGCAACGCCGGCGTGATATGCCGCTTCGGACGCTTCGCGGCGGCCGGTCTGTTCCAGATCCGCGGCAGCCTCCAGCCAGGGTAGAGGTTCGGCGCTGGCCGGCAGACGATGCGGCCGGGTGACCACGATGGCCCAGCGTTCGCCCCGGTCCCAGCTTCGGCGGAAGGTGTCGAGCTTCGTGAATACCCGCTTCTCTCTGCCGGAGCGCAGAATGAAGCCGCCGCGCTCCGGGTCGTAGCCGACCACCACCGCGAAATGCCAGACCGGGTACCAGGCCAGCGACAGGTTCTGGAAGACCATCACCGGGTTGCCGGCTTCCAGCTCGGCGATAATGGCGTCGAACTCGCCGGCGATTCGGTAGGGAACGCGGTCACGCTGACGTGTCTGGGCGATCAGCTCGGTCTGCAGCGTGCCCTTGCGTTCGGGGATGAACAGAGACGGCGCCAGTTCCTCCGGCGTGACCTGCTCACCACTCCAGCCAAGCATCTCCGCCAGTGCAGCCGGGCCGCACTGGTAGTCGTCCTGAGGGAAGTAAGGCACCCCGGTGAGCTCTATGGCCGGAGGCGGGCGCTCGAACGCTTCGTCCTCACTGATGGCGGTCAGGCTGGCACAGCCCGGCAGGACGATGGTGGCGAGCAATGCCAGGGCGAGCCGCCATGGACCTGGCAAAGATGTCACTCACTGTCCCCATCGGGCATGCGGGTCAGGAAGAAGTTCACGTCTTCGATACTGGTGTCGTCGACGCCGCCGCCGACAGCCACCTGCAACTGCAGATAGTTGAGAAGATAAGCGTAGCGGGCTTCCGCCAGCTGTCGCTCGATTTCGAAACGCTCGCGCTGGACGTCGAGCACGTCCAGCGTGGTGCGCAGCCCGACTTCCAGGCCCCGCTGCGTGGAGCGCTCCGTGCTCAGTACGGAGCGCAGGGCCTGCTCCAGTGCACGTATCTGCTGCAGATTGGAGGTCAGATTGAGGTAGGCGGATTCAGCCTGCAACGCGGCATTGCGCTTGGCGTCCAGGGTGTCGCTGAATACCGCGTCGCGTTGTGCCTGGCGCTCGCGGATGCGAGAGGTGGTGGCGCCGCCGGTATACAGCGGCATCGTGACACGCACGCCGACGGTCGTCTGCTCGCGTTCGATATCGCCATTGAGCCCCGGTTGGCCGATCCCGATGTCGGACTGGTAGCTGCGGCCGTAACGGGCAACCAGGTCCACTCGCGGGTAACGGCCGGCCTGTTCCTGGTTTACGTCTTCGCGGGCACTCGCGAGGTTCTGTTCGGTCAGCCGCACGGTGATGTTGTAGCGCTCGGCCCGCTCGGCCCAGGCCCGACGTTCAGTGGGCATCGGCGGCTGGGCGGTGAACTCCTCTTCCAGGCCGATCAATTGACCCGCCGGTTCGCCGATCAGACGGTGCAGGGTCTCGCGGGCGACGGTCAGATTGTTCTCGGCGCGCAGACGATCAGCCTGCACCCTGTCGAAACGTGCCTGGGCCTCGTTGACGTCGGTGATCGTTCCGGTACCCACTTCCAGCGCCCGCCTGGCCCGTCGCAGTTCGCTCTCGATGGCCAGCAGCTCGCCGTCCACGGTGGATAGCTGGTCCTGCGCCAGCAGCACGTCGAAGTAGGCCTGGCTGGTCCGCAGCATGAGATCCTGCTGCGCCTGGGCAAACTCCAGCGCGGCCTGCGTGGTGAAGATGTCGGCCTGACGCGCCAGCGAAAAGCTTTCCATCCGGAACAGGGGCTGGGTCAGGGCAATGCCGGCGTCCCAGTAATCGTAGTCAGCGCTGTTCCGGGGATTTGAACCGATCTGGGAGTTCTCCCAGATGTAGCCGGAATCCGCCTCCAGATCGATCTGCGGCAGGAACAGGGCTCTGGCCTGGGTCTCCACCTCGTCGGTCGCCCGCAACCGGTGTTGTGCGGCTTCAAGGCGCGGGTCGCGTTCGATGGCGAGGGTATAGATGTCCATCAGGTCGCGTGGTTCAGCGGTTGCCTGCCCGGCTAATGCGAGCATGGCGGCCAGCAGTCCCATGGGCAGGGAACGGCCCGGCTTGCATCTGGTCATGATCAATGTTCCTTCGTGAGTCTCTTTGCGGGTACCAACGGTGTGCAAGCGTTGGGCGGCCCGGGATCGTTGATTGATGATGCCGGACGGCCCGTGCGATGAATTTGCAGTGACGATAGGATGATTTTCGGTCAGCGGCAAGCGCGTCGCCCGATCAGCCGCCGCCTTTGGTCTGCTTTTTGGCACAGGCCGGGCAGGTGCCATTGATCTCGATGGTTTGCCAGTTCACCGAAAAGCCCATGGTCCTGGCTTTTCGGTGCAGCAGATCACTGATCTCGGCATCATCCAGCTCAGCCACGGCGTTGCAGTGCTCGCAGATCAGGAACTGGCCGAGATGCGGATGACTGGGGTCGCCGCAGCCGACGTAGGCATTGAGGGATTCGATGCGATGGATCAGCCCCTCAGCCAGCAGAAAGTCCAGCGCCCGGTACACCGTAGGGGGTGCCGCGCCACGGTGCTCCAGGCGCAGCTGGTCGAGCAGGTCGTAGGCCTTTACCGGCTCGTGCCTGCGCCAGATCAGCTCCAGCACCCGGCGCCGGATGTGCGTGAGCCGTACGCCCCGGTCAGCACAGTTGCGCTCCGCCTGAGACAGGGCCTCGTCCACGCAATGGCTGTGGTCATGCGCGGCGCTTCGGAAAGGTGTGACAATCTGGCTGGCCATGAAAAACAGACCTTTGCTGAATTCAGGTGAAACACTATAACACGCGTCTGGACCAGTGTTTCTCCAGCTGTGGTATAAGAGAAAAATGATCGAGAAATGGATGCTTCGGGCACTATGCTGCGCGCTTTTTCTGGCGGCCACGCCCGTGACCGCCATGCCTCCCGTGGACGTGCAGGGCCTGTTTGGCGGTCGTGTCGTTGTACTGATCGACGGGCAGCGCGAGGTCATGTCCGAGGGCGAGACGGTGGCTGGAATTACGCTCATTGCGGCGGATAGCCAGCGTGCGGTGTTCGAGTATGATGGCCAGCGCTTCGAGTCCGGGCTGTCATCGCGCGTTGGCGGCAGTTACGCCGCACCGGCGCGGCAGGAAGTTCGCATCGCCCGCGACGGCCGCGGCATGTTCCGCAGCGCCGGGCGCATCAACGGCCGGCCGGTGACGTTCCTGGTCGATACCGGTGCTACGGCCATTGCGCTCAACAGCCAACTCGCGCAGACGCTGGGTGTGGATTACCAGCGTCTCGGTACGCCGGTGCCGGTGACGACCGCATCCGGACGGACCACCGGCTACAGACTGACGCTGAATGAAGTCAGCGTGGGCACCATCCGGCTGTCACGGGTGGCTGCCATCGTCCTGGAAGGCGGTTATCCTTACGAGCCGCTGTTGGGCATGTCGTTCCTCGGGCGCATCGAGATGCGCAATAGCGGCCAGATGATGGTGCTGGAGGCACTTGAATAAGTTCCCCCTTTCAGATGACGACGCACTATGCTGTTCCATGCAATACAGGCAGGTCATTCCGCACCGCAGGGAAGATTGACACCGCGGACGCCGGTTAACTAAGCTTGAATGTTTTATTTGAAAATGAATTTCGCATTGCGGAACGTGCCGTCGGGTCTGCGAACGGCGGCGGATCCGTGAACCAAGTCAGGGGAGCCCGGCCGGCTCCCTGTGCAAGATGGAGTGGCTATGAAGATCCTGGTACCCGTGAAGCGCGTGGTGGATTACAACGTGAAAGTCCGCGTCAAGGCGGACGGCAGCGGTGTGGAGACCGCCAACGTCAAGATGTCCATGAATCCGTTCGACGAAATCGCCGTGGAAGAGGCGGTGCGCCTGCAGGAAGCCGGCAAGGCGGAAGAAGTGATCATTGTCTCCATGGGTGTGCAGCAATGCCAGGAGACCATCCGTACCGGGCTGGCCATGGGTGGTGATCGCGGCATCCTGGTGCAGACCGACCATGCGCTCGAGCCGCTGGCGGTTGCCAAGTTACTCAAAGCGCTGGTGGAGAGGGAATCCCCCGATCTGGTCATCCTCGGCAAGCAGGCCATCGACGACGACTCCAGTCAGACCGGCCAGATGCTGGCGGCGCTGATGGGCTGGGCTCAGGGCACGTTCGCATCGGAGCTTGAGCTGGTGGATGGCGAGGTCAGGGTGACCCGTGAAATCGACGGCGGCCTGGAAACCGTGCAGCTGAAATTGCCGGCGGTGATCACCACCGACCTGCGCCTCAACCAGCCGCGCTACGCCAAGCTCCCGAATATCATGAAAGCCAAGAAGAAGCAGCTCGATACGCTGACCCCGGAAGAGTTGGGCGTGGATACCGCGCCGCGGTTGAAAACCCTCAAGGTCGCCGAGCCGCCGCAGCGCACCGGCGGTGTCAAGGTGGCTGATGTGGACGAGCTGCTGAACAAGCTGAAAAACGAAGCGAAGGTGATCTGACATGGCGAATCTGGTCGTAGCGGAACACGATAATACCGATCTCTCCGGTGCCACCCTGTCGGCGGTTGGCGCCGCCGCGGAAATTGGCGGCGACATTGATGTGCTGGTGGCCGGGCAGGGTTGCGGCTCGGTGGCGGAGCAGGCGGCCAGGGTCGCCGGCGTAAAGCGTGTCCGGGTTGCCGATGAGGCACATTACGCGCATCCCCTGGCGGAGAATCTCGGCCTGCTGGTCGCCGGTCTGGCGAAGGACTACAGCCATGTGCTGACCACCGCCACCACGGCCGGCAAGAACTTCATGCCCCGGGTCGCGGCGCTGCTCGACGTGGCGCAGATCTCGGAGATCGTCAAGGTGGAGTCCGAGGACACCTTTGTGCGGCCCATCTACGCCGGTAACGCGCTCGCCACGGTGCAGTCCAGCGATGCCATCAAGGTCATTACCGTGCGTGGAACGGCGTTCGAGAAAGCCGCCACCGACGGTGGGTCCGCCGCCATTGAGGCTGTGGATGCGGCAGAGGACGCCGGGCTGTCCAGCTTCGTCGGTCAGGAGCTGACCAAGTCCGATCGCCCCGAGCTCGCTGCCGCCAGGATTATTGTTTCCGGCGGTCGGGGCATGGGCAGCGGCGAGAACTTCAAGCTTCTGGAGGAACTGGCCGACAAGCTCGGCGCCGCCATGGGCGCGTCCCGTGCCGCGGTGGATGCGGGCTACGTACCCAACGACTACCAGGTGGGGCAGACCGGCAAGATCGTGGCGCCGGATCTGTACATCGCGGTGGGTATTTCCGGCGCCATCCAGCATCTGGCCGGCATGGGCGGTTCCAAGGTCATTGTCGCCATCAACAAGGACGAGGAGGCGCCGATTTTCGAGGTTGCCGACTATGGGCTGGTGGCGGACCTGTTCCAGGCCGTGCCGGAGCTGACCGGAAAACTCGGCTGAGGCGTTCGAGAGCCCCGCGGGTAAGTCATGGGTGTACTCAGCCATATCCGGGTGCTCGATTTGAGCCGCATACTCGCCGGCCCCTGGGCCGGGCAGATGTTCGCGGATCTGGGCGCCGACGTCATCAAGGTAGAGCGTCCCGGCCAGGGTGATGACACCCGCGGCTGGGGCCCGCCTTACGCATCGGACGCGGCCGGCAACCCGTCCGATGCGGTCTACTACCTGTCCTGCAATCGCGGCAAGCGCTCCGTCACCATTGATATCACCCATCCCGAGGGCCAGCGGCTGGTGCGGGAACTGGCCGCGCGCAGCGACGTCCTGCTGGAGAACTACAAGGTGGACGGCCTGGCGAAGTACGGGCTGGACTACCACAGTCTGCGGCAGGTCAACCCGCGGCTGGTCTACTGCTCCATCACTGGTTTCGGCCAGACCGGCCCCTACAGCCACCGCGCCGGATACGATTTCCTGCTGCAGGGCATGGGCGGATTGATGAGCATTACCGGTCATCCCGACGACGCGGGTGGCGAACCGGTCAAGGTGGGTGTGGCCATTACCGACATATTCACCGGCATGTACGCCACCGTTGCCACCATGGGTGCGCTGGCACACCGGGACCGGAGCGGTGAAGGGCAGCATATCGACCTCGCCCTGCTGGACGTGCAGGTAGCCACCCTGGCCAATCAGGCCATGAACTATCTTGCCGGCGGCATGGTGCCCGGTCGCATGGGTAACGCGCATCCGAATATCGTGCCTTATCAGGCCTTTCCGACTGCGGATGGGCATCTGATACTCACTGTCGGCAACGACGACCAGTTCCGCCGCTTCTGCGAGGCGGCCGGCCGGCCGGAACTGAGTGCCCACCCCGACTACCGCACCAATGGTGACCGCGTCCGCAATCGCGCCGTGCTGATACCGGAACTCGAAGCCCTGTTCCGTACCCGCACCACCGATGCCTGGCTCGCCGGGCTGGAAGCCGCGGGCGTGCCCTGCGGTCCGGTGAACACCGTCGACCGGGTGTTTGCCGATCCTCAGGTGGTGGCCCGGGAAATGCGGCGCGACATCGCCGATGCCGCCCTGGGCTCCGTTCCCACGGTCGCCAACCCCATCCGCTATTCAGCCACACCGATCAACTATGAAGCCCCGCCGCCGCGGCTCGGAGAACATACCGAGGCGGTGCTGGGGCAGATTCTGGACATGACGCCTGAGGCCATTCAAGCCCTCCGCGACCAGGGCGTTATCTGACAGGCCCGGGTCTGATTGTGTCAGTTGCCTTCGCCGGGGCGGTTTCCTCCCGGCTTCAGAACGGCGCCGTCGGACAGCGGCTGGACCAGGCTCTCGTAGAGCGCCAGCCAGCCGCTTTTCGCCAGTGGGGTGAAGGGGGGCAAGGCCGCCTGACGCGCCCTGAAATCCTGCTCCGTTATGCCCAGGCTGAGTTTGCGGCCGGCAAGGTCAATCGTGATCGGATCGCCGTCGCGCACCAGGGCCAGCGGGCCGCCGCCAGCCGCTTCAGGGGTGACCTGGCCTACAGTGAGCCCCCGGTTCAGGCCGGAGAGCTGGCCGTCGGTGATTACCGCCATGTCGTAGCCCAGACCGGCACCGTTGACCGCCGCCACGAACCAGGACGCGGATGCCACACCCGGGCCACCCCTCGGCCCCAGGCCGCGCAAGATGACCGCGGTTCCCGGTTTCAGCTCGTTTGCCTCCAGGGCGGCCATGGCGGCCTCCTGGCTCTCGAAAACCTTGGCGGCGCCCTTGAACAGGATATCCGGTGCAAGGGTCGAACCGAGCTTGACGATGGCGCCGGCCGGCGCCAGGTTGCCGCGCAGGATGATCAGTGCCGGGCCTTTGGCGAACGGCGAGTCCAGCGATGCGACGACATCGCTGTCGATGTCGGCAGGCGTTTCGTTCAGTACGTCGGCCAGCGTCATGCCGGTGACGGTGGTGACGTCGAGATCCAGCAGCGGCTGTAGCCGTTTCATGACCGCCCGCGCGCCGCCGGCCCGTTCAAGCTGGTCGATTCGGCCAGGGCCATTGGGCTTGATGGCACAGAGCAGGGCGATCTCCGGGCCGAGCCGGTCGTAAAGATCGTAGATGTCGACCTCGACTTCGCCTTCCCGTGCCACCGCCTGCATGTGGCGCAGGGCGTTGACCGAGCCGCTGACCGCCAGCATCACCTTGACCGCATTGGCGAACGCGGCTGGCGTCATGATCTTTCGCGGCGTCATCCCTTCTTCCACCAGGCCGACAATGCGCCGCGCCGCCTGCCGGGCGTTGTCGGCCATGCGCTCGCTGCCGCCGAGGACCGGTGCCGCGCCGGGCAGCGTCATGCCCAGCGCCTCAGCCGCGATGTGCATGGAGTTGGCCGTGCCCATGCCGGCGCAGACGCCAGGGCCGGTGACGGCCGAATCGGTCATGGTGATCAGATCATCCAGCGACAGCCGGTCCATCATCACTTCGCCGACGCCCTCGAACACGTCTTCGATGTCTACCGGCGCATCGCGGAAGACCCCGCACGACTGATAACCGCCGATCACCAGGATGCTGGGGATGTTCAATCGTGCCGCCGCCATCAAGTGGGCGGGTGCGGTCTTGTCGCAGGAGGACAGGCAGATCATGCCGTCGAGTTCGGCGCCTTCGACCATCACCTCGATGTCGTTCACCACCAGCTCGCGGCTGGGCATGAGATAGCGTCCGCCGCGTCCGGCACCGGTGACGAAGTCACTGGGTGCGGCGGTACGGATCTCGAAGGGTAGCCCGCCGGCGGCACGGATCTCGTCTTTCACCAATGCCGCCAGCGCATCGAGATGGCTGTAGCAGATGGCGAGATCAGAGGACGTGTTGACCACGGCGATCTTCGGTTTGTGCATGTCCTCTTCAGACAGCCCCAGGGCGCGCCACTGGGCGCGGCGCACCGCCCAGCGGGTGCATCCCGGCCTGAAGTTGCTGCGAAAGCTCATGCCTCCTGCCCCCGTGTTCGCACGTCCTCTCCCAGCCATGCGCCCTGATCGGTGAGCCTCCGGCGCAGCGCGGTGGTATCGATGCCGCGCACATCCCCCGACGCACCGGCCATCACCGCCGCCACCCCGGCGGCTTCGCCCAGGGCCATGCATACCGCGGCCACACGCATGGAGGCGTGGGCGTCATGCGAGGCAGAGGAGCAGCGCCCCACCACCAGCAGCCCATCCAGGCCCTCGGGCAGCAGGCAGCGGTAGGGAATCTGGTAATAGGTGCCGGGCTCCAGCCAGACCCAGCGGGTACCCTTGTCGGCGGTGTGCTCTTCCAGCGGCCAGGCGCTGCAGGCGATGGCGTCGTAGAAGCGGCCCTCGTTCATCACATCGTCCAGCGTCAGCCAGTAATCGCCCTTGATGCGGCGGCTTTCGCGGACGCCGATCTGGGCGCCGGCGTCGAGCACATAGCAGTCCTCGAAACCGGGCACGAATCTGCGGAACGCTTCGGCATAGAGGCCGAGTTGACGGCGGCCGTTTATCTCGGCACGGGTCAATTCATGGGTGTCCACCGGGTTCGGGGAACGGTCGTTCTCGGCCACGCGGGTGATGTTCAGGTGCATGGTGCCGGGCTGCATGGAGAACATGCCGCCGGCGGTACGCGGCAGCGTGAACCCGGCGTCCACCGCCTTGTTAAGGCAGCTGTGCAATTCATTGCGATCCAGCTGTTGTGCTACCCGGGTATCGACGCCGCCGAAGCGGAACATGGTGGTGGGAAACTGCAGCTGCTCCAGCGTCAGCTCCATTCCGGCACCCGCAAGGGTGGCAATATCGCCGTCGCCGGTGGCGTCGATCACCACCGGCGCAAGACACGCCCAGCGGCCGCTCTTGCTCTCGAAAATCACGCCGCCGATCTGATTGCCGTCGCGGACCACCTGGACCGCAAGGCTGTGGTAGACGAGCTGGACGCCTGCTTCCTCGGCCATGTCGTCGGCCACCAGCTTCAGTGTCATCGGGTCATAGGGAACCGAGGCGGTCTGTAGCCAGCGCCGGGGCGGCAGGGCACCGCCACGGGCGCGCAGCCGCTCGACCATCTCCCACGCCAGGCCTTTGACAACGGGGTTGATTTCGTCTTCGGTGACGGTAAAGAAGCCGCAAATGCTGCCCAGGGTTACCGCCGTCAGCGTGCCACCTAGAAAGCCGTAGCGCTCCACCAGCATCACGTTCGCGCCCTGGCGGGCGGCGGCAATGGCGCTGGCAAGTCCCGCGGAGCCGCCGCCGACGACCAGCACGTCCACCTCGGCCTGTACTTCGGTACCGCGGGCCGGTTCGTTGACCGTTTTCATCTAAACGATACTCCTGCGCTTGAGATCGGCTACCTGCTCGGCATCGAGGCCCAACAGTTCAGCGAGTATTTCTTCGCTGTGCTGGCCGACGGTGGGCGGTGCACGGCGGATCTCCGGCCTGCTGCCGGACAAGCGGATGGGGCTGCCGACCAGCGGTACGGAGCGGCCGCCCGCGGCAGAGTGGGGCACATCGGTGACCATGCCGCGATGGCGCACGTGCGGGTCGGCAAACACCTCGCTGATGGTATTGATCGGCCCGCAAGGGATCTTGTGGCGCTCCAGCTCGGCCAGCCAGTAGGCCGAGGACCGCGTGGCGAATACCGTCTGCAGGGCGGGGATCAGCGCCTCACGGTGCCGTAGCCGAAGCGTGTTGGTGGTGAATCGCGGGTCGGTCGCCAGCTCCGGACAGCCGGCGAATGCGCAGAAGCGCTCGAACTGGCCGTCGTTGCCGATGCCGATGTTGACGTGGCCGTCGGCGGTGGCGAAAGTCTCGTAGGGCACGATGTTGGGGTGGGCGTTGCCCAGCCGCCCCGGTTCCTCGCCCCCGAGGAGGTAGTTGGAGGCCTGGTTGTAGAGCCAGGCCACCTGCACGTCCAGCAGCGAGATGTCGATATGCTGCCCCAGCCCGGTCTGTTCGCGACCACGCAGGGCGGCCAGAATGGACACGCAGGCGTACATGCCCGACATGATGTCGGAGATGGGCACACCGACTTTCATCGGCTGGCCCCGTGGGTCGCCGGTGATACTCATCAGCCCGCCCATGCCCTGGATGATGAAATCGTACCCGGCGCGCCCGGCGTAGGGCCCGTCCTGCCCGAAGCCGGTAATGGAGCAGTAGATCACGGACGGATGACGCGCGTGCACGGCCTCCCAGCCGAAACCGCGCTTGTCCAGATCGCCGACTTTGAAGTTCTCCACCAGAATGTCGCTTTGTGCCAGCATCTGTTCCAGCAGTTCGCGGCCCTCCGGGGTGGCGATGTCCAGGCTGAGCGAGCGCTTGTTGCGGTTGGTGCTCAGGTAATAGGCGCTCTCCCGCGTCGGTTCGCCGTTCTCGTCGTTGAGAAATGGCGGCCCCCAGCCGCGGGTGTCGTCGCCGTTGCCGGGCCGTTCGATCTTGATAACGTCGGCACCCAGGTCACCCAGAATCTGCGTACAGCTCGGGCCGGCCAGAATGCGGGTGAGGTCGAGCACCCGTACTCCTTCCAGTGGCAGCCCCATGGCGCTCACCGCGCCTCGGGCACGATGACGCCCGGGTTCATGATGCCGTTTGTGTCCACCGCCTGTTTGGCCGCGGTCAGCACCGTACCGAAGCGTTCCGGCCGCTGCCTGGTATACCAGGGCATGTGCAGGCGGCCCACCGCGTGGTGGTGGGTCACCGTGCCGCCGCATTGATCCACCGCGTCGGCAGCGGCCTGCTTGATCTCCATGCACTGCTCGAACATGCGCTCGCGATCAGGCAGGCAGTGGAAGGTGAAATAGGGCGCCGGCCCGTTCGCATAGATGTGAGTAAATCGGCAGGTGATGGTGCCCGGCTGCCCCGTGACCCGTTTGATGGCACTGGATACGGCTTCGGTCACTGTCTCGTGCAGCGTGCGGAAGGCGCTCCAGGGAACCGCAGTCTCGAAGGTTTCCCGGCAGATGCCGCGCGCCATCATGTGTTCCCGATAATACGGCCCGCGAATGAAGGCGTTGCGCCACAGGCCGGCCACCGTCTTGTTGTCGCCGGAACCCTCGGACTGGTCGAGCAGGCGGCCGCCATGATCCTTGCAGATCTCGAGCGCCAGTTCGAGCTGCCGGTCGACGGGGTAACGGGCGCTTTCAAAGCCGAGCACCAGGATCGGCTGGCCGCCCTCGAAGGACTTGGTGAGTTTGGCTTCCAGGGCGTCCACCAGCCGGCAGTTGGTGGGGTTCAGGCCGGCCTGGGAGATCACGCGCACGGCCTCCACGCCGGTATAGAAGTCCGGAAAGGTGACGGTGGAGCTGACCTTGAACGTCGGCCGTTCCAGCAACCGCACCCAGGCCTCGCTGATGATGCCCATGGAGCCTTCCGTGCCCATCACGAAGCGGTCAGGGGAGGGGCCGGCGCCGGATGCCGGCAGCCGCCGTGACTGCCACGCCCCGCTCGGCGTGATCATGCGGATGCTCTCCACATAATCGTCGATATAGGTATCGCCGGTGGCGAAGTGACCGGCGGCGCGCGTGGCGATCCAGCCACCCAGGGTCGACATCTCGAAGCTCTGTGGGTAGTGCCGCAGGGTCAGCCCGTGGGTCTTCAGCTTGCGCTCAAGGTCGGGGCCGTAGATGCCGGCCTGAATGCGCGCCGAGCGCGATTCCTTGTCGATTTCGAGAATCTCGCTCAGATACCACAGGTCGATGGTCACGACACCGCTGTAGTCTCCCTTGATTTCCGGATTGACGCCGCCGACCACGCTGGAGCCGCCGCCGAAGGGAATGACCGCCGCACCGATCTCGTCGCACCAGTCGATCAGGGCGATCAGGTCGGCTTCGGATTTCGGGTAGGCGACGACGTCCGGGGCGTTGGAGAAATCGCGCTTGAACATCCGCGCGCCATCCAGAAACGAGCGGCCGTAGCTGTGCAGGGCGCGTTCATAGGTGTCGCTGCGGCAGAGGCCGGCAAGGCTGGCCGGTATGTTGGTGATCCGTGGCGGCCGCAGTTCCAGTTCCTCCAGTTTCGGCGGCACCATGACGTTGAACTCGTCGATCTTGAACTGCTCGGCCCAGGTGGCCTCGACCGTGCGGATTTCTTCCTGGGTCGCGGATTGGTCCTCGAAACCCCAGGCATAGAATTTGCGACGACGTTCAGACATGTTCATTTCTCCTTTGCGACCGGTGCGGTCGCGATGAGTGGTTGTTCTGCGTTGCGAAACTGCAGTGCCGCGACCACGGCGAATACCGCGGCGCCGGCCAGGTCCGTCTGCCAGCCGCCGACCAGCAGCAGCAGGGCGGCCCCGCCCGCGAGCAGCCGCTCGATGATCACCAGCTTGCGCATGCCGTAGCCCTGTACCGCCAGCGCCAGAGAAACCACGCCGACCAGGGCGGTGAGCAGCCCGATGGCGGCGCTGGTCCAGTCGCCGCGCAGCAGCAGGGCAGGGTGGTAGACAAACACGAAGGGCACGATGTAGACCGCGGCGCCGAGCTTCATGGATGTCCATCCGGCACGCTGCATGGGACAGTCGGCGATGGTTGCCGCGGCGTAGGAGGCCAGCGCCACCGGCGGGGTGATGGCGGAAATGATGGCGTAGTAGAAGACGAACATGTGCGCCGCCAGCGGGTCGATACCGAGCCGAATCAGCGCCGGTGCGCCGAACAGGGCGACGATCATGTAGGCGGCCGAGGTCGGCAGGCCCATGCCGAGGATGATGCAGGACACCATCACCAGCAGCAGGGTCACGAACAGTTGACCGCCGGTAATCGCCAGCAGCATCGAGGTGAAGCGCAGGCCCAGGCCGCTGAGCTCGATGGTACCCACCACCAACGCGGCGATGAACAGCGCCGCGGCGACCGGTGCGATCCGCCTGGCGCCGAGCTCGAAGGCGTTGATCATGCCGGTGAAGTTGAAGCGGGTATGGACGCGGATCTGCGCCAGGATGATGGTGGCGATCACACCGACGTAGGCGGCGAAGAACGGCGTGCGATGATCCACCAGCAGGGCAATGACAACCACCAGCACCAGCAGCATGTGGACATGCAGCTGGATGTCGCGCCGCGCCTTTTGTACCAGGTCGGCGGCCATGGCCGGCAGCCGGTAGCGCACGGCCTCCAGATGCACCATGACGAAGACGGCGAACAGGAACAGGAAGGCCGGCAGAATCGCCGCCTTGGCCACATCCAGGTATTGCAGGCGGGTGAAGTCGGCGATCAGAAAGGCGGCGGAGCCCATGATCGGTGGTACCAGCTGGCCGCTGGACGAAGCGACGGCCTCGACGCCGGCGGCGACGTGCGGGCGGAAGCCGGTGCGCTTCATCAACGGGATGGTGAAGGTGCCGGTGGCGTAGACATTGGCGACCGCGGCGCCGGAAATGCTGCCGAACAGGCCGCTGGCCATGATCGCCGCCTTGCCGGGGCCGCCGCGGAAGCGGCCCATCAGGCCGGAGGCCAGGTTCATGAACAGCTCGCCGCCCTTGGCCTGGTCGAGCATGGCGCCGAGCAGCACGAACATCAGCACATAGGTGGCGGAGATGCCGGTAATCGAGCCGTACAGGCCCGAGGTGGTCATGTAGAGATGATCGACCAGGCGTTCCGGGCTGACGCCGGTCTGGCTCAATGGCCCCGGGAAATACGGGCCGAACAGCGCATGCAGCAGAAATACCCCGAGCAGGATAACCATGGTGTTGCCGACAGCACGGCGGCAGGCCTCCATGACCAGCACGATGGCCAGTATGCCCATCGTCCAGTCCAGGTTCTGCAGGGAACTGACATAGGGGTAGCGATTGACGAAGCGGCTGTAGTCCAGGTAGATGTGCAGGGCCGGTAGCCAGGACATCATGAACAGCGCCCAGTCGTACCAGGGGACTTCGCGGCGTCTGCTACTGTCCCAGCGCGCCGACAGCGCGTAGGTCAGAAAGATGAGGCTGGTGTACATCGCCACGTGGGTGGGCCGGAACAGCATGACTTCCGGCGCCCCGAACTGCGCGGCGGACAGGTGATAGAGAATGATGCCGACGCAGTACCAGCGCAGGATGAACACCGTCCAGCGGCCGCTGTCGCGCTGGCCTCCGACCGAGATAGTCACGGATACGCCCCTCGCTTCATCGAAGCCGGAATGGGAGAAACGCCGCGGGCCGGAGACGCCGGATCCAGTCGCTCGGCCCGCGGTGCAGGTTCACAGCTCGCCGGTGCTCAGTCGAGCACGCCGGCTTCGCGGTAGAAGCGCTCGGCGCCCGGATGCAGGGGGATCGGGAAGTTCTTCGGACCCTCGGCCACGTCCAGGTTCTCGAACAGCGGGTGAGCCTGCACAAGGCGCTCCTTGTTCTCGAACATCAGCTTGACCATGGCGTACACCAGTTCCTCGGAGGTGTCCTTGTGGGCAAACACCACGTGGTGCTGGGCGATAGTGGGGATGTCGCTGTTCTGGTCCTTGTAGCTGCCGGCCGGAATGGAGGTCGGCGTGTAACCGTAGTTACCGGCCAGTTCTTCGATGATCGACGGGTTCAGCGGCAACAGCTTGACGTCGCGCGCCAGGGTAAGATCCACAAAGCTCGGGTTGCGGATGATGTCGTCGTTCATGAAGGCGTCGATATGGCCGTCCTTGAGCCGGTCCATTGCTTCGCTGTATGCGGAGTGGCTGACCGAACCGCCCCAGCCGCGGATGTTGTCGTAGCTGGCGCCGTGCGCGGCAAGCGTACGGGCGGCGGCCAGTTCCCCGCCGGTGCCGCGGGTGCCGGTATCGATGCGGATCCGGTGACGCTTGTCACCGAGTTCCTTGAGGCTGTTGACAGGTGCGTCGGTGAGGATGAACGGATGCAGCACGCTGGCGACATTGATGTTGGCGACGGCGCGCAGATCCTTGAACGCCTCTTCGTAGGGTTCTTCACCGCTGTACGCGGAATGCAGGTTGGTGGTATAGCCCATCGCGACGCTGGCCTCGCCGCGGTGTACCGAAATCGGGTTGGACACGCCGCCACCGGGGACGATGTTGTAGCGCAGCCCCTCGATGTGGTCGTTGAAGAGGTCGAACAACGCGGTTGAGGTGATGAACCAGGAGCCACCGGTGGAGCCGGCGGCGACCGTCTGTTCCGGGATATCAATGGTGAACTGCTTGTCGGCGTGCGCGCTGCCGGCAAGGGTGAGCGCAACTATCGTGGATGCTGCAAGTACGGTTTTGATGCCGAACATGGGTGCTTCCTCCTCACTATCTGATTGTTATCGTCATTACTCAGTACGGAACAGTTCCGGTCACCGTGATGCGGAAGAGGGTGCGGGGCTGTTCCGGTGTGTAGCCACCGGTGGCGGAGTGCATGGAGCAGCGGTTGTCCCACATGATCACGTCACCCACCGACCACGTGTGGCGGTACTGGAACTCCGGCGAGACGGCGTGCTCGAACAGCGTTTGCAGAAGCTCGTCGCTTTCCTTCTGCTCCATTCCGACGATGCGCATGGTGAAGCCGGGGTTGACATAAAGCGCCTTGCGCCCGGTTTCGGGGTGGGTGCGGACCACCGGATGTACGACGTCGGGCGTGCGGCGGATCTGCTCGGGTGTCAGCTTGGCGCGCACCTTGTTCTTGTCGATCATCTGGTTGTGACGATAGGCGTAGCTGTGGATGGCGGTCAGGCCGTCGATCCGCTGGCGGGTTGCCTCCGGCAGCGTTTCATAGGCCCGGTACATGTCCGTGAACAGCGTGTCGCCGCCGGACTCCGGCACCTCCAGCGCATACAGGCTGGTGGCCAGGGCGGGCACCCGCATATAGGAGAGGTCGGAGTGCCAGTACGAGCCGCCGTCAGAGATGCCCTTCGGCTTGCCGTTCTCGACAACGTTGGAAAGTATGATGATGTCGGCGTATTCCGGGTGGTGATACTGGGTCAGAACATGGGGTTCGAGCTCGCCGAATTGGTGACCGAAGGCGATGAAATCGCTCGCATCAAGGCGCTGGCCGGGGATGCAGATCACGGTCGTATCCAGCAGTGCCTGACGGATAGCGGCTTGTTGCCCGGGCGCCAGCGGCTTCGACAGATCAACTCCCAGCACCCTGCCGCCAATGGCGTCACCAACACGCTCGAGCGTCACTTCGGACATTGTTTCTCCTCCGGGAGTTTTTTGTCTGGTGAGGCATGTCGCGGAACGTCTGGGTGGTCGCGATCAGGCCTGTTGCAGCTGTATGACACGATCACAAGGAGGGGTGCCGCTTGACAAACTACAAATTCTTACTCTATGGATGAGTTAAAGTTAACTGAAGATCCAGGAGTGTCGTTTGATGGAACGTCGGTTACCACCGCTTTATGCTTTGCGTGCGTTTGTCGCGGCCGCCCACAACGCCAGCTTTGCCCGAGCCGCCGATGAACTTTGCGTTACGCCTGCCGCCGTCAGCCGAGGCATCAAATCGCTGGAGGACTATGTCGGCGTGAGATTGTTCAACCGCATGCATCGCAAGGTCGAACTGACCTCCGAAGGCCTGCGTTATTTCAAGGAAGTGGGCGACGTGTTCGACCGCGTGGCGCTGGCCACCCAGAACGTCGCCGCGCGTCAATCGCACCGGCCGCTCAGGATCTGCGCCTACCCCAGTTTCGTGATCAACTGGTTGATCCCGCGCTGGTGCCGCTATATGGATGGTGGGTTCGAAGTGCAGTTCCTGACCACACTGAGCCATGACGTCGACTTCGACCATGCGGAAATCGATGCCGCCATGCTGACCGACCGGGCCGAGTATCGGAACTGCCGCTGCGATCTGCTGTTCACGGCCCATCTGGTACCTGTGTGCAGCCCGGCGCTGATGACCGGCGATTCCCGTCTTGAACAGCCTCGGGACCTGCGGCGGGTGGAGCGCCTGTACTCGGAAACCCGCCCCGATGACTGGCAGCGCTGGCTTGCCGTCAATGGTGCCGAGGACATGGCCACAGCCGGCGGCCTGCGGTTTGAGAGCTCTAACCTGATGTACGAGGCGGCCAAGGCCGGCATGGGTGTTGCCATCGCCATCCTGGAGGTCGTACAGCGCGAGCTTACATCGGGCTCGCTGGTCATTCCGTTTGCCGAGCAACGCCCCGCGCCGTGTCCCTACTACCTCATCTACCCCGAGGATCACGAAGCTCACCCCAGCCTTGTACAGTTCCGCAACTGGGTGATCGCCGAGTATCACCGATAGAGACGCCCGGCGGCGTGAGATTCGCACTGCCAGGCCGTGCTGCTCACATGTTCGGGTAGTTCGGTCCGTCGCCGCCCTGGGGGGTGACCCAGTCGATGTTCTGGGTTGGATCCTTGATGTCGCAGGTCTTGCAGTGCACGCAGTTCTGGGCGTTGATCTGCAGCCGTGGATTGGTGCCATCGTCGTCGCGGACGATCTCGTACACGCCGGCGGGGCAGTAGTGCTGCTCGGGGGCGTCGTATTTCTCCAGATTGACTGTAATGGCCACCGCGTCGTCCTTGAGCCGCAGGTGCGAGGGTTGATCCTCTTCGTGATTGGTGTTGGAGATGAACACCGACGACAGCCGGTCGAAGGTCAGCTTGCCGTCCGCCTTGGGGTAGTCGATTCTTTTATATTCGGACTTCGGCCGTAACTGCTCGTGATCGGCGTGATTGTGGAAGGTCCACGGCGCCTTGCCGCGCAGCAGGTAGGTATCCACCGCCGAATAGGCGACGCCGCCGAACAGGCCCCAGCGCGCGAACGACGGGCGCAGATTCCGTACCCGGTAGAGTTCGTCCCAGATCCATGAGGCCTTGAGGCCGTCCAGGTAAGCAGTCACCTCCTGGCTCGGGGCATCGTTCTCGTTCAGTGCCGTGAAGACGGCTTCCGCGGCGACCATGCCGGATTTCATCGCATTGTGGGTGCCCTTGATCTTGGGCACGTTCAGGAAGCCGGCGGAGTCGCCGATCAGCACGCCGCCGGGAAAATGCACCCTGGGCAGGGACTGAATGCCGCCTTCCACCAGGGCACGGGCGCCGTAGGCAATGCGGCGGCCGCCCTCGAAGGTGCCACGGATCGCCGGGTGGGTCTTGAACCGCTGCATCTCCTCGAAGGGGGAGAGATACGGGTTCTGGTAATCCAGGCCCACCACGTAACCCACCGAGACCTGGTTGTCCTCCAGGTGATAGAGGAAGGCGCCGCCATAGGTCTTGCGGTCCAGCGGCCAGCCCATGGCGTGGATCACCTTGCCGGGCTGGTGCCTGGCCGGATCGACCTCCCAGAGTTCCTTGATGCCGATGCCGTAGGTCTGGGGGTCGGAGTCCCGGCGCAGGTCGAATTTTGCGACCAGCTGTTTGGTAAGCGACCCGTGGCAGCCTTCGGAGAAGAGGGTCTGGCGTGCATGCAGCTCCACGCCGGGCTCGTAGTGGGGGCCGTGGCTGCCGTCCTTGAGGATGCCCATGTCGCCGGTGGCAACGCCCTTGACCGCGCCGTCCTCATGGTAGAGCACTTCGGCGGCGGCGAAGCCGGGAAAGACTTCCACGCCCGCGGCCTCGGCCTGCTCGGCCAGCCAGCGGCAGACGTTGCCGAGGCTGACGATGTAATTACCGTGGTTGTGCATCTGCGGCGGCGTCGGCAGCCTGAAGGCTCTCTTTTCGGTGAGGAACAGAAAACTGTCAGCCTCGGCCGGTGTGTTGAGCGGCGCGCCCTTGTCCTTCCAGTCCGGGATAAGCTCGTTCAGCGCGCGCGGCTCGATGACCGCGCCGGACAGGATATGAGCGCCCACCTCGGAGCCTTTCTCGATAACGCAGACGCTGAAGTCATCCTTGCCGGCCTCGGTGGCCAGCTGACGAAGCCGGATTGCGGCGGAAAGCCCGGCCGGCCCGGCGCCGACGATCAGCACGTCGAACTCCATGCTTTCGCGTTCCACGGCCTCGTTGTTTTCCATGCAAACCTCCGTTGGTGGAGCGGCCCGCAACCGCGGTGCGGTCCGGGCCGGTTCGTGTGACTCCGCGTCAGTCGTCCCTCGGGATGTCAGTCCGCGGCGCCGAAAGCGGCAATGCCGGTCTGGGCGCGGCCCAGGATCAGGGCATGAACGTCGTGCGTGCCCTCGTAGGTGTTCACGGCCTCAAGGTTCATGACGTGGCGAATGACATGGTACTCGTCGGAGATACCATTGCCGCCGTGCATGTCTCTCGCCGTCCTGGCGATGTCGAGGGCCTTGCCGCAGTTATTGCGCTTGAGCATGGACACCATCTCCGGCGCCCAGGTGTCGGCATCCATCAACCGGCCGAGTTGCAGGCAGCTGTGCAGGCCCAGGGTGATTTCGGTCTGCATGTCCACCAGCTTTTTCTGGATGAGCTGTGTGGCGGCCAGCGGCCGGCCGAACTGCTTGCGCTCCAGCGTGTAACCGCGTGCGGCATGCCAGCAGAACTCGGCGGCGCCCAGGGCTCCCCAGCTGATGCCGTAACGGGCCTTGTTGAGGCAGCTGAACGGCCCTTTCAGGCCCTCCACGCCGGCGAGCAGGTTCTCCTCCGGCACGAACACCTCATCCATCACGATCTCGCCGGTGGTCGAGGCGCGCAGCGAGAACTTGCCCTCGATTTTCGGCGCCGACAGGCCCTTCATGCCCTTTTCCAGAATAAAGCCGCGGATTACGCCTTCCAGCTTGGCCCAGACCACGAACACGTCGGCGATGGGGGAGTTGGTGATCCACATCTTGGCGCCCGACAGTGTGTAGCCGCCGTCGACCTTCCGGGCACGGGTTTTCATGCCTGCCGGGTCGGAGCCGGCATCCGGTTCGGTGAGGCCGAAGCAGCCAACCCACTCGCCGCTGGCCAGTTTGGGCAGGTATTTCATGCGCTGCTCTTCACTGCCGAAGGTATAGATGGGGTGCATGACCAGAGACGACTGCACGCTCATCGCCGAGCGGTAGCCTGAATCCACGCGCTCCACTTCGCGCGCGATCAGACCGTAGCAGACGTGATTGACGCCGGCGCCCCCGTACTGCTCGGGCAAGGTTGCGCCGAGGAAGCCGAGTTCACCGATCTCGTTCATGATCTCGCGGTCGAAACGCTCGTGGCGGTGTGCCTCCAGCACGCGCGGCATGAGCTGTTGCTGGCAATAATCATGGGCGGCATCCCGCACCATGCGCTCCTCGTCGCCGAGGCTATTCTCGAACAGCAGGGGGTCGTCCCAAACAAAGCGCTGCATGACTGTAATCTCCGGTACCGCCAGAGGCGAAACGCCGGTTCATGATACGGCGGTTGAAGCCGTACTGTCCCGAATGTCGCCCCGACTGAGTCAATAAGTTACTGGCGTTCGATGACTGCGGCGATGCCCTGGCCAACGCCGATGCACATGGTCACCAGGGCATAGCGGCCCTGGCGGCGCTCCAGTTCGCGCATGGCGGTAAGCACCAGCCGGGCGCCGGATGCCCCCAACGGGTGACCGATGGCGACGGCGCCGCCATTGGGGTTCAGCCTGGGGTCGTCATCGGCCATGCCCAGCGACCTGGTGCAGCCCAGCACCTGGGACGCGAACGCCTCGTTCAGTTCAATCACGTCCATCTGCTCCAGGCTCAGTCCGGCCCGCTGCAGTGCCTTTTTTGTCGCGGGCACCGGGCCGAGGCCCATGAGCCGGGGCTCAACGCCGGCGATGGCGCCGGAGATGATGCGCGCGCGTGGCTTGATGCCAGCGCGTTCACCGGCCTCCAGCGTGCCGACCAGCATCGCGCCGGCGCCGTCGTTGACGCCGGAGGCATTGCCGGCGGTGACCACGCCGCCCGGGAACAGCGTGCGCAGGCCGGCCAGGCTTTCCACCGAGGTGCCGGCGCGGGGGTGCTCGTCCTCGGCGACGGTCAGCGGCGGCTTCTTGCGGCCCTGGGGTACGTCTACCGGCAGCAGTTCATCGGTATAGAACCCGGCGTCCCTGGCCGCCTGGTACTTGCTCTGCGACCAGGCGGCAAAGCGGTCCGCGGCTTCGCGGCTGACATCCATGTGTTCGGCCACGTTGTCCGCGGTCCTGGGCATGGTGTCGTCGCCGAATTCGGCTTCCAGCCTGGGGTTGGGGAAGCGCGCGCCGATGGTGGAATCAAACGTCACCAGGTTGCGGCTGTAGGCGGCCTCGGCCTTGGCCATGACGAAAGGTGCGCGGCTCATGCTTTCCGTTCCGCCAGCCACGAACAGGTCGCCCTGTCCGGCATGCGCCGCGCGGCCGGCGTCCAGGATGGCGGCCAGACCCGAGCCGCACAGCCGGTTGACCGTAATACCGCCGGCGCCGATCGGCACACCGGCCACCAGCCCGGCGTGGCGCGCGACGTTGCGCGCGTCCTCACCGGCCTGATTGGTGCAGCCGATCACGACGTCCTCGATGGTGTTCGGATCGAATGCGTTGCGCTCCACCAGGTGGCGGATGCACAGGGCGAGCAGATCATCGGGGCGCATCGGCGCCAGGGCACCGCCGTGGCGGCCGATGGGGGTGCGGATGCCGTCATAGATATAGGCGTTCAACATGATGCGTGATCCTCGATTGGGGCGCCCCGCGCGGACGCCGTGTTGTCATGCGGTATGTCCGGTATGCAGGCTGACGCCGAGCAGCGCTCTGCGTTTCAGCCACGGGCTCGGCTGGTAGCGTGGATCGCCGTAGAATGCCTGCATTGCTTCCAGAATTGCGAGTGTGATCTGGGCCACCGAGGCCGTGGATTATTCAAGTTTCGCTATGCGAAATAAAGTTCCAAAACTTGACCAACAAGAATAATTCGTGCGAGATTTCAATGCAAATGTGGGGAAGTCATGCCGCCGCCCTGGCGGCTTTCGGGGGAAGCTCCATTGATTGATGCATCGGCCGGCCATACCACCTGCGTACAGCAGTTGCGGCAGGTCTTCCTGGTTCGTGAACCCGCCCACCCGCTTCCCCTCTTTTGCATTACACGCCTGGCGCCAGCGCATGAGCACTAGCGCAGGCGGTGCCTCGGACGTTCCCTCGGTGATCCGGCCCGGGCCAGGCACGCATCTGCTGCCCGCGGTGATGCTGATCACCGTGGTCTATCAATTTTCCGGATGGGTTCCACTGGCCGCGGCCAGTCATTTACTGCTGCTCGTCTATGTCATTTTGCAGTGGCCGCGCCTGGAGCGTTTGCCGCGGGCGGTGGTGGTGATGACGGCTGTGCTGTTGCCGGTGCTACCCTGGTTTTCGGCCGATCCGCAGGGTAGCCTGCTACTTGCCCTGAACCGGGCGGCCTGGTTTGCCACCTATCTTGCGGCATTGTCTTTTTTCAAGGTTGCGTCCGACTCGTCCACCCTGGTGCGCCAGTGCGGCGAGGTGATCATCAATCAGCCGCCGTCGAAGCGCTATATAACGCTCTCCGCGGGTTCATTGCTGATCGGCATTCCGCTGAATCTGGCGGCGCTGAATCTGGTCGGGGTCATGGTGCGGCGAGCCAATACGCTGACCGCGGCCGGTGGACGGGAGGCGGTTCAGCGCGTGCGCGCGGAGCGCATGTTCTCCGCCATGGCGCGGGGCTTTTCGCTGACGCCGCTGGCATCGCCGCTGAACCTGACCCTGGCCTTGATCCTGTCCATCCTGACCGACCTGCGCTGGTGGTCGGTCCTGCCGCTGGGCTTGCTGACGGCGGTGATGATGCTGGCTTACGGCTGGGTATGGGATCGCGCCAGCGCGCCGCGCAGTGGCTTGGCACCACCGGGGCCGCAGCAGGCGCCGCCGGGCGGTTTGCGGGTGATCCTGCGTTTTCTGTTACTCGTGCTGGCGATATTTGCCGGCGCGGTGGCGGTAGAACTGGCGCTTGATGTTTCCTTGCCATTGGCAATTTTACTGACCGCGCCGGTAGCCGCATTCCTGTGGATGCTGGTGCAGCGGCGGCGGGCGGGACTGCCGCGTGCCGTGGCGCTTTCCACCGCGCGACTGGTGCGCGGGGCACCGGCCCAGTTCAGCGGGCTGCGCTCCGAGATCACGGTGCTGGCCGGGGCGGGGGTCATGGGGACGCTGATTGCCGCGGCGCTGCCAACGACGGCCATTGCGGACCTCCTGGCAGGCGCGGGGCTGCACGGACAGATCATCGCGATCCTGGTCATGCTGTTGATGGTGATTCTGCCGCAGCTGGGGCTGAATGCGATGCTGGTTGCCACCATTCTGCTGTCTTCACTGGCGCAGCCGGAGCTGTTCGGAATGGTGCCCGAGCAGCTGGCTCTGGCAGTCATGTCGGGCTGGGCGCTCGCCGTCTGTTCTTCTCCGGTATCCGCTTCGGTGTTGATCATCAGTCGTGTGGCGGGCATCGAGGCGCAGACCTTGTGCTGGGGCTGGAACGGCTGGTTTACGGTCGTCGGGGCGGGATTGATGACGTTGTGGATGCTGGGATTGGGATATCTGGTGTTCTGATTCGCTGGACCGAAGTCGGAGCGGAGTGTGGTTGATTGACATCGGAATACCCCATTCCTATACTCGAAAACTGGTAGGGCCAATCAGTCTGGTCCAGACTGGTAGTCTAAAAAGAGCCCCGTATCGTCTTAAGGAGACGCCCAGGGCCGGTTCTGAGTTCGACTCCAGCATAAGCCGGGCAGCGTATGCCCGGCTTCACAGCAGTTTCCATTCGGAGGCGTTAGCCAGTGTCTAAAGAAACCCGATGGGATTCCATGATCCATGAAGATCGCCAACAGGGCATTTTCAAGGTCAACCGGCGGGTCTTCGTCGATCCCGATATTCTTGCCGCGGAGCGTACAGCGATCTTCGAGACCTGCTGGATTTATACGGCGCACGAGTCCGAAGTACCCTCGCCCGGCAGTTTCGTGGCGCGCTCGGTGGCGGGTAAACCACTGCTGCTCAGTCGAGACCGCAGCGGCACGCTGCATGTCTTCTACAACAGCTGCAAACATCGCGGCGCGCTGGTTTGCCGGGATAACAGCGGGCGGGCGAGAAATTTCACCTGTCCCTACCACGGCTGGGTTTACGGCGATGACGGGAAGCTGGTGCATCAGCCCATTGCCGAGTCCTACGCACCTGACTGCAATGCCGAGGGGGAGTTGAATCTGGAGCGTGTTCCGCACTTCGCTATCCACGCCGGTTTTATTTTCGTGAATTTCAGTGCCGATCCGATCAGCCTGGTCGATTACCTGGCCGATGCGGCCGAGTACCTCGATCATGTGCACGTGCAAGGCGCGGATGGCATGGAGGTTATCGGCGGCACGCAGACATACAGCGCGTACGCGAACTGGAAGCTGTTGCAGGAGAACAGTGTTGACGGCTACCACGCCGAGAGCACGCATGCCACCTACCTTTCCTATATCAAGGACCGCGAAGGCGACGTGCGTAACAACTACGGTCGCGTTTTCGGGCGCGTCCGGGATCTGGGCAACGGGCACGCGGTGTCCGAGTCGGTGAACGGTACGCCCTGGGGCCGACCGAGCGCGCGCTGGATGCCTTCCTGGGGCGAGGATGTGAAGCATCACATCGACGCCATCTATGCCGAAATGACCGAGCGGCTGGGTGAGGAGCGGGCAACATTTCTATGCCACGGCGACCGCAATATGCTCATCTTCCCCAATCTGATCATCAACGACGTGGCCGGCCTCACGATCAGAACGGTTTATCCGAAGGCGCCTGGTTATTTCGAGGTCAGCGCCTGGGCGCTGGGCGCGAAGGGAGAGGATCCGGTGATCCGCGATCTGCGGTTGCGCAATTACGTGGAGTTTCTTGGTCCGGGCGGTCTGGCAACGCCGGATGATCAGGAGATGCTGGAGCTCTGTCAGCGTGGCTACGCGGCCATGCCCGGGCCGAGCTGGAATGATCTTTCGCGCGGCATCTCGCTGGAGGAGAAGAACGCGTCGAAAATGGATGAGCTGCAGCTGCGGGTTTTCTGGCGGCGCTGGCATGATCTGGTGCGCGCCGAGGCGGGGAGGTCGGTGTCATGAGCAGCGCATTCCCGAGAAGCGAGGTTGAGGATTTTCTGTACCGCGAGGCGCGGCTGCTCGATAACTGGCAGTTGGAGGAGTGGGCGGCGCTGTTTACGGAGGATGGTTCTTATCTGGTGCCGTCGACGGATGCGCCGGATGGTGATCCTTCGACGACGTTATTTTTGATCTACGATGATCGCCACCGTCTGGATCAGCGTGCCAAACGGTTGTTGCAGAAGGGGGCACATGCGGAGTATCCGCACTCGCGCACGCGGCATCTGGTGTCGAACGTGATCGTCGAGCCGATCTCGGAGTTGGAGGCGCGGGTGGAGTGCAATTTTGTGGTGTATCGCTCCAAGGGCGAGATCAAGGACGTTTATCCCGGGCACAGTATTTACCATCTGCTGAAGCAGGGCGGAGATTTTCGCATTCAGTCCAAGCGGGCTGTGCTGGACCTCGACACACTGCGCCCCCAGGGCAAGGTAAGTATCATTCTTTGATCGCCCTAGGTGTGGAGGCCTGGGAGCGGTCTCATCTAGACGGCTTCGATCCGGTCGGCTGGTGTGGCGGGTCGGCGCTCCACGTTACGCCCTGATCGCCCGCAAGGCCTGGCCGGGCAACAGCACATCCCTGTGCTGTCGCCCGGTGGCCGCATCCATGCGGCCACCCTTCGGGCCGGTCGGCCTTGCGGGCGGGGCTACACGAGTCGCGCCGACCCGCCACACCAGCCGACCTCGGACGTGGAGTTCTGCGGTCCGAGCTTCATATGTTCTCTAATCGTGGGTTGGACTGATCATGGTATTGGCCGAAGAGCAGGTATTGGCGCTTGGCAGGCGTCTCGACGAGGCGGAGCGTGCTCGCCGGCCGGTGCCGAAGGTCACGCTGGATTATCCTGGCATGGATATGGAGGACGCCTATGCCGTGCAGCGGACCATCCGGGCATTGAAGGAGTCCCGTGGTGTCCTGGTGCCGGGCTACAAGATCGGGCTGACGTCGACGGTGAAGATGCGACCGCTGGGCGTGACCGAGCCGTTGTACGGGTTCCTGACCGATTATGGGCGAATCGCCGATGGTGGCGAGGTGCGGTTGGGTGAGCTGATCGGCCCGCGGGTTGAGATGGAACTGGCGTTTGTCACCTGCCGTGATCTGCGTGGTCCGGATTGCGATGTCGAGACGGTGCTGGATGCGACGGCCTATGTTTCGCCGGCGATGGAGATTCTCGACTCCCGGTATGAGACGTCGCCGTTCGACGTGGTCGCCGGCGTTGCGGATAACATGTCCACCGCGCGTTACGTGCTGGGTACAAGCCGTCTGGACCCACGCGCGGTGGATCTTGCGCTGCTTGGTGCGGTGTTGCGCTTCAACGATGAGGTGGTCGCGACCGGCGCGGGGGCCGCGGTGCTGGGGAATCCCGCCGCCTCTCTGGCGTGGCTGGTCAGTAAGCTCTGGGAGCACGATGGTTATGTGCCTGCGGGCAGTGTGGTGTTGACCGGCGGCTTCAGTGATGCGCTTCCCGTTGCGGCAGGAGACAGGGCGATCGCGCAGTTTGCGGGGGTGGGGCGTGCGTCCTGCAGGTTCGTCTGAGCAGCCCTGTTCCTGCCGGTTATTCCTCGGTGCGCTCCTGCATTTCCCGCCAGTAGTAGCGGGCATTGGTCAGGTGCTCCGCCATCAGTGCGGATGCCTGCTCCGGATCCTGCCTGCTGATCGCCTCAACGATCTGTTCGTGACTTGCCGCTGATCGCCGGCCGTTGCTGAGAACGGAAAAGTACGTGTAGCGTCGCTCCAGAGATAGCCGATAGAACGCGTGGAGAATGCGCGCCAGGATGGTGTTGTGCGTCGATTCCGCTAGCGTCATGTGGAAGGCGTGGTCAAGGTCGGCGATATTGCCTTCGTCTTTCAGCAACGCATTGGTCGCATTCACTATATCGGTCAGTTTTTCGATATCCGTCTCGGTGCGACGTGCGCAGGCCAGTTGCGCGGCCTCCAGTTCCAGCACCTGGCGGACTTCTATCGAATCCAGCACCTCCTGTGACGATGGCGGTGTGCCGAGTTCGGCGAGCAGAACCACCGTTTCGAAACTGGCTTCCGCCGCGCGTTTGCGCAGGTAGATGCCGGAATGCGGTTTGGACTCCAGCACACGCAGCGCGATCAGTGCCGCGAACGCTTCCCTTAGCGTATTGCGGCCAACGCCGAAACGCGTGGCAAGGCTGCGCTCGCCCGGCAGCCGGTCACCAGGCTCGAAGCGTTTCTCCCGCAGGTAGTCGAGAATCTTCCAGACCAGCGAATCCTCGCTGCCACTGCTGCTGTCGAGTAGTGAATCCACCGCGCCCGGCGCTTGAGGGGTTCCTGCTGCCATATCGATGCCATTTAGAAGGTGGAGGGTTAAGTCATACCGGCGGCGACGTGATTGTAGACGTTCCACCTGTGCTTGGATACCGGTGCCCTGTCGTCTTTCGGGCCTGGCGGGAACAGAAGACGGTATCCCGCCGCGGCCGGCCTGTGGTGCTCAAAGATAGATCTCCCCGGCGAACAGACGACGCGTGGTTCGGTAAAAGGCGCCGTATGACGCCTGCCAGTCATTGCCATCCCCGGATACCTTCGCGTCCACCGTGAGTACGCCCGAGGGCATGCCCAGCCGCAAAGCACCACTCCGCTGCCCGCGGACCAGCCGGTTCGGTATGCTGCCCGTAATCTGGGAAGCGACCGCCATGCATAATGAAGCGGTCAGCGGCAAGGCGCGATGCGGCTGGCCGCTGGATAGCATGCGCACGACCAGATCGACGGCATCGGCCGGGATGGTTTCGCCGGAGAAGGTGCGGGTTTCCCGAGGTGCGGACAGGAATCCGATCATCGGAACAACTCTGATGTTGCGTGCTTCTTCCAGAGAACTTGCGATTCCCATTGCCACCGACGCGTGCTCCCGAACGGCGGCGAGCCGGGAAAGCAGGTCCGGTCGACCTTCGAGTTCGTCCGGCAGCTCGATACCGGTCAATCCGAAACTGGCGGCGTCGATGAACACACAGGCGTTGGCCGCGTCGACAAGTGACGCCTCGATTTCACCGACGCCGGGAACGTCGAGCAGGTCAACCACGCGCCCGGTCGGCAGCAGGGCGCCGGTCGTGGCGCCGCCAGGGTTGATGAAATCCAGCCTGATCGGTGCCCCGGTGCCGGATACGCCGGGAATTTCAAGGTCACCGGTGGACACGCTGACGCCGTCGTGGACCGGGAATGTGGCGTGAATGATCTTGCCGGTATTGACGTTGTGAATGCGGACCGTTGTTTGCCCCTCGGCGGCGGCGACCAGCCCTTCGTCCACTGCAAACGGCCCGATGGCTGAAGACATGTTGCCGCAATTGCCGCTGTAATCGACGCGTGCGTCCCTGACCTGTATTTGCGCAAACAGGTAGTCAACGTCGGCATCGGGTCTGGTTGGCGGCCCGACGATGCAGACCTTGGACAGCGACGATACGCCGCCGCCCATGCCGTTGAGCTGCCGCCCGTAGGGGTCGGGGCTGCCCATCGCCGCGGTGAAGATGCCGTCCCACGTCGATCTGTCGGCGGGTAGATCGGACAAGTGAAAGATCAGGGCCTTGCTTGTCCCGCCGCGAGCAAATACAGCACGGTATGTGGTGGTCATGGCGCGTTTCTTGTTGTGATACTCGTGTTTGTAGAAGGTGGCACTACCAAACAGGTAGTACCAACATTACAGCAATCGCACCGATGGTCAAGGTATGCACCGCGGCTTCGATCCGGCCGAGTTCACCCTTTCTCGGCCACGGACTTATAGCGCTGTCGGCCCAGCCGGTGCCCCCATTGATGCAGGGCGAGGCCGGCGAGCACCAGGCCGGAGCCTGCCCAGACGCTGGCCGGGACCTGCTCCTGGTTGACGAAACGGCCCAGCAACAGGGCAAGCACCGGTGTGATCAGGGTGATCAGTGCCACCGAGCCGGTGGTCAGCCGCTTCAGCACATGGAAATACAGCAGAAAACCCAGCACCGAGCCGAACCCGCCAAGGTAGAGAATCGCCAGGCCGCTGCGCAGGGGAATATGCTCCGGCCAGGCGCCGCCGTCCACCAGCAGCCACAGCAGCAGGTAGCAAGGCAGGGCCAGCAGCAGGCCGCCGGTGGATTGGGCCAGGGCGGGTATGGACTCTCCATGGCGCTTGACCAGCACCATGCTCACCGAATGCAGACTGGCCGCCACCAGCAGCGCGGTAATGCCTTTCCACGCCGTCGGGTAGTCAGACAGATCAGCGCGGAAGATCACCGCCAGCCCGGCAATGCCAAGCAGGATGCCGGTGATCTTGATCGCGGTCAGATTGCGCTCATTCAGCCAGAGTGCCGCCAGAACCCCGGCAATCAGCGGGGTGAGGCCGAACAGCACCGAAATCAGGCCGGAGGGAACGTGCTGGGCTGCCCAGTACGCGGTCAGCATTGCGCCGAAGACGCCAATCGCGGCACTTGCGTAAGCCTGTACGGCACGGCGGTGCCAGGGCATGGGGGCTCGGAAGGCGAGCACCAGCAGCAGGCTGAGGCCGGCGCCCAGGGCCATGCGGGAGGTGGCGCCGAACAGAAAGCCCACTGATTCCCCACTCCACTGGATAGCCAGCGGCGTGGTTGCCCAGACGATGATCACTCCCAGGTAGGCCGCCGGTACTGACACGCTACACCTCACCGATTTCATCCACGGAAAAAAGAAAAGGCCACGGGGTGCGGGACTCCGTGGCCTTTCGAAAGCGTCTGCAGGATGAAACTAACCGATCACGCCTTCCTCGCACACGGGCATCGCCCCGGCCGCCCAGCGGCGGACGCGAATGCGCATGTGTTTACGGTTGGCGGATAGATTCTGCATGCCTTGAATCATCGGTCAAAATCGCGAGCCGGGCAAGCAAATATCCGCGGCGACAGGGCAGGCGCGATCAGCGCGCTACCTGTAAGTTACTTTTCGACGAAGGCGCGCTCGATGACGTAGTCACCTTTTTCGCCTATACGCGGTGAGATGCTGAAGCCACGGTCGTCGAGCAGGGCGCGGGTGTCGGCCAGCATTGCCGGGCTGCCGCAGATCATGGCGCGGTCGACGGTGGGATCGAGCGGCGGCAGGCCGACGTCCTCGAACAGCTTGCCGCTGTCGATCAGATCGGTCAGCCGGCCGCGGTTGCGGAACGGCTCGCGGGTTACCGTCGGGTAATAGATCAGTTTTTCACGGATGACGTCGCCGAAGAATTCGTTCTTCTGCACTTCCTTGGTGATGAAATCCTGGTAGGCGAGTTCGCTGATATGGCGCACGCCGTGAATCAGCACGACCTTGTCGAAGCGCTCATAGGCCTCGGGATCCTGGATCAGGCTCAGGAACGGCGCCAGTCCGGTGCCGGTGCTCAGCAGATACAGGTGCTTGCCCTGGTTGAGGTCGTCCAGCAGCAGTGTGCCGGTCGGTTTCCGGCTGGTGACCAGGGCGTCGCCTTCCTTCAGATGCTGCAGCCGCGAGGTGAGGGGGCCGTCGGGCACCTTGATGCTGAAGAACTCCAGGTGATCTTCGTAGTTGGGGCTGGCGATGCTGTAGGCGCGCAACAGCGGCCGGCCTTCCACTTCAAGGCCGATCATCACGAACTGACCGTTCTCGAACCGCAGACCCTGATCACGGGTGGTACGGAAGCTGAACAGCGAGTCGTTCCAGTGGTGTACGCTCAGGACGTGCTCGATTCCGAGGTTGCTCATGAAAAGCCCCTTCCGTAATTTGGGATCCGGTAGGCCCTGACGCCGCGGCATGCGCGCGGGTCCGGCTGACGATGACAGGGATTCTAGATGCCCGAAGCATATCTGTTAAATGGGTTATTCGCATAACATATATCCAATCGGCATATAAAGACTCTGCCCGCGGGCGAAATCATGCGATGGGAAGCGGATGAAATACACACTGCGCCAACTGGAAATCTTCGCCACGGTTGCCCGTACAGGCAGCGTTTCAAGGGCCGCGGAGCTACTGTCCCTGTCACAGTCGGCCACCAGCACCGCGCTCGGCGAGTTCGAGCGGCAGTTCGATTGCCAGCTGTTCGACCGCATCGGCAAGCGCCTGCGGCTCAATGAGCTTGGCGAGCAGCTGCTGCCGAAGGCCACCGCGCTGCTCGACCGGGCGGAGGAGGTGGAGGATCTGCTCCATGGGCATGCCGGCTTCGGCTCCCTGCATGTCGGCGCAACGCTGACCATCGGCAATTATCTGGCGACGCTGATCATCGGCGCGTTCATGCAGCAACATCCGGAAAGCCGCATCCGCCTGCATGTGCACAATACCGCCGCGATCGTCGATCAGGTGGCCCACTACACTCTGGATCTCGGCCTTATCGAGGGGGACTGTCAGCACCCGGATGTCGAGGTTCACCCCTGGATAGAGGATGAGCTGGTCGTGTTCTGCGCGCCGGACCATCCCCTGGCCGTCAGCGGCAGCAGCACGGTTGCCCGTCTTGCCCGGGAGCCCTGGATACTGCGCGAGCAGGGTTCGGGCACCCGGCGAACCCTGGACCACGCCTTGCGGCATCTGCCCATGAGTCTGAACGTGCGTCTGGAACTGGAACATACCGAGGCCATCAAGCGGGCGGTCGAGTCCGGGCTTGGTGTTGGCTGCATCTCCCGGCTGGCACTGCGTGACGCCTTTCGTCGCGGCAGCCTGGTGGCGGTGGAGACGCCCGAGCTGGACCTGCGCCGGCAGTTCCGTTTCATCTGGCGGCGGGAGAAGTATCAGACCGCGGGCATGCGCGCCTTCCTGGAGCGTTGCCGCGCGCTGACCGAGGGTATTGAACGTACCGATCAGATTGATCTTGCCGCCATCCGGTGACGTGTGCGACGGGCCGGCGATCCGGCCGCGCCGCCCGCTGCGAATCAGAAACGAAACTGCAGGTTGATCGAGGCCATGTCGACATCGGTGTCGTCCATGGTGAAACGCTCGTATTCCAGCCTTATATCAGACCAGTCGTTGAGTGAGAATCGGCCACCAAGACCGAAGAAAAAATCATTGCCATCGGCGCTGATGGTGGTCGGGCCCAGCGTGAAATCGGCATCCCAATACAATTGTCCCGCCTTGCCGTAGGGCGAGAAGTTCTCCGTGATCGGCAAGGCGATGATGCCGGCGATCGTCCATCCGGTTGCCTCCACGCTGGCCTGCTCTTCGTTTAATCTGCCAAAATCGATGTAGGCCAGCTCAATGGCGAGGGCACGGCCAAGATCGAAGCCACCGAACACTTTCCATGACTTGCGGTCATCCTCCAGTTGCTCGTTCTCATTGAGATAATCCTCGTCGTCGATGCGAAAGTAGCCGATGCCCCCGCCCAGAAAGGCTTCCACCTCGGCAGGTTCAGGACTGTAGTCGTACGCGTAGTCGTTCGTGGCATTGAGGAAATCATTGTCGGAGTCGGAAAAACTCCAGGCGGTGTGCGGCACCACCAGTGTGGTCGCCAGTATGAGGGGTATCGCATTCCTGATTTGCTTCATGGCGGTCCTCCTTGCTGACCGCAAACAACAGGGCGCCCCTGCGGCGCGCTGTATCGGCGGCCGTTGGGTGATCATTACGCCCGGTGAGTATGGGTGCCCGAACGGCGTTCATCCACATCCGGAAATCCGCCGCCAAGGTAAATCGCGCGCCACGCCGACGCGCCAGAAACGCGGATGCGAACGTGCGATCGGCTTGGGAGCCCCATGGGAATACATCAGAGGCTCCTTTAAGGTAGGAATAAATTCGCAGGAATTAATTCGAAGGTGTGGGAGGGGGTATGGTGCAGGATCAGTTGCATCGCCGGTTCGGACTGCGGCGAGGGGATCCGCTGCGGATCTCGGTGCACGGGCTATTCTGCCTGGGCATTCTTTACACACTGTACCTGGCCCATCAGGTCATTCTGCCCATCACTCTGGCCGTCCTTGCCAGCCTGTTGCTGGCACCCCTGGTCGGCTACCTTGCGCGCTTCGGTATGCCGCGGGCGGTAAGTGCCGGCGTGCTGCTGCTGTTGCTGGTGTCGGCGGTGGCCGGTACCGCCACGCTGGCGTCGAAACCGTTGCTGGAGTGGATGGAGCATGCACCGGCGGGGATCTCCAGGCTGCTGGTGCAGGATGGAGAATTGCGGGAGGTACTTGGGCGCATGAGTAGCTCGGCCCGGCAGGTGGAAAAGGCGGTGGAGGAACTGCGCGAACCTCCGCCTGAGGAGGAGGGCGAGGTGCCCGCCAAGGTGGTGCTGGAATCGGAGTCATGGCGGGGGCAGCTGCTGGTCAATGCCCGGGATGCGGCGGCGGCACTGGCTCTGGGCCTGGCGCTTAGTTATTTTCTGTTGATCAGCGGTAATCGTCTGATTTCCAATTACGTCGATCAACTGCCCAGCCGTGTCCGCCGCCGCAATACGTTGCGTATGGTGCGGGACTGTCAGCGTGAGATCGCCCGGTACCTGGCGGTGATCACGGTCAGTAACAGTCTGGTGGGCCTGCTGACCGGCGTAATGGCCTGGGCGGTGGGCCTGCCGTCTCCTGTGGTCTGGGGGGTGATTGCGACGCTGCTGCGTTTTGTGCCTTATCTGGGCGTCGTGATTACAGTGGCCTTGCTGCTGCTGGTGTCGGCCGCAAATCTGGAAGAGCCGTTCATGATGCTGGTGGTTCCACTGGGCTATCTGTTGCTGAACACGGTGGTGGGGTTCTTTCTGGAACCGTGGATCCACGGTTATCGGCTATCGGTCAATCCGGTGGTGATTTTTCTGGGCATTTTTTTCTGGGGCTGGCTGTGGGGGCCGATCGGCGTGTTGCTGGCGGTGCCGTTGATGACGGTTATCCAGGTTGTGCTGAGGCACGTCCAGGCCCTGCGGCCCATCTACAGGGTGATCGCGCGTTAAGGAGCCTCATGGGAATAAAGCAGAGTCTCCCTAAAGCAGATTGCTTGCGCCTTGCCACAGCAGCCGCACGCCGGCGAAAAACAGCAGGGTGTAACAGATGCGGTAGAACCAGACTTGCGAGACCCGGTGGTGCAGCCAGATGCCGAGCCTGATGCCGACTGGTGCCAGGGGAGCCAGCACCAGGGCGGTGAGCAGATTGCCGGCACTGAACTGCCCGAGCCAGGCGTAGGGGACCAGCTTGGCGTAATTGACCGTGGTAAAGAACACCACCGCCGTGCCCGCGAACAGGGTCTTGTCCAGGCGTTGCGGTAGCAGGTAGACCGTGGCGGGAGGTCCTCCGGCGTGCGCTGCAAAGCTGGTGAATCCCGATACCGCCGACCAGAAACCGCCCCTGATCACGCTGATGTCGGCCGGAGGGCCGTGCCCGTGACGGGCGCGCATGTAGTAATGCATGGTAAAGCTCACCGCGATACAGCCGACCAGCACCCGCAGCATGTCCTCGCTGACCCAATGAAATGTCAGTGCCGCCAGCGCGATGCCGGCCAGCCCGCCGGGAATCATGATGCGCAGATTGCGGGTATCCCAGGTTTTCCAATAGGCATGCAGGCCGGTGATATCCATGATGCAAAGGATCGGCAGCATGATCGCGGCCGCCTGCAGCGGCGGAATGGTCAGCGCCATGATCGGCACCGCCATGATCGCCAGGCCGCCGCCAAAACCGCCCTTTGAAATGCCGACCAGGATGATGGCGACCACCGCCGCCGGATAGAACAGCGGGTTCTCAATCATGATGCGCGGCTATCCGGCATGGAGCAGAAGCACTGATTTGCCAATGGAGCGGCGCTCCACTCAGGCGGTGGTCTTGTCCCATACTTCATGCCCGCCGCTGTCGCCCTGCACCACGTCCAGCGTCATCGAGCCGACGCCGGAAATCCGGATGGTGACCGAATCGCCGCCCTTGATCGGGCCCACACCGGAGGGGGTGCCGCTGGCGATGACGTCGCCGGGCTGCAGCGTCATCACCGCCGATGCCATGCGGATCATGTCGGGAATATCGACGATGAGATCGCGGGTATTGGCCTGCTGCCGTATTTCGCCGTTGACTGTCAGCTGCAGGTCAATGTCAGTGTGGTCCGGCACTTCATCGCGGGTCACCAGATAGGGCCCGAGCGGGCAGAAGGTGTCGTAGGACTTGCGCATGACACGCTCTTCCTTGCCGCGGACGACGACGTCGATCAGGCAGGCGTAGCCGAACACGTGGTCCATGGCCGCGGCGCGGCTGATGTGCCGCCCGCCCTTGCCGATGATAACCGCAAGCTCGCATTCATGGTGGATCTCGCGGTCGGCGAGGGCCGGTAGCACGATGGGGTCGTTCGGCCCGCCAAGGCTGGAGTTCGATTTCAGGAAAAAGCCCTGACCACTGGCCTTGAATGCCGAGATCAGCCCGGTTCCCTGCTTCATCTCCTCGATGTGGGCGTGGTAGTTGGCGGGAAAGGCGATGACCTTGTTCGGCCATTGCACCGGGCACTCCAGCCGTTTCGCTGCCAGTGGCTGGCGGTGCGCGGAGGTCAGGGCGGCCTGGAGTTTCGGCTGGATGGCCTCGAAGTCGGCGATGAACTTCACCATGCCGACCGGTGGCCAGCTCCCCGCCGGGACTGAACCGAGTTCGGTAAAGTCGACGAGTTCGTCGTCGACAATCATGCCGATATGCCCATTGTCGAAACTGGCAAACTTCATTCAACTGCCTCCTCGCGATAAAGGCCGAGCTTCTTCAGTGCCGGGATGTCGTTAACCTGAAACATCACGGCCTCGTCGGTGCTCGATCTGTTCATGTGTTCATGCACGGCCCAGGGCGGGAGGGACAGAAAATCGCCCCTGGCCCAGTCAAACCGCTGGCCGTCGATGATGGTCGAGCCCTGCCCGCGGACCACGTAGTAGACGACGCTGCCGGTGTGACGGTGTGGCTTGCAATGCACGCCCGGCCGCAACATCTGCAAGACGGTACCGATGGTGGGTAGCGCGGAATCGCCGGTCAACGGGTTCTGATACTCCAGGGCAATGTCGTCGTGCGGGTCCGGCTCCAGGCCGGCGGCCTGCCACAGTGCGGCCTCGGCGCGCTCCCAGGTATACGCCAGTACCGGGCTGGACGGCCCGGAATGAGTTGTCTTCAGCGGCCGCATGATGCCGCTGCCGTATTCGCGGTAGGAGCGGTCAGGTACCGCGGCCGGGGTCTGGCGCGGTTGTTTCGCGCCTTCGAAGAACGTCGCATGCAGGGCGCGCACCAGTGAGATGTCGAGGACGTCGATCCAGATCATCGGCGCGTCGCCCTTGTGCTCATGATCGTGCCAGGCCCATTGCGGAGTCAGCACCAGGTCGCCTTCGTTCATGATGTACTGTTCGCCGTCGACGATGGTATCCGTGCCCGAGCCCTGCATGATGAAGCGCAGCGCGGTGGCCGCGTGCCGGTGGTTGGTGGCGACTTCGCCCGGCAGGATGTACTGGATGGACGTCCAGAACGTCGGCGTCGTGCCGTAGGGCAGGCCCGGGTTGGCCAGGCGCAGCGTGCGCCGCTGGCCGCCGGCCTCGAGCTTGAGGCTGGCGCCGATCTTGTCCAGCATCCGCGCCACATCGGCGGCCCGCCAGTGACAGGGGACCATGGTGGTCTGCGGGTTTTTGGTGAACAGGGGCGGGTCGTCGGGATGGGCCACCCGGCAGTTCAACGTGGCCAGTTCCTCGGTCAGCGCCCGGCGTTCTTTTTCATCGGACATGGACCTGTTGCTCATCGGGCATGCTCCTCGGGCGTGTCGTTGTTCAAGCCGGTCTGTTCGTCGTCGCGCGGGCGGGGTGGCCGCGCGCCGCGGACGACATCGATGACCGCCAGCGGGTCATCCGGCTCCAGATCCGAGCGCCAGACAACGTGGCCGTCCGGGCGCACCAGCACCAGGCGCTTTTCGTAGGCAGCATGCACCGCTTCTTCATGCAGCGACACGATGTCGAGCGGCACGCCCCGTTGCTCGGCGGCTTTCGCCAGTGCCGCTGCGCTCGGCGCATCGCCTCCGAGTCTGAGCAGTACAAAGCCTCTGCCGAACAGGTCGAGCGTCGAGCGTCCGTCCTCCAGCCAGACATGCGGCGCGCGGGCGCCGGGGCGGGCGGTCTGGGTGTAGTGCCTGACGTCCTCGACAATCGGCTGCGTTCCGTCCGCGCAGATGATTGGCGAATCCTCGTAGCAATACCCGAGATGAATGCCGATCGCAAACCACTCGGGTTTCATGCGTTCGGTAAACCAGTCGCCGTACTCGCGCCGTGCCTGCTCGCCTTCGGGGCCGGGCTCGAACGCTTCCGGCGGCGGCAGGCGCTTGCGCGGGCCGAGCATGCGGTTGAGGTTGCGACTGGCTTCGGCGACGTTGCGAAGGCCGATCGGGCGGCGTTCGGCTTCGTAGGTCCGCAGCAGGTGTTCGCCGCCCCAGCCGCGCAGGGTTGCGTCCAGCTTCCAGGCGATATCGACGGCGTCGCCGATGCCGGTGTTCATGCCGAATCCGCCCGTCGGTGACATGAGGTGGGCGGCATCGCCGGCGATGAATACGCGCTTGCTGGCGTAGTGGTCGGCCACCAGCTCCCGCCGCATCCAGGGCAGGATCGACAGGATCTCGAAGTCGAACTGACGGCCGACCGCGCGCACGATCAGCGCGCGGATTTCAGCCTCGTCGAAGGTTTTCTTGTCGTCCGTACCCACCACCGACATGCGCCAGCGGTCGGCGCCATTGATGGCGACGATGGTGAGCCAGGTGCCTTCGGGGCCGATGAAGATGAAACGGTATGCCTTGCCCTTGTCGTGCAGGGCGGGCAGATCATCGCAGCGGAAGATGACGTTGGTGGTGTAGGTGAGGACGGGGGTGCCTTGCATTTCGATGCCGAGTGCCCGGCGGACCATGCTGGAGCCGCCGTCGGTGCCCACCAGGTAGTCGGCGTGGATGGCCTCGGTGCGGCCGGTTGTCAGGTCCTTGACGGTGGCCAGTACGCCGTCCGCGGTCTCTTCAAAGGCGATCAGCTCGGTCTGGTAGCGCAGGCTGGTGCCGGGGAAGGATCTAGCGAAACGCTGCAGTACCGGGTCGAACATGTCCTGCGGGACGCGCTCACGCTTTTGCGGGCTTTGCGGCGGCAGAGGTTCTTCGTCTTTGGTGGGGAAGGGTTCGCGGCCGAATTCGTAGCCGGTGAGCGAGGTGACCCAGACGCAGTCCTGTGGGTAGTCGCGTGGGTAGGGGCTCTGCTCGACCCAATCGACGATGCCCCAGCGGCGGCAGAACTCCATGGTGCGGACGCCGACCATGTCCATCTTGGGTTGGTAGATGGAGCCGTCGGTGCGCTCGATGAGGGTGCATTCGATGCCGCGCCAGCCGAGGTCGCCGGCGAGGGCAAGACCGACGGGGCCGGCGCCGACGATGAGTACGGGGGTGCGTGCCGTCATGATCCGATCTCTGTCGTTTGCGGAGCGGTTTGTCAGGAAGTCATTTAATGATGCTGATTACCGTATGTCCAATATATGTCTATTGACAACATGATATGGGAAAAGTATTACAGTTTTCTGCCAGGTGCCCTGGACGTAACGGGCGGCGATCCGATCGATTGGGGTGGCGGAGGCTGGCGCGACTCGCGCAGCCCCGCCCCGGAGGCCGTCCGGCCCGAAGGGTGGCCGCAGGGAGGCGGCCACCGGGCGACAGCACAGGGATGTGCTGTTGTCCGGCCAGGCCTTCGGGGCGATCAGGGCGCAGCGTGGAGCGCCAGTCTCCGCCACCCCAATCGATCGAGCCTGGGCGGTGAATTTTGCGGATGCGGCATCCGGAGGGGATCGGCCATGGAACTACGACAGCTCAGGTACTTTCTGGCGGTGGCGGAGGAACTGAACTTCACCCGCGCCGCGGCGCGGGTCGGTATTGCGCAGCCGCCGCTCAGCATGCAGATCAGCGGGCTCGAGCGTGAACTCGGTGCCGCGCTGTTTACCCGAACCAAGCGCAAGGTCGCGCTCACCGCGGCGGGCGAGGCGTTGGTTGTGCATGCCCGCCGTGTGATCAATACCACGCAGCAGGCGGCGGAGATCGTGCGCGCCATCGCCAATGGCGAGGAGGGCTCGTTGAGCATCGGGGCAATCTTTTCGTCGATCTACACGCTGGTGCCCGACGCGCTGCGCAGCTTTACCGCCGATCACCCGACGGTCGATGTGCGTCTTCAGGAAATGACCGTCGCGCAGCAGATTCTGGCCCTGCACGACGGACGCATCGACCTCGGCATCATGCGCGGGCCGGTGAGCGACCCGGATCTGGAAACGGCCGTTCTGTTCAGTGAGCCGTTTGTTGCCGCGATTCCGGCCGACCATCCCCTTGCCCGTCAGGCACGGGTGTCGCCGGAGGAGTTTGCGTCCGAACCGTTGATCAGTATTTCGCCTGCCGCCAACCTGAATTTCAGCGCACGTATGGTAGGAATGTTCGTCGAGCGCGATCAGAGCCTGCGCATTGTTCAGGAGGTTGCCGACATGCATACGCTGCTTGGCCTGGTCGGCGCCGGTCTGGGCGTTTCCGTGGTTCCGGCTTCCTTGCAGAGCATCCGCATCAATCAGGTCGTTTACCGGCCGTTCACGAGGCGGACGCCGTCCACCATCATGCAACTTGCCTGGCACAAGGGCTCGGCATCGCAGACGCTACCGGCGTTTGTGGCCGCCGCGCATGCGGCCGCAGAGAAGGGCATGGCCGAGATGTTTGCGGTGCAACCGGAGGCTGATGAACAGGCGCTCGATTCCGGGCGATAGCATTGACCATTTTTAATTAGCCTGCTATTTATTACCATACTAATGGCCTGCTCGGCAGGCTCTATACGGTTTGGGCAGGTGGACGCATCCATGAACGACCGGCATCAACCAGACAACCGCCATTCCTTGATAGACCGTCTTGGACCGGCGCTCGGCGATACCGCGCGCGCATGCCGTATGCGTCTGGACCAGCGTCTGCGGCCGCTCGGACTGAGTCAGGCCAAGTGGCAGGCGCTGCTGCAGATCGCGCGAGGCGGTGAGGGCATGACGCAGACCACGCTGGCGCAGCGGATCGGCGTCGAGGGGCCGACGCTGGTGGGCTTGCTCGACCGCTTGGCGCGGGACGGCTGGATTGAACGGCGTCCGTGCAGTGAGGACAGGCGCGTTCGCCGTATTCACCTCACCGCCCAGGCGCACGAGGCGCTGCAGGAGATCGAGGCCGCGGCGGCGCAGCTGCGCAAGGAACTGTTCGGCGGTATCCCGGAAGGCGATCTGCTGCAATGCCTGCAGGTTCTGCAGCGTATTCGCGAGCGGGCGGAAGCATTGCAATGACGCGGCTACGCCCGGGTAACGGTATGCCGCAAATGCGGGATTCGGGTCGCGGTCGCTTCGGCGTCGCGCGGATCCACGGCGAATTACATCGGAGTTCATCTTGACGTCGTCCACCGAGCTGTTGTCGGAGCGCTACGGCCCCGCCTACAAGTGGCTGGCCACCATCACGGTCATCGTCGGCTCGCTGTCCATGGCGTTGTCGTCCACGGTGGTCAACGTTGCCGTTCCGGACGTCATGAGCGCCTTCGATATCCCGCAGTCGAAAGCGCATTGGCTGGCAACCGGTTTCCTGGCTGCGATGACGGCGTTCATGCTGCTGAGCGCCTGGGCGCTGCATACCTTCGGCATGCGGCTTGCCTACGGCGGCGGCATGGTGATCTTCATTGTTGCCTCCGTGGCCGGCGGACTGAGCCCGACCGAAGATCTTGTCATTCTCTCGCGGGTCGTCCAGGGGGCCATGGCGGGCATCATCCAGCCGCTGGCCATGGTCATGATCTTTCATATCTTCCCGCCGCGGCAGCGCGGACTGGGGCTGGGGCTGTACGGTCTGGGAGCAATGCTCGGGCCGGCCATCGGCCCGGCCATGGGCGGCGTGCTGGTGGATGTATTCAACTGGCGCGCGGTGTTCTTCCTGCCCGTGCCCACCTGTCTGATCAGTCTCGTACTGGGGTTCTACTTCGCACCGGGTCGTGACGCCGGCACCACGCGCATGCGATTCGACTGGCTGGGCTTCGGCCTGCTCAGCCTGTTCCTGCTCAGTCTGTTGTGGGCGCTCTCCAACGGCCAGCGCCTCGGCTGGCAAACGCCGTTGATAATCGGGCTGTTGGCGGTGGCGACGGCGACCGCGGTGGCTTTCGTCTATTGGGAGTTGCGCGCACGTCAGCCGTTGCTGAACGTGCGGATCTTCACTGTTCCCGGATTTGCCGCCGGCTCGATCATTTCATTCGTCTTTGGCGCCGGCATATTTGGTTCCACCTATCTGATTCCGCTGTTCGTGCAGGAAATCCAGGGTTTCACGCCCACCGCCGCGGGCATGCTGCTGCTGCCCGCCGGGCTGCTCATGGCGATGATGTTTCCGCTTGGCGGCCATATCAGCGACCGCCTGTCGCCGTTCGTGCCGATCGGCGTGGGTACCGTTCTGTTCGCGGTGTCCTGCTATATCCTGAGCCTGGCCGACGTCAATACCATGCTCGGGGTGCTGGTGTTCTGGGTCATCGTGGGCCGGATCGGCATGGGGCTTGGATTTACCCCCATCAATGCCGGTGCCTTGCGCATCCTGGATTACTCGCAGGTGTCCCAGGGCGCTGGTGCGGTGAGCTTCGCCCGCCAGATTGGCGGCGCCCTCGGCGTCAATCTGCTGTCGCTGATCCTGGATCGCCGCACCCTGTATCACGCCCGCGCCATGCCCGACGAGGAGATCACCCAGCCACTGCAGTTGCTCGGCCAGACGATTGATCTGCAAGCCTATACCCGGGGGTTTCAGGACAGTTTCCTTGTTCTCGGGCTGCTGTTCATGCTTGCCTTGATACCGGCCTGGATAATGGGGCGATACATGGGAGGCGGCAAATCGGCGGCTCGCGTATCCTCGGATCAGGACGGCGCATAATGTGCTGTCCGGGCCGGCATCTTTTCGCTGGGCTTCAGTCTCGGCATACTGATGCCGATAGGGTTAACCGAGGTGAGCGGGTTTTATGGATACTCCAAGCATCTATTCACGCATTCTGATGGCCTATGACGGCTCCGAGTCCGGTCGCAAGGCCCTGGCCCAGGGAGCCTGTGTCGCAGCGCAGAACCAGGCGGAAGTTCACCTGCTCGCGGTGGTGCGGATACCCGCGGCCTACGGCTTCGTGGAAGCAGGGTATCCCGAACATTATCTCGACGAGGAGATGGTGCGCATCGACGGCGTCCTGGAAGAGGGCGTGGCGCTGCTCAAGTCTCGGGGCCTGACGGTGCATGGCCATCGGCGCACCGGCGAGCCGGTACTGGAGATCGGCAGGCTGGCGAAGGAACTGGATGTGGATCTGGTGGTGGTCGGCCATCGGCCTCGCAGCCGTCTGGCGCGCTGGTGGAGCGGTTCGGTGGGCAACACCCTGCTGGAGGAACTGGACTGTTCCATGCTGGTTGCCATGCCAAAGGAGGAAGCGAAACCCGAATAGGTTTCGATCCGCCGGTTTGCAGCAGCCTGGCGTATCAGCCGGCCTGCCCGGCCCGAGCCTGCCATCGGCGGATTATGCAGTATGGTGCATAGTCTTGTCGCTTGAGCATGCATAATGATGCATGCTAGCCTTGCCCTGAATTCGAACAACAACCTGTCCGCAGGGGCAGAGGGTCAAGGCCATGTCACTCGCAGATTTTCAGCAGCTGATCATCCGGGTCACCTCGGAAATCGCCAACAAGCCGCTCGATCCTTCCCTGGAAACCTACCTGAATACCAAATTTCCTGCTGATGGCGAGGTCTTTGGCGCTATTCGCCGGGCCTGCGACCAAGCGGTGGAAGAGGGCTGGATGTGTAACCGCGAGCACGGCGGCATCCGCTTCGGTCGCGTAATCAAACCTTCGGATGCCACTGACGGCTTTAGCGTCGACGTCGTGCATATGAATGATATTGCCGGTCCGCATCATCGGCACCCGGCCGGCGAGATCGACATGATCATGCCGATCACCCCGAATGCAAAATTCGATGGCAAGGGCGCCGGCTGGATGGTCTACCCACCGGATAGTGCGCATCCGCCGACGGTTTCCGATGGCGAGGCACGGGTGCTGTATCTGCTGCCGCAAGGGCAGATCGAATTTAGCCGATGAACGATCGACGGCAAGACACGCGCCAAAGTGTCCGCGGATGGTCGGTGCGCCGCGCGATGCCGGGGAGGCGTGACTGATGGCACTGGCGGACGGAGGACATCTGGAGGCCGGCGGCAAACGGCTTGAGTATCAGTGGTTCGGCCCCGGGCCGGATGCGGCGCCGACGCTGGTGTTTCTGCACGAAGGGCTGGGCTGCGCCGCACTCTGGCGGGATTTCCCGCGGCGCGTGGTGGAGGCCACCGGTTGCGGTGCGCTGGTTTACAGTCGTGCCGGTTACGGCTCCTCCGACCCGGTCGATGTGCCGCGGCCGCTGCGTTACATGCACATTGAAGGGCTGGAAGTGGTACCCGCCGTGCTGGATGCCGCGGGTATTCGCGAGGCGGTACTGGTAGGCCATAGCGACGGTGCTTCGATTTCCGTCATCAATGCCGGCGGCCTTGCCGATCCGCGGGTGCGGGCCATTGCCCTGCTGGCACCGCATGTATTCAACGAGGAGATGTGCGTGGCGAGCATCCGCGAAGCCCGCGTCGCCTATGAGACAACCAATCTGCGCGAGCGCATGGCCCGCTATCACGGCGACAATGTCGACTGCGCCTTCTGGGGCTGGAACAGGGCCTGGCTGGATCCCGAGTTCATGCACTGGAATATCGAGGAATACCTGCCGGCCATCAATGTGCCGGTGCTGGCGATCCAGGGCCGTCAGGATGAGTACGGCAGCAAGCTGCAGATCGAAGCGATTGAACGTCAGGTCCCGGCGCCGGTGCGCACGGTATGGCTGGACGATTGCCGTCATTCGCCGCACAAGGACCAGGCCGATACCACCCTCGAGGCGCTGAGCGGTTTCATCGCGGAAACGGCGAGCACGGGCAGGGCTCCTTCCGCGACCGAGTCATTCACCAGATAAGCGATGGACGGACCAGCATGACCAGATTGAAACACTACCTCAACGGGACGTGGGTTGACGGCGACGGCGAGGGATCCTCCCTGCATGACCCGGTCAGCGGCGAGCAACTCGCCCGGGTCAGCGGCGACGGCCTGGATCTGCGTGCGGCGCTGGCGTACGGCCGCAGCCGCGGCGGTGCCGCGCTGCGCGCGATGTCCTACGGTGAGCGCGCGGCCATGCTGCGCGCCGTGGCCGATGTGCTGGTTGCCAACCGCGATCGCTACCATGAAATCTCGGTACGCAATTCCGGCTCCACGGCCGTGGATGTTGCCTTCGATGTCGACGGCGGCATCGGCGTGCTCAAGTATTACGCCTCCATCGGCAAGGCCATGGGCGAAGCGCGCTATCTGATGGAGCCGGAGGTTGACCGGCTGGGCCGCGACGAGGCCTTCCAGACGGCGCACCTGTGGACGCCCGTGCAGGGCATTGCGGTGCACATCAACGCCTTCAACTTCCCGGCCTGGGGCTTGTGGGGCAAGGTGGCCGTGGCGCTGCTCTCGGGTGTGCCGGTGTTCGCCAAGCCTGCCACCGCCACCGCCTGGGTGGCGTATGAAATGGTGAAAGACGTGGTTGATGCCGGCGTGCTGCCGGACGGCGCGCTGTCGCTGCTCTGTAGCGGCGGCCGGGACCTGATGGACCTGGTCGGCGCGCAGGACGTGGTCGCGTTCACCGGCTCGGCGGCGACCGCCGAGACGCTGCGCGCCAATCCGAACGTGATCGCCGCCAACCTGCGTTTCAACGTCGAGGCTGACAGCCTCAATGCGGCGTTGCTGGGGCCGGATGTGCAGCCAGGCAGCGCTGAATTCGATGGCTTCATCAAGGAAGTGGCCAGGGAGATCAGCGTCAAGGCGGGCCAGAAATGCACCGCCATTCGCCGAGTCCTGGTGCCGGCTGCCTGCATCGACGCAGTGGAAGAGGCCCTGAAGGCCCGGCTGGCCAAGCTCGCCGTCGGCGACCCCCGCAACGAGGCGGTACGCATGGGGCCGCTGGTCAGCAAGGCGCAGCAACAGGCCGCGTGGGCGGGGCTCGAGCGCCTGCGCGCCGAGGCGCGCGTGGTCTTCGGCGGCGAGGCGGATTTCCCCTTGCTGGACGCCGATCACAACGCCGGCTGTTTCTTCCCGCCGACCCTGCTGCGCAGCGACGATCCGGACACTGGTCGCGCCGTGCATGAAGTGGAAGTGTTTGGCCCGGTGGCGACGTTGATTCCCTATCGTGACGGCGATCATGCCGTTGCACTGGCGGCGCGTGGCGGCGGCTCTCTGGTCGCCTCCGTCTTTACCGGCGACGACGCGTTTGCCACGGCGGCGGCGTTGGGCATCGGTGCCTTTCATGGTCGCGTGGCGATCGTCAATGAGCCGGTCATCAAGAGCAATCCCGGGCACGGCGTGGTCATGCCGCAGTGCATACACGGCGGCCCGGGCCGCGCCGGTGGCGGCGAGGAACTCGGCGGCCAGCGCGCACTGCGCTTCTACCATCAGCGCACCGCGGTGCAGGCGAGTCTGGAGCGGTTGCAGGCCATGCAAGCCGGCGCGGCCATTTTCAGCGCCTGAACTGCTGGACCGGCGAGGTCTCCTTTCAGGTTTTCTCTTGGCTGCAGGTGAATTGGCGGGGCACGTTGCCCCGCCGCCTTTTTCTCTCTGCGGACAATGCACCAGCAGATAGCGCGCAAGGGCTGACGGCCATGGCATACCAGAACATCCGCTTTGAAGTCGATGAAGGCGTCGCCGTCATTACGCTGAACCGCCCGGAGCGCCTTAACGCTTTCACCGCTGAAATGCATGCCGAGCTGCGGCAGGCCCTGCAGGAGGCGCGTGCCGACGGTTCGGTACGTTGCGTGCTGATCACCGGTGCCGGCCGCGGCTTTTGTGCCGGCCAGGATCTCGGCCAGCGCAAGCCCGACCCCGACGGCGCGGCGCCGGACCTCGGCGCCTCCCTGGACGAAAACTACAACCCGCTGATACGCATGCTGCGCGGTCTGCCGATGCCGGTTGTCGCCGCGGTCAATGGTGTCGCCGCGGGCTCCGGCGCGAACCTCGCCCTGGCCTGCGACATCGTGCTTGCCGCGCGCTCGGCCAGTTTTGTGCAGGCCTTCTGCAGGATCGGCCTGATCCCCGATGCCGGCGGCAGTTGGGCATTGCCGCGCCTTGTCGGTCAGGCACGGGCCATGGCACTGGCGATGCTCGGCGACAAACTGCCGGCGCACCAGGCGGCCGAGTGGGGCCTGATCTGGCGCTGCGTGGATGACGATGCCCTGTTACCGGAGGCGCGGTCCCTGGCCCGGCACCTGGCTCTGCAGCCGACCACCGGGCTGGCGCTGACCAAACAGGCGATCAACGCAAGCTGGGGCAACAGTCTGGACCAGCAACTGGATCTGGAGCGGGACCTGCAGCGGCAAGCCGGCCACAGCGAGGATTATCGGGAAGGCGTTGCCGCCTTTACCGGGAAGCGCAAGCCGAAGTTCAAGGGCTATTGATCGCAGAAAGTGCATAATAATGCAGTTTCGTACCAAGGAGCCTCGGGATATAGCGTACCAACTTGTCTGAAGATTGATGGACGTGGGTAGTAAGTTGTAATATAGTGCATGCAGAGCCATGATCGTGAGCGCGGCGTGGATCCAGAGTGCATTTCAGGCTGCCGCCACACAACGCCGAACAGAGTTAAGGATGGTACAGAGATGATCGATTTTCAGACCCACCCCGACAATTACAGACACTGGGCGTTGTCCGTCGACGGGCAGGTGGCTTATCTGACCATGGATGTCGACGAGAACGGCGGCCTGTTCGACGGCTACCAGTTGAAGCTGAACTCCTACGACCTCGGCGTCGACATCGAACTGCACGACGCCATCCAGCGCCTGCGCTTCGAGCACCCCAAGGTGCGCAGCGTGGTCATGCGCTCGGCCAAGGACCGCATCTTCTGCGCCGGAGCCAACATCCGCATGCTCGGCAAGTCGGCTCACGTGCACAAGGTGAATTTTTGCAAGTTCACCAACGAGACCCGCAACGGCATCGAGGACGCCACTGAATTCTCCGGTCAGCGCTACCTCTGCGCCATCAACGGCACCGCCGCCGGCGGCGGTTACGAGCTGGCGCTGGCAACCGACCGTATCATCATGGCCGACGACGGCACCGCCGCCGTGTCACTGCCGGAGGTACCCCTGCTGGCGGTGCTGCCTGGCACAGGCGGCCTGACCCGCCTGGTGGACAAGCGCAAGGTACGCCGGGATCTGGCCGATGTGTTCTGCACCCTCGAGGAAGGTATTCGCGGTCAGCGCGCGGTGGACTGGCGGCTCGTGGACGAGGTTGTGCCGACCACGAAGCTGGACGACGTGGTTCGCCAGCGCGCCGAAGAAATGGCCGCACTGTCCGACCGTCCCACCGATGCCACCGGCGTACTCCTGGAAAAGCTGAACCGCGATATCAGCGAAAGCGGCGTCAAATACGATAACGTGACCGTGGACTTCGACCGCGGCCGCGGCACGGCAACCATCACCGTGCACGGCCCCGCGGAAGACGCACCGGCCGATGCCGCCGCCATCCATGCCCAGGGTGTGCGCTACTGGGGCCTGGCGGTGGCGCGTGAGCTGGACGATGCGCTTTTGCACCTGCGCCTGAACGAGACCGAACTCGGCACCCTGATCTTCAAGACCGTGGGTGATATCGACAAGGTCGCCGCCCACGACGCGGTCATGCAGGCCAATAGCGATCACTGGCTGGTGCGCGAGATCCTGCTGTTCTGGAAGCGCGTGCTCAAGCGCGTCGATGTCACCTCCCGCACGCTGTTTGCGATCAATGAACCGGGCAGCTGCTTTGCCGGCGTTCTCGCCGAGCTGCTGTTTGCCGCCGATCGCAGCTACATGCTGGATGGCCAGTTCGAGGGTGATGATACCGCCGAGCCGGTGATTCGGCTCACCGACGCGAACTTCGGCGCCTTCCCCATGAGCAACGGCATCACCCGGCTGGAGACACGCTTTCTGGGCGAGCCCGAGAGCGTGGACAAGGCCAGGGCGCAGATCGGCAAGGACATCAACGGCCGCGCCGCGCTCAACGGCGGCCTGGTGACCTTCGCACCGGACGATATCGATTGGGACGACGAGATCCGCCTGGCGCTGGAAGAGCGCGCCGCCTACTCCCCGGATTCGCTCGTCGGCCTCGAAGCCAACCTGCGCTTCGCTGGCCCGGAAACCATGGAAACCAAGATCTTCGGCCGTCTCACGGCGTGGCAGAACTGGATCTTCCAGCGGCCCAACGCGGTTAGCGAAACGGGCGCCCTGAAACGCTACGGCACCGGTGAACGGCCCGAATACGACAAAGAGAGGGTATAAGCGATGGAAACGGTGAATTACGACGACCTGATTCCGAACAATGTCGATCTGGCCAATGATCGCCGCCTCCAGCGCGCCCTGGAACAATGGCACCCGGGGTTCATCGACTGGTGGATGGATATGGGCCCCGAGGGCTTTCAGGAGAAGGACGTCTACCTGCGCACCGCAATCAGCGTGGACCCCAAGGGCTGGGCGCATTTCGGCTTCGTGAAGATGCCCGAGTACCGCTGGGGCATCTTCCTGGCACCCAGGGAAGAAGGGCGCACCATCCCGTTCGGCAAGCACAAGGGCGAGCCTGCCTGGCAGGAAGTGCCCGGCGAATACCGCGCCATGCTGCGTCGCCTGGTCGCCATCCAGGGCGACACCGAGCCGGCCTCCGTGGAGCAGCAACGCCACCTTGGCAAGACGGCGCCGTCGCTTTACGACCTGCGCAATCTGTTTCAGGTCAACGTCGAAGAGGGCCGTCATCTGTGGGCCATGGTCTATCTGCTGCAGGCCTACTTTGGTCGCGACGGCCGCGAGGAGGCCGAGGCGCTGCTGCAGCGCCGCTCCGGCAATGAAGACAAGCCGCGCATGCTCGGCGCCTTCAACGAGGACACGCCGGACTGGCTGTCGTTCTTCATGTTCACCTTCTTCACCGACCGCGACGGCAAGTTCCAGCTCGAGGCGCTGGCGCAATCGGCGTTCGATCCGCTGTCGCGCACCTGCCGGTTCATGCTCACCGAGGAAGCGCACCACATGTTCGTTGGCGAAACCGGCATCAGCCGTACCCTCGAGCGCACCGTGCAGGCCATGAACGAGGCCGGCATTACCGACCCCTACGAGGTGGAGAAAATCCGCGCCCTGGGGGTGATCGACCTGCCCACCATGCAGCGTTATGCCAACTTCCACTTCACCGTGAGCATGGATCTGTTCGGCTCGGAGACGTCCACCAACGCCGCCAACGCCTTCAACTCCGGCGTCAAGGGTCGGTATCGGGAAACGCGGATCGAGGACGATCACCAGCTGATCAACGACACCTATCCGGTGCTGCACCTGATCGACGGCGAGTTCAAGACTACCGAGGAGCCGGCGCTGCATGCGCTCAACGCCCGCCTTCGTGACGATTACATCAAGGACTGCGCCGCCGGCGTTGGCCGCTGGAACAAGGTGATCAAAAAGGCCGGCATCGACTTCGAACTGCGTCTGCCGCATCAGGCTTTCAATCGCCGGGTCGGGCAGTTTGCCGAGGCCTTTGTCAGCCCGGACGGCGAGATCATGAGCGAGGACGCCTGGCGGGCCAGGGAAGCCGAATGGCTGCCGACCACCAGCGACCAGGCGTATGTCGCATCGCTGATGAAGCCGTGTTATGAACAGGGCAATTATGCGGGATGGATCGCGCCGCCGAAGATCGGGATCAACCAGCAGCCGGGTGATTTCGAGTACGTGCGCATCGCGTCCTGAGTCCGCCGGGCCCCTGATTCGTTGGTCCGGCCACTGGCGGGGCGTTCCGGCGCCCCGCCAGATTATCTGGTAGTAGAGGCAAGGCACCGACATGGCACTGATACGTCAACACCTCATCGATCCGGAGATCTGCATCCGCTGCAATACGTGCGAGGAAACGTGTCCCGTTGATGCCATAACCCACAACGATGACAACTACGTCGTCGACGTGGAGAAGTGCAAGTTCTGTATGGACTGCATCTCGCCGTGCCCGACCGGCGCCATTGATTCCTGGCGCACGGTGGCGGCGCCGTACACGCTGGACGAACAGTTCGAATGGGAGGATCTGCCGGAGGAAATCGAGCACCCGGAAGAGGCCGCCAACGACAGCCTCGACGACTCCGCGCAGGCGGTCGAGAGCGAGGCCAGCGAGATCCTCGAGCGCGCCCATGCCGGGCAGGGCGGCGGCAAGCTGGTGCCGCCGTACTCGGCGGCCCATCCCTATCTGAATATCTACACCCGCGAGGCGCCGGCGGTGGCCCGCGTCTCGGGCAATTTCCGCCTGACCGAGTCAGGCTCGGACTCCGATACCCATCACATCGTGCTGGATTTCGGCAATCAGGCGTTTCCGGTGCTGGAAGGCCAGAGCATCGGCATCATCCCGCCCGGTACCGACGCCAGGGGCAAGCCGCATCTGGTGCGTCTGTATTCGGTCGCCAGCCCGCGCGACGGCGAGCGCCCCAATCACAACAAGGTGGCTCTGACCGTCAAACGCGAGCGTTACGAGGTGAACGGCGAGGCCCGCTTCGGCACCTGCTCCAATTACATCTGCGATCTGCCGCGCGATGCCGAAGTGCAGGTGACCGGGCCGTTCGGCAACACCTTCCTGATGCCGAATCATCCCGAGGCCAATATCATCATGATATGCACCGGCACCGGCTCGGCGCCGTTCCGTGCCATGACCGAGCGCCGCCGCCGGCGGCTGCCGGATGCCCCCGGCAAGCTGCTGCTGTTCTTCGGCGCGCGCACGCCGGCCGAATTGCCCTACCATGGACCGCTGAAGAAACTCCCGAGCGGCTTCATCGACATCGAACTGGCCTTCTCGCGGTTGCCCGATCAGCCACGCCAGTACGTGCAGGACCGCATGCGTCTGCGCGGCGATGATCTCGCCGAACTGCTGGGTGACGACGAAACCTATGTATTCATCTGCGGGCTCAAGGGCATGGAGCAAGGTGTGGACGAGGCCTTCGCGCACATTTGCGGCGAGCACGGTCTGGACTGGGCATCGCTGCGCGTGCGCATGCGCGAGACTGGCAGGTTCCACGTCGAAACCTACTGAAATTTAGCTGCTAGAATGACATTTCTGTACAACCGCGGTTACTCCCGCGCCATCACCGCGCGGCGGTAGCGGACCAGGGCGCGAACAGGGAGTGCGGCCTTTTGCAACGTCAGGGCATCAGTATGAAAGACCAGGAGAACGAAGCCGAAGCCGAGATCGAGCAGTATCTGCGCGATCTCAGCGACCGCCTGCGCGGCTGGAGAGCGCGCCGCGGCATGCGGCGCAAGGATCTTGCAAATCACTCCGGCGTCTCCGAGCGTTACCTGGCCCAGCTCGAGGGTGGCGACGCCAACCCCTCGCTCGGCCTGCTGCTGCGGCTGGTGAACGCGATGGACATCAGCCTGCAGGATCTGCTGATCAGCGGCGGCCCTGGCGTGCAGATCCATGCCGGCCTGTTCGGCCTCGCCCAGCGCCTGTCCGCCGAGCAGCAGGCCGCTGCGTACTCGATGCTGCTGCGGCATTTCTCCCCCGACCAGAGCGCCTTTGCCGGCTGTGCACTGATCGGCCTGCGGGGCGCCGGCAAGACCACCCTCGGCGAGCGCCTGAGCGCCGCGTTTGGTGTGCCGTTCGTGCGCCTGGGCAACGTCATAGAGAATCTCGGCGGAATGGAGCTTGCCGAGCTGTTCTCGCTGGGCGGCCAGAAGGCCTATCGCCGCCTGGAACGGCAGGCGCTCGATCTGGTGACCAGGGAACATCCGGGCTGCATCGTCGAGGCCGGCGGCAGCCTCGTCTCCGAGGTGGAAACGTTCAATGCCCTGCGTTCGTCCTTCTATACCATCTGGGTACGGGCGGAGCCGGAGGATCACATGAACCGCGTGATCCAGCAAGGCGATCTGCGGCCCATCAACAGCAGTGAAGAGGCGATGGCGGACCTGCGCCGAATACTCGCCGAGCGGGAGCCTTATTATCGCACCGCGGATTACGTCATCGACACCAGCGCGCGCAGTATCGACGACTGCCTGGCGGAACTCGAGCCGATCTGCCGGCCCTACCTGAGCGGCGAGCCGATGCGAGCGGACACGACGTCCTGATACCCCTGTTTGCCAGGAGGCATTGCGCGCGTGTGACCGCTTTGCGGAATGACGTTTCGCAAATACAGCCCCCTGTGTACACTAAAGGCCGCATGATTCGTTCCATAGTGAAACTCCCACCTGAATCCGCCCGGATCGTGGGCAAGGACGGCGACGGGGCTGAAGCAGATGAGACGCAAACCGGTTGCGCTGATAGATTTGCAGGAATCCGTTGCCGAGGGTTTCAAGGACCGTAACTTCGTCATGGCGCTGGCACGCGGGCTGGAAATCCTCCGCGTCTTCCGTCCGGCCGACGGTCTGCTCAGCAATCAGGAAATTGCCGCGCGAACCGGCATCCCCAAGCCCACCGTCTCGCGTCTCACCTATACCCTGACCAAGCTTGGTTATCTCTCTTATTCCGAACGTCTGGAGCGTTATCAACTCGGCACCGGCGTACTGGCGCTGGGTTATTCCAGCCTGGCCAGCACCGGGATCCGCCAGGTTGCGCGCCCGCTGATGCAGGAGATGGCGGAAGAGACCGGCAACTCGGTCTCCCTGGGCAGCCGTGACCGTCTGAGCATGGTCTACGTGGAAAATTGCCAGGGAGGCGGCGCCCTGACGCTGCGGATGCAGGTCGGCTCGCGGGTATCCATCGCCACCAGCGCCATGGGCCGTGCGTTCCTGGCCGCCTTGCCCGAGGTGGAGCGCGACTACCTGATGCAGCATATCCGCAAGAAGGACGAGGAGGCCTGGCCGGAAGTCGAGGCCGGCATACTCGGCGCCATCGACGAGTACAGGGAAAAGGGCTACTGCACCTCGGCCGGAGAATGGGAGCGCGAGGTCAATGCCGTGGGGGTACCGCTGGTGCTGGCCGACGGCTCCGACGTGGTGTCCTTCAACTGCGGCGGCCCGTCATTTCGGCTGCCCCGGGACGTGCTGGACAACGACGTCGGGCCGAGGCTGGTCGATCTGGTGAGGACGGTGGAGTCGCGGTTGTCCACGCATCGGTAGTTGAGGGGGCGGGTGAGGTCCTGACGGTGGATATCGCGGCGCGATATCCACCCTTGTGCGATCCGCCTCTGTTCAGAGGGCGTCCTTGTCATGCTCGATCAGCGCGTACGCGGAATGATTGTGGATGGACTCGAAGTTTTCCGTCTCCACCACATACCGCCGTACCCGCTCTTCGGCGTTCAGTCGGGCGGCCACGTCGCGCACGATGTCTTCCACGAATTTGGGGTTGTCGTAGGCCTTCTCGGTCACGTACTTCTCGTCCGGCCGCTTGAGCAGGCCGTAAATCTCGCAGGACGCTTCTTCCTCCACCAGATCAATTAGGTCCTCGATGTGCAGCAGCCCGCGCGGCGAGGCGGTGACGGTTACGTGTGAACGCTGATTGTGCGCGCCGTAATCGGAAATTGATCTGGAGCAGGGGCAAAGGCTGGTTACCGGCACCACCACGCGCAGGGTGATCTCGGGTTGTTCGCCGTGGATCTCGCCGATGTAGGTGACGTCATAGTCCATCAGACTCTGCACGCCGCTGATCGGCGCCGTCTTGCGCACGAAAAACGGAAAGCGCATCTCGATGTGGCCGGATTCCGCCTCCAGGCGCTCACGCATTTCGCGCAGCATCTCGCGGAACGAAGCAACGGTGATTTCCGTTTCATGGCCTTCGAGAATGGCCACGAAACGCGACATGTGGGTGCCCTTGAAATGATGCGGCAGGCTCACCGTCATATTGAAATTGGCGACGGTGTGTTGCTCTTCGCCGTGGCGGTTGCTGACCCGCACCGGATGGCGGATGTCCTTGATCCCGACCTTGTTGATGGCGATCTTCCTGGTGTCCGCGCGGGACTGAACGTCCTCGATGCCGGTGGTGCTGATGCTACTACGAGCCTGTGTCATGGAGATCCTCTGCTACAGCGCGGTGCGCCGCTCCCTGGTAGACGGCATACGGGCGGCGGACATGGTAATGCCGCCCGAGCGGGCAGCTGACCACCATGAACATGGGGGCGGGGCGCCGTGTTTCAAGCCGTCGGGTCAGTTACGGCGTTCAATGATGAAGCGGGCGATATCGCGCAGGCAATCGGCGTTTTCATCGAAGCCGGCGAGGCTGGCCAGCGCGTCGTTGACCAGTACCTGAGCATGTTCGCGCGATTCCCGCAGCCCCAGCAGGCCTGGGTACGTCGCCTTCTGCAACAGCGCGTCGGCGCCGCTGGTCTTGCCGAGTTCCTCGGTGCTGCCTTCGACATCGAGTATGTCGTCCTGGATCTGAAAGGCCAGCCCGATGCACTTGGCATAGTGGTCAAGTTGCTCCAGCCGTCGCTGATCGTAGTCCGGCGCGCACAGGGCGCCGAGCATGACGCTGGCGCGAATCAGGGCGCCGGTCTTGTGGATATGCAGGTTTTCAAGCTCGGCAAGAGTCAGTTCCCGACCCTCGGCCGCCAGATCCATCGCCTGACCGCCGACCATGCCCCGGGAGCCGGCCGCGAGGCTGAGGCTGGCAACCATCTTCAGCCGCGCTTCGGCATTCGCGTGTCCGGCCGGGCCTTCCGTCAGCGCGCGAAAGGCAAGCGTCAGCAGGGCATCGCCCACCAGAATGGCGGACGCCTCGTCGAATGCCTTATGGCAGGTCGGTTTGCCGCGGCGCAGATCGTCGTCGTCCATGGCCGGGAGGTCGTCATGGACCAGCGAATAGGCATGGATCAGCTCGACCGCACAGGCCGGGCCGTCCAGCGTCGTGTAATCCAGGCCCAGGGCCCGGCCGGCGGCATAGACCAGCACCGGGCGCAGGCGCTTGCCGCCGCCGAGCGCGGCGTAGCGCATGGCTTCATGCAGGCGTCCGGGCAGGGTGGCGGCCGGCGGCAGGATAGCGTCCAGCGCCTGCTCAATCTGTTCACGATAAACCGGCAGCAGGTGCTGCAGGCCGTTATTCAGGTTTTTCTTCGGTTTCGAAGGGTTCGACACGGGCGTCGCCTTCCTTTCCGGTGAGGATTTCCACTTTCTGCTCGGCATCCTGCAACGCCTTCTGGCAAAGGCGGGTGAGGGCGATACCCCGTTCAAACGACTTGAGAGAGTCCTCCAGGCTCAGGTCACCCTGTTCCATGCGCTCTACCAGGGTTTCCAGCTCTTCAAGCGCCTGCTCGAAATCAACCGTTTCGGCGCCGTTGTTTTCAGCCATGTCTGCCTCCGATGAAGGTCGTAAACGGTACCGCAGCGCGGCTGAACGGTCAATTTGACTCCCACCGCCGACGGGGGGGTCGCGACCAGCGTTCACCGGCGTTAGACTTCAGCCTTTCCGGGACACGGCGTTCCTTGAAATGATCGGGCGCCGGAGCCGGTGACAGGGTACAGTACCTGCGGCTACGGGCGACGGCGTCGCCGCGTTTCATCACAAACCTCCAACTGTATACCGGGTTTCCATGGCAAGCACCTACGATTCCGCCTCCATCGAAGTTCTCACCGGGCTGGACCCCGTGCGCAAGCGCCCGGGGATGTACACGGACACGTCCCGGCCCAACCATCTGGCTCAGGAAGTGGTCGACAACAGCGTCGACGAGGCCATTGCCGGCCACGCCAGACAGATCATCGTTACCCTGTTCGTGGACGGCTCTCTGGAAGTGCAGGATGACGGGCGCGGCATGCCCGTCGACATGCACGCCGAGGGCGCGCCGGGTGTCGAGGTCATACTTAGCCGCCTGCACGCCGGTGGCAAGTTCTCGCACAAGAACTACCAGTTCTCCGGCGGCCTGCACGGTGTCGGCGTGTCCGTGGTCAATGCCCTGTCGAAGCGGCTGGAAGTGCGGGTGCGGCGTAACGCCCAGGAGTATCTGATCGTCTTCGCCAACGGCGAGAAAGTGTCCGATCTCGAGGTGATAGGCACTGTCGGCAAACGCAATACCGGCACCACGCTGCGCTTCTGGCCGGATGTCAGTTACTTCGACTCGCCGAAGTTTTCCGTGCCCCGGCTGCGCCATGTGCTGCGCGCCAAGGCCGTCCTGTGTCCGGGGCTGGAGGTTATCTTTCGCGAGGAAGCGAGCGGCGAGGAAACGGTCTGGTACTACGAGGACGGTCTCAGGGATTACCTGAGCAGTGCGCTGGTGGATCTGCCGCTACTGCCGGAAACGCCGTTTACCGGCAGCATGCAGGGCCGCACCGAAGTTGCCGAGTGGGCCGTGGTCTGGCTGCCGGAAGGCGGCGAGGCGGTGGTGGAAAGCTATGTGAACCTGATCCCCACCGCACAGGGCGGCACGCACGTAAACGGCCTGCGCACTGGGCTTACCGATGCAATCAGAGAGTTCTGCGAATTCCGCAACCTGACCCCCCGGGGCGTGAAAATTGCTCCCGAGGATGTCTGGGAAAATCTCAGTTATGTGCTCTCGGTGAAACTGGGGGAGCCGCAGTTCTCCGGCCAGACCAAGGAGCGGTTGTCGTCCCGGGAATGTGCGCCGTTCGTCTCCGGCGTTGTCAAGGATGCCTTCAGTCTGTGGCTGAATCAGCACACCGAGGCCGCCGAAGCCATTGTGCAACTGGTGCTGGCCAATGCCGGCCGTCGCATGCGCTCGTCGAAGAAAGTTGCGCGCAAGCGGGTGACCAGCGGCCCGGCATTGCCCGGCAAACTGGCCGACTGCAGCGCCCAGGATCCGGCCCGCACCGAACTGTTTCTAGTGGAGGGTGACTCCGCCGGCGGTTCCGCCAAACAGGCCCGGGACCGTGAGTTCCAGGCGGTGATGCCGTTGCGCGGCAAGATCCTCAACACCTGGGAGGTGGATCCCTCCGAAGTCATGGCCTCGCAGGAAGTGCACGACATCGCCGTGGCGCTGGGCATCGAGCCCGGCTCGGACGACCTCTCCGAACTGCGCTACAACAAGGTCTGCATACTCGCGGATGCGGACCCGGACGGCGCCCATATCGCCACGCTGCTGTGCGCATTGTTTCTGAAACACTTCCCGGCGCTGGTGCGCGCCGGTCATGTGTTCGTTGCCATGCCGCCGCTGTACCGGGTGGACGTCGGCAAGCAGACCTTCTATGCGCTGGACGATCACGAGCGGCAGGGTGTTCTTGACCGAATCGAAGCCGAGAAGCTCCGGGGCAAGGTCAGCACCACCCGTTTCAAGGGCCTGGGCGAGATGAACCCGCTGCAGCTTCGCGAGACCACCATGGCCCGCGACACCCGCCGGCTGGTACAGCTGATGGTGGATTCGGAGGAAGAAACCGAAAAGCTGATGAACATGCTGCTGGGCAAGAAGGCCGCCGGCGACCGCAAGGCCTGGCTGGAGAGCAAGGGCGATCTGGCCGAGGTTCTCCTGTAGTTTTCTGGCGCTTGCGCTCCATCCGCCCCGCGCGGAAGCACCCATGGACCATACGCCATGCAGAATCCAAACCGGTAATTGGAAGATAAATGACCGACGAAAACACGACCCCCTATACCGACTTTGAATCCCGTCCGCTGCGGGAATTTACCGAGAAGGCGTACCTGGACTACTCCATGTACGTCATCCTCGACCGCGCCCTGCCGCACCTGGGCGACGGGCTGAAGCCGGTGCAGCGGCGCATTGTCTATGCCATGTCCGAGCTGGGGCTGAACGCGCTGGCCAAGTACAAGAAATCCGCCCGTACCGTGGGCGACGTGCTCGGCAAGTTCCATCCGCACGGTGATTCCGCCTGTTACGAGGCCATGGTGCTGATGGCGCAGCCGTTCTCGTACCGCTACCCGCTGGTGGACGGCCAGGGTAACTGGGGTTCGCCGGACGACCCCAAATCCTTCGCTGCCATGCGCTATACCGAGTCGCGGCTGGCGAAGTACGCCGAGGTGCTGCTCGCCGAACTGGGTCAGGGCACGGTGGACTGGATGCCCAACTTCGACGGTACGCTCGAGGAACCGGCGATGCTTCCCGCCCGCCTGCCCAACGTGCTGCTCAACGGCGGCACCGGCATCGCCGTGGGCATGGCAACCGACATCCCGCCGCACAATCTGCGCGAGGTGGCCAGCGCCTGCATTCGCCTGCTCGAGGACCCGAACACCACCCTGGAGCAGCTCTGCGAGCACGTACAGGGGCCGGATTACCCGACCGAAGCCGAGATCATCACGCCCCGGGACGAACTCCTGCGGATGTACGAGAAGGGCACCGGCGGCGTGCGCATGCGGGCCCGCTATAGCAAGGAAGAGAGCGATATCATCGTCACCGCGCTGCCGTTCCAGGTCTCCGGCAGCAAGATTCTGGAGCAGATCGCGGCGCAGATGCAGGCCAAGAAGCTGCCGATGATCGAGGACCTGCGCGATGAATCCGATCACGAGAACCCGACCCGGCTGGTGATAACGCCGCGTTCCAATCGGGTCGACGTGAACGAGGTCATGACCCATCTGTTCGCCACCACGGACCTGGAGAAATCCTACCGGGTGAACTTCAACGTCATCGGCCTGGACGGCCGGCCGCGGGTGCGCAACCTGCGGGAGATGCTGTCGGAATGGCTGCAGTTCCGTACCAACACGGTGCGTCGCCGCCTGCAGTGGCGGCTGGACAAGGTGGAGGCGCGGCTGCATATCCTCGCCGGCCTGCTCATCGCATACCTCAATATCGACGAAGTCATCGCCATCATCCGCCAGGAGGACAAGCCCAAGCCGGTGCTGATGGAGCGTTTCGACCTCAGCGATACCCAGGCCGAAGCCATACTGGAACTCAAGCTGCGCCATCTGGCGAAGCTGGAGGAAATGAAGATCCGTGGCGAGCAGGACGAGCTGGAAAAGGAGCGTAAGCATCTCAGCGCCATTCTTGGCTCCGCCGCCAAGCTCAAGGCGCTGATCAGCGACGAGTTGCGTAACGATGCCGAAACCTACGGCGATGACCGGCGCTCGCCGCTGGTGCAGCGCGACGCCGCGCGCGCGCTGGATGAGGCGGCGCTGATCCCCAGCGAGCCGATCACCATCGTGCTCTCCGAGCAGGGCTGGGTGCGCGCCGCGAAGGGTCACGACATCGATCCCGCCAGCCTCAACTACAAGGCCGGGGACGGTTACCTGTGTCATGCCACCGGGCGCAGCAACCGGCAGGCGATCTTCTTCGACAGCACTGGGCGTTCCTACGGTCTGCCCGCGCACAGCCTGCCCTCGGCACGCAGCCAGGGCGAACCACTCACCGGCCGCCTGCAGCCGCCGTCCGGTGCCCGTTTCCAGCACGTGGTTGCCGGCGACGATCGCGAGGTACTGATTCTGGCGTCCGATCATGGCTACGGCTTTCTGATCACGCTGGGCGAACTGCACGCCAAGAACCGTGCCGGCAAGGCCATCCTTACGCTGCCCACGGGCAGCCGCATGCTCGCACCGGCACGGGTCAGGGAGCCCGCCGGCGACTGGCTGGTGGCGGTCTCCAGTGCCGGCCGCATGCTGGCGTTCCCGGTGTCCGAGTTGCCGCAGCTGGCCAAGGGCAAGGGCAACAAGATCATGGGCATCCCGTCGGACAAGGTGAAGCGGGGCGACGAGCTGCTGGTCGGCGTCACGGCGGTCGGCGACGGTGGCAGTGTGGTGCTTACCGCCGGCAAGCGCACGCTGACATTGAAGACCACCGACCTTGACGCCTATGTGGGCGCACGCGGTCGCCGTGGCGGCATGTTGCCGCGCGGCTTCCAGCGCGTGGATACGGTGGCGCCCGCGGAGTAATCCCGAAGCCGCTGACGGGTACCGAATTCCGTCCCTTTAAACTTTTCCCTCGCGCCTCTATCTAAGCGCAAGGTGTAACCTTTGTAACCGGAGTTAGGCGCGCATGAAGAGAGTCGGTCTTCTGGTCCTTACCAACCTGGCGATCATGGCGGTACTGGGTATCGTCCTGATGATTCTGTATTCGGTATTCGGCGTGTCTACGGTCGATCAGGCGGGCGGCATAGATTATGTCGGCCTGCTGATTATCGCCGCCGTCGTCGGGTTTGGCGGCTCATTCATCTCGCTGGCCATGTCCAAGTCCATGGCCAAGCGCATGACCGGCGCACAGATCATCACGCAGCCGCGCAGCGAGGTCGAGCAGTGGCTGTTTTCCACGGTGAGCCGGTTCGCCAGGCAGGAAGGCATCGGCATGCCGGAAGTGGCCATCTACGACGCCCCCGAGATCAACGCGTTCGCCACCGGCGCCCGGCGTAACAGTGCCATGGTCGCGGTCAGCACCGGCCTGTTGCGCAACATGTCCAGGGAGGAGGCCGAGGCGGTGATTGGCCACGAGATTGCTCACGTGGCAAATGGCGACATGGTGACTCTCACTCTGGTTCAGGGTGTGGTCAATACCTTCGTGGTGTTTCTGGCCCACATCGTCGGTCGCTTCGTGGACAAGGCGGTGTTCAAGAGCGAAAGCGGCCACGGCCCGGGGTTCTTCATCAGCTACTTCCTGGCGCAGATGGTGCTTGGCATTGCGGCCTCGGTGATCGTGATGTGGTTCTCACGGCAGCGGGAATTCCGCGCCGACGCGGGCGGTGCACGGCTGGCCGGGCGTGACAAGATGATTGCGGCCCTGGAGCGGCTGAAGGGTGGCGGCGAGACGCATCTGCCCGACGAGATGCGCGCCATGGGCATCAACGGCGGCAAGAAGCTGGGGCTTTCCCGGCTGTTCATGACCCACCCGCCGCTGGATGAGCGCATCGCGGCGCTGAAGGCCGCCAGGTAAGACAAGACAGGCCCCGCTGCTGCGGGGCCTGTCTTTTGTACCGATTGCAGGGTGGGGGAGAGAGCGGAGCGGTATCCGCCGCACGTCCAGGACGTCAGATCACCATTCCGGAGAAATCGTAGTTCATTTGTTCGGACGGGGCCTGCAGGAAGTTGCCCTGGACGAAGTCCACCTGATGCTGCCAGAGCCGGGCAAGCGTGCCGGCGTCTTCGAGATAACCGGCAATCACCAGCTTCTTCATGCTGTGCGCGTTTTCGATGATGCCCCGCACGCGTTCTTCCACTTCCTCGCTTTCCGTCAGTTCCTGCATCAGGCTGCGGTCCAGCTTGAGATAGTCGGCGGGCAGGTGCTTGACCAGCTGGAATGGATTGAGGCCGCTGCCGAAGTGGTCCAGCGAGAAACCGCAGCCCAGTTCCTTGAGGCCGCGGAAGATCCTGCGGGCATCGTTGAGCTGAGTAACGGCGACCGGCTCATTGACCTGGAAGCTGATGCATTTTCCGGGTATGCCGTTTGCTTTCATTGTCTTGGCAAGAAACGGCAGAAAGCCGCTGTCGGCCAGCGTCTCGCCTGACAGCTTGATGAACATCAGAAAATTACCGATGCTCTTCTTGTCGATGCTTTCCAGTGCCTTGAGTACCACCCAGCGGTCGATTCTGGCCATCACCCCGCACCGTTCGGCCGGGCCGATGAAGTCCGCCGGTATGCGCGTGCTGCCGTCTTCGTCGCGCAGGCGGATGCGGGTCTCGTAGCGGATAGTGGTGTCGCCGGAGAGGCTTGCCACCGGCATGAACACCAGGAAGAAACGGTCCTGGGCCAGGGCATCTTCCAGGCGATCCTTCCAGGCGCGGCTTTCATCCGCATCCTCTTCGCCGCCCGCGGCGCTGTGCAGGTGAACCTGGTTGCCGCCGGCGTGGCGTGCCGTGTCGCAGGCGGTGACCGCATCCGCGAGTACCTGGTTGATGTCGCCGGAGCGCTCACCGATCATTATGGCGCCGACACTGCAGGTGGATGTCACGGTCCGACCGCCGGAGTCAACGATATGATCCTCGAGCTTGGTGCGTATCGCTTCGCCCACGGCCACGGTTTCATGCACGCCGCGGCTGGGCAGCAGCACCGTCAGCACGTCGTCGGTGAAGCGGCCGGCGATGCAGTCGTCATCCATCTCCGCGCGCAGCAGTTCGGCCAGATCGGCCATGACCTTGTCGCAGCCCGTGGGCCCGAGGATCTGGCGCACGACATTGACGTTGTCGATCTGGATATACAACAGACCATGGCTTGGCGTGTCTTCGTCCTCGCCTTTTTCCGCCATGGCCGATTCCAGCTGTTCCTGAAAATGCTGGCGATTGAAGAGCCCGGTGGCGAGGTCCTGCCTGGTCAGTGTATCCAGTTGCTGTTCCAGCTTATGGGCGCTGGAACGGTTGCGGATGAGGATCTGTGTGCAGGGTTCGCCATCAATGGTGGCGTCGGAGAAATACAGCGTCACGTCCATGGGGCCCTGGTCGCAGAGCATGGTCAGGTCCATCTCCTCGACGCTGTGATCGCCACGGCTGAAGCTGCGCAACAGCTCCTTGAAATCCTGTTGATTGTCGGCAGAGATCATGTCGAGCAGGGGCATGCCTTCGATCTCGTCGAAGGCGTCGAAACCGAAGCGCTCCAGATAGGCGCCGTTGGCGTAGATGTGCATGCCTTCGTGCACGTAGGCAATGGCGTCGCGGGAGCTGTCGAGCAGCGCGCTGCAGCGCTTCTCGGTTTCGCGCAGGGCCTTCTCCAGCCGCCGCAGCCGCCGCCGCTCGCGCAGATGGGAGGACTCCCGGGAGATCACCAGCTTCATGTGATCCATGTCGTCCTTGCTTACCAGGTCCATCGCTCCCTTCTGCATCATCGTGCGGCGCAGTTCGGAGGAATCGGTGCCGGCAATGGCGATCATGGGCAGATCGCGGCCGCTTTGCTGGACGTACTGGACCGCCTGCTCGAACGGCAGCGTCTCCAGCTGTGCCGAACAGAGGAACAGATCGAACGGTTTGTCGGCCAGCGCATCGCGTAGGTCGTCTTCATCCATGACGTGTGTTGCACGAACGGCGTGCCCGGCATTACGCAGTACGCTGATGAATACTTCCGCATCATTGAGCGATTCATCGGCGATCAGCAATCGCAGGACTTCATCCTGATTCATCGTTACCCGTCACTGTATGGAGATTGGCCGGTAGCCGGCGTCGCAGTTGTCTCTATCAGATGGAAGACCACAGCGTCTGGTAATCCGGTACGCGTGTATCCGCCGGATTCACCGAGCCCAGTCGCCTGAACGTAAACTGGCGAAAGAGCCCTGAGTCTTCTACCTGCCCGGTGAGGTGCAGCTCGCCTGTATGATCCTTGCCCATCAGATACACCCGGCGGTCCATGCTGTAGTGGAGTAAAGGGGTGACCAGGGTCACCGGCTGTTCCACTTCCGGCATGGCCGGGATGAGAAGACAGCGTGACGGGTCGGAAAGCCGGCCGCCAGGCTGCTCCGCTCGGGTGAATACTGGATGGGGGCAGGGCGCAATAAGCTGCACACCCATTTGAGTGCCCTCCATTTCACTCCCTTTTATCCAGCGGATGACGCCAGTCTGCCAATTCGGCCGCGTCGTGTCACCGGTTTCCGTCAGTATGACGAGTTCACCGACCTGTGCGCGAGACTTATTGCCGCCGTCCGCGGACAGGCAGTAACCGCCGCTGCTGCTGTTGGTCACGGTCCAGAACCGTTCGCTGCTGCCGGTGTCGGCGGTTGCGCGAGGTGGTATTTGACCCTGATCGGGGTCGGCCGCCGGGCCCGGGACATAGGAAAGACTCCAGATGTCATCTTCTTCCCTGCTCAGATCCGTCTTCAGCTCTCTGGCGTGGAACCGGGAGATCCTCGCGCAGGACGGAACCGTGCCGAACGATCGCTTCTCCAGCAGGATCCGGTGCACATGGCTCAGGCCGATCACCAGTGCGGCGCCCTGTCCGGCAGCCTTGCGCGCATGGTGCCGATGCGGCGTGCTGCCGAGGGCGGTAATCAGGCGCCTGATGCGATCGATCTCACTCTCATCGGCGGCACGGCGCAGGCGGAACCGCGCGTTTCTCATTCTCAGGTGGTGATTGAAACTTCGGGACAGACCTTCGGTCACGATCAGCACGACTTCCTCGCCTTCCCGATCCGCGCTGTTGAGCAGCGAGCCGGGGCCTTTGTCCCGAGACTGGTCAACCGCGAACACGGCTTTGTCGGCGGCCCGGTCGCCACGAGACAGGAGGCTCGCCTTGCCGGCATACCGCCCCAGCAGGTTATAGACGCGCAGCACTTCGCCCCGCGGCATGCGCCATGGGTTGGCGGCTTCGGTGAGCAGCAGCTGTTTGTAGATATCGTCCACCCGCCGCGGACCGTCCGCGACACTGATCGTTTTCTGGTGGATATGCCGTTGGCGGGCGTCCTTCCAGACCTCATGCAGCGTTGCCCAGGTGCCGGGCGGCGGTTGGCCGTGTCGCAGCCAGCTTTCCAGCAGCGCGGTGCCCGCATACCTGCAGACATGCAGGGATGCCTGTGCTCGGTATTTGCGGCGCAGGCCCGTGATGCCGCCCTTGTCCATGAGCAGGCACAGCCGATAGCCCCGTGTCATTTCCTCGCACAGGGTGGTGGTCAGAATCGCGGCATTGCGGCCGCGGTTGGTGAGTGGCAGGGGCTGCTGCTGATAGAGGCTGCGAAGGCCGTTGATCAGATAGGTGACGACGCCGTCGAAAAGGCCGAGCACGTCCAGGCGCTGCCTGGAGCTGAGGCCGATGGTGTGCAGGTCGCAGAGCGTGTCATGGACACGGCGCCCGGTTTCGCCGAGATTGACGAGTGGCAGTTCGTCAAGCCAGGCGCGTACGGCCTGGGGGCGCTCGTCGAAGCGCGTCCGGTTGGTGCCGCGCGACGGCCAATCCAATGCCTCGACGCTGGCGAAACCGGGCTGATTCGTCATTGTTGTGGTTTCTCTTGTGATGGCTCTCGGCAGCCCCTCGGCGTATGGCTCCAGAGTATATGCATCACCCTTTAAAAAGCCAACGCTGGCGCGGCTTTGCATCCAATGGAGTGGTCTCGGGGCTACTTGTGAATAGCCGTTGACAAGGGGGTCTTTGCGGCGACTCCCGGCTCCTCACGTACCAGCTTCGGTACCAGATAGCCGGGCAGCGTCCGGGTCAGGGTTTCCATGAGTTGTCGGGCGATCTCGTCGCCGACCTCGAAGTGGCTGGCGCCGCGTACCGGATCCAGCACATGCAGGTAGTAAGGCAGCACGCCGCACTCGAACAGCCGTTCGGAGAGCCGGGACAGCACGGCGGCGTTGTCGTTGACTCCGCGCAGCAGCACTGCCTGGTTCAGCAGGGTGATGCCGGCGGCCTTCAGCTTGGCGCAGGCGGCCTGCACGGTCTGGTCAAGCTCGGCGGGATGGTTGGCGTGCAGCACCAGCACCGGCGCCAGCCGAGAGGCGGTGAACCATGCCAGCAGGTCATCGCTGATGCGCTCCGGCAGCACCACCGGCAGGCGGCTATGGATGCGCAGCCGCCGCAGATGGGGGATGGCTGCAAGCCGGTGTACCAGCGCGGCCAGTTTTTGATCGGCCAGCACCAGCGGATCGCCGCCGGAGAGAATCACCTCGCGGATTGAAGAATTCGCGGCAATGTAGTTGACCGCCGCGTCCCAGTGACGGCCGGCGGCACCGGCATCGGCATAGGGAAAGTGACGGCGAAAGCAGTACCTGCAGTTGACGGCGCAGGCGCCGGTGGCGATCAGCAGCACGCGCCCCTGGTATTTATGCAGCACACCGGGAACGGGCATGGCGGCGAGGTCGCCGACAGGGTCATCGATGAACCCTTCAACCGTCGCCGACTCGGCGTCCAGGGGCAGCACCTGGCGCAGCAGCGGGTCGTGCGGATTGCCGCGCTCCATGCGCGACAGAAACCCCCTCGGCACGCGCACCGGGAACAGGCCGTGGCCGTCGACCGCTCCGGGCAGCAGTGCGCGGGGCAGGTCGAGCGCGTCGAGCAGATCCGCCGGCGACGTAATGGCCTGCGCATAGGCCTGCTGCCAGCCTGGGAGGGATTTGCGGGGGTGAATAATGGCGGTCATGGATGCGGCGGCCCTGAAAACACGTCACCGTGTGTTCTAACAGCGATGAAAATTCGTTAGGATTCGGCCCCGAGTGTCAATCGGGATAAACTCTCGGTAGCCGCCGCGCAACGGTAGCATAACCGCTACCTGCTGTCGGCGTTCACAGCCAGCATATCCAGGGGTTTTCATGGCCAGTTTCAGCACCAATGAGTTCAAGTCCGGCCTCAAGATCATGATGGACGGTGACCCGTACGCCATCGTCGAGAATGAGTTCGTCAAGCCGGGCAAGGGCCAGGCGTTCAACCGCGTCCGGGTGCGGAACCTCAAGACCGGCAAGGTGATCGACCGCACCTTCAAATCCGGTGAGTCGGTGGAAGCCGCCGACGTTATGGATACCGACCTTCAGTATCTCTACAACGACGGCGAGTTCTGGCACTTCATGGATCCCACCAGCTTCGAGCAACTGGCCGCCACCAGCGCCGTGGTGGGGGATACCGTCAAGTGGCTGAAGGAGCAGGATGTCTGCACCGTGACCCTGTGGAACGGCGAGCCGTTAGCCGTGGATCCGCCCAACTTCGTGGAACTCAAGGTGGTGGAGACCGACCCCGGCGTGCGCGGCGACACCAGCGGTGGCGGCGGCAAGCCGGCGAAGCTCGAAACCGGCGCCGTGGTCCGCGTGCCGCTGTTCATCGAGGAAGGCGAAATGCTGAAGGTGGATACCCGCACCGGCGAGTACGTCTCCCGCGTGAAGTAAACGATTCCGCCGGAGCCGGGATCGGGGCGTCGGGTGGATGGAGCGCGGCGAGATCCACCCTGCGAGAGAGGGACGGCATCACGCCCGCTCGATTGGGAACGCCAGTACCTCGTCGATGGACTCGCAACCGGTTGCCACCATGAACAGCCGGTCCAGCCCCACCGCCACGCCGGCGCAGTCCGGTAGTCCTGCTTCCAGTGCCTGCAGAAAACGCTCGTCGAGCGGCGACTCCTGCCCGCCCGCGTTCCGACGGCGCCGATTATCCGCCACAAACCGGCGCCGCTGCTCCGCCGCATCCGCCAACTCATGAAAGCCGTTGGCAATCTCCATACCCTCCAGAAAGCATTCGAACCGTTCCGCCATCGGCGGATCGCCCGGTCGGATGCGGGCCAGTGCGGCCTGTGAGGCGGGGAAGGCGTGCACGAAGTGAATGCAGCCTCTCCCCAATGCAGGTGAGATGCGTTCGGAGAGGATCAGATCCAGCAATGCATCGCGGTCCAGGCCTTGGGGCAGGGGGATCCCGAGTGCCCGTGCCCTGGCGCCGAGTTGGTCGGCGTCGTCGGCATGCGGATTGACGCCCAGGCTGCCGAACAGTTCGGCATAGGTCTGTGTCACCACTGGCCGGTCGCCGCAGACGCTGCGCACCAGGTCCGCTACTTCCGCCATCAGCGCGTGATGGTCCCAACCCGGCCGATACCACTCCAGCATGGTGAACTCCGGGTTGTGGTGGCGGCCCCGCTCGCCGCCCCGGAATACCTTGCAGATCTGCCAGATCGGGCCGCAGCCCGCCGCCAGCAGGCGCTTCATTGGAAACTCCGGCGAGGTATGCAGATACAGCTCGCCGCCCGCGGGCGCACCCGGACCCTGGTAATGGCAGCTCAGGCTGTCGAGGTTGGGGTCGGTCACCGCGGCTGCGGAGAGCATGGGGGTTTCCACCTCCAGCAGGCCGCGTTCATCAAGGAACCGGCGCACGCGCTGCATGAGCTGCGCGCGCAGCCGGAGCGTCTCCAGTCGGGCCGTTGGTTGCCAGTTGGGCATGGGATGCGCCTATTGCCGATCATCGCTGGCGGGATTGTAACCGTAACCGAAAGATGTGGCTCGTCCGCCCTGTAACAGAATTGTCATGCCTGGCGTCATTAAATCTTCATTATTGCGGCCTAGAATCCAAAACCTGTTGTTGGTGCACAACAAAGCGTCTTTTTTTTGCACTGCGTTTTCTAGCGCTGTTATCGGCTTTTCGATCAATAAACCGAAAAGCCGGAAATCCTCATACGGGAAGGAAAATTGATGAAAAAGTCAGCTCTTACGGTCGCGGCTGCGGTCGCCATGACATCCGGTCTGGCCATCACTGGTGGTTCTGCCCAGGCCGCTCCTGTCTACAATCAGGACAATACCAGGGTTGATCTGCATGGCCGCCTGCGCATGGGCCTGGTGAACACGGATGGGGACAGTTCCTACGAGAATCTGAGCTCCCGGTTCGGCTTCCGGCTCAACCACGAGGTTGACCAGGGCATGTCCGTGTTTGCCAATACCGAGTTTCGCTTCAATTCCGATGAAGTGAACCGTGATCCGATGCAGATTCGCAACACGTTTCTGGGTGTCGATTTCAAGGGAATAGGCCGTGTATACGGCGGCAATTTCGACAGCATTTATTACAAGCAGATTACATCGCTCACGGATAATATGGAGAATAATTCCGTTTTCCGTGCTTTGAACACCGGCGGCCAGCGCGGTCGTGGAGATACCATCGCCTTTGATTCCGCCGACTTCAATGGTGTGCGTTTCGGTATGTCCGCCAAGTTGCAGCCCGAGGATGAGGGCGCGGGCCAGGAGGAGGCCTGGAGCATGATGGCCTATCTCGGCTACTCCGTGGGTGAACTGAACCTGGCGGTTGGCTACGATCAGGCCAATGAAGACTTCACCGATGGCGCGGAGGACGCGCTGATCGGCGTACGCGCCGACTATAATTTCCTGCCGAACTTCAATGTCGGTGCCTACGCTGAGCAGCAGGGTGATCTCAATCATTACGCCGCCGGCGCGAAGTATCGCTACGGCATGGGTGATTTGTACGCCACTCTGAGCCATCTCGATAACGACGGTGAGACGGACAACATTTACACCCTGGGCGTCAACTACAAGTTCAGCCGGCCCATGTACGTCTTTGCCGAGTACGCCAGCGGCTCCACCGACAAGACCGGCTTCGGCTTCGCCGACGAGGAAAAGCCGGTCATCACCCTTGGCGCCCGTTACAACTTCTAGCCTTCAATGAAAAACCCCGGCCTCAACAGGAGGCCGGGGTTTTTTGCGTTGTCAGTCGCGCCTTGCTCCAGCTGCTGCAAGTCTGGCGTGCCGCCTTGCCGGGCGTCCAGCTCACCGGCAGTGCCGGGCTTGGGGGCCATGGGGTGCGGCGTTGGGTAGTCCTTGACTGCTGCATGTCGATCGCCTCCCTAAAGGTTAAAGCGTTCCCTACCACTCGCAGAGTATGCGCCCGCCTCATGACAGGCTTCTTACAGGGACGCTGTTAACACGCTTCCAATGTAGGCGCGCACAGGTGCCAGCGGTATTCACCAGATGACCTAAGCTGAATTTCCAGTGCCGTGGACGTCGCGACCCGGCATCCCGTGGCGCTACAGCCAGCCTTCCCACACTGGTATGATCACGGCACTCTCTATTTTTCACCTGCGACGCCGGCCACCTGCACTCATGAGCAATACTGCCCGTATCCGCGAGATCCCGTACAACTACACCTCGTTCTCCGATCGCGAGATCGTGCTCCGCTACCTTGGCGAACAGGCCTGGGATACTCTCAACGCGCTTCGGGAAGAGCGTCGCACGGGTATCTCCGCGCGCATGCTGTTTGAGGTGCTGGGCGACCTGTGGGTGGTGAAGCGCAACCCCTACATCCAGGACGACCTGCTGGACAACCGCAAGCGCCGCGTCAACCTGGTGCAGGCCATGCACCATCGGCTGGACCAGATTGTTGAGCGGGCCGAGGGCAGCCGCGAGGCCATGGCCTTGGCCGACAAGGCCCGCGAGGCCGTGAATGCCTTCGAAGACTGGTTCCCCACCACCACCGGCAAGCGTGAAAAGGCGCTGAAGGTGTTCTCCAGGCTCACCCGCAAGGACAACATCCGCTTCGACGGCCTGTCCCGTGTTACCCATGTGACTGACGCCACGGACTGGCGCATCGAGATGCCCTTCGTGGTGCTGCTGCCGGATACCGAAGAGGAAATGGCCGGCCTGGTGAAGACTGCCATTGAACTGGGCTTGACGGTCATCCCCCGTGGCGGCGGCACCGGCTACACCGGCGGCGCCGTGCCCATGCATGAAGACTGTGCCGTCATCAACACCGAGAAACTGCAGAGTCTGGGCAGGGTGGAACTGCGCGAACTCCCCGGTGTGGACGCCAAGGTGCCCACGGTGCGCGCCGAGGCCGGCGTCGTCACCCGGCGCGTGTCGGACCTGGCGGGCATGAACGGCTACGTGTTCGCCGTCGACCCCACCAGCCAGGATGCCTGCACCATCGGCGGCAACGTGGCCATGAACGCCGGCGGCAAAAAGGCTGTGCTCTGGGGCACCGCGCTGGACAACCTCGCCTCCTGGCGGATGGTGACGCCGGACGCCGAGTGGCTGGACGTGGAGCGCCTGAACCACAACCTGGGCAAGATCCACGACCAGGAAACCGTGCAGTTCCGCATCACCCGCTATGAGGCCAACGGCAGGACCCGCAAGGGCGAGCCTGAAGTGCTCACCTTCCCCGGTGCCAGTTTCCGCAAGGTGGGCCTGGGCAAGGACGTTACCGACAAGTTTCTGGGCGGCCTGCCCGGCGTGCAGAAGGAAGGCTGCGATGGCCTGATTACTTCCGCCACCTTCATCCTCCACGTCATGCCCAGGCACATGCGCACCGTGTGCCTGGAGTTCTACGGACTGGACCTGCAGGAAGCCGTGCCCGCGATTGTCGAGATCGTCGACGATCTCAAGCGTGACAGGCAGGTGAAGCTCTCCGGCCTGGAACATCTGGACGAACGCTACGTGCGCGCCGTGGGTTATACGCCCAAGGGCGCCCGCGGCGAGCGGCCCAAGATGGTGCTGATCGCCGACCTCGCCGCCGAGGACGAAACGGCCTGCGCGGCGGCGGCCTCGCGCATGGTGCGACTGGCCAACAAGCGCAACGCGGACGGTTTCATCGCCGTCAGCGCCGAGGCCCGCAAGACCTTCTGGGCGGACCGCTCGCGCACCGCCGCCATTGCCGCCCATACCAACGCCTTCAAGATCAACGAAGACGTGGTGATCCCGCTCGACAAGCTGGCCGAGTACAGCGAGGGCATCGAGCGCATCAACATCACCCAGTCCCTGAAGAACAAGCTGCGCATGGTGCGCCAGCTTCGCGCCTACTTCCGCGGCAATTTGCCGGAACTGCGGGTGCGCCCGGACTACCTGGAGCGCGAGGACCTGGAGGCGTCCGAGGAGGGCGGCTCCATCCTCGGCAAGAAGCAGCATCGGGCCGTGCAGCATCTGGAAGCGGTGGAATCCCGCTGGCAGGGCATCCTCGACAACCTGGAGGGAGACGCCGAACGGTATGATGCCTGGCTGAACCACACCGCCCGCCATGATCGCCGCGAAGGCGACAAGCTCATCAACCTGCTGCTGCGCCGCAGCCTGCGCGTTTCCTACCGCGATGAAGTGGAGCGCCCGCTGAAGGAAAACTTCGATGGCCGCGATCTGGAGCCCGTGCGCGCCCGCATCGACGCCATCCACAAGGACGTGCTCTCAAGCAGGCTGTTCGTGGCCCTGCACATGCACGCCGGCGACGGCAATATACACACCAATATCCCGGTCAACTCCAACGACTACGAGATGATGATTGATGCAGACCGCATCGTGGATCAGGTCATGGCCCTGGCCCGCAGGCTGAACGGCGTGATCTCCGGCGAGCACGGCATCGGCCTCACCAAGATGCAGTACCTGGATCAGGACACCGTCGACAACTTCGCCGGCTACAAGCAGAAAGTGGACCCCAACGGCCACTTCAACCGCGGCAAGCTGCTGGCCGGCTCCGGCCTGGCCAACGCCTACACGCCGTCTCTGCGCCTGGTGCAGCAGGAAGCGCTGATCCTCGAACAGAGCGAGCTCGGCGAGCTCAACAACGACATCAAGGACTGCCTGCGCTGCGGCAAGTGCAAACCGGTGTGCACCACGCACGTGCCCCGGGCCAACCTGCTGTACTCGCCCAGGGACAAGATCCTCGGCACCGGCCTGGTGATCGAAGCCTTCCTCTACGAGGAGCAGACCCGTCGCGGTATCTCCCTGCATCACTGGGAGGAAATGAACGACATCGCCGATCACTGCACCGTTTGCCACCGCTGCATCACGCCGTGCCCGGTGAATATCGACTTCGGCGACGTCAGCATCAAGATGCGCGGTATCCTCAAGCAGCAGGGCAAGCGCAAGACCAAGCCCGCCACCATGGCCTCCATGGCATTTCTGAACGTGAAGGACCCGCGCACCATCAACATCATGCGCAAGGGCCTGATCGAGTGGGGCTTCGGCGCTCAGCGCATGGCCAGCAAGGCGGCCAGAAAGGTCGGCATCGTCGCCAACACCGCCGGTAAACCGGATGCCAGCCCCAAGGCGCGCCCGGCCAACACCACCAACAACCTCCAGGGCATCCCCGCGCAGGTTGTGCACTTCGTGCGCAAGCCCATGCCCGGCAACCTGCCGAGCAAGACCGCCCGCGCCCTGCTGGGGCTGGAAGACGACAAGGTCGTGCCCATCATCCGCGACCCGCAGAAGGTAAACGACAACTCCGACGCGGTGTTCTACTTCCCCGGCTGCGGCTCCGAGCGCCTGTTCAGCCAGATCGGCCTGGCGACCATGGCCATGCTCCACCACGCCGGCGCCCAGACCGTGCTGCCGCCCGGCTACCTCTGCTGCGGCTACCCGCAGACCTCGAATGGCGATATCGACAAGGGCAAGGCCATCAGCACCGAAAACCGCGTGCTCTTCCATCGCGTGGCCAACACCCTGAACTACATGGACATCAAAACGGTGATCGTCTCCTGCGGCACCTGCATGGACCAGCTCCTGAAGTATGAATTCGAGCAGATCTTCCCCGGTTGCCGCCTGCTGGACATCCACGAGTACCTGCTGGAGAAGGGCTACAAGCTGGATGCGGTGGATGGCGTGCAGTACATGTACCACGACCCCTGCCACACACCCATGAAGACTTACAACCCGCAGAAAGTGGCCAGCACCCTGATGGGCAAGGACGTGCCGCTGAACGACCGCTGCTGCGGCGAAGCCGGTACCTTCGCCGTCAGCCGCCCGGACATTGCCACCCAGGTACGCTTCCGCAAGGAAGAAGAGATCAACCAGGGCCTCACCGATCTCACCGGCAAGCCGACGGCGGAAAAGGGCAAGGTAAAAATGCTCACATCCTGCCCGGCCTGTCTGCAGGGCCTCAGCCGCTACGAAGACGACACCGGTGTCGAGGCGGATTACATCGTCATTGAAATCGCCAACCACCTGCTAGGCAAAGGCTGGCAAGGCAAGTTCATCGAACAGGCCAAGGCCGGAGGCATCGAAAAGGTTCTGTTATAAATCAGTTCTACATTGCCCGCGGCAATGGCCCGCGCATTGGCGCGTCAAATCAGGTGCTCGAACAGCGACAGAAAAGGTAAAGGGTATTGCTAATGCGAACGATTCGTAATAGCCTCAATGCCTGAGCAGCTTCGGCTCTCCCTTTCGGGTCACAGCGGTTACGGCCGCCATGGCTTTGATCAGTCTGCTATCCAGAGCGCTATTCACCATGCCTTCATGTCATCTGAAATACTCCGCGTATACCTTTGCCTTGTTAGCCGTATTTCCCGCCAGCAGTTATGCGCAGCAGGCGCAGGATGATACCGCGCCACAAACGTTGACATTGCCCGCCCTGGAAGTCAGCGCCAGTGCCGATGCGTCCGCGGAGGGCCTGAAACCCGCCTACGCGGGCGGCCAGGTGGCCACGGGCGGCCGTGTTGGATTACTGGGCACGCGGGATATCATGGAAACGCCGTTCAACTTCTCGAGCTATACCCAAATGCTGATTCAGGATCAGCAGGCCGCCAGTGTGGGTGAAGTGCTGCAGAACGATCCGGCCGTGCGGGTAGCCCGAGGCTTTGGCAATTTCCAGCAGGTCTATATGGTGCGCGGCCTGCCGATCTTTTCCGACGACATGGCGTACAACGGTTTGTACGGGCTGCTTCCGCGGCAATATCTTGCCGCCGAGCTGATCGAGCGGGTTGAGGTGCTGCGTGGTGCCAACGCATTTCTCAATGGCGCCGCACCCGGTGGCAGCGGGCTGGGCGGAGCGATCAATATCGTTCCCAAACGCGCACCCAACGAGCCGCTGACCCAGGTCACCACGGGGATACAGTCCGGTGGTCAGACCTATGTGGCGGCGGACGTGGCACGGCGTTCTGCCGATGACCGTTTCGGCCTGCGGCTGAATGCCGCGCGCCGGGACGGCGAGACGGCGGTTGATGGTGAGTCCCGGCAGTTGGATCTATTGTCCATCGGCGCGGACTATCGGGAAGGCGGCTTGCGGATCTCGGCCGATCTCGGCTATCAGGATCATCGGATGGACGCTTCGCAGCCGAATATTACGATCGCCGACGGCATCGATATCCCATCCGCGCCAAGCGCCTCGAAAAGTATTGCGCAACCCTGGACCTTTTCCGACGCACGGGACACCTTCGGCACCCTGCGCGGCGAGTACGATATCTACGATAATGTCACCGGCTGGCTTGCCGCGGGCATGCGCAGGGGCGAGGAAGCGGCTGATTTCGCCAATCCCACGGTTATCAACGATGACGGCGACACGACCTCCTACCGCTTTGTAAATGTCCGCGAAGACACGGTGAAGACCGGGGAGGCGGGGCTGCGAGGGCGGTTCGCCACCGGCGGCATCGGACACAGCGTCAGCGCATCTGCGTCGCTGTTCAACTCCGAGTCCAGAAACGCCTACGGCTCTTCCGATTTCGCTGGGTTCTCCGGCAATATCTACAACCCTTCGGCGGCTTCCAAGCCACCAGCCGACTTCTTCACCGGGGGGTCGCTAAGCGATCCGCTGGTGACCGAAAAAGTGCGCACGTCCAGCTTCGCGCTGGCGGATGTTCTGTCTTTCATGGATGACAGGCTGCAGGTGACGGTGGGCGCGCGCCATCAGACCATCGAAAGCGCGAGCTTCAACTATGACACCGGGGCGCGGGAGTCGGATTACTCGGAAAGCGCGGTAACCCCCGTCGCCGGGGTGCTCTATCGGGTTTCTCCACGGCTATCGATCTATGGCAACTACATCGAGGGCCTGGTGAAGGGCGATATCGCGCCGGCCAATTCGGGTGGACAGCCGGTAACAAACGCCGGCGAGGCACTGGAACCCTACAAGACCAGACAGACCGAGGCCGGTCTGAAATACGATGGCGGACGCCTTGGCGGCGCGATAAGCGTTTACCAGAGCCTCAAACCCATGAGCGGTGTTGAAAACGGCGTCTTCAAGGAGACCGGCGAGCAGACCAACCGCGGCCTGGAACTGACCGCCTACGGTGAGGTGACCAGCGGCCTTTCGCTGCTTGGTGGGGTGAGTTTGCTTGACACCGAGGTGGAGGACGGGGAGGAGGCCATCGGCGCACCCGGGGTGCAGGGGAACATCGGCCTGGACTGGGCGGTGCCGCAGCTCGCCGGGCTGTCGCTGGACGGGCGGGTGGTACACACCAGTACGCAGTATGCCGATGCCGCCAATACGCAGAAAGTCCCTGCCTGGACGCGTCTCGACCTGGGGTTCAGGTACATGGCCCCGGTGGGCGATGCGCAAATGCTGACCGTGCGTGGGCGCGTCGAGAACGTGTTTGATGACGACTACTGGGCCTCGGCGGGCGGTTACCCCGGTGCCGGCTACCTGACCGTGGGCGGGCCACGCACCTTCATCCTGTCGGCCTCTCTGGATTTCTAGGGTGGTTGCCGCGAGGGAGGAAGCGTGGTGTTGAGTAAGCGTTCCTTGAAGGGGTGGTCCTGGGTGCACAAATGGACCAGCCTGGTTTGCACGGTCTTCATGCTGTTGCTTTGCCTGTCCGGTCTGCCGCTGATCTTTCACCACGAGATCGGTCACCTGTTGGGAACCGAAGCCGAGCCGGCGGATCTGCCGTCGGACGCGCCGCGGGCCAGCCTCGACCGCGTGCTGGAGGTTGCCGAAGGGCGGCACCCGGGCCTGAGCGGCATGTTCGCCTCGCAGGAGCGCGACGACGACCGGGTGTGGTACGTCACGCTGTCCGAGACACCCACGTCGACCAGCGGACTTAAGCAAGTGGCGGTGGACGCACGTACCGCCGAGGTGCTGACCGAGCCACAACTGGAAAGTGGTTTCATGTACATCATGAGATCATTGCATATCGACCTGTTCGCCGGCCTGCCAGGGATGATCTTCCTCGGCGTTATGGGCGTGCTGCTGCTCATCGCCCTGGTATCCGGCGTGGTGCTGTACGCGCCCTTCATGCGCAGATTGCGCTTCGGTGAGGTCCGCCACGAGCGCAGTTCCCGTACCAAATGGCTGGACATGCACAACATGCTTGGCATCGTGACGCTGACCTGGCTGTTTGTGGTCGGGGCAACCGGCGTCCTCAATGCCTGGGCCGATCTGCTGGTCAAGGTCTGGCAGGCCGATGAGCTTGCCGAGATGGTGGCGCCCTATGCGGGCCGCCCGCCACTGACTGAATTCGGCTCTCTGGAGGCGGCTGTGCACGCGGCCAGGCGGCATGAACCGGGTATGGATGTGCTTTTCATCGCCTTTCCCGGTACAAGCTTCGCCAGCCCGCATCATTATGGCGTTTTCATGCGCGGAGACGCGGCGCTGACATCCCGGCTGTCCCGCCCCGTGCTGGTGGACGCCGCCACTGCCGAGGTCACGGACAGCCGTGCAATGCCGTGGTACCTGTTGATGCTGCAGGTTTCGCGTCCGCTGCATTTCGGGGACTACGGCGGCATGCCGCTGCAGATCATCTGGGCGGTTCTGGATATCTTCACTATCGTGGTGCTCGGTAGCGGCCTGTATTTATGGCTGGCCAGAGCGCGGCGGCGGAACAGGGCACCCGGGATGGTCGAACGCCTTGAGGAGACAGAGGGTGAATGGCAGCAGGCCGGAGAGGCAGGAAGATGAGCGACGTCAAGGATTCGGCATTGCGCATCTGGCGGTGGCCCCTGGTATTGGGTGCCATCAGCGGCCTGGGGCTGGTCACCGCGCTTCTGGGTGACGGGCTCTGGGACGTCCTGTCCTGGATCGCCCTGGGCGCGGTGGCTCTGGTCTGTGGGTGGTTCAGTTGTTCCGGCCGTGCCGGACTCGGCTGATTCGCCCAAAGCTGGCAACGCCGCCACCCTATCTGGATACGGTTCAACGTCCGGTTTGTGCAATATTAGTCCTTATCTTCCCCACGAATGCTCCTCAGCGTTCGCTGATATTTCAAGTCGTCCCGAGGCCGAGCGGCAACTCCTCCGGAGGGTGTCCTTGTTATCTAGCGGCCAGACGACAACTATCACCGACCGGGTCTCTCATCCAGCATGTGCTCCGAGTGGTTTCAAAGCCAAGATGGCGCTGTATGTGGTCCAGTAAACAGATGCCGGAGACAGTTCATGAAATTCTCGGAAGACTTGGTGCCGTTGGCCGATCTCAAGGTCAACCCGGGGCACGTGGTTACTCGCGTTACCGAGGCGCATCAGCCGGTGGTGCTCACGCGTAGGGGCCGCAGGCTGGCGGTACTGCAGTCGGTGGCGGAATACGATCGTGCTGAGGAGGAGCGCGCTTTCATGCGTTCCGTGGTGGAGGGCCTCGCCGATCTGGAGGCCGGCCGTGAAATTCCGCTGGAAGAGGCGCGCAAAAAACTGGGCCTCGACTGATCCAGGGTTCTACTGCACCAGGGGAAGTCCACGTGAGCGGTAGCGTCTCGCCTTACCCCCGCGGTAACCTCCTATGACAACGAACAAAATTCGCCCCGGCCCGCTGGAGCCCCGCAGATAACTCGCCCTCACAGTGATTGAGTCATCGTGAAGGCGATTCATTCACTGTTAGCCTTGACATAGGCCATGAGCGTGCCCTGCATCGGGGAAAGTAGATTGATAAAGGTGTTATGTTCGAGAAAATTGGGAATCAGGCGCCTTAACGATCAGCTTAAGCTTTGGGCTTTATGGGGGAAATGTTCACGTGACGAAAAGGTCGCAGTCAATCATCAGTATCGCATCACGGGAAGCGAACCTTAAGCGGAAGCTGCGAAGGCACTTACGCAACATTGGTTTTTCCAAATCAAGTGGCGGTGACCTTAGGATTGAGGGTGAGGGTAAAGAGATCGTCCGTGCTCTTCACCGTATGCAGCGCGAGGGCCGCCTGAAGGAGAATCGAGACTTCATCTCGAACAAGGCCCCTGGGTTGTTGAGGTTTTTTGCATCCGGGCAGGACGTCGATCCGCAGAAAATATCGCCTGTCTTAGAACGTATTTCGTCAGGAACGAAACACGGCGACCTTTTCAGGCTCGCCTCGCTGACATGGTCCGTCCCTGTTTCCAGCGGTTTCGGCCGGCGGATTCGCTATCTCGTTTGGGACGAAAGCAACGGAAAGCTGATGGGTCTCATCGCGATCGGCGATCCCGTCTTCAATCTCGCCGCCCGGGATAACCTCATCGGCTGGACCTCGAAAGAACGTAGCGAACGGCTCGTCAATCTCATGGATGCTTATGTCCTCGGCGCCATTCCGCCTTACAATACCTTGCTGGGGGGGAAGCTCATTGCCTGCCTTCTACGGAGTCGCGATCTCTATGACGATTTCACGGCTGTATATGGAGATACAAAAGGCATCATCTCCGGAAAAGACAAGCAAGCACGGCTTCTCTGCGTTACTACGTCATCATCGATGGGTCGCTCATCGGTTTATAACCGCCTTAAACTCGATGGCGTCCAGTACATGGAGTCTATCGGGTACACCGGTGGATGGGGTCACTTCCATATACCGGACTACCTTTTCGTCGAGCTCCGCGATTATCTGCGTGATATGAACCATATTTACGCCGATCAGCATGGCTATGGCCAGGGCCCGAACTGGCGCCTGCGTACCATAAAGGCAGCCTTGTCTGCTTTGGGCTTCAGAGAGAATATGCTTCGTCACGGCGTCAAGCGTGAGGTGTTTATTTCACGCCTTGCAGATAATGCTGCGACGATCCTGCGAACAGGTCAAGGAGAGCCGGACACACGCTCGTTATTGTCGGCGCAAGACATCTCGGAACGAGGAATCGAGCGATGGATGAGGCCGCGTGCTCTGCGAAGGCCGGAATATAGCTCATGGACGATAGAGAATCTGATCGAGCTGTTTGGCAACCAAAGCCGTTTTCTGCAGTCTGGGCCTGCTGGTTCCGCCACCGCTAAGAAAGCGGCCAAGAGAGCGTAGTTATCGATGGCCGTTCCCCTTGATAAATGGCAGGAACGTATGGAGCGTCATTTCGAGGCTCTTGCGAGAAACCGCTCCAACTCGGGTTTGCCTATTTTTGCGTTAGAGCACGGCCTGAATAGCGCAGAGACTGAAGAGCTCGCTGAGCATTTGCGGACCCGGCTGACCAGTGGGATGCGTTTCGACCCGCACTGGCTGTTATGGACAGTTTATGCGGCCGAGCGAGGATACACATACGAAGGCGGCGAATACTGGCAATCATTCGAAGATGCTACACCGGGCTGGGAAAGCAGCGACCGCTACCGTGTTTCTGTGTGGTTTTCGCGGTTCCAGAAAACTTATAATGGCTTCAAACCTTCCGGCCTTTGGGCGTCGCATTTCAGCATCATCGCGTGGCCGATTACTCATGCGGTCCTTCCGCGGTACCTTCAGCTTCAGTTCGCGCGAACGCTGTACGACCTTCGCTTTCAGCTTGCTCGGCTCATTACTATTGAGCCAGCAGCTATTGGACGTCTTTTGGCGACCAACGTCTATCATGCTTCGACCCGCTTTGAGCAGTTCCTCCAACAGGAAGAACTCGTCGGCCGCATAGTCCTTGCGTTCCTGCATCAACAAGAGGCCGGGGAAGGCGAAGATCCGCTCTTGCCCGCCACCCTAGACCGCATCGTCAGCGATCTTGAGACCATCCGCAACGCGCGCGGATGGATCAAAGAAACTAGCCGTGTGGTGTCGGACCGGTTCAAGGGGCTCAGCAAGGGGAGTGGGCCCCGCCCGGAAGGGGGCATGCCGGAGCGTGGCGCAAACTCCAATAACGCAACGCGACCCGATATTCGGCCCGATCTCTGGTTGCACTATAAAGGCGAAGGTGTCTGGGATCTCCAGATCGACATTCCGAGTTTCAAAGGCGTCGCCGCTCTCGATCCCGCTGTTCGTCAGTTCCTGAAACAGACACGATGCTTGCTTAACGGCAGTTCGGTGAGGAAACCTGCAGGATGGCTCTTGTCCGGTCGCCGTCAGGCAGTTCTTAGAGAGTGGCCCAATCCGGAGCTGCCCTTAGTCGACTTTGAAGAGCAGAACGGCACCGTTGCTCATCTACTGGAGAGCGAATGCCGGATGGGTAACAGGCTGTACTGGATTTTTCGCGTAGGGAGAGATGGGATTGCTCGTGAGATCAGCGGTCGCATCGTTCGTCCAGGATATGAGTACATCATCGTGTCGAGAAACTCGGTTGGTGAACTTTTGGAGGGTATGAGGCCTTGCACGATCAATTGCCCTAGTGTCGACGCGATCCATATCAATGTACCTAGGGAGCCGCCCGACCACTACGCACAATGGCTGAAAAAAAAAGACTTCGAACTCGCTCGGACAATCCGCGTGTGGCCAGCAGGGTTTCCCGGACGCCAGTGGGACGGCGAGGGGAGAAGCGAGTGGTTGACAACCGAACGGCCGTGCATTGGCATCGTTTCCGACCACCGCGTCGAGACGTATCAGATCAGTCTCAACGGGAAGGAAAGTCGGGTAGTCAAGGCAGGCAGCCCTGGGACACCCACCTTTTTACAATTGTCCGAACTTCCGCCGGGGAGACATTTGTTCACAATCCGGGCGCCACGTCCGAGTGCCATTGCTGATAGCCTGCCGCCTCATGAAGGATGCCTTGAACTACGCGTGCGCGAGCCCGAGCCTTGGATCCCAGGCACCGCATCACATGCGGGCCTTATCGTATCAGTTGACCCCCACGACGCACCGTTGAATACGTTCTGGGAGAACGAGTGCGTATTGTCTGTCTTCGGGCCTCCAAGCCGGCATGTCACACCCCATGTTGCCCTTCAGACCGCCGGGGAGGAGGAAATCTTCAACCGGCAAGTGTGTGGTCCGCTTGAACTCCCGATCACGCCGGCCGTATGGGAAAAGCGGTTCTCTGATTTTCTACGGCGCGAAAAGTGTGAGTGGCACTATCTCGACGCCTCGTCCGGGCTGCTCATACTCGATGGCGGTGATCTCGGTCGATACGTGATGCGTTTCGAGCACGACGTCCGTCCGCTGCGATGGGTTCTTCGCCAAAGCTGTGAGGGGATTTCAGTCCGGCTGGTCGATGAAACCGGGCAGCAAGACGTCGAGCCACAGTGCTATTTCTTTGACATGGAACGGCCACGCGCCGTTCGACGTCTGGATTTCGGCAAGGCCCTCAAGGGCATGCCCGTCGATTCCCCTGGGGGCCTATTTGTAGCCAAGACACCAAATCATCGCAGCGCCGTGGTTGTCAGTACGGGATTGACCGGCGATGGCCTAGAAGGCCTCGGTGTTCATCCTAACCATGGCCATATTTCCAGTGAACCGCATGCCATAGTTAAGCTCCTCAAAGAGCTTCACTGTTGGCATACAGCCCGTGTCACCGGATATCTTGCCGGTGCCCGGCGCCATCAGGTGATGGATACGCTGATGTTAGGCGTCGTGGGCATTATGGCCGGATGGGACTGGGCCCGGATGGAGGCGAAACTGATTCACGGGGCCGATGTAGTGGACTGCATGGACCGCCTTCAATCGCTCGTTGAAAAAAGGAGCGGCTTTGCCAGCGCCGTACGCCTCAAGGCCCCTCAGACACTAGGCGACCGGCATGCCTTTTCCTCATGGTATTTCGAACTATCCAAAAGTTTTCGCATATGTTCCGATGAAACGCTTTGCCGTTTTGCGATCGACTTGGCCAGCCGCCCGCATTCACTGCCGTCTTTCTATCGGGAAAGCCTTCCGGATCTTATTCGGCGCGCGCAGTCCTACCGGACCTTGATGCGGGGCGCGCGATTTGCCGTATTAAGTAGCATGACGGCGCCCGATCGGCTGCCAATGCTTTTCCCGGAGGCCAGCGTATGATTGTCGACATTTCTCCGCAGGGCGTTGTTGCTTATTGCCGCTCCGTTCTCGGCATTGAGGCCGAAGGGACGAAGATCGACGATGTGTTTCTGACGGCACTCCTCAGGAGAACGGCCGGTATGCTATGCCCGTGCTCGCCGACAACACTGCGTGCAGCGCTCATCGAGAGTCTTGCTTACTTATATGATCATCACGATGAGCTCTCCTCGCGTCTCGAAGAACTCACCGATGAGTTGATCGTCGCCGGCGACCTGCTTGAGCTTTCCGACGTGATGACAGGGGACAAGGAGGCAACGGGAACCTGGGTTTTTGCAGCCCCTCCCGCTTTTGTTGAAAGAAAAAGCGGAAGCATTTTCCTTACCGGTATCGTACCCGACCATGACAGCTTCCTGTCGGAGGCACTGAGCAGGCGGATTGTTCATAGCTACAATACCCGTTCCATCATACCGGAGCCCGGTGAACACCTTGTAGAGACCTTAACTGCCGAAGGCCTCCACAGACTTCCGGAATCCACGTGGCTGAAATCGCCTAAGCCGCAATCGGCCGCCGAGCTCCTGGAAAAAACAAGACAGCGCCTTGCGGCTGAATCGCAATGTGCACCGATTGCTGGCCTCGCAATCATCGATCCAGAAACAAAACCAACTTATTATCGCGGCCGCTGGACCGAACCAAGCAGCCAAACAGGAACGTTTATTGCGCGTAGGCCGCAGGAATTCGGCGCGCCGATCTGGGGTTTCGCCCAACTCAAGGACGGTACGCTCATACGGATCATAGACCTGCCGGTCGGCACATACCGCTGGCGGGGGTGTGATGCTGCATGGCACTTGCAGATGGCAATTGACTGGGAAAACGGGCGGCCGCAGCGTTACTGCATTAACGATGCGGGCAACGTCCGCCGCTTCGACTTCTTCTCGCCATTACCTCTTTGGGCCGAGAGACGCCTCATGGTTCTCGGCCGAAAATGTCCCGGCGAAAGAAGCCTTTTCGCATACGAGATTCCGGCAAATGAGTCCGAACAGGAAGACCGCTTCCTGAGAGACAATTTGTGGCTCGTGCCCATTGATAACGCGAACGAGGGGAGCAGTGCCTGATGCAGACCATCAAGCAAACGATCGAAAGCCTGCAAGGATCCCTGAAAGACTATATTGAAGCCACCTATCATATCAGCGACCCGTCGCTTATCGCCCAGAGGCAAGCGTTGTTGAACCGGGACGGTGTCATTCATCGCATTCCTTACCTAGAGGCGACACCGAAGTACCAATCTGGCGAGAGTTTTGGCGCCATGGCCGGATTACCTGATGCTGTACTCGAACTTTTCACGAGACTGAGCGCACCAGAAGGCGACCTTCCCAAACTAATTTATGACCCACCCTACAAGCATCAAAGCGAGTCGCTGAAAGGAAGTCTCGTCGACGGAAGGAACCTAATCATAATGACCGGTACCGGTTCCGGTAAGACCGAGTCGTTTCTGTTTCCGATCCTCGGGAAATTCGCTAGAGAAGCGAAGGCACAGCCCGCTTCATTCGCAGAAGAAACGGCCATGCGAGCACTGATCATGTATCCAATGAACGCCCTTGTGAATGATCAACTGGGGCGATTGCGCGCTTTGCTCGGAGATCCGCGGCTGGTCGAAATCTTTAAGTCGTGGTGCGGCCGGCCTCCTCGCTTTGCCCGTTACACGAGCCGCACCCCCTATGCTGGTGTCCGTACCACAAAGAAGGACTCTCAGAGGCTCCAGTCCTTCGACGACTTCTATATTGATGTCCTTCGGCGTGCAGAGAGTGCCGACCCCGAAGAGTGTGTGCAAGCACAAGCCCTGCTCAAGGCCCTGAAAGAAAAAGGCAAATGGCCAGCGAAGCCCGAACTGTCGGCCTGGTTCGGGCAGAAAGGTACAGCGTGGCAGGATCGGAGCACAGGCGACTTCGTACGGGCGGTTACCCTACCTGATGACTCCGAACTGTTAACGCGTCACGAAGTCCAGATGGCCCCGCCGGACCTGCTTGTTACCAACTATTCAATGCTCGAATACATGTTGATGCGGCCGATTGAGCGGCCGATCTTCGACAAGACACGGGAATGGCTCAGGAAAAACCCTGAGGAAACCTTCCTTGTTGTTCTTGACGAGGCGCATCTTTATCGCGGCGCTGCTGGGGCCGAGGTAGGTTTCCTGCTTCGAAGGCTGCGCGACCGCCTCGGTATCTCCGAAAAACGTCTTCAGGTCATTTGCGCCACAGCAAGTTTTAGCGACCACACCTATGCCCCTGAATTCGGAGCGCAACTTACCGGCGTTCCAGCCAATACGTTCGTGCCGGTGCAGGGTACGCTTGATTTCAAGAAGAATGATGATTCAGGTGCTCTGGCTGACGCAAAAGCTCTGGCTGCGATCGATCTACAAGCGTTTTACGACGCGGACTCCGAGGATGCAAGGATAGCAGCCGTCAGTTCACTGCTTGAGTATCGCAGCGTTTTCGGAAGCGCCCCCACCGAACAAGCACTTTTTAAAGCCCTCGAAGATTTTGGTCCGATGGGCAGACTGGTCAATGCCACGATGGAGGAAGCGAAACCCGTCGCGGAACTAGGGTGCTTCCTGTTTAGAGATGACGTACCGGCACAACTGGCCGACGAAGCCGTGACGGTGCTTATGGCACTGGGCAGCGTTGCACGACCCGCACAGGGTCTACCGGGTCTCCTTCCTTGCCGCGTGCACAATTTTTTTCGTGGTCTGCCCGGGCTATGGGTTTGCATGGACCCGGATTGCAGTGAGATCACCGATGATGAACGCGGCGGCATTTGCGGAAAAATGTACTCGCAGCCCATGGATCAGTGTGGCTGCGGTGCCCGCGTACTTGAGTTATTTACGTGCCGGAGCTGCGGTACGGCATACGCGCGCGCCTATACAGACGATGTCGACGAACCGCGTGACCTGTGGGCGGAACCAGGTAAACCTCTTCGAATGGCTGGAGGTGAGTCTGTTCCGTTGGAACCGCTTGACCTTCTTCTCGAAGAGCCGGCGCATGAGGAGGTGGCCGAACCTGCTGACTACGACCTCCAAACAGGGCAACTCAACCCCCATACAACTGGGCCACGCACGCGGACGATCTATATCCGGCAAGGACGGCTGGCCGACAGCCACGACGATGAAGAGGAGGACAGTGCTGGACAAGAGCCGCCCGGAAAGTTCGTTCCCTGCGCTGTTTGTGGAAAGTCTGACCGTTTCGGACGAAGCTACGTTCAGGATCACCAGACAAAAGGGGACCAGCCGTTCCAGGCATTGCTGACCCGCCAAATCCAGATTCAACCTCCGGGACCGCAGGAAGCAACACGATTTGCCCCTCTTCGTGGGCGAAAGGTCCTTGCCTTTTCTGACTCCCGGCAAGTCGCAGCGCGACTGGCACCTAATGTACAAATGTACTCCGAACGAGATTCCCTACGACCACTAATTATTAGCGGCTTCAATTGGCTAAAGGAACAGGATGCCGTCCGTCGTTATCTAAATCTCGACGACCTTTACTTTGGTGTGCTACTCGACTCCAAGCGCCTGAATGTGCGGTTGCGTCCAGAGATGCGGGCTGATGAGAATTTTGACGCGGAAGAAGTTGTTGAAGAGGCGGTTCAAAATGGTGACCTCGATGATCCATCAACATTGCTTAGCCTGTTGCTGGAAATTCGAGGCCATCGACCCCCGGAATCTTTGTTGAGTAGCATGCTTACTACATTGACCGACAAGTTCTGGGGTATGGAGGCGTTGGCGCTGGCAACGTTGAGAGAAAGCAATCGGCACAGTAAGAAGATATTAGGACTACCGCCGATACCCGGTGTTGCGGAGAGTGATGATGCGAAACAGGCGCTCGTGCGCTACTGGCTCCGTTGCTGGAATCGCAACGGATTCAGGTTAGCCCAGATGCCAGGCACGTGGATAAATCGTCGACCGTCAGATGGCTTTCGAGTAAAGCCACGGAATCCGAATTCAAAGATCAAAGCAATTGAAACTGTCATTCAAGATAAGGTCGCCCGTAAAGTTTTCTGGGATAGCTGGTCACCTGAACTCTTGAAGTGGTTCACCCAGTCGGTGGAGAGTGGATTCCGGTGCCTTAATGGCAGCGAACTTGCCCTTCAGTTCGATGGCGACTGGGTCCATTGTGCAAGCTGTAAATCCGTGCACCGACCGATCCCGGGCCTTAACCGGTGCCTCGACTGCGGGAGTTCAGTTGTGAACGCGCTCGATCCCGATACCGACCGGGTCTTCCAAGCGCGCAAAGGGTTCTACCGGAAACCCGTGATCGAAGCGCTGGCAGTCCCGCCGCGGCAACCTATGGCGCTCATTGCAGCCGAGCACACAGCGCAGCTCAACTCGCCTCAGAACGAGGACGTCTTTTCCAAGGCGGAAGAGAACGAATTGCTGTTCCAGGACATCGCTCTCGCGGGCACTAGGACAAGCGGGCGGTCTGCAGGCATCGATATCCTGTCCAGCACCACGACGATGGAAGTCGGGATCGATCTCGGCGCTCTTTCGGGGGTCGCGCTACGGAACATGCCACCGGGCCGTGCGAATTACCAACAGCGGGCAGGCCGCGCAGGACGTCGAGGAAATGCCGTTGCCACCGTCCTTGCTTTCGGCAGCGCCGACAGCCACGACGAGCACTATTTTTCTAGGCCCGATGAGATGATCCGCGGTAAGGTCATCGACCCCAGACTGACGCTCGACAACCGGGAGATTGCGCGGCGCCATATACGCGCGTTCCTGCTCCAAAATTACCACCAGAATCGCCTTCCGAAGATTGACTCGGGACAGCCCCACGATCTGTTCTCCGTCCTCGGCAGCGTGTCGGCCTTTCGCAACGGGGGCTCGATTCTCAGTCGTGACGACTTTGCGGCCTGGCTCGCGGACAATAAAGAGCTTCTGCGGGAGCGCATTTCGTCATGGCTCCCTTCGGAACTGACTGATACGAACAAGGCATTACTATTGGGCGGGTTTGTAGATGATTGCCTGAAGGCCGTCGATGAAGCTATCGCATCGGATGTGTCAGTTGACAACGAAGGCGATGAAGACCACGAAGGTGATGAAGACCACGAAGGTGATGAAGAGGCACCCGAAGAGGGTGAGGAGCGACCGCAACAAGGTTCGAAGCCGGACAAGTTGCTCGATAGGCTCCTTTATTGTGGGAAACTTCCGCGTTACGCCTTTCCGACCGATGTGGCGACCTTTCATGTCTTCGATCGGGACCGCTCCTCGACATATCGTCACATTATGAAATTTGCGCCTTCTCAGGGCCTTCCCATTGCGCTGTCGCAATATGCCCCTGGTAAGCAGGTCTGGATTTCCGGGAAGTGCTACACGTCAGGCGCGATCTACTCAATTATGAACGAAGATCGCTATCGCGCCTGGGAAGCCCGACGGCTCTATATGGAGTGCGGGGAATGCGGCTATGCCAAAACTTTCGAGCAAGGCGAGGTTGTACGGGACGATACGGTAGATTGCCCCGCCTGTGGTGAAATCGAAAGCTTCGGGCCAGCGCGGTATTGGCTGCGCCCGCCGGGCTTCGCCCACCCGGTTTTTGAAGAAGAAGTCACTTCGCCAGATGAGATACCCGAGACGAGCTATGCCACCCGCGCCAAATTAACGATGGGCACGCCCGATGAGGGGGAAGGTTGGCTGCGGGCCAATGACCACATCCGCAGTATGAGTACGCGAGAACACCTGCTGGTCTCGAATTCCGGTCCTCAGGACGACGGCTACACTTATTGTGTGAAGTGTGGCCGAATCGAGGCCAATTCAACGCCAACACCGAGCCTTGCCGGTCCGCACAGAAAGCCTTTTCCGGAAGCGGATGACAAGCAGATATGCGACGGGATGAGCCCCTCACGCCACCTTGTTCTTGGTACGGACTTCATTACAGATATCGCTCTTTTTTCCATGTGCGTGGAAAAGCCTATCGAACTCAGGCCAGTCCACTATTCTACGCATGTTGCCCTGCGAACCGTAAGTGAAGCTCTTGCGAAAGCGGCCTGCCAACTGCTTGAGATCGAACCCGGCGAACTGATGGCGGAATACCGTCCGGCCCTGACGATAGGCGGCAAGTCGGGCAAGGAAGTCGAGATTTTCCTTTATGACACTCTGCCTGGTGGCGCTGGGTTTGCCACTCAGATCGCAAGCCGCAGTCTTGAACTGTTCCAGCGCGCACTCTACCTGCTCAAGAACTGTCCTGAGGGTTGTGACGGATCGTGCTACCGCTGTCTCAGAAGCTTCAAGAATAAGATAGAACACCAGCTTCTTGACCGGCATGTTGGAGTTGAACTCTTGGAATACCTACTGACTGGGCAGCAGCACGGCTTTAATCCACAGCGGCTTCAGAGTTCGACAGAATTGCTGTTCAACGACCTTCAGCGTCGCTGCGAAGACTCGGTCAGCTTCACGGCGAATGCCACAGTGTCGTACGGTGGGGGGAAGAGTCTTAATATTCCCATTCTTGCAGAGACGGGCGGCAAGAAATTTGTCATTGCACTGTCCGGGCCTCTGACAAGCGGCCATCCAGCCGACGCCCGTGTGGCTGCTCTGCGGGACAACTCCTCGGACTATTTCGTGATCCCTCCCCCAAACGAACTCGAAGTACGCAGCAATCTTCCTGCGGTCAGCCGGAAGGTTCTCCAAGAATTGCGGTTGTGGGAGTGCAAATGATTAGTTTTTCTGCAATATCTGAAAAGCATAGCGCGTGGTTGATGATGTGTTTACGGCAGAGTTTTTGCTCATGATCGAGATAGCCGGAGCAAATGAAGGTCAGGAGTACGAGGCGGCACTGCATATCCGCAAGCAGTTTCTGACAGTCTGGCCAGACCTGAGCCAGCATCCCGACGACCACGTTAAGATATTCGTCAGCCTCAAGCTTTACGGCCAGAGATATCAAGATATTGATCTCTTTGTCGTCGGACATTTCGCCGAACCGCGCGCCTTCGACGTTGAGTATAGATTCTATCCGAGCAGCGGCGAGCCCTTTGTGCCACGAGCGGCGTCCGTCCGTAACTTTGCCCTGGCCATCGAGGTGAAGTCCCATGACGCAACCGGTGTCAAGTTCGAGGACAAAGTCGCATCGGTCAAGTACCCCCGCGGCTGGGAATGCGTGACAGAAAAGGCATTCAAGCAGGTATTCGAACTTAAGACTTACCTAGGGCGTGCCGGGCTGTCTGGCCCGTATATCCAAGAGTTAATTTTCTTCACCGGGCTGCGGGAGGCGGATCTGCCGGACAGGCCGCATAACTGCTTCGGGATCGATGCAAGCTTCGAGAGGATACTAAACATCCTCGGGCAGGTTTCCCAGCCTGTTGCAAATTACCGGTACGTAACTATCAGTTTTGGCTCCGAGGAAAAGTTTCACGCGATCCTTGCGCCGGACGCCAAGGTTTTGAAAACGCTGGAGCCGACACCGATTGATCGCCGCCGCATGGATCGGATTGTAAAGGCAGCTCTGCCGCAGGAGTGGTTGGACGATCTCGGAGATAGACAAATCGTCATTCGTGGTCGCGGCGGTGTAGGGAAGACTGTCATTCTGCTCCAGATGGCCTACAGGGCATTTGATAGCAAGGGCCTGCGCTCGCTCCTGCTAACCTACAACAAAGCGCTCATTGCGGATATGCGGCGTACTATGGCGCTTCTCGGAGTGCCACGACACTTGGAGAAGGGTGGAATCGGCACCGATACCGTCCATGCCTTCATAGGCCGCCTTATGCGTGAACTCGGAATTGTTGGGACTGATGATGCCTTTATGGAAAATTACGAGGAGCACAAGGAAGCTCTTCTTGAGTATCTTCGTAGCGGCGCTTTGTCCGCAGACGACCTCGCGGCAATTGTCGAAGAGCGGGCCGATGATTTCGCGTGGGACCTTATCTTTGTCGACGAGGGCCAAGATTGGCCGTCCAACGAGATCGATATACTTCGCGCCGTCTATCCGCCGGAGTGCATAGTCGTGGCCGATGGCGTCGACCAATATGTACGGGCTTCGGTAGCAGACTGGGGATCAGGCCTTGCCCGCGAAAAACGTCGCCCACGACGGCTCAGGCGCTGCCTCCGCATGAAGGCCAACCTTGCATATTTCGTGGCCGATTGCGCAAGGGCGTTTGACCTTGAGAACTGGGATCTGGGGCCAAACCCCGACGCCAATGGCGGCCGCGTTTTGATCGTAGAAGGGAACATGGCCCAAGATACCGAAATCTACGAGCGACTGAAATTTGAAGCGGCGGAACTCGGGAACTATCCCGTCGATCTCTTGGCGTGCGTGCCGCCATCCCTTGTCGTCCGAGACGAAGACAGCACGTATTCGATCCCTGGATGCACCATCCTTCAGAACGGCGGGCTAGTGTGGGATGCAACGGCGGTTGATGTCAGGGAGCAGTATCCGACCGAGCGCGATGCCTTGCGAATTGTGCAATACGATTCCTGCCGAGGGCTCGAAGGTTGGACCGTTATCAACTACGCTTTCGACGACTTCTACGAATACAAGTACCAACAGTGGATGGCCGTTCCTAAAGACCATGGCGGACTGTTCGACACCAAAGAAGACTTGGCAGCCGCCTTTGCCGCTCAATGGGTCATGATCCCCGTGACCCGCGCGATGGACACGCTTGTCATCAATCTCTCGAAACGATCATCCCCCCTGAAAGATGTGCTCAAGACAGTTTGCGAGAAGCGGCAGGACTTTATCCAATGGACAAGGATTGACTAACGGCTACGTTGGACTTCCCTCGGTGCAGTAGACACCTCCGGGCGATATATTGAGCCTAGGAGGACACCATGAGCACACAACGTTATTCACCGGAATTCAAGGACGAAGCGGTCCGTCAGATCGTCGATCGGGGTTATTCGGTCGCCGAGGTTTCGCAATGCCTCGGGATATCGGCACACAGCCTCTACAGGTGGTCCAATTCCTTCCGGCCAACGCATGAATCCGGCTGCGATACATGCGGTCGATGCAGTAATGGAGCAAGGCTGATCGGTATCGCAGGGAGGATCTCATCATGGCCGGGAGGGATCAAAAGCAGGGCGAGAAGGGCCGCCGCTCGGAAGGTCAACTGCTGCTGGACGAGGCGGATGTGACACGCAAGGAGCGTGATCGAATACTGCAGGAGGAAAACGTGACGCGGCGTGAGGCGGAGCATCGCACTCTGGGCTAGCTGGTTTCGGAACTCAGCGGCGAATTCACGACGCTGGTCCGTGGCCAAGTCGAAATGAACAAGGCGGAAGGCAGCCATAACCTCTCGCATAGGGGCGTAGAGGCGTAGCCGATATCCCCACCGCAGGGCCGCCACCCTGAACCACATTAAGTGCCTCTTCCTTGCCTGCCAACAGTCGTCCATGGCTTACTAGCAAATACATGTCCGAAATGACCACCGCCAGCGAGAACGCTTTGAATCTCTGTGCCATGGCCCCGCTCGTTCAAAAACCAGACACACAAATCCCAACAGGTGATCAACCGTCATGAAGGCCTACCTGCTCGAAGACGCCAACCAGCCCCTCGTGCTGACCGATATCCCCGACCAGCCACCCGCTGCCGGCGAAGCAACCGTCGAACTGCGGTGCGCGGCACTCAACCACCGCGACGTCTGGATCCAGAAGGGCATATACCACGTACTGAAGTATCCGGTCGTGCCTGGCGCCGACGGCGCGGGGGTGGTGACGGCCGTGGGCGAAGGCGTGGACCGGGCCTTGATGGGCCGCGAGGTTGTCATCAATCCAGGCCTTTCATGGGGTGACAGCGAGGCCAGGGCAGGGTCGGACTTCTACCCCCTGGGGACGCCACGCAACGGCACCTTTGCCGAGCGCATCACCGTGCCGGCGATACAGCTCGTGGACAAGCCCGCCCACCTGGACTGGGCACATGCCGCGGCGCTTCCGTTGTCGGGCGTGACAGCATACCGCGCGGTCGCCTCGCGTGCCGGGTGCCAGCCGGGCGAGCGCGTGCTGATCACCGGCATCGGTGGGGGCGTGGCGCAGTTCGCGATGCAGTTCGCCTTGGCGCTCGGCGGAGAGGTGTACGCCACCAGCGGATCCGAGGAAAAGGCGAAGCACGTATGTGAGATGGGCGTGAAAGGCACCGCCAACTATCGCGATGATGATTGGGCCACGCAGCTGCGTGAGCAGGTGCCGGACGGCTTCGACGTTATCGTGGACAGCGCGGTGGGATCGGGCTTCCAGCAGCTGATTGAACTGGCCGCGCCGGGTGGGCGCATCGCCTTCCTCGGGTTTACCGCCGGCGGTGATGTCGAGCTGGACGTCAGGCCGATCTACCGCAAGCAGTTGAGCATTCTCGGCACCAAAATGGGCTCACCGCGCGATTTCGAGGCGATGGTCCGCCTTGTCGAGCAGAAATCCATCCGCCCAATCGTGGATCGCGTCATGCCGATTTCCGCGATTAATGAAGCGTACGGGGTCGTCGATCGCGGCGAGCAATTCGGCAAAATCGTGTTTGTCTCGGATTTCGCGTAGCGCTTGCGGCTTCATTTTACGGCATGAAGGCGATTGGCCGCCATCAGCTGCAATGCGAGAGTGGATGGAGGTGCAGCCGATATCCACCGCAAGGCTGCCGTGCAGATCAGACCCTCATGTTATCGTTTTTCATTGCTTGCCGTATTAAAACTCACCGCCACGGGAGCCATCGCGTTGCCGTCCTCGTCATACGAGGTGTACCTGATCTCTACATCAACAAAGCTGATCGTAATGGCTTCCATCGGTCGAAAATTGGTCTGAGACGACGCGACGACCTTGTAGTCGCTGATCAACGCATTCTTAAGGGTGTACTCAACGAAGATGTCGGCGCCATTACCCGTACCGGTTTTGGTTAGATGAATAATGACGTCCTTGCCCTTGCCGCAGCAGGACTCGATAAACAGGCCTGGTGTCGCACTATCCATATGACGAGCTAGCGTGAGGTCAGTGATCTCGGCGTTGCTGGACTCGCGGTCGCTCTGGGTCGATGTGTTGGAGGTAATGCGGCGTTTGACCCCCCACTTGATGTTGTAAATATCCATCCAGCCGACATGGCCCTTGTCGGATGACTCGCCCTTTATTCCTTCGTAGTTCATGAATATTGACATTGAAAATCCCTTTTCATGGAGAAATTATCAAGAATCCCAGTTACCAGGACCGGTGAAGCGTCATTGTTTCCCGTAAAATGTCTGGTTATAGCACTGAAGATACACAGGATAGGTGATGTTACTCCCGCAATAGTTCTTCAAGCGTGATGCCGGCTTCATTTTCAATTTTCTTGTAATCGTGTTTTATCTGGGAAAATAACTGCGTCAGGTCAACAAAGTATTGCTCATAGTCGTCCCTGTTGCTCAGAATATCTGACGCGAGCAATTTTTCATTGTAAGTGACCGCGTCCCTGAGCGCCTGAACGAGAAGAGGGGCCAGCGTGTTCGGTATCTCAATCATGATGCTTCCTCAATAGCATTCAATGCAAAGTTGCTCAGCAATTTCTTGAAAACGGGCAAGGGCATATCGAATGCCGGCGCTATGGTGTAATGAGTGGCGTCATACTGCTCGTTGTAGAAATCCTTCACTATGGCCAGCCCTGGCGGGATGTTGGTTCCCTGGGGAATTCTGTAGTGAGTCCAGCTTTTCCCTCTCGGTATGCCGGGTTTGTCAAAAGTGCTGATGCCTCTCGCCAGCCGCCTGCATCTCGTTGATTTCGGTCACCACGATGGGGACAGACGTTGGTGTCAGTCAATGCACTGGCTGCCTCCAGGGCCCGAGCCCCGACTACAATGAGTGGAGGTAAAAGCAAGGGCGAGGACGATGGCCAATCAATCCGCCACACGCTTGAAAACCTGGCCGGATCTGCCTCTGGCCGCGTGGAGCGAGACCTATGCCACCTTGCACTTGTGGACCCAGATCGTCGGGAAGATTCGCCTCGTCCAGAGCCCCTGGGTGAACCACGCCTGGCACGCCACGCTGTACGTGACCGCCAGAGGGCTGACCACCTCTCCCATCCCGCACGGAAGGCGGGTATTCCAGATCGACTTCGACTTCATCAGCCATCAACTGATCGTGCAATGCGCTGACGGCGGCGTGGGCGGTTTCGCGCTCGAACCACAGTCAGTCGCAGCGTTCCTCGCGCGCTTGATGGAAGAGCTGAACAGGCTCCACCTCCCCGTAAACATCCACAACCGGCCCACCGAAGTGATGGACGCCATCCCCTTCGACCGGGACGAAGTCCACCGGGCGTACGACCCGGAATACGCCAACCGGTTCTGGCGCGTCCTGGTCCAGGCCGACCGGGTCTTCAAACGGTTCCGGGCGGGATTCATCGGCAAGTGCAGCCCCGTGCATTTCTTCTGGGGTGCCCCCGACCTGGCGGTGACGCGGTTTTCCGGCCGGCGAGCGCCGGAACATCCCGGCGGCATACCGAACCTGCCGGACTGGGTGACCCGGGAAGCGTACTCACACGAGGTGAGCAGCGGCGGTTTCTGGCCCGGAGGAGGGCCGGTCCCGCATGCGGCATTTTATTCCTATGCCTACCCGGAGCCCGCGGGATTCCCCCAGGCGCCCGTGAAACCCGCCGCCGCCTTCTACAGCATCGACCTCCGGGAGTTCATCCTGCCCTACGATACCGTCCAACAGTCGGACGACCCGGACGGCACGCTACTGGAATTTCTGCAAACAACCTATGACGCCGCGGCCACGCTGGGGAATTGGGATCGCGCTTCGCTCGAACGGGCGCCCGGAGTACCTCTGAACACAGGGGGGCATTAATGGGGCGATTCAGAGGGCCGTAGGCCCCGGTGACCGCTTCGGAGATCGGGTCATTATCCTCGCCTCCTTCGACATCGTGCTCCTCTGCTGTACGGAACTAATCCAATGGATTACAATCCAATCGCATGATCACCGTTGCCGAAGTTCCGGAATACATTCGCCGTGCGGAGAAATTGCTGAGCGCCCAGGAGCGACAGGAGCTTGTCGAGTACCTTGCTGGACATTCCAAAGCGGGTGATCTCATGGAAGGCACTGGCGGCGTGCGGAAACTTCGCTGGCGCAGAGGAGGTCGCGGCAAGAGTGGAGGTGCAAGAGTCATCTATTACTTCCATAGTGACGCTATGCCGCTGTACTTGCTGACCGTCTTCGGCAAGAACGAACGAGCGAACCTCAGCAAGGTGGAACGGAACGCGTTATCCACGTTGGTAAAGCAGTTGGTTCAGATCTGGTTGAAGAGGTCACCGCAAATGGGCAAAGCATTCGACAGCATTCAGGCCGGGCTGCACGAGGCAGTGGAACATGCTCGCGGCAACAAGACCGGCGTCAAGGTCTATCGCCCAGAGCCCGTTGATGTTGCGGCCCTGAGGCATCGTGTAAGCATGACGCAAGAGCAGTTCGCTGCAAGATTTGGTGTTTCCGTTGCCACGCTTCGCCATTGGGAGCGAGGCGACCGAAAGCCACAGGGGCCGGCGCTCGTTCTACTCAACCTGATCCACTGTGAGCCGAAAGCCGTACTGCGGCTCCTGGATAAGGCCGGCATGGCGGCCTGATAGACCCGGCAGGCCGATCTGGGTTACTTCACTCCCATCAGTTGGGCTTAAGGCGGCGGGTAACCGCTTCAAATACCGTTGCCGACCCGAAGCGGACCCTTACTTCAGGCCATGCTAAGAAATTGGTTTGCAAATTAATCTTCTAACTGAGCCAGATATCTGCCAAGACATTCCATTGTGAGCCTCCGATTCCTGTTTATCCTCTGCCTCAAGGGCGCCACTAGCCTGCGAGGTTCAAGGCTCGTAGAGCGCCAGAACATGCACACTAATCTTATTGCTCTAAGTTGCCATAGCGCTTCATTATTGAGTATCATTTTTCCTTGTCTTGACGCTCAAAAAAGAAACGGCTGCGACATGTAATGCCAAAACAATCCAATTTTGAATTTGAGCCTTCCATTCAAAAAGCCGCTTTCCGAGAATACTTTCATATATAGGGTTACCGCCAAAAATGTAATATGTGACCACCTCCGCGGTTGAAAAGCTCAATATGGCCAACATAACTATCCCGAATAAGAACCCTTTTCCAGATCGCGTAGCGACGCCGCTACGCACAAACAGCTTCACGTAGATGTACATGAATACCGCTGCGATAATCAAAAGAAAAATCGTTGCTGGAAACGTGAGGTAAACGAATGCACGCGGCATGTTCTTGGCTTCTTCCCATATTGTGGGCGCGTTCTCGAAGCGGCTTAGATTAATTATACGCGCATCCACATGAAGGGATTTACTTGGAATGTCCTCATTTACACCACGACTAGAGCGGCCTGCAGATAAATTCTCGTCGGCCGTTAAATATACAGTCTGTCGGACCTCATCACCTGGATTAAGAAGGAACGGAATCGCTGCCATTTTTGTTTTGCTAACTCTTTGCCAGTTCAGTGAAATGTTTCTAGTCTTAACCGAGGAATTTCTAATATCAATTAATTGCCACGGCGCATCAACATAAACGCTTAGAGGCTCTACAAAGTCGTTTGGCGTAATAGGTGCCTTTCCGATGTTCTCCAACGAAAACGTCCATATCCTAATGTTATTATATGATTGATCACCAACAATTAACCGCAGTGAGGCATCTTCTCGTAAGCTCGCAAGATCACGTAGTGGATCTATTGGACCAATCCGGTCTAGCTCTACGCGCTTAGGTGGGACGGGCCCCATCTCGAACCGATAATAATCCAAATAATAACCGATGACCGGCGTAATAAACGGGCCAGTCGCCAAGAGTGCAGCTAACAATATCCTCTTCGCTTTCATTTCGAATATTCTTCCGTTAGGCCGCCTCAATGCGGTTCTCTACATATGCGTCAGCTGTGGCGGGCCTTGCCAGCTAACGCCACTAACCCAATACAGCAGCTCGCCATCGAAAAGGCAAGATCAGTGCCAGCAGCACCTGAATCACGTCGTTGAGCTAACTCAGGAACAGCGTTCATTCACGACGGCGACAAGCAATGACCTCTATTGGCCGGTCAGCGCCCGTCCGTGGGCGTAGCCCGGCCAAACGAAGCGTCTAGACTTCTGTTTGTTCCGACATCTCAAGAGCATCGTCAACCTCGATTCCGAGATACCGGACAGTGCTCTCCAGCTTGGTGTGCCCAAGGAGGAGTTGTACGGCCCGCAGGTTCCGCGTGCGCCGGTAAACCAGGGTGGCTTTGGTTCGACGCAGGGAATGTGTGCCGTACTCGGCAGGGTCCAGCCCGAGCTTGGTCACCCAGGACTTCACGATTCTCGCGTACTGGCGGGTGGAGATGTGCGGGGAGTTGTGAATCCTGCTCGGGAAGAGATAATCCTCGTTTTGCAGATGGGCTTCGCTAACCCAGGCTTCCACGATCTGTCGCGTCTGCGGCGTGAGCTCGAACTGAACGGGTCGGCCGGTCTTCTTCTGGATGATGGCGGCCCGCTTGACCGCTCTCCCGCCGCGGACGACATCTCGGACTTGGAGGCTCACGAGATCACAGCCTCGGAGTTTGCTGTCTATTGCCAGGTTGAAGAGAGCGAGCTGGCGCGCATTGCTCTCAAGCTGGAGGCGGATACGAATTCCCCAGACCTCGGGGAGTTTTAGGGGTGGCTTCGGGCCAATTAGGTGGCCCTTGTTCCAAGGGGAATGCCCGGTCGTGTGGTGCCGGCTCGGGGTCATGGAGGCCATGGCTCGGTGTCTCCGTTTCGGATGGGAGATTAAGCATCGACCAAGATGCCCTCCGCCTCCTAGTCTGGCGAAACCCACATGTTGCATTTCGTTTATTGCGTTTGTCGTTTGTTGCGCTTATTGTCATGGGTACAGACACGCGCATCTCCGGAGCAGCTATGCAAACATCGAGAGGCGACAACCAGCTTCCAGATCATGAGGCCGCTGCGCTCGCCCGTGCCAGTGCGACGGAGCTAAGCAAGCTTCTATCCAGGCAACCCGAATCCGACAGGGCCCGCGTTCAGCTCGACGGCACGGATCTGGTGCTGCCGCGCCAGGCACTCGCTCTGCTGCGCGACCTGCTTGGCGAGATGGCCCAAGGCAATGCGGTGACTATCGTACCGACGCATGCGGAGCTCACGACCCAGGAAGCGGCGAACATCCTCAACGTATCCCGCCCCCATCTGGTCAAACTGCTGGAGCGGGGCGAGATCCCCTACTCCAAGGTAGGAACCCATCGCCGGATTCGATACCAGGATCTTCTGGCCTACAAAGCCGAGTGCGACCGTGCCAGCCAGGAGGCCCTGGACGCGCTGACCGAGCAGGCGCAGGACCTGGATATGGGGTATTGACGTGCGCTTTGTGGTCGTTTTCGACGCGTGCGTCCTTTATCCGGCACCCATGCGGGATTTTCTGATCCGGCTCGCTACAGCCGGACTGTTCGCAGCGAAGTGGACTGATCGGATTCACGACGAGTGGACAAGGAATCTGCTCGTACAGCGGCCCGACCTGGCCGGTGCGTTGGAGCGGACTCGCTCGCTGATGGATCAAGCGGTGCCTGACTGTCTTATCGAAAGTTACGAGCCGCTGATCGAGGGATTATTCCTGCCGGATCCGGATGACCGGCATGTTCTTGCTGCAGCAATCCGCGCCGGTGCACAGTCCATCGTGACCATCAATCTCAAGGATTTCCCGGCATCGTCTCTTGCACAGTACGGGATCGAGGCCGTTCATCCTGACTCATTCGTCGAGCAACAGCTTGACCTTCATGAGGGCGCCGTGGTGACCGTCGCTAAGCGCCATCGTGGCGCCCTCCGGAAACCCCCGAAATCTGTTGATGAATATCTCGAGACGCTCGCTGCCCAAGGTCTCGTCGTCACAGCAGACAGGCTGCGCCAATTCGCAGACGTCCTTTAACCCCACTGCTCTTGCCGCCAAAGGGCGCTGACCGACCCATTGCGGAAGCTCGTCCAGTGCGTGCCGACGTCCGCTATCGGCAGGTGGCGACAATGTTCCCGGCACAGGAAACAGGGCTGTTGACGCCTGTAAACGTTTGATCGACGACGTGCGTATAGCTTTGAGTCGTCTTGACGACCTTGTGGCCGAGCCGTTCCTGAACGGTTCGGATTTGCGTGCCCCGCTTTATCAGTTCCGTCGCAAAGCTGTGCCGAAACGTATGGCGCCAGGCCAGGCCAGGACGGGTCAGGGTCAAGTTCGTCCCATTGGTGGCTTTCCGGTCGCTCCCGCGCTAGCGTTATGGGGAAACACGCCCGAAGGGACCTAGTCCATGCAGAGCTGCCCCTCGCTTCGAACCAGTCTGCGGCGCTCCGAAACGGTCAGCCCGTTCCAGGCGCTGCCTCCCGAACGATACAAAACCCCTATAAGTAGTGCGGCAGCCTGATGGGCGGAATAGTCCAACAGATATTTCTCCGCGATGCTGCGCACAGCGAAGAAATGCTTCACTGTTATGTGACCAAGACAGTCGGTGCAACGCTAATAAATTGCATTCAATTGTATTAAGCAACCAAAAAAGACATAAGTATGAAAATTCGCAAATTAATATTAGAAAATGTTACTAGCTACCAAAAGCGTACAGAATTTGAATTTGACAGCGGATTAAATATATTCATAGGACCCAATGGCGGTGGAAAAAGCAATTTACAAAAAACTATAGCTGTAATTTTAACACACTACTTTATTCATCAGTGGCAGGTCAGACAGGAAGAAGATAAGTCCAGGTTGGAGCAAACCAAAACATACCAAAAGAAACAACTGGCTTCATTGCTGTCCACTTATGGAAATAACGAAGAACAACAAATTATTGAAATTGAACTTGTACCTGAACAGCGCGACATTGAAAATATAAAAGCAATTGGCATGAATCTAGATGAGATAAATAGTGCACTTCAATTTTACGAGATGCCATATCAAAATTATGAGCCTCTAGAATATGTTTCTGAAATTCAAAAATCAGAATCCTTTATATACCGAATAGTTGATAGAAAGCTTGAGAATCCCAAGAAGGGAACAGGAGCATATGGGTTTTTCAAGTACCTGAATGAATTCTTTATTTTTATGCGCGTTTCGAGCAGGGTTTCAAATCTAGTTCTTTCTGCTCCAATATTCTTTTTTTCGTCAGAGCGGACCCTTACGAAAGGATTTGAAATTCAAGCGGGAAACCTAACGGAAGACCACTACCTAAGCGGGTACCAGTCCGCATTCAATGCAGCTACTGGACAAACAAATCTCCTTCAGTGGGGGTCTCAGCATTTTGTGAGACTTTACCGAAGATCCTTGTCTATGGCAGCAAGGTCTAGAGAGGCTCATTTTGAAGATTTTCTCAGGCAAGAGCCGGACGTGGTACTTCTCGATAAATATTTAGGGATGTTAGGTTATGGGTGGGAACTTCAGCACGATGAAGAGCAAACTAAATTTCGACTAGGCCTAACACGAGGAGGAATGACCTTCTTTTCAGAAATATTTAGTTCAGGTGAGCGGGAAATTATACATTTCCTCGTTTCGATGTTTGCATTGAACGTAAGAGACGGCCTAATACTTGTTGATGAGCCTGAATTACACTTGCATCCTAGATGGCAAAGAATGTTTCTGCGACTCTTTAAGGAGCTCTCTCCTGAGAGAAATAATCAATTCATAATTGCAACTCACTCGCCCGTTTTCGTCTCTCCGGAGACTATTCAAAACGTAACAAGAACCTATCGAAAACCTAATGAAGGAAGTTATAACGTTTCGCTTAGAGATATGGGCTCGTTGCCTGAAAAAAAACAATTGGTCCGTATGATTAACAGTCAAAACAATGAAAGATTATTTTTCGCTGATAAGGTTATATTGGTTGAAGGGATTACCGATAGAATTGTAATTGGTTCATTGGTTGAAAGGGCGGTGGAATACTTCAAGGATAGCCGCTCTATTGAGGTGGTTGATGTTGGCGGAAAGCATAACTTTACAGAGTATCGATCGTTACTAGATGGGCTAAATACTCCCTGGTCAGTTGTTGCCGATAGAGATTACCTTGAACAAATTGGAAGCAGTGAAGTTAAGGATCTTTTTCAGGTTAATCGAAAGGAACTAGCACAATCACTGTTTGATGATAAAAATAGTATCGATAAAAAGGAGCTTGTAACCAAGTTACGGGGTTACATTAATAACGGTAATAAGGAACCCGTTGTTAAGCTTTTAGATTACATTGAAACAAGACATAAAACACTAAGACACAATCTAACTGAAGACGAAATATTCGTATTTGCGGCGGAAATTGAAATGTTATCGAGTCAGGGAATAGAGCTTCTTAAATATGGCGGCGGCGAGATAGAAGACTATATGCCTAAACGCGTATCTGACATTGGAATAATTATTGATATTGTCGGTGAGGATAACTGGATAAACGACATTCAAAACGAAAGGATACGCACTCATTGGGCAACTATCTTGGTGCGTGTCCTAGATGTGGAAGGCAACAAAAAAGAAATATTTATTGATTCTATAAAGAACAATGTGAAAGTGTTTTCTACAGATAATTAAAAGTACATAATTACCATTATTGAAATTCCTGTTAGATCGAGTAAACCCATAACAATCCAAAGTACTCGGACTTCGCTTCGCGCGGCCGGTGTTCGGGGCGTTACGCAGGTCGTCGGTAACGGTAACCGGCCATTCATAATGTCGCATCGAGTGACAGCTCATGGCCGGAAAGCGCTGCCCGACGGCGCCACGGAGGCCATCCGAGGGAGGCATACGGCACGATGATCACCGGGCGGGCCTTACCCGCCGTGTGGCCCATCATTCAAGGCGCTCTTATGGTCGCGGCACAGTTCGCAGACAGCCGAATTCCTTTGACAAACTGAGCCCGCCGAGAAATCGTTGAGGGTATGACACAGAATCTTCTCATCCGGTTGGCGGTATCTGCCGACGTAACGCCGATCGCGACCATGTCTCGCGACTTCATCGAGTCCGGCCTCGGTTGGTCGTGGACCCCTGAGCGGGTGGCCAGCGCGTTACGCCGTGAGGACGCGACATTGGCAGTTGCATGCGTTGGTCCGAGGATGACGGGGTTCGCTATCATGCGTTTCGGCTACGAGGAGGCCAACCTGGATCTGCTGGCTGTCCACCCGAGTTGGCGCCGCAGCGGCGTCGGGCGGGCGCTGGTACGGTGGCTGGAGGAATCGGCCCTGGTCGCGGGCATAGGCGTTGTTCGGCTCCAGGTCCGCGTCGATCAACCGTCCGCGCAGGCATTCTACCGGTCGCTCGGCTACCGAGCCTGGAAAAAGGTTCCCGGCTATTACCGAAATCGGCAGGCCGCCTTGTATATGGCACATGATCTGTGGTGCCCGCCGGTTGCCGATGGCGTCAGCTGAGCATCTGTAGGCGCAAACAGCCGCATGGGGCAGCAGGCTAAGTGGCAATAGTCGACCTTTGCGGACCTTCGGTAGTACGAACAGCAGGTGCGCTTTTGGTTTGGTTGTCTGCCGGATAGAACGGTCAGTCAAGCGGAAGCCACTTGGCCTTGGATGCCTTGACCACTCGATCTTTGCTTTTGGTAGGGAAAGTATGAGGAGAGGGGTTTACTTCGCTCAACCGATTGTCCGGCGCACGCTAGTCCCGCCCATGCTCCGAGTAGTTCGAAGGCCAAGATGGTGCTATACATGGTCCAGTAAACAGGTGCCGGAGACCGCTCATGAAATTCTCGGAAGACTTGGTGCCGCTGGCCGATCTCAAGGTTAACCCGGGGCGTGTAGTTACTCGGGTTACGGAAGCGCATCGGCCGGTGGTGCTCACCCGTAGGGGCCGCGGGGTGGCGGTGCTGCAGTCAGTGGCGGATTATGATCGTGCCGAGGAGGAGCGTACGTTCATGCGCGCCGTGGTGGCTGGCCTTGCCGACCTGGAGGCCGGCCGTGAAGTCTCGCTGGACGAGGCGCGCAAACGACTGGACCTCGACTGATTCATGCCGTACTGCTCGGTAAGCATCGCCGAGTCCGCGCTGAATGATCTTGCGGGCATACGGACCTGGTACGCTGAAGAAGGTGTGCCTGAAGTTGGTAGTCGACTGCTCAAAGACGTGCTCGAACGCCTGGAGCTGCTAAAGGAACACCCTTTGCTGGGCCGCGAAGTGCCCGAGTTCCAGCAACCTTTCCTTCGCGAGCTGATCGTTCCTCCTTTTCGAGTTGTTTATCGACACTCTCACGGCCAAGTGCGGGTCGTGCGTGTCTAGCGCAGTGAACGCCTTCTGCGCCTGTCGGATGAGAAATGATTCACGTATATCCGCTCAGGGTTGAAGCGGGTTTGAATTTAACAATTGCAGGGAGCGTACAATAATGACACGCGAATTATGGATGAATCTTCAATCGAATCAGTCGATAAGAAGGGATTTTCCCCGAATTGCCTATCGATCGACCTTGAAGTAGGTCGGCGTAACGGTCGGATTCATAGTCTTGCTGCCGTCCGTGGTGACAATGGCACTTCCTCCTATGCTCGGATCATAGAGCGAAAGTGTCTACCAGACCGGGGCCACTCCACTTAAACCAACGAGCCTCCTCGAAACTGAACTGACCCCCAGAAGTTGGACGAACTTCAGGGGTGTTACATGGCAA
>JBBDNK010000016.1:0-4668 GCA_040877625.1 Aquisalimonadaceae bacterium
CACCGACCGGCCAGAATAGTTGTCGCCGACCGGCCAAAGTTGTTGACGTTAGATAGCCAAAGCTGCCGCATAGAATCTTTCAGACGTCTCTACATCTGCCACTGCTAGTTCAATATGGTCGATCACGGTCATAGCTCTTGCCTAACGATGCCAATCAGCCGCGCGAGGTACGAGCGTCGGCTGCATTGGCCTGGTTATGTCTGTTCATCGTCGATTTCGCTTAACCGCAGCAACTGGTTTCCCCGACGTACGGTGAGGATTTCCACCTTGTCCCTGACGCTATAGATCACGCGATAGGCACCGAAGATCACCTCTCTGATTCGACGAATACCGACTTCCGGGACAATCCGACCACTCTGTGGAAAATCAGCCAGACGTCCCACGGTATCAAACAGCTCGACTACCCAACGGACGGCTGCATCCGGATTGTCTTGTGCGATGTACTGTGCGATATCCTCAACTCGTTCCAAGGCAAGGGGGACCACTCTACTTTCACCGAGCAAGTCCTTTCAGGACTCGCGCCCGGGCCTCCCCGTGCGGCACACCTTCACCCGCCGCAATTTGTTCCTCGGCGCGATAGATGTCCTCCAGGACCTCCAAACGCTCCTGCATCAATTCAAACTCGTGCACATCCATCAGAACAGCGACCCCGCGCCCCCGCTGAGTCAGCACCATCGGTCGTCGGGTCTCGTGGACCTGCTTCACAAAGGACGCCACCCCGGCCCTGAACTCGGACAGCGGACGGATATCTTCATCAACCCTTACCTTGGACATAGCCACCTCGGTGTACTTTAAACTGTACGTCTAAGCGTACTCCCAGATTGAGCAAGTGACAACCAAGCCTGAAATCCGAGTTTCTTGGACATAACGCGTTGCTAAGCGGCGGCGCCACCGAGCCTTTCCGCGCAGCGCCCGCGGCGGTTCCGGCGTCCGTTTCAGCGACTTGTTATGGCAGCAATCCCACGAGGACCGGCACCGGAGGCCGGAGCGCGGGAACCAGGACAAGGCCTGAAGCCACCCCGACCGGACAACCCCGCCATGCTCAGCCGAAGAAGCCGGTGCTTGGATCGGGGCCGCGTACCATCGGAGCCCTGCCGGCGCCAGGCACAAGGTAGGGACATGGGTGTCCCGCTGTCTCCGCTGTCTCCCTTCGTGCCCGCACACTCGCCGACGACAGTGAAATCGGCGCCAACGTGGCGCAATTCACCCCTGCCAGCCCGCTTTTTCCCTTGGCCAAGGGAAAATCCGGACCGAGATCACCGGCAGTACAGCTGCTTTCAGGAGATGGCTGTCCCTTAATTATTACACCATGGCCGCGCTGGCCAGGGTGTCCCGTCGCCGCAAAACACCGACTAAGCCGCCATTAACCCCGCCAGGGCCGTTTCAGGGACGAAAACGCCGCAAACCGAGCCACGTTGCCCAGCATCCGGGACCGACGGCCAAGAAGCGATCTCCCACTCTCGGATGGTGCCTGTCCCTAATATGTCTGTCCTAATATGTTTCTTCTACTGCTGAGCGTAGCACAGCAGTAGTGCGGGCCGAGTTAATGCACTGGTTAGGGTAATCACTATTCCTTTTCTGTATCACTTGGCGGTGGCGGCGGAGGTGGAGGTTCTGGCCGAGTATCCTCATATATTGGAGGGTTATAACTTTTCTTTATTGAACCGTCATCAGACTTCTGTGGCTCTGGATTTCTTAGAGGCGGTGGTTCGCGTTTGCTCATGATTTCACCTTTGACAATGCTTTGAGATCTTCTCCATGCTTCTTCATAAACTCAACAAAAAGAATCATTTCATTTTTGATGAGAATACCATGCGTACCCGCTTCAACGTATTTTTGGTCCTTAGTTATCCAAGCTGGTTGGAATAGATAGATAAAGCTATCCGTAGGATCGTGAGAAAAATACATTGGCCAACCATAAATCCGCCTCCCGTCATTGAGATGAACTACCACATGTCGTTTCTCCGACACATATACGTCTTGCCATACAGAGGACCGAGAGGTTTTGTCCGTCACTTTTAGTGATCGAAAAAGTGCCGTATGTAGATCGTGATGAATTATCGCCCCTAAAATTAATGGCAGAGCCAATGAATGAAATAACACAGAAGATATGAGCCAATAGTCTTTACTAAAAGTGTAGATTACCGCATGCTGCGTTGTCTCCGCGATAAAGAGCGGAGCCCAGTTAAACACTAAGCTCGAGATCGCGTATATGAGAAAACTAAATATCAGTGCTTCAATGATTTTCTCGGATATGCTAGATGATTTTCGGGTAATGACGGCATCCAGCACACGAGAAGATATAAATCCCGGCATTAGCAAGAACAGGATATTTAGGGCTTCTACGCTAATATTCATTGAAATTCGGTACTAGCTTCATAACTTGCGAACTTCGGGAGATGGGTGTCCCCTACTTCCTCGCTACTTCCCTGCTTCTCTACTTCTGTTCGTCCCACACTGCATCTCATGCGAGCGGGCACTATGGCAGAGGTATTAGTCCGGCGTGGAACGATAATGCTCCGGTACCTTCACTTTCTTACTCTTTATTGTCCTCGTGTGTGCGGGCACATGCACCTTCTTGAGCTTCCGACCTTTCGTCTTTGCCATTTCTTAATTCCTCTTCGTGAGGTTTCCTGAACGGGCCAGATCACCGCGCCCCATTGCCCCAGTAGGCGCAAGCAGAAGGACGACTTAAACAGTAGACCCCGGCGAACAGCGCAAAGTTCTGTCACTGGGCAAAAACAATTCTAGAGGATTCTGCAGGCACTTGCCCTGGGGTCTGTTTGCGTCCGACCTCTCCTTCTGTTTGCGTCCGACCTCTCCTCATGAGTCACAAACCCACGTCCCGGAAGCTGAGCGCGTTCAGGAAGTGGGTGTCCAGCTAGCGCCGTGCGCCCAGTCATCCCTTGGGGCGGCAACCACGTTTCCATTGCGTCCGGAGTTGCGAACGCTTGATAGATCCGCGAGGCCGAGGCGCGAATCAGCTTCGAAGCGGAATCAACTCTCTTGGACATGAATCATCGGTTCCTTGCTTGTGACGCCCAACGCCCCGGTTCACCCGCGTCCCTGATGGCGCGGAGCGCCCGCAGGGACGTCGGGTGGAACCGATGGTTGGGCGCGATGCTATTACATTCGAATGTCATAGCCGGCGGCCTTTAGCTCTTTAATAATCGAGTAGGCCTGCGAATCAAGCGACAACTCGATTTTTTTGTAAACAAGCCCACCAAGATCGCTTGGAGGAACAACGCTCTCCTTGTACAAGCAGCACACTCTATTTCTTCCCAAACGGCCGACGAAGAAGCCGAACTCAAAGATCACGTTCTGTCTAGCGCGGTACTCGTAAGTACGCCTTTCATCAGGACTATCCTCTTGCGATCTGGGGTAGGCCATGTCGTCTGGCGTTAGCAGGACAAAAGCATATCCAACGTCACTGTAGTGCTCGAACTTCTCAATCAGGGTCTTCCCTTGATCCGGTTGTCTATGGAGAACAATTGGGACTAGGCCAACCTCGTGAATGAATCGTTCGACGTCATTCTTCAACTCGGTGTCGTGACCATGCACTACGAAGACTTTGTTTGATAACGCAGCGGATCCCGATGAGGAAGTGGCCTGACGAAGCTCACCGTAGGCGTCATATTCGACCGCTTCAAGACATATCTGCAGGGCCTTTATCAACGTGGCTTTGAGCTCTTCAAATTTATCTGAGTAGTTCCCTTCTGTGACGATTCCCAGCGCTTGTGCCGTTAGTCGCGTGGCGGGAGACGTGTCTTCCGTAAGTGTTCTAACAATATTTATGGAACGTGTTTTCCATGCAAGCCATTCCGGTGTGTCTGGGCCACCGTATTGACGGCCTCCTTCTTGGTCCGGGCGAAGGGCAGACGAAAAGGAGAATTTCTCTCCTTCAGCTATCAGCCTTTTGATCAGCTCAATCGAACTATCCACCGTCACTCCCAAGCTAACTTCTCTTCTCGCGCCCAACGCAAAGCTAACCGGCGCGAGATACGAGCGTCCGGTTGAGCGCCGGGTTATGTTGCACGACCGATGACTTCTCGCACGAACTCTGTCTTGGCCTCAGTATACGCTTCGCGATCATCGCTAAATTCCTTTGCAAGCTGTTTCTTACGTTGTTCATAGCGGGCTGCAAGATGTGGATCTGACCGCAGTGCATCCCGGAAAGCCAGGCGGGCCCACCATTCCGGGCCACGGTATACCACTATATGAAGATGATGAGTTCGGCGGCCGTTCGCCCACCGCATAAGCCAGCGACGATCCTTCAGAGTAGCGTTGAATTCGGCGGAAGTAATGTATTTTGACCGGCACATCGGATCAATCAAAGCGTCTGCACGCGAGATAGATTCGACACCTGCCAGAATATCAATAATGGGTTTTCCTGAGAGGCCAGGCACAGCGGTGCTGCCAAAGTGCTCAATTGCCATGAATTCGTCCGGAAAGAGAGAGAGCAGACGGTCGCGTTCCTCCTCAAATCTCATAGGCCACAGAGGATCATACTCACTCAGCTCTATCTCCTCGTTGATAGCTCTATTTAGAGAACCCTGCTCATCCACCGTTGACCTCTCAACAAGCAATATAATCGGGATAGGGCGGGGCCTCACGGCCCCGCTCCTCCCACACCACCGGGCATACGGATCACGTACCACGGCGGTTCAA
>JBBDNK010000017.1:0-102780 GCA_040877625.1 Aquisalimonadaceae bacterium
CTACGTCCTGGACAGGGAAAATGGTGCCAGGCCCCTATCTACAGCACCTTTTCAGCCTCCAGGGCCAACCGCGAGCGCTCCACATCCTGGAGGGTGATGTGTCCGGCATGCGGCCAGCGGCGGAACCGCTGCACCAGGTAGGTCATGCCGCAGGTGGTGGCCGTCAGATAGGGGCTGTCGATCTGGTTCACATTACCCAGACAGACAACCTTGGTGTTACGCCCCGCGCGCGTCACCAGACTCTTCACCTGCTTGGGCGAAAGATTCTGCGCCTCGTCGATGATCAGAAAGGTATCGTTGAATGTCCGACCACGCATGAAACTCGGTGAGCGATACAGCACCCGCCCGGACAGCATTTCCTTCGTAGCGGCCGCCGCCCAGCCGTCGTCGGTACGCAGCAGAGCCTCCAGATTATCCTGAATTCCGCCCATCCAGGGCGCCATCTTCTCCTCCTCGGTACCGGGGAGAAAACCGATATCCTCGCCCATGGGGATGGTCTCCCGGGTCACGATGATGCGCTCGTAACGCCGTTCCTCGTAAATCTGGTGCAGCCCCGCGGCCAGCGCCATATACGTCTTGCCGGTACCGGCGGCGCCAGCCAGGGTAACCATGTCGATGTCCGGGTCGAGCAGAATATTGAGGGCAAAATTCTGCCGCACGTTATGCGCCGTAACGCCCCAGACGGCGTGCCGATCACCACGGAAGTCACGGCAGACTTCCAGCACGGCGGTATTGCCGTCATTGGTGCGGACTATCGCCTCGAAGCCGCCCTCCTCGCTCTCCACCACCAGCAAGCCGGGCGTCCAGTCCGCCACCGACGGCCCGGTGAGCCGATACCAGGTACGCCCCGACTGCTTCCAGGATTCGATGTCAGTGCCCAATTCCTCCCAGAAAGCGTGCCCCGCGACCAGGATACCGCTGCTCATGGCGTCGATGTCGTCGATCACCCGGTCATTACGGTAATCCTCCACCGGAATGCCGAGGGCAGCGCATTTAACGCGCAGATTGACGTCCTTGCTGACCAGGATCACCGTCTCGTCGGCGCGCTGACTTCGCAGGTACTGCACTTCGGCAATGATGCGATTATCGGCGGACGTGGTATCCAGACTCGGCGCCTGCCCGTTCTCCGCGGGCAGCAGAAAGAACAGCCGACCCTCGGCGCCGGCGGCGTCCGGGTGCAGAGCGACGGGGACACCTTCCCGAACCTGGTCCTGATCCACCTGGTCGAGCAACATGCCGAGATTGCGGGTCGCCTGACGGGCGCTGCGCGAGGTATCGGTCGTCCCGCGCTTGAGGTGATCAAGCTCCTCCAGAACGGTCATGGGGATGATAACGCTGTGTTCCTTGAACTTGCAGATGCTGGCGGGATCGTGGATGAGGACGTTGGTATCGAGGACGTAGGCGCGACGCGCCTTCTTGTCGATTCTGACCATGGCACCTCCGGTCGGCGCTGAGAGCCGGGAACGGCCTGCTGCGGCCGCCCCGCACATGTCTTGCAGAATAGCGCCTTCGACAACGCCGCACCAGCGCCGCGCAACGACCGCGGCCGGTCGGACTGCGGGCCGGAGCAGAGCGCCGCGACTGATCAAAACCCGGGAAACTTTGATCATCACCGCACTACATCAGGACGATCAATAACAGCGGCAGCATGAACAGCGACAGAATCGTGGAAATGATAATCAGGCTGGCGGTCGCGTTCGGATCCCGGTCGAAACGCAGAGCAAACAGGTAATTGAACACCGCTACCGGCATGCTGCATTGCAGTATCAAAACGCCTCGCGCAACGCCTTCAAGGCCGAATAGTTCCGCCACCAGCCAACCGACGGTCACGCCCATGCCCAGGCGGAGCAGCGACAAGCCGAATGCCAGACGCATGTTCATCACTTCCAGACGCGCCAGGGACACGCCCAGAGTGAGCAACATGATGGGGATGGTGAACGCGCCGAGCAGAGCCGTCGTGCTATCGATCCACTGCGGAACCGGCACATCCAGCAGCATGATCGGCACGGCCAGCAGCACTGCATAAACCAACGGCGCCCTGAGCAGGTGCACCGGCGACCCGGCGCCTGAATACAACCAGACTCCGAACGTGAAATTGACCACCGAGGCCACAGCGAACACCACAACCGCCAGTGCCAGGCCGTGTTCGCCGAACGCGAACAGCGATAACGGCAGGCCCATGTTGCCTACATTGGCAAACATCAACGGCGGCAGATACGTGCGCTGGGGCATATTCAACAGCCACAGCACCAGCCCGCCGATGATGCCGAAAAGTACCAGCGTGGTAACCGAGGCCAACCCAAGCTCGCCCAGCACACGCGGGTCCAGGTCGATTCGGGTCAAGGTCGAGAAGATCAGGCACGGCGTGCCGACCAGCGTCACCAACTCGGATAGTCCACGCGTATCGAATGGCTGACCGAGACGGCCCCAGCCCCATCCCAGCGCGATGCAGACAAACACCGGGAAAATTACATTGAACAACTCCAGCAGCATGACTGTCTCTGTGGTCAACCGGGGCCATCATCTTGCCACGGTCGGTGGGCCATATTCGATAAGCAGCTCCATAAGGCTCGGTCATGAAATTCAAAGCTAAGCTCACGGATGAGCACGTGGAGGACAAATGAAAGGGAACGCGTTCACCATGGCGGTGGGCATTCTGGCGTTGTGCCTGGCTGCTGCAGACAGCATCGGCGCCGCGGATCCGCCGGACTGTGACGATGACAACGGCGGACTGATACTTCCGGATGGCTTCTGCGCCCTGGAGGTGGCAAACGGCCTCGGCCATGCCCGCCACATCACGGTAGCCGACAACGGCGACATTTACGTGGCATTGCGGGAGCGCGACGGCGAAGTTGGCGGCATCGCTGGCCTGCGGGACAACAGCGGTAACGGTCGCATGGACGAGCGGATCCGTTTCGGCGAGTCCGGCGGCACCGGTATCGGCCTCCATGAAGGCTTTCTCTATTTCGGCGAAGATCAACGGGTTCTGCGTTACCGCTTGCAGGAGAAACACCTGGGGCCGGAAGACGATCCGGAGGTTATCGTCCACGACTTCCCGGCGCAGCAAAGCCACGCAAGCAAGTCTTTCACCTTCGACGACGAGGGCAATCTCTACGTCAATGTAGGCGCACCCTCGAACAGCTGCCAGGCCGAAGACCGCAGCCCCGGATCACCCGGCCGCGCGCCCTGCCCGGACCTGAATACCGCCGGCGGCATCTGGAAGTTCGACGCCACCGCCGAGGGGCAGACCCAGGCCGACGGCGTACGCTACGCGACCGGCATTCGCAACGCCTTGGCGATTGCCTGGAATCCGCTTGATGCGCAGTTATATGTGGTTCAGCACGGACGTGATCAACTGTCCGCGAACTGGGGCCAGTACTACGACGATGGGGCCAACGCCGAATTACCCTCCGAGGAGTTTCTGCGGGTCACCGAAGGGGCGGATTTCGGCTGGCCCTATTGCTACCACGACCCGCGGCGAAACCGCCGTATGCTGGCGCCGGAATACGGCGGCAACGGCCGCAATCCGGGCCTGTGCAACGACCGCTATCCGCCGCCGGAACTGGCATTCCCTGCGCATTACGCCCCCAACGCGCTGCATTTCTACCAGGGAGAACAGTTTCCGGACCATTACCGGAACGGGGCCTTTGTCGCCTTTCACGGCTCCTGGGACCGGGCGCCGCTGGAACAGCACGGTTACATGGTGGCATTCGTGCCCATGGATGAAGACGGCCGAGTAACCGAAGGCAAGGCCTGGGAGGTATTCGCGGACGGATTCGCCGGCAAGGATTCAATCGACAGCCCGGACCAGGCCGCGCACCGCCCCATGGGGCTTGCCGAAGGCCCGGACGGCAGCCTGTACATCAGCGATTCCCGGGAAGGGCGGATCTGGCGCGTGATCTATCAGGGCGATGAACCCCAGACCCTGCTCGGCCGGCAGGCCGAAGCGCTGATCCGCTGGCTGCAATAAACTCCCCCGGGTATTGACGTAAAACAATGCTCGCGGACAGAAATCATTCCACGGCATGAGGTCGGTGGGGTCGGATGCCCGGTTGGCGCGACTCGCGCAGCCCCGCCCCGAAGGCCGCCCGGCCCGAAGGGTGGCCGCAAGGATGCGGCCACCGGCCGTCAGCACATGGATGTGCTGTCGGCCGGCCAGGCCTTCGGGGCGGATCAGGCGTAGCGTGGAGCGCCAACCGGGCATCCGAACCCACCGACCGGATCCGAAGCCAAGGCAACAACAGGCAGCCCCGTCAGCGCTGTTGTTGCACCGCCAGAGCCACACCCAGCACTGCAACACCGATGCCGACCAGTGCCATAAGCCCCAGCCGTTCACCGAACAGCAACCAGGCCTCCACAGCGGTCACCGGCGGCACCAGATAGAACAGGCTGGCCACGCTGGAAGCGGCACCCCGGCGAATCAGGGTCATCAACAACATGATCGCGGCAATCGACAGCCCGAAAACCAGCCACAGCAGGGTCAGCACAAAGGTCGGCGTCCAGTCGATCGTATGCGTCTCGAGCACCACGGCCGCCGCACCCAGCACCAGGGCTGCCCCCACATACTGAATCAGCGTGCCGCTCAGCAGATCCATACCCGTGCAATAACGCTTCTGATACAAGGTGCCCACCGAAATGCCCACCAGTGCCAGCAACGCCAGAAGCACCGCATCCAGACCGAAATCGGTGAACATGCGCCCCATCGACCCCGGCTCCAGTTGCTCCCCCAGCACCAGGACCACGCCCACCAGGCCGAGCATGATGCCCAGCCATTGCCGGCCGCTGATCCGCTCACCGAGCCAGGGCCTGGCCAGAATGGCCATCAGCAGAGGCTGCAGCCCGACGATCAACGCAACCACACCAGCCGGCATGCCCCGATAAATGGCGGAAAACACACTGCCCAGGTACACGCCGTGCACCAGCACACCCGCCACAGCGATGTGCACGCGCAGCCGGAAATCCGCCGGCAGGGACGCCCCGACAACGCGCAGCAGCACCGACAATACCAGCAGCGTCAGGACAAAGCGGATGAACAGAAACGTCAGGGGTTCCGCGTAGGGCAGACCGAAGCGGGCACCAATGAAGCCGGTGCTCCACAAAAACACAAACAGGAAAGGCATGACCTGCAGCCAGAGGCTTGTAAGGCGGGGCATGAAATCTCCGGCTAGGAATACATGTAATTATTCGCGGACCTTGATGAGCGTCGCCGTTATGGTCTCGCGGCCAATGCGCTCATGACGGACTATTATGGGTATGTAATCGAGTTCGGGCGCAAACCACATCGCCGTCCTGCGCTTGCTGGAGCCACCGACGTGCTCAACCCGGATGGCATCATACATCCCGGCGCCGGTCTGCACCGACTCCGTGCCCATGACCTCGAAATGGTACTCCTCCACTTCACCGTCGTCCTCCACCACCGAGAACGTCATTTCCGTCCGACCGGCGCGCACCGCCTGCATCAGCCGCAACTGAGACAGCAACTGATCCATGGTCTCGCCTTCAATCGCCACTTCCCACTGCTCATCGCCCCGGCTGGACACACGATTGGTGGCCGGGCTGAAAAACAGCCGGCGATACGCGTTGTTGCCACCTCGCGCGCGCTGGCGGTAAAAATACTCCCGTGGCTCGATGCCGCCATTTTCCGCTATCCCGAATCGCGTCCACTCCTCGATCCGACCCCGCAAAAGCAGGTCAATCAGCCCGACCGTCTGCCCCTCGGAACGAAATTCACAGAGGCCGTCGTCACAGCCAAGGCTGCGCGTCAGCCTGGCCGCACGCATGCCGTTGCGCTCGAGTTCGTAGTCCGCGACAAATGCGGGTAACGCGGAGATCTCATCCACGGCGGCGTTTGCCGAAGGATGCCCGGAACCTGCCGCCGCGGGTAGCAGGCCAGCCTCCGGAAACACAAGCAGGGCACAAAACCAGATGACGGGGATATGTTTATTCATGGAAGCTTGGAGTCCTTGCCGGAGGCCGTGTTCCCGGACGCCCGAAAAATCACCCGGAGGCCGCCAGGAACGCGAGCAGTTGCTCGCTCAGCATGCGCCGTAACGCTGCATCCAGCGTGTCGCTAATCCATGCCCCGTTCTCCTCGGCACCAGGCCGGTGAGTGACCGTATCAGCATGGCCATGCCGCGCCGAACCAGCCAGCCCTCGGCTGCCGTTTACCGCCTCGAAGCCCAATTCCACGCGCGTATTAACCTTCCGCGGAACGTCGCTGGACACCACGTGCTGCAGATCCTTGATCTGCACGGTCAGGGAGCGGGTGGCATTCTCCCGCCACGGCACGGACCTGAAGCCCTTGCGGCGCAATGCCTCGGCGACGGCCTCCGCCATGACCTGATCGAGTTCCTGATCGGTGGTCAGGCCGGCATCGCCGCTGCGCCGGTTCTCCAGGCGCCCGAGCTCCGCACTCTGCCGCTGATCGATAACCCGCACGGCCACCTCAGCGTCATTACCGTCACGGGATTCCGCCACATCGGCAGCCGGCGCCAACGGCACCACCTGCCCGGTCTGCGCACAGGCGGAAAGCACGGCGGCGGCAAGCAACAGCAGTGAAACTCGGACAACAGATGTCATGAAACCCTCCCCAATTTGACGGATTTGGTGCGCGATTCAGACGATTTGTGCGACAGCACACTAGCATAAGGTAAAGTACGCGCAGACGATATCCGAACCAGGGACCGGGAGCATGTCTGACACCACCATACCCAACCTGATTCTCATCGGCATGCCGGGCAGCGGCAAGACCACGCTGGGCCGCAGGCTGGCAGCCGACTACGGGCGGCCGTTCGTTGATACCGACCTCACTATCGAACACGACCAGGGGCGCAGCCTGCAGGCCATCATGGACACCGGCGGCCCCGATGCCCTGCGCCAGGCGGAAGAGTCCGCCCTGCTGGCGCTCGACTGCCGAGGGTCGGTGGTCGCCACCGGCGGCTCGGCGGTCTACAGCCACGCCGGCATGACCGCGCTCGCCGACAAGGGTCTGCGTATTTTTCTGAACGTTCCGCCGGAGACGCTCCGCGCCCGCGTCGGCTGCGGCAGCGGACGTGGGCTGCTGATGCGCCCGGGACAGGATTTCGATGCCCTGCTGGAAGAGCGCCTTCCCCTTTACCGGCGCTACGCGGACATCACGGTCGAATGCGGCAACGGCAGTGAGGACGAGAGTTATCAGGCACTGAAGCGACAACTTGCGCATCTCCCAGGCTGGAGGCCGAGCTAGGGCCACCAGCTGCTATGACCGACGCCCTAGGTCGTACGTTGGATAGGTCTTATCCCCTTCTGTCGATACCCTCAACAAAACACCTATTCACTCCGGCGCACGCCAGCGTGATGCGACTCGATTGCGGTGGGAAAGGGGGAAGACCTCATCATGTCCAATTCAGTCAACACCGGCGCAACGCCTCCCGTTGCGCCCCCTTCAGTCAATACACGCAAGAAGACCACCCGGACCGCTACGACGGCCGGGCGGTTCAACCAGACTCTGGAAGCAAGCCAGCAGAACACCAACAAACTGGCTCGGAAAAAGCTGCAAAGCGATCGGACCGTGCAGAAGAAAAAGGACGCCAGCCTTGCCGAGCGGAAGCGCCAGCAACGCGCGGAAGGCGCCAAGAAAAAAAAGGACGATCCCGACATCACCAGGAACATGCTGCGCCCCGATCCATCAATGCGCCGACTGATCGAGCAGCCGATAGAGGCCCCACCGAAGGAACAGAAGGGCAAGTCGAAGCAGGGCAAGCAGGGCCAGGGCAAGCAACAGCAGCAGCAGCACGCGAACCCACAGGACGACGCCAAGCCAACGGACAAGCGCGACGGCTCAGAGGGGCGACCCACCAGCGGTACGGTGTCCCTCGCCAGCGATACCGACAGCCGATCGGTCGTCGATGGCGGAGAAGCCAAACCGCTGCCGTTCGGGTCCATGCCTCCGCGTCGACACACACCTCTCGGCCTGCGCCTGCTCACGCGGCAAGCGTGGAGCCCGACGCGTACCGAAGGTCAGCGACCATCGACAACCGATCGCCTGAGAATTGCTCCACAGCCTGGTCAGCACCAGGCCATCGAGCTGAATCTCCGGGATCTGACGCCACAGGCGCTGGCGACGCCCATGCGGCAACCGGACGGCACGGTCAGGGAAGTCGCACCACATCAGGCTGACCCAATGACATTCGGGCGTGCAGTCATCCAGTTCGACGGCGACCACGAACTCTCCCGCGAGGTCATCGTGCGCTACAAAAAGGGTTCCCGGGGGGAGCTGGCGGAATTGATGGATCTTCGCACAAGCGATCCGAACCACGCACAGGGCGTATTACAGCTAAGGCAGATCAAGGCGGCGAACGACAACAACGGCGTGGCCGTCTATGCCCCTACCCAGGCCGTGACCGTGCTTAACCCGTCAGCCCGGACTGGCGATCAATCAGCCTCCCCGCCCACCACAAACGTCATTTCACCCGCCTTCGGACGGTCAAGGACCGAAACCAGCGATTCCTGGCAGTCATTTAGCAATGCTCTGAAAATGCAATTGGCCAATATCCCGAAAGATAATGATCAAGAAGACTTAAAAGCAGTAATCTCAAAATTCAACAACGATGCGACAGACAAAAATCTCGCCCTGGCCAAGCTCCTGACCACCTATAAAGGCATACAATCTCTAAAGGATTTGACACCATCGGGCGGATTATCCCGAGAATCACATCAGGATATCGTCCGCGCCCTCGGGCGCATAGGTGGAACCACTGCGCTCGACATCGTGTTGTCCATCCTCACGAATCACAAGCACACACATGCATGGCGAACTGCGTCCGGCGCCATAAAATCAATGGCGAAAAACAATCCGACCATGCACAACGATTTCAGAATGATAAACGCAACAATGGAAACGCTTGGCTCATCCTTGCGAACCCTTGCCGAGCGAGACTCGTCGGACATCCATCAATTCCGGGCGATACTATCTTCCATCCCGGCCGTTCTGAACATCTATGGCAACGATTTTGCTAATGAGCAAATTGCAAAAATACTGATACTCTGTACAAAAATAGGGCAGTCAATTGGAGATACTGATAAATGTAATCTGGCTTTTCGCGCGCTTCTGGAAATAAACGCAACAATATCCGACAAATACATGTCAGATATTCCTCCCAATCCTGCATGGCTATCTCATAAGAAATATTACTCTGTCAATCCAAAAGCTGTTATTGACAATCTCACCACGGGCGGCAACAGCCCTTCCCAGGGCTTCTTGAAAAATCTGGAGATCTCTTCTCCAGCAACGCACCTGCAGTTACTCATTAGAAAAAATATACACAGCATACTGAGAGCTTTTTCTCCGGAAGACATATCATCCTTGATCACCCGTCTCTTCAATCAACCTCAGGATTCGAAGCGCACGATTTCACAACTCTTTCACCTTGACAGCATCAGACCCTACGCTGCCGTTCAGGATATGGTCGGTTCCAACTGGGCCACGACCTGCGAGTGCCTGTTAACCGCAAGCAAGGACATGAGCCCGCCGGCACTCTCAGGCTCCGCCCGGCTCGCCAGAGAGCTTGGTGATCGCCTCGAAATGGCCGGAATCTTGCGGCCAACCGTGAATTCAAACTTCTTCTCCAACCTGCTACAGCAGGGTTGGGAACCGAAAGGACTTCTGGGAACAACACTGATTTTCCATAGAGATGGAAATTGCAAGGCGGTCAGAATCCAGAAGGCAGGCGAGCTGATCTCACACCTTGCAAGACAGCACGAGTTCGCGCACTTTTTGAACGAGAAGCAGAATGAGCTTGGCTTGCAAAGCAAACTTCCCAGGCCGGAGGGGCTCTATCAGATCGACGATCTGCTGCTGCTCCTGAGCAGATCGGAACAGAAGAACCATGCCGATGCCCTGCTGAATCTGATCGAGACGACTGAAGATGCCGGCCCCGCCGGGCCAATCCTTGCCTATGTATACGATTGCGAAGGGGCCGGCTATTTCACACCCTTGCATCAAGCTGAAAGCCTTGGTTCTTTCAGCCAATCCGCATCGGCCGGACTGCATGACCTGATCGTCCTGCTGAAGGAATGCGATCTGATCTTTCCACGGCTTGCCGACCTGTCTCACAGGAAAGCCCATGCACCGGGAGATGAAGCCGCTCGAGAACACTATCGTGCGTTGATGTTCGAGAGGAGCTGCTGCAGCGGCCTTCGCAACTGGAAGACGGCCGTGGAGTTCGCCGGCCTGCGCGGTTCCGGCCTGGCTGAAGAGGGAGACTGCCGACCAGTCACGGACCTCATTGACAAAAACGGCGCCCTGGGCAGGCAATTTTTCTCGGACATGTTTTCGGAACGGCATTCCGGTGAACATGCCCCAACGCTGTTGTTGGCCAACTGCATAGCCGAATACATGCTGGTGGTTGAACTGGCGGCAGCCAGATGGGCGGTCGATCGGACCCAGGGCGAGTCCAGGGAGGACACCCGGGAGACCTGGCAGGAACTGGGGCAGACCCTGCGAGCGCTTTATGCCCAGGTCCTGTCAGAGTATGCGGATGTACCTCGCGAAAAGGCCCTGGATTTTCTTGATACCGCGATCAACTGGCAACGTTATGCCAGACAACTGGAGTTCTGGACCACCGACAAGGACCGCATCTCGGTGATTATGCGTCAACGGATACCGGAGAATGTTTACGGCCCGGAGGTGCAAATCACCCTCGACGTACCTGACGACCTGATCGCCACCATGCTCAACAACTACGGCAAGTGGCGCAGCGACCTCCGGGCGATACCGGACAACGGCAAGGACAGCGGCATGAACCCACTCCTGGAAGCGGAAAAGGCACGCTTCATAGTCGCCACCTTCGCACTGCGGCTACGGAACGACGCGCTAGGGCACGCTGCAAAGCCAGAGCTCCATGGGAATAAATCAGTGTCTCCCTAGATTCATGACATAGGCGCCTTTCGGCTCTCCGGCCCGACCTATGGCCCGCGTCATAGGTTGCACGTTGCATATGCCCGCTCTTCCTCCCTCGCTACTCTACAGAGGCTGATAGACCGCGATTCAGCGGTGTTCGTTTTGCTCATTTGCAGCGGAGGCATTAGGGGAAACGCTTCATCATGGCCAATCCAGTCAATCTCGGTGCAAAACCACCCATTGTGCCGATCCCGGACAATGGAACCAGGAAAACCGGCGAGTCCCGCGCGCCAACGGGTCGGTTCGACCAGACGCTGGCCACCAACCAGAAAAATGTCAAGAAGCTTGCGCGGAAGAAACTGCAAGCCAGGCTGACGCTGCAGAAGAGAGAGCATGCCCGGCTGGCGGAACAGAAGCGCCAGCAAGCTGCGAATGGCGCAAGAGTAAAAGGCGGCGAAGCCAATGTCGCAGCCAGGGATGCGCGGCCATCCGATGCCGCGATGCGCCGGCCAATGGAACAGGCGACTGAAAATCTCCTCAAGCAACAACAGGAGAAGGACGGGGCACACCAGGATGGCCAGGGAAGCGGCCAACAACGACAACAGCCTGAGCATCAGGACGACGCCAGCCCACGGACGGCGCGGGGTCGCGCGGGCGGGCGGCCCATCACGAATACCGCAAATCTCGCCAGCGATACCGGCAGCCGCTCCATTGTTCATCGTGAAAACATCCGCTTGCCGGCCCCCAGGGCCGTGGAGCAGGACCGTCACTCACCTTTCGCCATGAACCTGCTCATGCGGCAGACGCCGAAAAGCGCGCATATCGAAAGACCCGGCGACGGCAGACCATCAACGACCGATCGCTTGAGGATTGCCCCTCCGCCCGGCCAGCACCACGCAATCGAACTGAATCTCAGGGAACTGACGCCACACGCCTTGACAGAGCGCAGCACGCAGCAAGACGGCAAGATCAGGGAAGTCGCTCCACATCAAGCCAACCCTCTGCTGTTTGGACGGGCCGTGATCCACTTCAATGGCCATCACGAACTCTCGCGCGAGGTCATTGTGCGCTACACGGAAGGATCCCAGGGCGCGCGGGCGGAACTGGTTGATCCCCGCCAGAGCGACGTGAATAGCGCCCAGGGCGTGCTCCAGCTACGGCAGGTCAAGGCCGCGCGCGATAACGATGGGGTGGCGGTGTATACCCCCAGTCAGCCGGTAACGCTACTCAGGCCAGGCGCTGGAGACACCTCGAGGTCGGACATTTACCCCCTGCCGCGGGTGATCTCACCGGCGGCAGGGCTCCACGGTGGCGCTGGCGACCAGGAAGCCGGCGGCTCCTCGCGATTCGGAAGCATCAAACGAATCTTCAAGCGCGAAGAGCGGGGCCCGGAGAACGACAAACTGAAGGACGTCATCGACAAGTTCGACGATGACGCCCCGGATCGGGACGGCGCGCTCGCGCATCTCCTGTCCATGGACAATGGCGTGAGGACACTGATCAAGCTGGGCCCACCAACCATTGGCAGAGACACACATTGCGAAATCTTCCAGGCACTCGGCAGTATCGGTGGCGCGAGAGCGCTTTCCGTATTGGCCTCCGCCTTCAGGTCCGATGCCATGCCGCACGTATGGACACCCGCTGCGAAAGCCATCAGGACGCTCGTCCAGGACAGCGCAACGCTGTTGAGCGATGACAAGGCCATCAAGACAACCACCAAGGAACTGTTGGAGATTGCACCAACGCTTATCAAGACGAATGGATTCAGTTATCACCGATTTGAAGCCATCATCTCGGCCCTGCCTGCTCTGGTGAACACCTACGACTCTGACGAACAGACAGAACATACCGCCATCATTCTGCGAGGTTGCATTAGACAGAGCCAGGCCATTGGAGACGTCGACCGCTGCAACGTGTCCTTCCGTGCTCTTCTAGAGCTCGCGGGGAGCAGTGCTCGTAATCACCTGCTGTCCATTCCTCCCCATCCAGAGTGGATAAAGCAGACGAAACAGCTTCTTCCCGGTGAGCTCTTTGTCAAGTTTCTGTCAACCGGCGATAAGAACGCCGCCCAGGCGCTGCTTGAGCTGATCAACCCGGTACCCGCTGCGTCACACATTCAATCCCTTACCGTAAAAAACATCGTCCCCGCACTGGCCGCGTTTCCTCCGACGGAAATCCATGCCCTGACGCGGACGATCCTGGATAATCCAGACCAGCATGAGAATGCTCTGTCCGAGCTCTTCAAGCTCTCATCCGTCTCGCTCAATCTCGCCAAGGAAACCTGGAGTGCAACCAGTCGCACCTTACTGCGAGCAAGTCTGCTGACTAATACCAAGCTGACTTCACCGCCCACCAGCCTGGCCGCGGAACTCGACAAGCGTCTTATGGACGCCAAACGTGCAACGCCCATTCAACGCCACAATTTGTTTTCGGAATTAAGGCAGGATGGGTGGGAAATGGATCGCTTCCTCGGCCGGACCCTGGTCTTCAAAAAGGACGATAACTATAAGGCAATCAAGGTCCAGAAGGATGGCGAGTCCCGTTCGGAACTGCACCGACAGTGCGAGGTCGTGCGTTTCCTCCAGGAGAAGCGGGAGGAACTGGACCTTAAAAGCGAATCACCCAACCCGGAGGGGGTTTTTGAAGTCGGAGACCTTGACCAGTTTCTGGTCCCGCAGCGTTCCGATAACGCCGAGGCTGTCGAGCAGTTTCTGGCACAAATCCACAGGATCCAATTTGATGACCAGGACTTCATGGTCAACGCGTATGTCTACGAGTGCCAAAGCGACGACTATTTCCGTTACCTGCACCAGGCGGAAAGCTCGGAACGGTTTGGGCAGGCGGCATCGACCAGTCTGCATGATCTGATCTGCCTGCTGAAGGAATGTGATCTGATATTTCCCCAGCTGGCCGACATTTTCCATTTCCGGGGCGAGAATCACGAAGACAGGCCGGATGGCGGAAGATACCGCGCCCTGCAGTTCGATGGCATCACCTGCGGAGATATCGATGACTGGCAGGCCTCGGTTGAGTTTGTCAATCTGCGCGCTTCCGGGTTGGCGGATGAAGGGGACTGCGACCGGCTCAAGGAGCTGCTTGATGCCAAGGGTTCACTGGCGAAGCGATTTTTCGCCGACCTGCCCGCCAAGTTCGGAGATCAGGCGCCGGCATTGAAGCTGGCTGGCATCATCGGAGAATACTTGCTGGTACTGGAGCTTTCAGCCGGAAAATGTGCGCTTGCATTGACCGCGAACTCCTCGAAGGAGGAGGCCGCCGATGTATGGGACAGCATGGCAGGCGAGATGCGAAACCTTTACGGACAGTGCCTTTCCCAGCTCTCTGGGGCGCCGAGGGAAAAAACCTTGCACCTTCTCGATACAGTCACGGACTGGAAGCAATACTCAAGGCAGATGCAATTCTGGATGACAGACGAGTTCACTACACCCGTAAGCGAGTTGAAGATTCCAGAGGACATCTATGGGAGTCACGTAAAAACTTCCGTCGAGGCGGACCTGGTCCCCAGGAGCGTGCGCGCACGGGGAGGGTTCAAGAACGATCCCGCAAAAGGGCCGAACCTGGGCGCCCGGTCCGGGATCAATCCCCTCATGGAGGCGGAAAAGACGCGCTTCGCCGTCGCCACCTTTGCTCTCCTGCTGCAGGAAGGCTCCGACGGAGGCAACCCCATGTAAGGTATAAGGACGGCAAGATAACAGTCACGGAACTCCGTGGAGGTAACCGCATTGCGTTACCGCCGGATCTCCACCCGATAGGTCAGCTCCGTGCTGCCCTCCGCGGGCACTTCGATGGTCCATTCGGCCCGATCGGCGGCAAGACGTTCATGGCTGGCGCTGCTTTCCAGCATGGTCCATTCGCCGGAGAACACTTCGATAACGCGCACCGGCACCGGCTTGTTGCCGGCATTGGCAAGCCTGATCCGCCAGGCCTGCTGCTCGCTGCGCTCGTCCAGCCTGCGAAAGTCCTGCTGCGTGCGTAGCGCGGTAACGTCGAAGGCAGTACCGACGCGCAGTTCCACCGGATTGCCGGCCGGCGTGGAGTGAATCTGGTCCTGGCCAAGGAACAGCGTCTCGCCATCGGCGTCCTGCTGGTAAACGCGGGCCGTGCCCGAGGGCATAGCCCGGTTCAGGCCCTGGCCTGCATTGTCGAAACGCAGATGCACGCTGACCGCCTGTGACTGTTCGCCGCGCATCGGCCCCCAGGCGGCGCTTTCAACGCGGTACTCGCGGCTCATGGGTACCTCGGTGGCTCTGAACAGGGGCAGTTGCGTGCGCTCGCCCATGGCCAGGCTGACCGGATCCGCGAGCTCGAACAGATGATAACCGCCGGCCGGACGGCTTCCCGACCCAGCATCCGACATGGCCACCGCCCGTTCCATGCGCTGCGTAGGTGCCCCACCGCGATTGGGTTCCCCAGCCACCAGCCGCACGCGGGCATTGTCGAATGCGATGCCGGTGCTGTTATCGACGCTGGCCCAGGCGGTGAGGTTCAGCGATTCGTCATCCAGTCTGAGCACATAGTCCGCCTGCCAGGCGAGGCCGTCGCTGAGGTACAGCAGTTCAAGCTCCTGCCGCCCGGTCATGCCGGTTTCCAGGTCCAGCACGAGCCCGGGCTCGGCGCGCAGCCCGTCGCCAACGTCGCGGAAGGCGATGCGCCAGGGCGATCCGGGTTCAAGCAGTTCAACCCGGTCGCCGACGGCAACCACGGGCACGCCGCCAGCAACGCTGAGAAGCCGGCCGCGCACTTGCTCATCCTCACCGTTGCGGTCGCGCACCAGCAGGATGTCGTGGCCGACATGGGCCTTCAGCAGGTTGTCGCTGGTCAAAAGCGCCTGCTCGTATCGCTGTGCGCGCACCCTGGGCGCGCCTTCGCCGCTCAGGTGCAGGCTTTCCGGCAGCAACCGGGGGCTGACATCGGCAAGGGCCAGCCGGTTGCGCCCGGAGATCAGGCCGACTTCACGGCCGTCCCGCACCAGCGACTGCCCGTCCTGATACACGGTGAGCGTCAGGGCCTTGCGGTCGTCCGCGCCGGAACGCCGCACCTCCTCACCGTCGGCGAGCTGCTGTCCACGGAGTTGGGAGCCCCGCAGTTCCGCGGCCGAGGTGCGGGCATCGGCGGCATGGCCGGGCTGGCAGGCAAGCAGCAGCACGAGGGCGGAGCTGATGGTAACGGCATGGCGGTTCATGTTGCTATTCCTCTGATTCGACACGCCCGACGGCGCCCGGTTCTGATCCAGTCCCTCCTGTGACCACGTGTACAATACATTTTCTCCCGACGAGGTAGCAGCCCGCCGCATCCAGGCCGGCAGCGGTCAACCCGGCGGCGGTAGCGTCAGTATGGCGGTGGCGACTGAAAAATAGATCAGAATACCGGCAACGTCGGCGATACAGGTGATGAGAGGCACACTGGCGGTGGCCGGATCGACCTTCAGAATCCCGAGCAGAAACGGCAGCGCCATCCCCACCAGGGAGCCCATGACTACCACCAGCGACATGGCCAGCGCCACGACCAGGGCCACTTCCGGCCCGCCGCGCCAGAGGCCGATGAACGATACCGCCACACCCATGGTCAGCCCGAGAGCCACCCCCACGATCAATTCCTTGCCAAGCAGGCGGGTCCAGTCCGTGGCCGTGACATCGCCCGTTGCCATGGCTCGGACCATGAGCGTCGCCGCCTGCGCGCCGGCGTTACCGCCGCTGGCGACGATCATGGGCAGGAAAAACACCAGTGCGATCACCGCCTCGATCGTCGGTTCGAACATGGCAATGGCGGCACCGCTGAAAATATTGATGAACACCAGGGACACCAGCCAGCCGGCCCGTTTGCGGTAAAGCAGCCCCGGCGATGCTTCCCGCAGGCTGAGATTGATGGCGCCGACCGAGACCATCTTGTGGAAATCCTCGGTCGTCTCTTCAGTGGCCACGTCCATGACGTCATCGATGGTGACGATGCCGAGCAGCACACCGTCCTTGTCGGTGACAGGCAGCACCTCCAGATCGTAATGCTGCATGGCCCGCACCGCCGCCTCGCGGTCCTCGGCGGCGCTGACACTGACGAAGTAGCCGGGACGGATACTCTCTACGCTGTCCTCGGGGTCGGCGAGGATGAAATCCTTGAGGTTGATGACGTCCACCAGGCGCTCGCTGTCGTCCAGCACCATGATGGTATTCACCGTCTCGCCCTTGCGGCCCTCCTGGCGGATCTGGCGCAGGGCCTCGCCAATGGTCCAGTCCGGTCGCACCGAGATGTACCGGGGCGTCATCAGTCGACCGATACTTTCTTCCGGATAATTCAACAGCGACAGGGCCAGCTTGACGTCCTGCGGGCGCAGCAGCTTGAGCGTGCGCTCGGTATTCTCGGGCGCCATCTGCTGAAGCAATGCGGTGCGGTCGTCCGGCAGCAGATTGGTGAGGATGAACCGGCCTTCACGGTTGGTAAGCTCGCCCAGGAACTCCTCCTGCTGCCCCGGGGTGAGGTAGGAGAACACGGCAACCCAGCGGTCCTGGGGGATCTGGCGAAAAACCTTCAGGCGCTGGGGAAGCTCGGGAAGCTCCATCAGCAACTGGGCGATATCCTGCACATGCAGGTTATCGAATTCTTCGGTGACGTCCGACCAGGCCTCCTGCTCGATCAAATCGTGGATCGAGGTCTTGACCTCGTCGACTTCATCGCGATTTTCCATGGCGAGCTCCCGCTCAAAGATACGTTCTTGACCTGCACGCAATGGGCATCTACGGATGCTGCCGCCAGTGCGTGCCTGCGGTGTCAGAAGCGAACAAGGAACGGGGGCTGACACCTGCCGGAGGTGCCGGAAATTCAATTGCTGATGGCCCGTTTCCCGCCTGCGGATATGCGGGAAACAGCCTGTTACGGGGAGACTCGGGGAGACCGTATCAGGATCTGTCTACCGCTATGCCACGGCGTCCAGTTCGCCTGGACTGACTACTGGGAATGTCCAAGGGTTACTCCTGTCCTGATAACTGGCGCCGATTGTTATGCCCCGGCGCCGGAATGTCAACGCCACCGTCGCGCAAGGCGTGGTTGCGAGACCTGGAAAATCAATCGATCTGATGCTCCGCGGCAAGCACATGATCCACCCACAGGCCGGTCAGCCGGTCGGCGCAACGGTTCTGCTGCTGGCGTGCCGCGAGGTTGTCCAGATCGATCCACGCGAGCGGCTGATCCTGCTCGGCACAGGAGAATACCGCCCGGGTCCTGCGGCCGGTTTCCGGATCGATCTGCCATTGCAGGCACTGTGAACACACGCCCTTCAGCATACATTGCATGGGGCTGCCCACGGTGCCCACCGCCTGCACCTGTGCAGGGAAATAAGCGGCCAGATCACCGCTCAGGGCCTGCTGAAAGCCCTTCAGCAGGCCGGTACCGCCCATGACCATGATCCGCGTCACCTCCCCCAGCGCAATGCCGCCCTGCTCCGGTGCGATGTCGCCGTCACCGTAGCGGCGCAGCAGCTCGACCATGTCGGTCGCCTGGACGCTGAGGTCCTGCGGCCGCCGGGCGTCAATCCGCCTGCCGCCGGCGGTGGCCCAGATGATCTGATCGGCACCCGCCTCCAGTTCATCCTGGTGGTCGACATCCCCGGCATTGCCAAAGGCAGCCAGGTACAGTACCCGGTTGCCGTTGGCGCGCAGCGCGGTGCCGATATCGTGCATGACAGCGGCGCCCCAGCGCCCGGCCACCACCAGCACGGTCTCGCTGGCCGGCATATCGGTGGGCGCACCGGTCGGGCCCATGAGCACCAGCGGGTCGCCCGGCCGCAGACGACCGGCGATCTTTGGCGCCGCACCCCACTGCAGCACCATCAGCCGAATCTGGTCATCGCGTATCCCGGTGCCGCTGACGGTCATCAGCGGCACCTGCAGACGGGTACCCTGCACCACGGGTGACAGGGCCTCGAACGTCTGCAACCGGAAAAACTGGCCCGGCCGGAATTTGCGGGCGGCCATCGGCGCACGCACCCAGAGTTCCACCACGGCGGGATTGTCACGGTTGATCTCGACCACCGTGGCGGTGAACAGATCGTCCATCCGGTCGTGAAAACGACGATGGTCGTCGGCGCCGACCGCCGCCACCGGCAGATGCGACAAGGCCTTCACCACCTCCGGATAGCTCCGCTTCGCGGAAGCTATCGCCTTGACCACGCTGCCGTTGAAGACCGGATGGGTATCCCCCAGGAAGGTGACCGTGCGGCCTTCATGGAAATAGTCGGTAAAGGGCCCGATTTCCTCCGCCTTCACGTGCTCGGCTACCTGCACGGGCTGCAGCCCGCTCTCGTGCTCGACATGGGTCAGGTAGTGATTACCCTCCATGCCGAAGGTGCGGGGATATTCCTGTTCGTAAATGGTGTTGGGCACCGTGCCGGCGGCCACCAGGATGGCGCGGGCCGGCAGGCGCACTTCCTGGTTGGTGGCGAACCAGCGCCCCTCGCGGCTTTCCATGCGCCGCAGTATCAGCGCGCTGACATGGCCGTCGTCGTCGAGCACGGCATGGATCGGGTCCAGGCCCTCGGCGTAGTAGAGCCCTTCCTCGGTGGCCTTGATCAGCTCTTCGTGGTTACGCACATAGGCCGGCGAGGCGTTCATGCCCTTGCGGTAGGCGATGGTCACACCGCCCCAGCGGTGGATCAGGGGCACGAAATCGGCGGCCCGTCCTTCCGCGGCGGCACGCTGCCGCTCCTCACGCACCAGCCGGCCATGGGCGAGGAATTCGTCCAGAGTTTCCGCGTCATCCGCCGACAGGCCGTTGCGCACAGCCGCCTCACCCAGGCTTTCGCTCAAGCGCTCGTAGCGGTGCAGGGTCTTTTCCACCTGCTTGATGTAGTACGCCTGCACTTCGGTGGCGGTATCCACGCCGGTCAGCCCACCGCCGATGACCACCGCGGGCAGCCGTACCTGCAGACTGGCTATCGAGGAATCCTTGCCCGCGCCGGTGAGCTGCAATGCCATGAGAAAGTCATTGGCCTGGCGCATTCCACGGGCCAGGCTGTTGCCCATGGGGATGACCCGTGGGTAACCAGCGCCGGTGGCGATACAAACGTGATCGAAACCCAGTTCCCAGGCATCCTCCAGCGTGATCGTGCCGCCGAAACGCACGCCGCCCTTGACCTGGAATGCGGGCCGCCGCAATAGCGTCAAGTAGATAAGTTTGAGGAAATTCTTGTCCCAGCGCACGGTGATCCCGTATTCCGCCACACCGCCGAAACCGAGCAGTATCCGCTCGTCCAGGGGCTCCCTGAGAGCGTCCCAATCGGGGATCGGTTCGTTGAGCAGATGCGCCGGCAGGGGCTCGACCTTGAGTCCTTCGATCCCCAGTACGGCACAGCCCTCCATGGTCAAATGATGCGCCATGGTGAACCCGGCCGGTCCCATGCCGGCAATCAGCACCTTGCGGCCGTTCCATGGCTGCATCACATATTGCTGTCGACGCAGCGGATTCCAGCGGGTGAGCAGATCGTAGATCTCAACCCCCCAGGGCAGGCCGAGCACGTCGGACAACACGCCGGTCTCGATCTGCGGGATGTCCACCGGATCCTGCTTCTGGTAGATGCAGCTTTTCATGCAATCATTACAGATCCGATGGCCGGTGGCCGGCACCATGGGATTGTCCACCATGGCCATGGCCAGGGCGGCGATGACCTGGCCATCCCGGCGCAGCAGGTTCATCTCGGAGATTTTTTCCTCCAGGGGACAGCCGGCAAGCGTGACACCCAATGGATCGACCTTGAAGCCGAGTTCCGGCTGCCGTTTCTTCTCCGGGAAACCGCGCGAGCAGAAATCCCCCGCGTGATCATGGCAGTAGACGCAGTAATCCACTTCCGACTGGATCTCGCGGCGGGACATACGTGGGTCAGTGAGCGCAAAACCATCACGCCGGCGCCAGTGCGCCGGGTCGGCCTGCAGGCGCGCAACCTCGGGGCTGTCGACCCGCTGCATCGGCACCAGGTTGGCGTGATCCACTTTCTCCGGCATGTGAAAGCAGGCCCAGCCGCTTACCGCTGCTTGCCCCGCGTCATCGGTCAGCGCCAGCCGGCACCACCGGAGCAGGCGATCCGCCCGTTCGCCATCCGCTTCACCTCGCTCCTCCAGCCGGCGCGCGAACAGTGCCACGGCCCGCTCCCTGTCATGGCCGTCCAGCGCGGCGTCACGCAGGGCCTGGGTGAGCCAGGCGTCGAGTGACGCGAAGGAGCCTGTCTCGGCTTCCTTGAGTCTGCGCAGCCGCTTCTGCACCCAACCCCGCTTGAAGGCAAACAGCACCTCCTCGCCCACCAGCGATTCCCGCAAGGCGGCAACTGCCTCCGCATTGGCAAACATCTCGACCAGCCAGAGTTCAAGGTGCGGAGCCACGTCCAGCAACAGGCGACTGATTTCCCGCGTGCTGAGAGCGGCTCCCGCCTCACGGTAGTCGAGCAGCTGGTTGTGGCATCCCGGAGCACGGGATTTCAGCCAGGCCAGAAAGCCGGCATCCAGCCGAGCCAGCCCTTCAGCGTCAAACAGCGCCTTGAAGTCAAATCCCGCCAGCGGCGGCAACGCAGTGGTGGTCATCAATCATCCTTTCCGAACTAATCGGTACGACCGCAATGCCATTCCCATGTGGAAAACACCATCCAGACTGCTGATCCCGTTTCCCTCCCGCGACACTTCCGGTAGATTCCATGTAACCTACCGGCATACGACGCGGCTAAAATCACCCCGCCATGGCATCTCGCGACGAGCAAATTGCACTTTCAACGCCATCCAGAGCACAACCTCATCGTGAATTACGTCGCTTTCTGCCACCCCTTGCCGGTATTCTCGCGGCGTCCGTAACGCTGCTACTGCTGTATATCCTGGATATTGCCAGTCAAAGGTACGCGACGCAGCGGCAACAGACCGAATCCGTCGAGCAGTTGTCCCTGATTCGCGCGCGGCTGGAAAGCGAACTCAATACCAGCATTTTCCTGACCCACGGCCTTGCCGCCTATGTGGCTACCAACCCCGCCATCGACAAACCCGGCTTCAACCAGCTCGCCAGGGAGTTGCTGAGCCGTGACACCCATATCAGGCATCTGGCCATCGCGCCGAACAACGTCATCAGCGCAGTGTACCCCGTTGAGGGCAACGAACCGGCGCTGGGCCTGGACCTTACCAGTGTGCCCGAACAGCGGGCCGCCGTGGAACGTGCCATCGAGCGCGGCACAATGGTCGTTACCGGCCCGATCAACCTCATCCAGGGGGGCCAGGCACTGGCCACCCGCGAGCCGGTATTCATTCACAGGGACGGTGAGCGGCATTACTGGGGCCTGGTAACGGCGGTGATACGAACAGAGGCACTGTTCGGCAACGCCGGCCTGCCTAACCCCAACCTGCCGCTGCAGGTGGCCATCCGGAGCATGGAGCCCGGCCAACCCATGCTTTTAGGCTCGCAGGCCCTGTTCGAGCAGGCCGAGTTCCGGCAGATTGTTCAGCTCCCCGGCACCGAGTGGGAGATCGCCGCGGTATCGACCAGGGCCGACAGTTTCCTTGATAAAGGTGCGTCTCGTGCCTTTGGCATCCTGCTCGCGCTGCTCGCCGGCGTGCTGATATGGCGCCTGCAGCTGCAAAGCGCGGCATTGCGGGCATCGGAACGCAAGTATCGCAACTTCATCGAGCACCTCAATGACGGCGTCTGTATCGCCCAGGACGGCGTGATCCGCTTTGCCAATCCGCGCGTCGAAGCAATTTCCGGCTACCCGCGCGAGCAGCTCATCGGCATGCCGATCGAGACGCTGGTGGAGCACGGTGAAGATCAGAGGATGCTTCTGGAGCGCCACCGCCAGCGTATGCGGGGGATGGCCGGCCCGGATGAATATGAACTGCGCATCCAGCGCGCCGACGGCCAGATCGCCGACGTACGCCTGAACAGTACGCTGGTGGAATGGGAGGGCCGCCCCGCGGCGCTGGGGACTGTCACCGACATCACTGAACGCCGACAACTGGAAACCGCATTGCATGAAAGCCGCAACCGGCTGGCGGCGATGATTCGGGCGATGCCGGATATATCCTTCATCCTGGACGAGGACGGCCGATACCTGGACGTCTTCGGCGGCAACAATGTGCCCATGTACAGCAGCGCGAAGGGGTTGATCGGTCAGACCCTGCGGCAGGCACTGCCCGCGGATCTGGCGGATCTGTTTCTGGAAAGTGTACGCCGGGTGATCCGAACCGGACGGCTGGAGACCATCGAGTACCAGCTGGCGGTACAGAACGTGAACGGCACTCCGAACACCCCGCCTTTCGGCACACAGTGGTTCGAGGCTCGAATCGCACCGCTGGACGCCTACCCCGGTGACAGCCCGGCCGTTCTCTGGCTGGCCTTCAACATCACTCAGCACAAGAACGTGGAACGCGAGCTACGTCAGCGGGAGGCCGCCTTCCAGGCACTGGTGGAGAACTCCCCGGACGTTATTTCCAGGCTCGACAGAAACCTTCGCTACATTTACATCAACAGCACAGTCGAGAAGTACACCGGCGTGGCACCGCAGCACCATATCGGACGTAAGTCCACCGAAGTGGGCATTGACGCCACTACCGCCAGTCTATGGGAGAACCATTACCGGCGGGCATTCGACGAGGGTCAACCCCAGGACTTTGAATTCCGGATGATGGGCCCGGAGGGCAAGGATCTGTATTTTGAATCCCGCGTGGTGCCGGAATACGCGGGCGAGCGAATTGACACGTTGCTGGTCATCGACCGTGAAATCACCGAACGCAAGCACACGGAAAACCAGCTTCGGCTTGCCGCCAGCGTGTTCCAGAATACAGGCGAGGCCATGCTTGTCGCCGATGCCAGGCGTAACGTCGTGCGCTGCAACCCGGCCTATACACGGCTCACGGGGCGGGCGCCGGAGTCCGTCATTGGCAAGCCCTGCCCTTATCTGCACCCCGACAACATGCCGGAACTGCTCGACGGCATGCCGCGCACCAGCCTCGCCGGCGGCGGTCACTGGGAAGGAGAAATCACCGCCGAGCGGGGGGACCGCGATGTATTTCCCGCATGGATGACGGTGAATACGGTACGTAATGAGCACGGCGTGGTCAGCCACTATCTGGTGAGTATCGCGGACATATCCAGCCGCAAGCGGTGGGAGCAGCAATTACGCCACGAGGCAACACATGATCCGCTAACCGCCCTGCCGAACCGGACACTGCTGATGGACCGGTTGACCGTGGCGCTGGCCCTTGCGCGCCGTAGCAAGGGCGAACTGGCGGTGCTGTTCGTCGACCTGGACGAATTCAAGCCGGTCAACGATGCGCTTGGTCACCGCAGCGGCGATCTGGTGCTAAGGGAGTTGGCATTTCGCATGCGCAATACCATTCGGGAGACGGATACCGTCGCCCGGTTCGGCGGAGATGAGTTTGTTATACTGATTTCCGGCCCGGAAGGCGAAACGGCGATTGCCGGCGTGGCGGATACCTTGCTGAAGGCCATTGCGCAGCCGATCGAGATACACGGCCATATCTGCAATGTGAGTGCAAGTATCGGCATCAGCCGCTATCCGCATGACGCGGAAGACGGCGAAGGCCTGCTATCCGCGGCTGATCATGCCATGTACACCGCCAAGGCCACCGGCCGGGGCCGTTATATGTTCTACTCGGGCAACCAGCCGCCAACCGACCGCAAATCCCGTCCAGGTCAGTAGCACGCCGCTCGGATTCGACGCCGATCCGAATCCGGCGCACAATCTGGTGGTGCGAACAGAACTGTCTTTCCTTAATGAGACTTAAGGAGACGGCCGACCCAACCGCATCCGCCTACAGGGAGTTATCCATGGTTGCAGCCCGTCCCGCCCTTTTCATCGCCTTGCTGATTGCATGCCTCGGTCTACCGTCTATTGCCGTAGCCACCTCGGCCGAAGACCGGCAGCTGGAGATACTCGGCTGGATTGAGCGCGTCCGCCTTGCCCCCGGCGATCTGGCAATTCGCGCCAAGCTCGATACCGGTGCGGACCACTCCTCGCTGAATGCGCCTGATCCCGAAGAATTCGAGCGCGACGATCAGACCTGGGTTCGCTTTACCGTGGAGAATGAGGACGGCGTCGCGCAGGAATTCGAAAAACCAGTCGAGCGCATGGTCCGCATCCGCAGCGCATCGGGCGTGGGCCGTCGCTACGTGGTCAGAATGAACATCTGCCTCGGCAACATTTTGCGGGAAGTGGAGGTCAACCTCGCCGACCGGTCCGAGCTGAGCTATCAAATGCTCATCGGCAGAAGCTACATGACGGACCATATTCTGGTGGATTCCGGACGCGAGCATACGGTCGACCCGGACTGCGACATGGACGCGGTGCCACAGAAACACAAGGGCGGGAAAAACGGCCGGCAATCTGATACGGAAATCGAGGACGACTACGGCGAAGAGGAGGTCGAATAATCGTCCGTACGCGGCAATGTGTCGGGCGGCGGCAGGCGCTGTAGAGGGGATTGCCGGTAGAATGCGGCCAGTTGTGCATAGACGTCCGGATAAAGCGCGCGCAGCGCATGGGGCAATTCAAAAAACACCTCACTGACGACAGAGAAGAACTCACCGGGGCTCTCCGCCGCGTATGGATCAATGACCGACTGGTCCCGCCCGGTTTCCGCGCGATCGCAAAAATCATCGTAGGCTCGGCTGAAGGCGCGGGTCCAGCGCTCCAGGCGCATGTCCTTGTGCAACGGCGGGTGGCCGTTGGCGTCGCCGTTCAGCATATCCAGCTTGTGAGCAAACTCGTGGATGACGACGTTGTAACCGTCCCGTTCGCCGGATCCCGCGATATCGTTCCAGGACAGCACCACCGGCCCCTGATCCCAGGCCTCGCCGACCATGGCGCTGACCTCGTCGTGCTCCAGGCCGAGGGCGTCCTGGTACCGGTGACGGGCAACGAAATCCCCCGGATAGAGCACGATGGTTGAACACTTTCGGTACCAGTCCAGGCCAAGCTCCAGGATCGGAAGACAGGCCTGGGCAGCCAGTTGCAGCTTCATGGTCTGATTCATCTCGAGCCCGGCCGCGGGCACGATCTGGCGTTCGTGCAGAAACAGCACGGCAAGCACCCGCAGGCGCTCCGCTTGCGTCGGAGAAAGGCCGTACATTACCGGCAACCGATCAAGCACCGCACGCCACTCGGCGGCATCGACGCCGGCGCGGCGGAGAATGTTCTGATGGCGCCACTGTCTGAATAGGGCAAGCATCGGCAGACCCTTTTGAATCAGTGCTTTTCGCACGCGGGAGCAGGATAGCTGCTGTGAGTCTAACGATATTTTGGGGCAAGCACGCGCAACAAAGTCCGACAATGGCCACGACGTATCGGGAGGCTGCGTATCCGGCCGTTCTTTCATAAGGTGGATGGGTTACGATCTGGCGCCAACAACGGTGGTTTCGCGCTATCCTTGGACCCGGCCGCCGCATGATGGATAATCCCCGCCTCTTGAGGAAACATGGCCCATGCGCCATCCAGGATCGCAAGCCCGATGAATGACGTGCGCCAGACCGGCCCCCGGCAGGTCGTCGAGACAGCGGGATCCCGCTTCACCTTGCTGGGTACGGCCCATGTATCCCGGGCCAGCGCCGAGGAAGTGGCCGAGTTGATCCGCTCCGGCGAGTTCGATGCGGTTGCCATCGAACTGTGCGCCACCCGCTACCAGGCCCTGTCCCGCCCCGACGCCATGGCCGACCTCGACCTGTTCCAGGTCATCCGCGACGGCAAGGCCGGGCTGGTGGCGGCGAGCCTGGCGCTATCGGCCTTTCAGCAGCGGGTGGCGGAGCAATCCGGCATCGAGCCCGGGGCGGAAATGCGCGCGGCGATTCAGGAGGCCGAGGCGGCCGGTCTGCCGATCATGCTGATCGACCGGGACGTCGGCATCACCCTCAAGCGCGTCTACCGCAACGTGCCCTGGTGGCAACGCATGAGCCTGATTTCCGGCCTGCTGGTCAGCCTGGTTTCGCGGCAGACCGTGAGCGAGGAAGAGATCGAGCGGCTCAAGCAGGGGGATATACTCGAATCCACCTTTACCGAATTCGCCGAACGTTCGGAAAAGCTCTACCAGCCGCTGATTGCCGAGCGTGACCGCTACATGGCCCTGCGCCTGCGCGAAGAGAACCCGGACGGCCGCTATCGCAATGTACTGGTGGTCATCGGCGCCGGCCATCTGAAGGGGCTGAGCGAGCATCTGGCGGCAGGCGCTGACACAGAACAACCCGCGGCAGCGGAACGCAAGGCCCTGGACACGGTGCCCCGGGCCAGCCGCTGGGTCGGTTACATTCCCTGGATCATCGTCGGCCTGGTATTGCTCGGCTTCGTGATCGGCTTCAGCCGCAACACCGGGCTGGGCATGCAGCTGGTGAGCGAGTGGTTCCTGATCAACGGCGTGCTTGCGGCCATTGGCGCCGCCATTGCCTGGGCCCACCCCGGCACAATTCTGGCGACGTTTTTTGCGGCGCCGTTCACGTCATTGAACCCGACCATCGGCGCCGGTTTCGTCGCCGCCGGCGTGGAGATCTGGCTGCGCCGTCCCACGGTTCGCCACTTCAGCACCTTGCGTAACGACGTCGCTCACCTGCGCGGCTGGTGGCGAAACCGCGTGTCACGCACCTTGCTGGTATTCATTTTCGCGACGATCGGATCAGCCGCGGGGACGTACATTGCCGGGTTCAGGATCTTCGAACGATTGGTCGCCTGACCGTCGTACGGTGCGGAGTCCGGGAAGTTTCCTTCAGACCCGAGGTCGGCTGGTGTGGCGGTCTGTCGCGACTCGTGAAGCCCCGCCCGCAAGGCCGACCGGCCCGAAGGGTGGCCGCAGGGATGCGGCCACCGGACAACAGCACAGGGATGTGCTGTTGTCCGGCCAGGCCTTGCGGGCGATCAGGGCGTAACGTGGAGCGACAGACCGCCACACCAGCCGACCGGATCGAAGCCACCACCAGAATTAATCAAAGGGCGCACTGGTGATTCACCAAGCTTCGATCCACCTAAGTCCGACAGGCTCCTAATGTTCCCGGGTCGCGTGGAACTCCACCTCCGGCCAACGCTCCCTGGTCAGCTCCAGATTGACGCGGCTGGGCGCAAGGTAGGTTAGATTGCCACCGATATCGAGCGCCAGATGGTCGGCGGCCTTGCGCTCGAACTCCGCCAGCTTCTTTGCATCCGCGCAGCTCACCCAACGGGCAGTATTGACGGTAACCGGTTCAAACACCGCATCCACGCTGTATTCCGCTTTCAGACGATACGCCACCACGTCGAACTGCAACGTGCCGACGGCGCCGACGATCAGATCGTTGCTGCTCAGCGGCCGGAACAACTGCGATGCACCCTCCTCGCAGAGCTGCTCGATACCCTTGTGCAGCTGCTTCAGGCGCATGGGGTCTTTCAATACGACGCGGCGAAACAACTCCGGGGCAAAGTTGGGAATGCCGGTGAACTTGAGATCCTCACCCTGGGTGAAGGTATCACCGATCTGTATCGTGCCGTGGTTATGCAGGCCGATGATGTCTCCCGGCCAGGCATCCTCGGCGGCCTCCCGGTCGGAGGCCAGGAAGGTGATGGCATTGGCAATCTTGACGTCTTTGCCGATACGGTTGTGCCGTAGCTTCATGCCCCGCTCGAAGTGCCCCGAACACAAGCGCATGAAGGCGATGCGGTCGCGGTGATTGGGGTCCATGTTCGCCTGGATCTTGAACACGAAACCGGTAAGCGCTTCTTCCTCCGGCTCCACCACGCGGGCCGAGGCGTCGCGGGGCTGTGGACCGGGCGCGTAAGCCACGAAGTCATCCAGCAGCTCGCGAATCCCGAAATTGTTGATTGCCGAGCCGAAAAATACCGGCGTCAGCTCACCGCGCAGATAGGCATCCGTGTCGAAGGCGTGGCTGGCACCCTGGATCAGCTCGATCTCTTCGCGCAACTCCTCGGCCATGCCGCCGAACAGCGCGTCGAGCCGCGGGTTGTCCAGCCCCTGGACGACCTCGCCCTGCTGAATCTTGCCGCCGTGGGTGGCGGTGAACAGGTGCACCGCCTGGTTATAGAGGTGGTAGACACCCTTGAAGGCCTTGCCCATGCCGATCGGCCAGGTGATTGGCGCACAACGGATGCCCAGCACGGACTCCACCTCGTCCATCACCTCCATGGGGTCGCGACCCTCGCGGTCCAGCTTGTTGATGAAAGTCATGATCGGCGTATCCCGCAGCCGGCAGACTTCCATCAGCTTGATGGTGCGCTCTTCCACGCCCTTGGCGGCGTCGATCACCATCAGCGCCGAATCCACGGCCGTCAGCACGCGGTAGGTGTCCTCGGAGAAATCCGCATGACCAGGCGTGTCCAGCAGGTTGATGACGCAGTCCCGGTAGGGAAACTGCATGACCGAGGACGTCACCGAGATGCCGCGTTCCTTTTCCATGGCCATCCAGTCCGAGGTGGCATGGGTAGACGCCTTGCGGCCCTTGACGGTGCCGGCCACCTGGATGGCGCCGCCGAACAGCAGCAGTTTTTCGGTCACCGTGGTCTTGCCGGCGTCCGGATGGGAAATGATGGCGAAGGTACGGCGGCGCGCCGCCTCCCGGGCAAGGGTTGTCATGGCGTATCCGGTTATGAATCTGGAGAATTCACGAGTCGAGGCGCTGGATTATACAGACCTCGCCGCCGCTGCTGTAGGACGGTTTGTCCCGGCGTCATTCACCATTCGACTTACGACTTCTGGTCAGGTTTCAACACCGGCGCCTGCACGTAGGATGCCTGATAGGGTTTACGCGCAAGACGACCCTCTTTTCAGGCCATCGGACCAAGACGTTCATGCCCCGACCGTTCTGGGAAACCAAAACCCTTGAAGAGCTCTCACAGGCCGAATGGGAATCCCTGTGCGACGGTTGCGGACGCTGTTGCCTGTACAAACTGGCCGACCGGGAAGGCGGCGAGGTGTTCCACACGGATATTGCCTGCCCCCTGCTCAACACCGAGACGTGCCGTTGCAGTGATTATACCAATCGATTCGAACGTTTCCCTGCCTGCATCGCCCTGACGCCGGCGAACGTACGCGAGTTCGGCTGGCTGCCACCCACTTGCGCCTACCGACGGGTGGCCGAGGGGCGCGGCCTGGCCTGGTGGCACCCCCTCGTTTCCGGCCGCCCCGAGACGGTGCACGAAGCCGGCGTATCGGTACAGGGCAGGGTCATACCGCCGGACGCTCTTCGTGGCGAAGACGCGTGGGACCGCTGGGTGGACTGGCCCGGTGAGGATGTTGACGATGCCGCGAAAGAACCGGGGCAGGCGCGGAAGACCGGTTCGGTTTAACATTTCCGCATTAGGGTATACAGTTTGTGGGAGTCGGCGCGTCATCCACTCCACTGACCGGGCGTATCTTCCTGTCTCCGATGGCCAGACCCTTCTGGGAAACAAAAACCCTCGAACAACTCTCGGATGCAGAGTGGGAATCGCTGTGCGACGGATGCGGGCGGTGCTGCCTGCACAAGCTTGAGGACGAAGACAGCCACCAGATCTTCCATACCGACGTCGCCTGCCGGCTGCTCGATACCTGCAGTTGCCGCTGCCGGGACTACCGTAACCGCTTTGATCGCGTTCCCGACTGCCTGGACCTGACACCTCGAATGGTGCGCGAGCTGCCCTGGCTGCCGCCCTCCTGCGCCTATCGCCGGGTCGCCGAGGGCCGTGGGCTGGCATGGTGGCATCCGCTGGTCTCCGGCCGAGCTGAAACCGTGCACGAGGCAGGCGTGTCGGTACGAGGACGGGTAATCCTGGAGCAATTCGTGCATTCCGATGACGTGGAGGACCGAACGGTGGACTGGCCCGGTGAAGACGTGAACCCCCATCAGCCCGACGGGTTAAGCAAATGCAGCGGGTAAAACCCTGGTCGCAGGCCTGCGAGAATAATCGCGAGCCCATCCTGCGTGTGCTGCGGGACTATTTCACGACGCCCGGCACCATTATCGAAATCGGCAGCGGCACCGGCCAGCACGCAGTCTATTTCGCCCAGCATCTGCCCCACCTCTACTGGCAACCCACGGACCGTCAGGAAAACCTGCCGGGCATCGCCATGTGGGCCGAGGAAGCCGATGCGGCCAATCTGTTGAGTCCTGTTTGTCTCGATGTCACAGTGCAGCCTTGGCCGGTCAGCCGCGCCGCCGGTGTATTCGCCGCGAATACGGCGCACATCATGGGCTGGGCCGGGGTGGAGGCAATGTTCGCCGGCGCGGCGCGGATACTCGATGAGGGCGGCAGGTTCTGCCTTTACGGCCCGTCCATGATCGGCGGCCTGCATACCAGCGACAGCAATGCCCGATTTGACGCCATGTTACGCGCCCGGGATCCGGCCAGCGGCATCAGGGATGTCGACGCGCTACAGGAACTCGGCGAGCATTGCAGCCTGCGCCTGATCGACGACCGCCCCATGCCAGCCAACAACCGCACCCTGGTCTGGGAAAAACGGCCCGGCAACGCACCCTTTTAGGAGACACTGATTTAGTCGCCGGGATTCAACCGCCGGTTTCATCGAGCTTTCGATATAAGGTGCGGCGACTGACATCCAGCAAGGCAGCCGCCCGCCGCTTGTTGCCGCCGACCTGCTCCAGCACATGGCGGATGTAGCGTTTCTCCACTTGATCCAGCGTCGGCAGCATCGATCCATCAAGGAGCTGCTCCATGACCCGGCCCCCCTCCGGTAACTGGACCGGCACCGCGGGCCGGCTCTGATTACGGATACGCATAGGCAGATGCTCAATGCCAACGGTTTCCGACTGGCAGAAGGTCACCGCCCGCTCCACGGCATTCTGCAGTTCCCGGACGTTGCCGGGAAAGGCGTAACCGCGCAGGACCTCCATGGCCTCCGGGGTAAACCCGGTGATCTGCCGATTCATCTGCATGGCATAGCGCTGCAGAAGCCGAGAGGCCAGCAGTTCCAGATCCTCGCCACGCTCCCGCAACGGCGGCACCCGCAGCGTGAAGGTCTCCAGACGATAGAACAGATCCTCCCGAAAGCCGCCGGAGCGAATCATCTCATCCAGGTCCCGGTTGGTGGCTCCAACCACGCGGACATCGACTTGATGCTCGCGATTGCTGCCCACCGGGCGAATCACGCCGTCCTGCAACACCCGCAACAGCTTGGCCTGTAGTGCCATCGGCATCTCGCCAAGCTCATCCAGCAGCAGCGTTCCGCCATGAGCCTGGGAAAACAGGCCCTTGCGCGCCTTGACCGCCCCGGTGAAGGCACCAGCCTCATGGCCGAAGAATTCGCTCTCCAGCAGGTCCGACGGCACGCCGGCACAATTCACGGCCTGAAACGGACCCTCGGCACGATCGCTCTCATCATGAATGGCGCGGGCCACAAGCTCCTTGCCGGTGCCGCTCTCCCCCGCCACCAGTACCGGCCCATTGGCGCGAGCCAGTTGCCGGATCTGCTCGAACATGCTCTGCATGGCCGGCCCCTGGCCGATCATGCCGTGGAAATGATCCTGCCCAACCAGGCTACGGAACCGCTGTACCTCACCACGCAGGCGTCGGGTTTCCAACAGCCGGCTCACGCAGAGCATGAAATGCTCCAGATCCAGCGGTTTGGTCAGGAACTCGTCGGCACCCTGCTTTAGCGCCTCCACGGCCTGCGACACGGTACCGAAAGCGGTAATCATCAGAAAGGCCGGACCGCCGGGCTGCGTACGCACCTGCCGCAGCAGATCCAGCCCGTCCATCCCGGGCAGACGAAGATCGCTGATGACCAGATCCGGCTTCAACGACGCCATCTCTCGTAAAGCCGCTTCGGCACTTTCCGCGGAATTGACGACTATCCCGGCGTCAACGAGCTCTTCGGAGAGCAGCTCGCGCAGCCCGGGGTCATCCTCGACCAGCAGCACCCGCTCCGGTGTTGTCTTGTTCGGTCTTGCTGTCATGTGCTCCCACGCCCGTATTGTTGGCCACCGCAATGGGCTCTCGGGGGAGACATACCTCCACTCCCGCGCCGCCGATCGCACCTTTCACAAAATGAATCTCGCCGCCGTGCTCGGAGACAATGCCGTGGACCACGGCCAGCCCGAGCCCGGTGCCCTCGCCAACCGCCTTGGTGGTGAAGAACGGTTCAAACAGACGGTCTCGAATCTCCTCCGACACGCCGGGGCCATCATCGTTGACGCTGAAGCACACGGCATCGTCGTGCACAACCCAGTCAACCTGAACCTCGCCGGCACCCGACTGCGCTGCATTGCGCATCAGGTTGACAAGCACTTGCTCCACCCGGACCGGATCGACCTGCAATACCGGGCCGGGGCGTTCGCCGATCAGCCGGAGCGTCACCTGGCGCTGCGTGAATTCCTGCTCCAGCGCCGCACTTGCAGCGGCAACCAGATCCCCGGCATGCGCCCGTCGATACTGGCGATTGGAACCACGCCCGAAATCCAGCAGCTGCCGCACGATGTGCTCCATACGGGAGACTTCCCCGCGGATCTGGGTTAGCGCGCCGGCCTCCGGGGACTCGGCGTCAGCACGCCGCAATGCTCTTTGCGCCTTGCCATCAATGACACTTAAAGGCGTACCCAGTTCATGGGCGACGCCGGAAGCAAGGCGGCCTATCGCCGCAAGTTTCTCTGATTGGCGCAGTTGATCTTCCAGCCGCGCCTGCGCGTTACGGCGCTGGGCAATCTCGTTCTCCGCATGGTTCATGCTATCCAGCATGGTGTTCAATGCCCTACTCAGGGAGGCGATTTCCCGCGGGCCTTCGGCACTGGCCCGGCACTGGCGCTGGCCGGCTTCAACCTGCGCCATGGTTCCGGTAAGGCGCTGGAAATGTTTGCCAATGGCCCGTTTGTGGCCCACCAGTACCAGCACCGTGATCACCGCGCCCGCCACGGCTATGAAGGCAAACGCCTGAAACCGCAGACCGGTTACCAGGTCCTCGAAATCGCTACCGCGCCGGGTAACCTGCAACAGGCCGCTGATGCGGCCACCGGAATCCGACAAGGGCACGAAATAGGAATACACATCCTGGCCCTGGATTCGGTCGTAACCGCCCTGGCGCTCTCCTTCCGCGGCGATGTCGACCACCTCCCGGCGGCGTGGGTCAGGATTGACCGCGCCCACGGCGGCGACGAGTTCACCGCCCGTATCGTAAACGTATGCACCGTAGACCCGGCCAATACGGAACACCGATTCCAGTGCCTTGCGTACGCCGCCGTCCTCTCCCTGCTCAAGGCTGTCACTGATGGGCAGGCGAATTGCCCGCGCCATCAGTTCCACGTCCTCCTGCATGCGCTTCTCGGCCACATGCTCCAAGGTCCAGAGCCCCACGTAGGTGGCAAACACCATGGCGCCCAGAAGCGGCGCAAGCACCATCAGGATCAATGCCCACCGAAGGCTCCAGCGACCAGTCGGCCAGAGAACAGCGCGTCGCCAATTTGTCTCATGTGCCATATTTATACACTCTATAATCGTGTATATCGCTGTCAACCCGATTCGCCCGCCTCCGGTCCAACATCCAAACGCACCCTTAATTTTCAAGCATTTGCGACAAAAGATAAGACCAAACTCTCGCTTTCAGGATAGTTGGCACGCGTTCTGCACCCCCTTCCTGTGACACGCAAGCAATGCAATACGGAGCAAGAACTATGCGCAAAGCGAAGCCTTACCTGATTCCTCTGTTGTCCGGCCTTCTGCTTTCCCCGTTGGGATTCTATGCCGGCATGTCTCAGGCTCAGGAACAACAGCCTCAGCAGCAGATGGACCAGCAGGAGGCTGCTGATTTCGACGAGGAGAGCCTGGAGAAGTTCGCCGATGCCTACGTCGAAGTCGGAGGCATCCATACCGAGTATTCGCAGCGCCTGCAAGAAGTCGAGGCGCCCGAGGATGCCCAGGAATTGCAGAAGGAAGCCAACGACAAGATGGTCGAGGCCATCCGCGAGCAGGGCCTGGAAGTTCAGGACTATTCCGAGATCGCCGCAGCCCTGGAACGGGATCCGGAGATGCGCGAGAACGTGGTCTCCATGATTGAGGAGCGTCAGTAAAAGCCAGTCCGGCTGAGCTTTTCCCGCAACGCGGCACCTGGCAACGGGGGCTGCGGGAGAGGCTTTGACGCCGCAACAGTCTGCCCTCCACGAGAGAGTGTTGCCCCGCGCATCCCGCGGGGCTTTTTTTGGGCATGTACACGAAGAACACCGGACACAAACCGGCAGTCTGTTGCCGTTACGCTCGATCCTCGCGCTCCGATCCCTTACACTTTCCCCTCGTGCCGCACCGGCCAGGTTCCGTGCGGCCCGGGAACGCGACCCTGAGGATACGATGGCAACCAATCCACTCTACAACAAGAACCACAGCAGCTTTGCGTACGAGGATCTGATCGCCTGCGCGGAAGGCCGGCTGTTCGGTCCCGGCAACCCTCGGCTTCCAAAGCCGAACATGCTGATGCTGGACCGAATCACTCACATCGACGACAGCACGGGCACATACGATAAAGGCTGTATTATCGCGGAGCTGGACATCCGGCCGGACCTCTGGTTCTTCGACTGTCATTTTGAAACCGATCCCGTCATGCCCGGCTGCCTGGGGCTCGACGCCATGTGGCAGCTGATCGGCTTCTTCCTCGGCTGGAAAGGCGGACTGGGCAAGGGGCGCGCGCTGGGTGCCGGCGAGGTCAAGTTCACCGGTCAGGTTCTGCCGGAGGCGAAGCTGGTGACCTATCGCATCAACATGAAACGCGTCATCATGCGACGGCTGACCATGGGTATCGCCGATGCGGAAATGCTGGTGGACGGCCAGACAATCTACACGGCGGCGGATCTGCGCGTCGGGCTTTTCTCATCACCCGAGACAATGTCGTAGAGCATTGCAGGCGCGGACAATCAGTTCAGGTGGGTGAATTCGGGAGTATCAATCATGAAACGGGTGGTGGTTACCGGCCTCGGCATTGTCTCCTGTCTGGGGAACGGTGTCGAAGCCGTGTCAGAGAGCCTGAAAAACGGCCGTTCAGGTATCCGCTACAAGGACGCGTATCGAGAGATGGGACTACGCAGTCAGATTGCCGGCGTAGTTGACATCGAGCTGGATGACTACATCGACCGCAAACCGCGTCGGTTCATGGGCGACGCCGCGGCTTATGCCTACATTGCCATGCAGCAGGCCATTGCCGACGCCGGCCTGGAAGCCGGGGACGTCTCCAATGAGCGCACCGGCCTGGTAGCCGGCTCGGGGGGCGCATCGACGGCCAACCTGGTCGCCGCGGCGGATACCTTGCGTGAGCGTGGCGTGAGACGGGTCGGGCCGTACCAGGTACCACGGATAATGAGCAGCACTGTGTCGGCCTGCCTGGCCACGCCGTTTCAGATCAAGGGCCTGAATTATTCCATCACGTCCGCCTGCGCCACCAGCGCACATTGCATCGGCAATGCGATGGAGCAGATCCAGCTGGGCAAGCAGGACGTCATGTTCGCCGGTGGCGGCGAAGAGGAACACTGGACCCTGACCATGCTGTTCGACGCCATGGGCGCGCTGTCTTCGAGTCGCAATGAATCACCGGAAACCGCATCCCGGGCCTACGATGCGGACCGTGACGGTTTCGTCATTGCCGGCGGTGGCGGCATGCTGGTACTCGAGGAACTCGAGCATGCCAAAGCACGCGGAGCAAACATCCTGGCTGAACTCACCGGCTACGGCGCCACATCGGACGGCTACGACATGGTGGCGCCGTCCGGCGAGGGGGCCGCGCGATGCATGCGCCAGGCCATGGCGACCGTCAAGGGCAGCGTTGATTATGTCAACGCCCACGGCACCAGCACACCGGTCGGTGATGTTGCGGAGTTGCGCGCCCTGCGGGAGGTGTTCGGCCACTCGGTGCCGCCGGTAAGTTCCACCAAATCGCTTACCGGCCATTCCCTTGGCGCCGCCGGCGTGCAGGAAGCCATTTACAGCCTGCTCATGCTTAAAGACGATTTCGTCGCCGCGTCGGCAAATATCGACACGCTGGATCCCGAAGTCGGTGATATCCCGGTGGTTCGAACGCGGGTCGACAATGCTGGCCTGAAAGCGGTCATGTCCAACAGTTTCGGATTCGGCGGCACCAATGCAACCCTGATCTTCCAAAAGCTGGAAGGCTAGCCTGCTGACCCACAAATAACCCAAACGTGGTATACACGGTGACCGCCCGACATAGAAAGAGGATTTCATACGTGCGCATCAGATCACTCGCTCCACTGACGATCATTTTCAGTCTGTTACTGGCAACGGCATGCACCACGCTGGACCCCTATACCGGTGAGCAAAGAACCGCCAAGGCAACGTCCGGGGCGGCCATCGGTGCCGTCGCCGGCGCGGCCATCGGCGCCCTGTCCGGCTCCAGCAGCCGCGAACGTCGTGAACGGGCACTTATCGGCGCTGGCGTCGGCGGTCTGTCCGGCGCCGCCGTTGGTGGCTATATGGATCGCCAGGAGGCGGAACTGCGGGAAAAACTGCAGGGTACCGGCGTCAGCGTGACCCGGTCAGGGGACGACATCATCCTCAACATGCCCGGCAACATCACCTTTGCGGTAAACAGCGCCGACCTGCGGTCGGACTTTTTCGAAGTGCTGGATTCGGTCGCCATTGTCGCCGAACGGTTCGACAAGACCCTGGTCGAGGTGACCGGCCACACCGACAGCACCGGAGCCGCCTCCTACAATCAGCAGCTCTCGGAACGACGTGCGCAAACGGTAGGCCGCTATCTGCAGGGCCGCGGCGTTGACGGCCGCAGGGTTGCCACCGCCGGGTACGGTGAGGATTATCCAATTGCCGATAACGGCACCTCGGCCGGTCGCGATGCCAACCGTCGCGTGGAGTTGACCCTGGTGCCGCTCACACAGTAGCGCAGACGGCTGACTGCCCACCCTTTACGCGGGTTTCGAGCCGGAGTCTTGCACATCCCAGGGCTCCGGCGCATGCAGGGCCATGCCCTGCACCGTCTCCACGCCCATGTCCTTCAGCAGACCAAGCACCCGCGTGTCCTCCACGCCCTGGGCCATGAGACTCACGCCCATGGTCTTGCCCACCTTGACGATCGATTCGACAATGGCAACGTCGACCGGGTCATCCATCAAGTGCCGGATAAAGCCGCCATCGATCTTGAAAACGTCTACCGGCAGGCCTCGCAGGTAACCCAGGGAGCAGAGCCCCCCGCCCACGTTATCCAGGATAATGCGACAGCCCAGGCCCCGCATATGGCGCATGAAAGCAGTCACCGCGCCGGACGTGGCCACGGCCGACTCCACGATCTCGAAGGCGAATGTTCCGGCCTCGAGGCCGTGTTCGGCGAATTGCCGCTCCACAAAATCCGCGAAGCTACCGTCCATCAGGCTGCCGGGCGCCAGGTTCACACAGACTGATAATGTCGGATCGTTACGCTGCGCCAGGGTCTCGCAGACTGTCCGGATCACCCAGCGATCCAGCAAGGGCATGAGATTGCAACGCATGGCGGGAGGCAGAAAAGTGCCGGCCGGTAACAGTTCGCCCTGTTCGTCCAGCATGCGCAGGAAGATCTCCGAGCGATCGGGACTCTGATCGAGGCTACGGAACGTGCGCTGGTGATAAAGGTGCATCCGATCTTCCTTGAGGGCGCGGCTGATCCGCTCCACCCACCCAAGCTCCTCTTCGGCCAGCGAACTTCGCAGATAGGGCCGGTCGGCCAGATCCCCTGCCTGCTGCGACAGGTCGCGGGCGGTCTGTACGCGAATGGTGCCGAGCATGCGATAGGCAATGCCGCGGGCGTTGCGCAACACCGTTGCACGTTCCTCCACCTGCAAATAGGTACCGTCATGGCGCTTCAACCGGTAACCGATCCGATAGCTGCTCCCGGACTCCAGCGCCTGGCGCAGCCGCTCCATGATCAATGGCTGGTCTTCAGGGTGAATGCGCTGCTCCCAATCGTTGAGATCGGTACCGCGAAAACGTTCGGGGCGTTCGCCGGTGATTTGCAGAATGGCACCGTTCCAGCGCACATCGCCGCTGGCAACATCGTAGTCATAAACCATCTGCCCGGGGCGACGGGCATCGAGCCGATACTGACCAACGGCGTCGCGCACCCCGGTGTTCGGCTGGGCGGATGAAGGCAATTGCCAGAAACAGGCACTGACACCGGCAAACCGGCCCGCGGCATCCACAAGCTGCGCCAGCAGGAGCTTGACCGGCACCATGGACTCTTCAGCGCCGACGCAACATACCTGCCCTTGCCAGATACGCGGTTGACCATCAAAACGCGACACCAGTGCGAGCAACTCCGGCGTGCGGTATTCCGCACGGAGCGCACTCATCAGAGGCTGCCCCAGCAGCGTGGCGGCCTCGCATCCGGTGAGCAGATACCAGTCCTCACTCACATGGATGCAGTTACCGTCCATGCCGGTCTGAATCAGTATCTGGCGCGGCGGGGCGTCTTCCCGGAGTGGATCGGCGCCGCTGCCGGTTGGCTGGCGCATATCATAGGAAGCGCGCTCCAACGCCACCACCACGACGGTCCCGTCGCCGGTATCCGTCACCGGCATGCCGGACACCTGGATGATCTCCGTGCCGCCTCCGGCACGCCGCAGGCGCGTCTGATGGCCGCGAATGCGTTCACCATCGACCAGTACACGGGCAAAAACCTCGGCCAGGCTGCGCTGCTCGGCGGGTTCAAAGAGCCTCGCCAGCGGGCGAGCGAGCATGTCTTCGCGCCGTCGGTTGGCCAGGACTTCGAAGGTTTCGTTGACCCAGGTCAGACAGCCGTCCGCGTTCAAACCACAGAGCGCACTGTCCGATCCCGGCAGCACGGACTGCAGGATGGATGTCACCGGACTGACTTCACCGTCATTCATGGTGCCTCGGCCCCACCCAGCCGCCGCCGACCCTGACCCCGGTTGCCGGTACAGGTGCGATCCCGAACGGGGGCGGTGTTATCGCTAAGTCCTCGCCTCCGTGCGCCGAATTTCGACCAGAAAGCCATAGTGTATCAGCCACGGTTAACGGTCAACGCGACCCGACGAAACCGACGGACGGTCAGCCGGAGACATTCGGGTTCAGACTGTAGGTGCCGGTAATGCAGGCTTCCTCGAGCACATGCCCGGCGATGGCGTCCAGAACATCCGGGCCGGTCAATAGGCCGTCCAGGGGGCAACGTTCGAGATCGGTTGCGTAAAGGGTAAAGTGATAATGATGAATGACGCTGTCGTTCCACGGCGGGCAGGGGCCGTCGTAACCAAAGTACTGGCCTGCCATATCCGGGTTGTCGGCGAGAAAGCCTGTGTAATCGTTGAGACCATGGCGCAGCCCCTGGGGCGCCTCCGGGCCTGATTTACCTCCGGGTGTTACACCCCGGGAGAACGCGCCCTCCTCCAGCACCTGCACGGATGGCGGAATGTCTACCAGTACCCAGTGATAAAAATCCACGCGCGGCAAAGCCTCGGGTATGATTCGGCCTTCCTGATTCACGTCATCCGCCACACCGGGAACGTCCGGGTCATGGCAGATCAGGACCAGCGAGCGCGTTCCCTCGGGCAGATCACTCCAGGAAAGGTGCGGATTCAGGTTCTCACCAAAACGCATGTGGGTCTGTGGATCCGGTAGACCGAAGGCATTGCGGGCGGGTATGGGCCGACCATGCTGCAGGCTGTTGCTGACGAGTTTCATGCACACGGCTCCTCATCTCTTCTACCTTCCGCTCAAGAAACCCCTGGCTGACAAGTTCAGCCGATCGGGGGCTTTTCAGGCCTCATTGTAGACATACAGGGCAGCGGCTGACAGATCAGAAAGGAAGCAATGGCAGGTAATGGTCTACCAGTAACAGGGCGAAAAGCCCCATCAGGTAGGTGATGGAATAGCTGAACGCCTTCATCGGCAGTGATTCGTCGTCGGACAGACGCATGGCGATGGCGTAATACATGTAGCCGGCGTTCAGCAGCATGACGCCAACCAGGTAAAGGGTGCCGGCCATTTGCAACGCATAAGGGAGCAGGCTGACACCGACCAGCAGCACCGTATAGAGCAGAATCTGCACTTCGGTAAAGCGAACGCCGTGCGTCACCGGCAGCATGGGTATGTGCTCCTGGGCGTATTCATCCCGACGGTGAATTGCCAGGGCCCAGAAGTGTGGCGGCGTCCATACGAAGATAATCAGAAACAGCAACAGTGCGTGTGGGTCGATAGTGCCGGTCACCGCCGTCCAGCCGAGGACCGGCGGTGCTGCCCCGGCGGCGCCGCCGATAACGATGTTCTGTGGCGTCGCCCGTTTCAGGTACAGGGTATAGACGAAGGCATAGCCCATCAGGGACAGAAATGTGAGAAACGCGGTGAGCGGGTTCACCAGAAGATAAAGCATGGCCAGCCCGAGCACGCCGATGGTCGCGGCAAAAATCACCGCGCTGGTGGTCGTGATCGCGCCCTGGGGAAGCGGGCGACCGCGGGTACGCAGCATGCGCGCATCGGCCTGACGGTCGACCAGCTGGTTGATGGCCGCCGCGGATGCCGACGCCAGGGCTATGCCGATACTGCCGAAGATAAGAGCATTCCAGGGCACCTGTGCCGGCGGCGCGGCCAGCACCATGCCCACAATGGCGGTAAATACCAGCAAAGCAACCACTTTAGGCTTGCAGAGCTCATAGTAGTCGTGCCAGTTTACTGCCGCCTGCATCGCAATCGTCCGCAAGTTAGTGTCAATCCGGGCCATCCCGCGCGATCCCGTGATCAATAAGCAACCGTTGCACGGCTATCAGCAGCGGGCGGCAACGGCCGCAGACTATGATAGAGCGTCACCACACTCAACAGCAGCAATGCCGCACCACCATTGTGGGCCACCGCCAGGGGCAAGGGCAGACTGAGCAGCACATTGGCGATACCCAGGCTCCACTGCACACCCAGCAGCAGCACCATTGCCCATGCGGCGCGGCGCGCGGTTACACCCGCGGCACGTGACCACACCGCCAGGGCCAGCGCCAGGACGGCAAGCGCCGTTAGCACGGCGCCTAGCCGGTGGACGTACTGGATCGCAACCCGTGCCGGATGATCAAGCACCCCGAACTCATAGTCCACCCCCAGGCCGTGCCAGAGCGTAAACCCCTGAGCGAAGTCGGCTTCGGGCATCCAGGAACCATGGCAGGTAGGGAAATCCGTACAGGCCAGGGCGGCGTAGTTGGTGCTTACCCAGCCTCCCAGCGCAATCTGGGCGACCACGACCGCCAGCACCACCAAGGCCCATTGGCGCAGGCCGCCGGCTGCCGGCTCCGGCTGCGGGGCCAGGAAGCGGCCCTGGCGCAACGTCAGCCACCATAACAGCACCACGGTGGTCATGCCGCCCAGCAGATGCATCGATACAATCAGCGGCTTGAGCTGCCAGGTTACCGTCCACATGCCGAGTACGGACTGAATAATGATCAACACCAGTAACAGTGCCGGAAGCAGGAGCGGCTGCGCCGGGTTGCGCCGTTGCCGCACCGCCATCAGCGCCAGGCCGAGGACCATCAGGCCCAGTGTTCCGGCAGCATAGCGATGAATCATCTCCTTCCAGGCCTTGCCCACCTCGACGGCACGTTGCGGATAGGCAAGATTGGCCGCGGTAATCGACTCGTCCGTTTGCGGCACCCCCAGCAGCATGCCGTAGCAGCCCGGCCAGTCGGGGCATCCCAGGCCCGCATCTTCCAGCCGCACCCAGGCGCCGAGCAGGATCACTACCAACGTGAGACACGCGGCTGACAGGGACAGCCGGAAAAATCCGCGATCAGTCATGATTTCCGTCTTCCTCGGTTACGCCCTGGAGTCGCTCCAGGTCGACATTCGACAGGCGCAGCAGGCGCTTCATGTCCTGCAGCAGGCCACCGGAATCGAGTGGCTCCGGGTACACCATCATGCGATAGGCGCCAGTGTCGATCAGGGACACATGAACAGGCGCATCGGCCGGTAGACGCATCGACGGCAGCATGGCGCTGTCGCCGCGATAGACGGTGAGATCCGGATGCGCGTCGAGGTCACGGCCATTCAGACCGGGTACGCCCTCGGGCATCAGGAGAACGCGGCGGGTACGATCCGTATGCTGAGCCAGGGCCAGCCTGGCTTGTCGCGTCTGCACCAGGCGCTCAAGGCAGTCGGCCTCACAAGCGCCGTGACTGACAATGAGAATGGTCCACTTGCCGCGCAGGATATCCGCGTCGACCGGGATGCCGGTGTCGGTGAGCAAGCGCCCCTCGATGCGCTGCGGCGGCACGAGGAGTTCGCCGTGGTTGGCGGTATCGGTCGGTTGCCAACCACTGAAGAACAGTGTCCAGGCGATGGTCGCGGGAACCAGGAACGCAGCCAGCAGAAGTATGAGAGGCCATGGTGGACCCTTGCGTTTACTGGTGCTCATGTTCGCCGCCACGCCTCCGCCTGGTGTTTACCGCGATATAGATGATGGCCAATGTGGCCGCCAGACCGAACCACTGGAACGCATATCCCCGATTTCGCTCGGGTCCGAAACCCGCTGGATGCTCGGGGCGCCATGATCGCAGATAGCCACCCTCGGCGCTCTCGTCCAGCCGAAGAACCACGGGCATCAGTGGATAATCCAACCGTGCCTCAAGCTCTTCATAATCCACGTACTGCACGCGCAGAGGCCAACCCTGCTCGCCGTCCGCGATTCCACCCAGGCGGATTCCAGTGGCCGGCCCCTGGTCGAGATGACCGCTGACGGTGGTTACATCCCCCGGTGCGGGCACGGAGGGCAGATCAGCGCGCATGGATTCCGAGCGCACCCAGCCGCGGTCCACAAGTACTGCCGCCTTGCGCCCTTCCAGGCGAAACGGTGTTAACACCTGATAACCCACTTGCCGGTTACGCGTCTGGTTATCCAGCAGAAACTGGTGGTGTGTATCGTAGCGCCCGCGCGCCTCCGCAAGCCGGAAGAGATCACCTTCCGGGTCGGGATTGTCCCGATTGAGCACGAGCGCGGGCGACAGGGCACGCGCATCAAACGCGGCCAGTGCCTGCTCCTTTTGCTCGGCACGATCAAGCTGCCAGAACCCAAGCAACACCAGAATCGGCAACGTCAGTAGCGTTGCCAGCGTCGGTATGCGCCCGGGCCGGAACTGAAACATGCCTGCCTGCATGACGTGACGCTCCCCGAAAAGAGATGAGCCGACCGCAACAATTGGGTGTGGCCGGGGTCGCCGTTATACTCATGTGCTGACCTGCACGCCAGGCGATCCGCGCCTCTTTCGCCCAACGGATTCACTATGACCTTAGCCATCAAGATCGCCGTCATTCTGGCCCTGCTGGCCATCATTGCCAGCCTCGCCTGCGGTGCCGTCTTTCTCGTCCGCGACAGGAGCGGTTCGAAGCGCGTGGTTCGAGCGCTCACTCTTCGCATCACGCTGTCGGTCGCGTTGTTTCTGGTGCTGGTTACCCTGGTGATGACCGGTGTCCTGGTGCCGAATGATCCGTTCTACCCCAGGTAAACGAATCGGCTCACCAAATTGCACCGGCCTGACGACGCGAACGTGCCCGGAGTTTATCGCAAACTCCGGGCACGGTGATTTCGTGAGACAACCATGCGGGCGGAGAGTACCGTCCCTCAGATCAGATACACAAAAACGTACAGTCCCAGCCAGACCACGTCCACAAAGTGCCAGTACCACGCGGCTGCTTCAAATCCGAAGTGGTTATCCGCGGTGAAATGGCCTCTGATTACCCGCAGCAGGATCACGAACAACGTGAACGCGCCCAGGGTCACATGCAGGCCATGAAAACCGGTCAGCATGAAAAAGGTGGAACCGTAAATACCGGTATCCATGCGCAGGTTGAGGTCCTGATAGGCATGGATGTATTCATAACTCTGCACGCACATGAATATGGCGCCGAGCAGCACGGTGGCAGCCAGTCCCGCGATCACCTTGCCGCGGTGATTCTCCTTGATGGCATGGTGAGCGATCGTCAACGTTACGCCGGACGTCAGCAGAATCAGGGTGTTGATGGTCGGCAGCGCCCACGGACCCATGGCCTGATAGTCGAGGTCCATCAGGCCGGGGCCGGCGGTCGGCCACGCCAGGGTCACCGAATCCCACAGGAAACGGCTGGTGAGCGGATCGTCGCCGCCGAGCCAGGGGATGGAGAACACGCGGGCATAGAACAGGGCGCCGAAAAAGGCGCCGAAGAACATGACCTCGGAAAAAATGAACCAGGCCATGCCCTGCCGGAAGGAGAGGTCGACCTGAACGTTGTACTTGCCCGCCACGCTTTCATGGATGACATCCCGGAACCACATGACGGTCATGATGATCGTAATGACGGCGCCGACAAGCATCACCGGCATACCCCAATTGCCGCCATTGAGGTAATTGGAGAAACCGACCGCGAGCAGCAACATGCCAGGAACACCGAATACCGGCCAACGGCTGTCGTGGGGTACGTAATAGGTGTCTTGCGATTGACTCATTGTTTCTATCCCCTTGGGCCAGGTCAGCGGGCGCTGGAATGCAGCCTGGCGGCGTTCTCGTCAAATTCCGGCACGTCTCCGTCACCCAGATCGAAGAGCGTATATGAAAGCGTCAGCGTCGTCGTGCGTTCCGGCAACGCCGGGTCCACGTAGAAGGTGACCGGCATCTCCCTGCCCTGTCCACCCTCGAAGGCCTGCTCGGTGAAACAGAAGCATTCCGTCTTGTGGAAGTGCCGCCCGGCGGTACCGGGGGCGACGCTCGGCACGATCTGACTGACCGTATCCCGGTCGCGCATGTTCTCCGCATAGAAATAAGCGGTATAAAGCTCACCGGGTTTTACCTCCATCCGAGTCTGCCTCGGCCGGAAGGTCCACGGCCTGCTTTCATTCACGGTGGCCACGAACTCCACCGTGACGGTCCGGTCGGTATTTGACCCGGCCGACACCGGCGCCTGGGCGGCATTGCCGGATACAAAGCCGTTGAAGCCGGTTATTTCACAGATCACCTGATACATCGGGACCAGGGCGAAGCCAAAGGCAAACATGGCCACTGCAACCAGCAGCAAGCGGGTGACCGTACGCTGTGTTCGCAGCTGTGTGGTCTGCTCACTCATTTCGTGACCTGTACCAGTATGAAGCCGACATAAAGGCCCACTGCAATCAGGCCGAGCACGACAGCGGTGGCGATGACACCCCGCCGCCGAACCCGCTGCGAATGTTCGTCCTTGCTCACGTTACTTTACCGTAGGCGGCGTTTCGAAGGTGTGGTAGGGCGCCGGCGACGGCAGCGTCCACTCCAGGCCCTTGGCTCCTTCCCACACTTCGCTGGTCGCGGTTTCGCCGCCGCGTACGCATTTGATGACGATCCACAGGAACATCAACTGCGAGAACCCGAACACGAAGCCGCCAACGCTGGAGATCATGTTGAAATCGGCGAATTGCAGCGCGTAATCCGGAATACGGCGCGGCATGCCGGCCAGACCAAGGAAATGCTGCGGGAAGAACAGCACATTCACGGAGATGACGGAAATCCAGAAATGCCACTTTCCAAGACGCTCGTCGTACATGTTTCCGGTCCACTTCGGCAGCCAGAAATAGACGGCCGCCATGATGGAGAAGATAGCACCGGTTACCAGCACATAGTGGAAATGCGCCACCACGAAGTAGGTGTCGTGGTATTGCAGATCCACCGGCGCCAACGCCAGCATCACCCCGGAAAGGCCGCCGATGGTAAACAGCAGCACGAAGGCGATGGCGAACAGCATGGGCGTTTCAAAGCTCAGCGACCCATGCCACATGGTCGCCATCCAGTTGAAGATCTTCACGCCCGTGGGCACCGCCACCAGCATGGTGGCGTACATGAAGAACAGCTGGCCCGACAGAGGCATGCCCACGGAGAACATGTGGTGGCCCCAGACGATGAAGCTCAGGAAGGCAATCGACGCTATGGCGTAGACCATTGAGCTGTAGCCGAACAGCGGCTTGCGCGCGAACGTGGGGATGATCGCCGAGACGATACCGAAGGCCGGCAGAATGAGGATATACACCTCGGGGTGTCCGAAGAACCAGAAGATGTGCTGGAACATGACCGGATCACCGCCGCCGGCGGCATTGAAGAAGCTGGTGCCGAAGTACTGGTCGGTGAGCAGCATGGTGACTGCACCTGCCAACACCGGCATCACGGCCACAATCAGGAAGGCGGTGATCAGCCAGGACCACACGAACAGCGGCATTTTCATGAGGGTCATACCGGGTGCGCGCAGGTTCAGTATGGTGGCGGCAACGTTGATGGAACCCATGATCGAGGAGATGCCCAGGATATGCACCGCGAAGATCAGGAACGGAAAGGCGTCTCCCAACTGCAGTACCAGCGGCGGATACATGGTCCAGCCACCGGCCGGCGCCCCGCCCGGCATGAACAGCGTGGTCAGCAGCAGGACGAAACCGGCCGGCAGCAGCCAGAATGCCCAGTTATTGACGCGCGGCAAGGCCATGTCGGGGGCGCCGATCTGCACCGGTATGAGCCAGTTGGCCAGACCGGTAAAGGCCGGCATCACCGCGCCGAAGATCATCACCAGGGCGTGCATGGTCGTCATCTGGTTGAAGAAATGCGGATCGACCAGGTTCAGGCCGGGCTGGAACAGTTCAGCCCGAATCACCAACGCCATGGCGCCGCCGACAAAGAACATGGCCAGCGCAAACACCATGTAGAGGATGCCCAGATCCTTGTGATTGGTGGTAAACAGCCACCGGGTAATGAAGCCCGCCGGCGGACCATGGTGTTCATGGTGCTCGGCGTGCGTGTCGTGTGTCGTGGCGGTCATTGCCAGTTACCTCTCGGAAATCGTTGTCCGGTTACCGGGCAGCCCGGATGTCGGCGGGCTGGAACGCGTCCCCGCCATCGTCGTCATTGCCCCAGGCGTTGCGCACGTAAGTCAGCACACCGGCAAGCTGTTCGTCGTCCATCCGGCTCTTGAAGGGCTGCATCGCGGTGCCGCTGACGCCACTCATGACCACGCCCGCAAAGCTGTCGCGATCACCCAGCACCTTGTCGCTGCCGGCAAGCGCCGGGAAGGTGGCCATGCCCTGACCGTCCGCCTGGTGGCAGGCCGCGCACTGCTGACCGTAGACGCGCTCGCCTACCTGCATCAGTTCGTCCGCTTCCATATCCGCAACTGCAGCGGAATCGTCGGACTCCTCTCCGGTATCAGCAGATGCATCCGCCTCATTGTCGGCAGGTTCCGCGGTCTGTTCGGCTACCCAGGCTTCGTAGTCTTCCCGGGTCTTGGCCACGACCACGACCGGCATGAAGCCATGGTCACGTCCGCAGAGTTCCGCACATTGACCACGATAGGTCCCAGGCTCGCTGATCTCCGCCCAGGTCTGGTTCAGGAATCCGGGAATGGTGTCCTTTTTCCAGCCCAGCTCCGGCACCCACCAGGCGTGGATAACATCATTTGAAGTCAGCAGAAAGCGGATCCTGGTATTAACAGGCACGACCAAAGGGTTATCGACGTCCAGCAGATATTGATCGATATCCTGCGGGCGGATCTCGGGGTTGCGCTGGCGGGCACGATTGCTGTTCTGATCCAGGCGGCTGAAGAAACGAATATCCTCGTCAAGGTAATCGTATTCCCACATCCACTGATAGCCGGTGACCTTGATGGTCATTTCATGACCGGTGGCATCCTCCATTTGGATCATGGTCTGGGTCGCCGGGATGGCGATGGCCAGCAGAATCAGGAAAGGAACCACCGTCCAGGCAATTTCCACCGTGGTGCTGTGATGCCACTGTGCCGGAACCGCGCCGGCGGACTTGCGGAACTTCCACACCGAGTAGAACACGCCAGCGAACACGCCCACACCAATGATGCAGACGATCCAGAAAACCAGCATATGCAGGCTGAAGACCTGCTCACTCAGGGAGGTCACGCCCCGGGGTAGATTGACGGCCCAGTCACGGCGCCATTCCGAGGCGGCAGTAGCGGAGGCTGCAAATAGCAGCGCACCCATACCACCCAACGTGACGATGAGTCTCGTCAGCTTGTTCAGGTTCATTCCACGCGCTCTCCCGAGTGAGATTGGCGGCTATTGCTTATGATCGGCATGTACCGGCAACGATGACCGGGACTCATGGTAACTACCCGGAACGGCCATGGGGCCGATACGGTGCTGCAGTTCCGCGGCCAGAGACTCACGTTCCCCGTCCGTGAGAAATGCGCCCAGTTCTACCGCCGTTCCGCGGAAACGTATCACCAGACGGCTGGGATACCAGCGATGAAGGGGCGCCTTCAGCGCCACTTCCGACCTGATCCGATCGAATACCCATGATCGTTCCGGGCCGCGCAGTCCCTTTGCTATTTCGACGATGTTGCCGTCGATGCTTACAACTTCCCGGCTGTTTCCGCGATTCGCGGAGACATATAACGCGGCGCCGAGCGCCACGATTTCCAGACCGGCAAACGGCAGGATGGGCCAGTAACCCGCCAGCGTGAACCCGAAGGCAATGGTCAGACAGATGGTCGACAGCGCAATGTACACCCACAGGGTGGTCCGCCAATACAGGCCGGCATTGGACCGCAACACAAAATAGAGTCCACCGTCGGATGTCCGTATCTGCTCGATTGCCATGGGTAAGCCCCACGTCCAGCCTGCGGCTGCCCGCCCTCCGAGGGCGTTTGACCACCGCATCGGGCGGCCATTTTAGAGGACTTCCCCGTCGGAGAAAACCCTGATGTCATTTCCTTCCGCCGAGCCCCGACCAGAAACCACCCGTTACGTCTGCCGGCAATCAGGACAACAGCCGCCGGGTATCAAGCTCCGATGCCGCGCTTCGATAGTCGGCGGTGGGCAGGTGAGGAACGCACCCGAGCAGCGGTGCGGGCAGCCTTGCAATGAGCGATTCGACCTGCCGGTCGGCCAGTGGTTCCGAGGGATTGAGCATGTTCGCCACCCATCCGGCGAGGGGCAGCCCGTCCGCCAGAATGGCGTCGGCGGTGAGCAGCGCATGATTGATGCAGCCCAGGCGTACGGCAACCACCAGCACCACGGGGTAGCCAAGCGCGACGGCCAGGTCGGCAAAGCCGGCGGTGGGACCGAGTGGCACCCGCCAACCGCCCGCCCCCTCTACCACCAGCCAGTCGGCCGCCGATTCCAGGCTGCGCACATGCGCGGCAAGCACCGACGGTTCGATAACAATGCCGGCGTCTTCCGCGGCCAGATGGGGGGCCACTGCCGGCGCCAGGGCCACCGGGTTGATCTGGTCATACGCCAACCGCTCGGTGGCCGCGGCCTGCAGCGCCAGGGCGTCCTCGTTGCGTAGTCCGTTCACGGTGGATTCACAGCCGGACGCCACAGGCTTCACGCCCACTGTGCGCGTGCCACCATCGGCGAGCGCGTGCAGCAGCGCGGCGGACACCAGGGTTTTGCCCACACCGGTATCGGTACCGGTGACGAAAAGGCCTCGCATCAGCGGCTGCTCCGGAGCTTCCGGCGCATGTTGTCCAGAGAGACCAGCACCGCGCCGCCGGCATCCTTCGCCTGCGGCAGCACGTCCGCCGCCCAGGCGTGGCCGTAGACGATTTCATAGCTGGCCGGCAGCAGGCCGTCCGCGTTCTTGAAACCCGAATAGGCCTGAAGCAGACGCCGATAGGCTGCCCGCCCCATCAGCCCGGCGCCGCGGCGACCGAGTACCGTACCGACCCCCGCACCCCGCAGGTCCGACACCAGCGCCGGTAATGTCGGGTAGGTCAGTGTAAACATCTCCATATCCATTACCGGGTCGGCGAACCGGGCCTGCACCAGGGCGTCGCCCAGGTCGTGCATGTCGATGAAGGTGTTTACGTGCGGGCGGTCATCCACTGCCGCCCAGCTTGCCCGCAGTTCGCGCAAGGTGTCCGGCCCGACCGTGGAAAACAGCAGCAGCCCGCCCGGACGAAGCACACGCTGGAATTCGCGGAATAGCGCCAGTGGGTCCTTGCACCATTGAATCGCCATGCTCGAGAACAGCAGATCAATGCTGTGATCGGCTACCGGCAGTGCGGCGGCATCAGCCTGGATGCACGGCAATGGCCGCAACCAGCTGCCTCGCCGGCGTGCGGCATGAAGCATGTGCGCGGCGGTATCGAGGGCGATGACCCGAGCCTTGGGGTAGCGCTCGCGCAGGGCAGCTGACTGCAGGCCGGTACCGGCGCCGACATCCAGCACTCGCTCCGGCGTCAGGCGAACCAGATCCAGGCGCTCCAGCAGGCGCTCGCCTACCTCGCGCTGCAGCGCGGTAGAGGAATCATACGTATCGGCAGCGCCGTCGAACGCGCGACGGACTGAAAAACGGTCCTCGGGAGGCAGTTCATCGGACATGTCAGAGTCGAAATCCGGCTGTAATCATAATGTCAGTATGGACCGTGGCACATCATCAGGCTGCTTTCGTCAGTAACGGCTTCAACGCCTGCAGCGCATCCAGTAAACGGTCAACGTGACCCTGCTCATGCGCGGCGCTGAGGGTAATCCGCAACCGGGCTGAGCCGGCCGGCACGGTGGGCGGGCGTATCGCCGTCACCAGTATCCCGCGCTCTTCCAGCGCCTGACTGGCGGCTGTGGCATCCGCGGCTTCGCCAATCAGCAGCGGCTGAATCGGCGAGGCTGACGGCATCAGTCGCAGCCCCAGGCTACGGGCACCGTGGCGAAAGCGCTCGATCAGGCTGGACAGGCGATCCCGCCGCCAGCCCTCTTCCCGCACCAGCCGCAGGCTCGCCAGCGTGGCAGCGGCCACCGCGGGCGGCGGAGCGGTCGTATAGATGTGCGTACGGGCGCGCTGCTGAAGCAGTTCTATCCAGTCTTCGGCGCCCGCCACAAAGGCGCCGAACGTACCGAAAGCCTTGCCCAGCGTGCCCACCAGCAGTGGCACGTCGGTCTGGCCCAGTCCGGCCAGGTCCAGGCATCCGCGGCCTTCGCGGCCCATCGCACCGAGACCGTGGGCATCGTCCACCATCACGGCGGCGCCATAACGACGGGAGAGCCCACAGATGTCCTGCAACGGCGCTGTATCGCCATCCATGCTGAAGACACCGTCAGTCACCACCAGATGACGGCGCGCGGACAGCGCCAGACCGGCTTCCAGGTCCGCCGCATCGGCATGGGCATAGCGCCGCAGGGTGCCGCTGCAGAGCAGGCCACCATCCAGCAGCGAGGCGTGATTGAGCCGATCCTGGTGGACCATGTCCTTGCGCCCGAGCAATGTGTTGATAACGCCCTGGTTGGCCATGTAGCCGGTGGAGAACAGCAGGGCGCGATCCCGGCCCAGCCAGTCGGCCAGAGCCTCGGCCAGCGCATCGTGCACGGGGCGGTGCCCGGTCACGAGGTGGGAGGCGCCACTGCCGACCCCGCTGACTCTGGCTTCCTCGATGAATGCGGCGGTTATCTCAGGGTGATCCGCCAGGCCCAGATAGTCGTTACTGCAGAATACCAGCAGATCGCGGCCGTTACTGCGTGCCGAGGCGCCGTGCACGTCGCTCAGGGCGCGCGGACGCCGTTCCAGGCCGCGGGCCTTCAGATCGTCGAGCTCGGCACGCAGGTTCCACATGGTGGTCAGCCGGTTGCGGTTTGCGCTTGCACAGCATCACCTGCCCCCGAGGTTGCGCACTTCGCGCCCTCAAACACAAGCCCCAGGCGCTGGAACAGCGCACGGTCCTTTTCCACATCGGGGTTGCCGGTGGTGAGCAGTTTCTCGCCATAGAAAATACTGTTGGCGCCCGCCAGGAAACACAGCGCCTGGGTTTCATCGGCCATCTCGGTGCGGCCCGCCGACAGACGCACATGCGAGCGTGGCATCAGAATCCGCGCCACGGCGATGGCGCGCACGAAATCGATCGGGTCAACCTCTTCGACGCCGTCCAGAGGCGTGCCTTCCACCTGCACCAGCTGGTTGATCGGCACACTCTGAGGATGCTCGGACAGATTCGCCAGCGTGCGCAACATGGAAGCGCGGTCACCGGAGGTTTCGCCCATGCCGACGATGCCGCCGCTGCAGACGTTCATGCCGGCACCGCGCACCCGCTCCAGGGTATCCAGACGGTCCTGATAGGTTCGCGTGGTGATGATTTCGCCGTAGAACTCCTCCGAGGTGTCCAGGTTGTGGTTGTAGTAATCCAGCCCGGCCTGTTTCAGGGTTTCCGTCTGCACATCGTCAAGCATGCCCAGGGTCGCGCAGGTCTCCAGCCCCATGGCCTTGACGTCGCTGATCATCTCGGCAACCCGCACCAGATCCCGGCCCTTGGGGCTGCGCCAGGCGGCGCCCATGCAGAAGCGGGTGGCGCCAGCCTCGCGGGCCGCCTTCGCCGCTTCCAGCACCCGGTCCTTCTCCATCAGCGGCTCGCGCTCGAGGCCGGTGTTATAGCGCACGCTCTGCGGGCAATACTTGCAGTCTTCAGGGCAGGCGCCGGTCTTGATGGACAGCAGGGTGCTCACCTGCACGGCATTGGGATCATGGTAGCGGCGATGCATGGTCTGGGCGCGGAACATCAGATCATTGAAGGGCAGTTCGAACAGGGCCTGCACCTCGGTCTGGGTCCAGTCGTGGCGGACATCGTCGGAGCGGGCCTGATCAACCTGGGACATTGTTATTCTCCATACCTGTGCTTGAGTTCGATGCAGGATCCTGAAAGGCGGCCTCTGATCAAGTTCACCTGAAGACCCGCATCTGAAGGAGTGATGTTAACGACCCGAACGGGCCTGTCAACCGGAATAACAAAAATTGGTTTACGAATCGATCGAGTGGGTCCTTCAGCAGGTATTCCCGCCCACCTGTTGCGCCTGCGGCGATCCCGGCCTGGGCCGCTACGATATCTGCGCCGGCTGTTACCGGGATTTGCCGCGGCTGGTGCACGGATGTCGCCTGTGCGCCGAACCGCTTTTCGGCCCGGAGCTCATCTGCGGCCGCTGTCAGAAACACCCCCCGGCTTTTGATCGGGTCATTGCCCCCTACATCTACGCGCCTCCGATCGACTCCCTGATTCACGCGTTCAAATACGCCGCCCAACTCTCCGGCGGGCGCCTGCTTGGCGCGTTGCTGGCGCGGCATCTCCGGCAGCGGGGCACCACGGCCGACCTGCTGCTGCCCATCCCCCTGCATCCGGCCCGGCTGCGCCGTCGGGGATTCAACCAGGCCATGGAGCTGACCCGCTGCCTGGGGCCGACCCTGGACATACCGACTGATCATCGTCGCCTGCGGCGCACTCGCTCCACCGGCACCCAGAGCGCGCTCTCCCGCGAGGCGCGCCGCCGTAATATGCGCAATGCCTTCGCCTTCCGCGGCCGACTCGATGGGCTGACCGTCGCGCTCGTGGACGACGTGCTGACCACCGGCAGCACCGCCGATGCCGCGGCACGCACGCTCCGCCGCGCTGGTGCGGCGCGGATAGAGATTTGGGCCGTGGCGCGCGCGTCGCAGTTGCTGCCCTGACACTGTTCGAAATGGTACTGTTCACATCTGTTTTTATCCGAGGGCACACTCGGAACGCTTGCAACGGCATGACAATCCCGGAAACCGGCTAGGCGGGGCACACGCATGAACGACTTTTTCGGGCTGAAGGCCCAGGGCACCAGCTGGCGTCGCGAGGTCGTGGCAGGCGTCACCACGTTTCTGACCATGGCCTACATCCTGTTCGTCAACGCCTTCATCCTGGCGGATGCCGGCATGGACCCTGGCGCGGTATTCGTGGCAACGGCGCTGGCTTCCGCGATCGCCTGCCTGATCATGGGCCTGTGGGCCAATTACCCCATTGCCCTGGCCCCCGGCATGGGATTGAACGCCTTTTTTGCCTACAGCGTGGTGCTGGGTATGGGTATCCCCTGGGAAACCGCCCTGGCCGGCGTGCTGGTCTCCGGGCTGCTGTTTATGCTGCTCACGGTGAGCCGGGTACGGGAGCAGGTGATCAACGCCATTCCGCTGCAGCTGAAGATGGCCGCCGGCGCGGGCATCGGGATATTCATCGCCTTCATCGGCCTGAAAAATGCCGGCATTATCGTGGCCTCTGAACCGACCCTGGTGACCCTCGGCGATCTGGGCAGCGCGGCGCCGCTGCTCGCCATTTTCGGTGTCGTGCTAACCAGTTTCTTTCTGGTCAGGGGGTACCGGGCAGCGGTGTTCTACGGGATGGTCGGTACCATCATCGGTGGCATTCTAGTGGGGGCGGTGGCAGCACCGGCAGCGGTCGTCTCCGCCGTACCCAGCCTGGCCCCGACCTTCGGCAAGGCGGTAACGCATCTCCCCGAGGTACTACTGTCGCCGGCACTCTGGCTGGTGGTCTTCACGTTCCTGTTCGTCGATCTGTTCGATACGACAGGGACGCTGATGGCGGTGGCCCACCAGGGCGGCTTTCTGAAGGACAACAAGCTGCCTCGGGTCGGTCGCGCGCTGGGCGCTGATTCAACCGCAACGGTGGTGGGCGCTGTATTGGGAACGTCAACGACCACGTCTTATATAGAGTCGGCTTCGGGTGTGGCGGCAGGCGGGCGCACCGGGCTCACGGCGGTGGTCGTGGCAGTGCTGTTTGTGCTGAGTCTGTTCTTTTCGCCCCTGCTTGAGATCTTTCTTGCGCACCCGGAGCTGACGTCGCCAGCGCTGATTATCGTCGGTGTGTTCATGGCCTCGGCACTCGGCCATATCGAGTGGCAGAAACCGGAGTACGCCATACCGGCATTCGTCACCGCCATCGCCATGCCGCTGACCTTCAGCATCGCCACCGGTATCGCGCTCGGCTTTCTGCTTTACCCACTGACCAAGGTGTTCAAGGGCGAATGGCGGCAGGTTCACCCGCTGATGTACGTGCTGTTCGTGATCTTCATTGCCTATTTCGTGTGGGCGCGCTGATACCGACTTCAATCCGGGCACGGGGGTAACGCAGGGGTCGGGCGGAAAAGCGCAGCGCCTTCCGCCGCGTGAAGACCTCGGCGAAATCACCGGCGCGTGAACAGCATGATTGAACGCATGACATGCGGCGGAAGGCGCTGCGCTTTTCCGCCCTACCCTGACGACGCGCTCTGAATGCCCGAATATCGGGCGGGCCGCGCGCCAACCAAGGTCCTACCCGCAAACCACGTACAATCGGATGGAACCATTTGCCGCCCGATTGCGTGTCCTGTATCCATGAGCACCGTCGTCAGGTTCTGGCACCATCTTCGACCGAACGCGGCATTCGAGCGTTGCGTGCGGCCGCACGTCCCGCGCCTGTATCGTCTCGCCTGGCGGCTGACCGGATCACAGGAAGACGCCGAGGATCTGATCCAGGAGACCCTGCTTCGCGCCTACCCGAAACGGGACCAGGTACTCGAACTCGACGCACCCGGCCCCTGGCTCGCTCGCGTGCTGCACAACACCTGGGTGGACCGTTGGCGACGCAAGGGTGTCATGCGCGACGCCTACTCCCTCGACGACCCGGACAGCCCATTGCCGGAGGCCTCGACCAGTGATGAACCGCTACTGGTGGCCGTGGAATCCGCGGCATTGGAACAGGCCTTGGCCACGCTGCCGGAACCCCAGCGGGTGGTCGTGCTCATGCATGACGCCGAAGGCTACACCCTGGAAGAAATCAGCCGGATCCTCGACGTTCCCGTTGGCACTCTCAAGTCCCGGCTGCATCGGGCGCGCGAAGCGCTGCGTGCCAGGATTGCCGCCGGAACCTTTTCGAGCGCCGCTGCGTGTCAGGGTATGAGGTGACAGACATGGACTGCAACACGGTACGACAACACATCGACGCGCTACGCGGGCACAGGCTGCCGGCCGACATCATGGGGCCGGTGGAAGATCACCTGCGGCATTGCCGTGCCTGCCGGGCATTCGAGACAGATCTCGGTCTGTTGAGGCACGGTCTGGCCACGATGACGCCGCCGACCATGCCCGCCGACCTTGCCGAGCGCAGCCTGCGCCCGCTTCGGCGGCGGCATCATATGCCCACCGCGCTGGCGGCGTCGGTGATGCTGACCGTTGCCGTGCTGGCCGGCCTGTTTCTGGGCATCCCCCGGCAAGCAGCCGACCCGGGGGTTGCAGGCCCCGATGGATGGCAGACGCGGACCATCCAGCTCGCCCTGGACGCGCCCGAGCCCATGGATGCAGTCCGATTCCGGCTAGAGCTGCCGGAATCGGTGGAGGTTCAGGGACACCCCGGACGGCGGACACTGGAATGGACGGACAATCTCGCCGCCGGGCCCAACCGTCTCAGCATCCCGATCGTGCTGATGGACGGGGCGAATGGAGAACTCCTGGCACGACTGGAACACGGCGGGCGTATCCGGGAACTGCGCGTTCCCACCAGCTCCCTCGCGCGTTAATGGAGGCATCACGTCTCCGGTAATTCACTGACTGAAGCAGGAGAACCAACCAATGCGTATCAGCAAACAGTATCTGATTTTCCTGGCCACCGGCCTATTCGCCATTTCCATGACGGCAACGGCCTATGCTCAGGAACTGGACGTCACCATGGAGGTTGTGGATGACAACGGCACCGAAGAAGTCATTGTAAACCGCCTGGAACTCCCCGAGGATGCCAGCGACCAGGGCCGGGAAAGCTCGCGTTATGGGCTTGATACGGCCAACGAGGCGCGTGAACGGGGCCGTGAATTCGGCCAGAGCCGTGCCAGCGAAGCCCGGGAGCGCGGCGAAGAGGCGCGGGAGCGCGGCCAGGCTGCCCGGGATGCGGCACGGGATCGTGCCGCCAACGCCGGCGATCGAGAACAGAACCCGCTGAACTGACCGCATTGGCCGATCGCATCAAGGCGGCCCATGGGAATAGATGAGAGGCTCCTTAACGCCGGTAATGTATGCGGGCGACGCCTTCCGTCACCCGCATTTTTGCATTTACCGATTCGCGTGACCGGTATAATGTCCGCTGCACGCTTGAACACCCGGCCGGCGGCTCGTCACGGAGAATCATGACACACCCATGCGCACCCTCACGTTCTGCATCGCGGGACTGCTCCTTGCCTGCATAAGCTCCACCAGCTATTCCCAGCCAGACCCGCAATCCCGGTTTCAGGAAGGCGTCTCGGCCAGCCGTGCCGGAGATCATCGGCGTGCGCTCGCGCATTTTCGCGCAGCGCGGCAAGCCGGCCTCGATACGCCCGCGCTGCATTATAATCTCGGCGTAAGTTACTACCGGACCGGCAATCTCGACGCGGCCTCACGCTCGTTCAACGAGGCCAGGCGTAGCCGGGAGCTTGCCGCCCTCGCCCACTATAATCTGGGGCTTATCGCACTGGACCAGGGCCGTTCCACGGCGGCGGCGCAGCAGTTTCGAGAGGCGGAACGCCTGGCTCGCACCGACCAGGTACGCGGGCTCGCCCGCATCCAGCTCGGCAGGCTGCCAACGGTACCCACGCGAGGCCATGCCTGGCTCGCCCTGGATGTCGGTTACGACAGCAATGTCGCACTGGCACCGGAGTCAGTGGCCGGGCGAGAGGACGACGCTTTCCATGCAGATGCCCTGCTCTGGGGCGAGTACCGGTTAACCGCCGGGACCGCTCCGGATATCCGGCTGCAGGGCAGCCTGAACGCTCGCGATTATCCAGAAGTGGCGGACGCGGACCTGCTCTACCTGCAACTCGGTCCAGTCTGGCATCGGTCAACGGCCGGCTGGAGATACGTCCACAGCATAAATCTCAACCATCTCTCCCTCGGCGGAGATGGCGTCGAACGCCAGTTGCAAATCGGCACAGAGGCCGTTCGTCCGGTGCGTGGGCTCGGTGAGTTGCAGGCCAGATTACGTCTGTCCCGAACAGGCGGCGGCACGGGCTTCGGCTATCTGGACGGCTACAGTCATGACCTCCGGCTCGGGCTGCGCGACCGCTCCGCGACCATGCCCTGGTTCCTGCGCTACGATCTGATCTACGACGACCGCGAAGATCTGCGCACGGCGACGACATTCCAGTCTGTCTCGCCGCTGCGACAGGGCGTCACCGCCGGCATAACCCCGGCACTGAATCATCGCACCCGCATGGAACTGACAGTGGGCTACCGGGTCAGCCGCTTCATGGATGCCGATGAGCCCGGCGACGGCACTTCGACGCGGCGGCTGGACAGGCGGATGCTGCTGGGCGCGGGGCTGCTGCACAGTCTGGACGCGAACTGGACCGGCACGCTGCGATTGCAGTGGGCTGAAAATCGCTCCAACCGTGCCCCGTTCGACTACGACCGGCTGCAGATCTCCGCGGGCGTGGAGCGCGGCTTCTGAAAGTTCGGGCTATGATCTTGAGGATGATCTGGTATAGTGCCCGCGGTTGATGCACTCCGGTCCGCATCACGCGTTCGTGGTCTCTATTCCTTCCAGGGCCTATCCGAATTCACTCTTTTCAGCCTGGACCGGGCCCGTTACCTGCGGCATAAGCCGCACGCGGGTTGGCATTCCAGGAGCTTCCCAACACATGTCATTCAATGATCTCGGCCTTTCGGCCGCGCTGGTTCGTGCTGTCAATGATCAGGGCTACGACACGCCCACCCCGATACAGGCCCAGGCCATTCCCGTCGTCCTCCAGGGCGGCGATATCATGGCCGCCGCACAGACGGGCACCGGCAAGACCGCCGGCTTCACCCTGCCCATGCTCGAACTGCTGATGCGCAGCCAGCCCCAGGAGAGTCGCGGCCGACCGGTGCGCGCACTGATACTGACACCGACCCGCGAACTCACCGCACAGGTTCAGGAGAGCGTGCGCACCTACGGCCGCCACCTGCCGCTGAAATCCGCCGTCATTTTCGGTGGTGTCGGCATGCAGCCGCAGATCCAGACCCTGCGCCGCGGCGTGGACATTCTGGTCGCCACCCCGGGCCGTTTGCTGGACCACATGAGACAGCGCACCGTGGACCTTTCCAAAGTGGAAATCCTGGTGCTCGATGAAGCCGACCGCATGCTCGACATGGGTTTCATCCACGACATCAAGAAGGTGATTTCGGCAATTCCGAAGCAGCGTCAGACGCTGCTGTTCTCCGCCACCTTCTCCGACGACATTCGCAAGCTTGCCCACGGCATGCTCAGGGAACCGACCCAGATTGAAGTTGCGCGTCGCAACACAACGGCGGAAATGGTCACCCAGCGGGTCCACCCGGTTAGCCGCGGCGGCAAGCGGGCATTGCTTAGCACCTTGATCCGCAATGGCGATTGGCAGCAGATCCTGGTATTTACACGCACCAAGCATGGTGCCGATCGCCTGGCCGGTCAGCTGGAGAAAGACGGCCTCACGGCCGCCGCGATCCACGGCAACAAGAGCCAGGGTGCGCGAACCAAGGCGCTCGCCCAGTTCAAGCAAGGCCGGGTCCGCGTACTGGTGGCCACCGATATCGCCGCCCGCGGCCTGGACATCGACCAGCTGCCGCATGTGGTGAATTACGAGCTGCCCAACGTGGCCGAAGACTACGTCCACCGTATTGGCCGCACCGGCCGTGCGGGGCATGGTGGCGAGGCGCTGTCGCTGGTCTGCGTGGACGAGCTCAAGTTGCTTGAAGGTATCGAGCGGCTGCTCAAGAAGAGCATCGACAAGCAGGTAATCGCCGGCTTTGAGCCGGATCCTTCGGAACGGCCGCAGCCGCTGTTCAAGAAGCCCATGGGTGGCCGTCGTCCGCCGCCCAGCGCCAACCGCCGCGGAAACGATGGCCAGGGCCGCAGGACTGCGTCCTCCGGGCGTGGCCGGTAAGGCCACCACCCGGATGTGAGACGCACGGTGGGCTACTCCGATGCCTTCATTCGGCGGAAGGCGCTGCGCTTTTCCGCCCTACCTGAGGGCCACGGCGGCTCGATCCGCCGTATCTCGTTTGCTATCAACGCTCGGCGTCGTCGAAATCCCCTCCGTGTTTGGGGTTCGCCCTGGCATCGTCCGGCTGCTCCTCGCCTTCCGGCGAGGGCAGTTTCTCAGCCGTCTGGCGCTCCTGCAAGACAACCGGGGCCGGCGGCGCGGAACCGTCCTTGTCCTGACCGAAATACAAGGTGAGATGGGGGAACGGGATCTCGATTCCCGCCGCATCCAGATGCCGCTTCACCAGTCGGTTGTACTCGCGGCCAACCGCCCACTGCGCGCCCGGCAGGGTCTTGATGCGTACCCGGATGTTCACCGAGCTGTCGGCGAGCGCGGTAACGCCATGAACCTCAAGTTCGCCAAGCACCTTTGATCGCTGCTCCGGGTCCGACACCAGCTCATCGAACGCCTCCCGCAGTCGCACGATCACATCGTCCGTGTTCTCCCGGTAGGCCACACCGTATTCGCCTACGTGATAGGCGAAATCGCGCATGTAATTGGACACGTTATCCACCGAAGAGAACGGGATCAAATGGTACGTACCGGCCAGATCACGGATGCCCAGTGAACGGATGGTGAGCCGCTCGGCGGTGCCGGTGATGCCGGCGGCGGTAATCACATCGCCGGTATTGATGGCATTCTCCATCTGAATGAACACGCCGGTGATTATGTCCTGCACCAGCTTCTGTGCACCGAAACCGATGGCCAGGCCAAGCACACCGGCACCGGCGATCAATGGGCCGATGTTGATGCCGATTTCCGAGAGCACGATCATCAGCGTCATGATGATCAGCGTCACCGCCACCGCGTTGCGGAAGATCGTCAACAGGGTCTTTTCTCGCGCGGTGGGCTCACCATGACCGGCGTCAGGATTGAGGCGATGTTCGATCCAGCTCGCCAGACCAATCCACAATGCCGTGGCCGTGGTGACGATAAGGGCCACCGTAACCGCGGTGACAACGGTGTGCATGCCGACCTCGGAGCCCAGCCATGACGCCAGATTGAACAGCCCCCAGGCATCCAGCACCAGGGCAATCACCACGACCAGAATAACCAGGCGCATGATCTTGAGCGCCATCGGGATAAAGCCATTAAGCCGTTCCTCGAGCATCGGGAAGCGCTGCCGGGTCTCTTCCGGGACATGTAGCTGACGGCTGATGATCTGGCTCAGCACCACCGACAGAAACACCCCGCCTGCAATTGCCATCAGCGTCTGCACGGTCGCCTGCAGAATCAGCGGCAGAGCATCCTCGGGGCGTAGCAGGGTCGCTACACCAAGCAATGCAAAGTAGGCGATGATGACGAGGTGCCAGCTACGGGCAAGCATGCCCAGCATGACGCGCGTGACGGCAAACCTGGCATTGAGCGCCCGCGCCTTGAGCTGCTTGGCGACGCGGACGCGATTCTGGAGGACGATCACCAGCGTGTACAGGAAGGCGATGATCATGATGAGCAGCGCCGCAACACGCCCCAGCGCTGGCGCCAGCTGAACATTGATCATCGGTACAACCAGCAGCATACCGTAGCCGACGATGCCGCTGAGCCGTGCCAGCCACGCATTCCAGTAGGCTGCCTCCTCGGCTGGCATGGGCAACAAGCGCAGACCGTCATCCTTTGACGCGAACACCATGCGGATCACGGACTTGAACACCTCGACCAGCAAAAAGGCGTTCAGAAACAGCGATTCCAGCGTCGTCAGGGCACCCATGCCGCCAACGACAAACAGTGCCAGCAGGTAGCCGCCGACCCACGCCGTCACTATCACCAGCAGGTCCAGGACCAGCGCACCGATAACGGCCACCGCCCGGCGCAGCAGCGGACTGCCGGCCGTATTCTGCAGCGCCCAGGCACCGGTCCTGGCGAAAAGCGGCCGGACCAGACGCCGCAGCACAAGGAAGAGCGCCACGGTTGCAACAATAACCAGCGCCAGATTGAGCGCGGCAGCCGCCACGTCTGAATAGTCCGGAGATGATTCCGCTTCGCCCAGTGCGGAGAGTGCCGCCATGCCGGCATTGAACTCGGCCACCACTCCCTGGGCAAACGCCTGCGTTCCACCAGCCAGCTGACCGGCGAATGAACCTGGCGCTTCCCCCTCGCCGGGCTTTCCGGCATCGTCCCGTGCAGCCGCCGAAGAATCATCCTGCGCGGCCAGCTGACGTAGATCTTCGATCAATCTGGAGCGTGCCTGGTCATCTTCCAGTATGTCCGCCAGAACGTCGTAGGACGCGCTATCCGATGAAGTACCGACACCCTCGCCGGACTGGGCAATGACCGCTCCGGAAACCAGCAAGGCCATGAACGCAAGCAATCGGATAAACGGATACAGTGCCCGAGGCAGGTGAGAAATAGTCACGAGACCATCTCCAGATTGACGTTATTGGATTATGTTCGGCTTACACACGGTGCCGACTTCCTTCTCCGGACAACGAATCCGCCCGGTAAGGCATGCCCATCATACGGAAGCCTGGCTGCAGGTCATCGGATTTGTTCAATGTCGGACCAGTGGCGCAAGCAGCCACTATACAGGCCGGCTGGTGCTCACCATAACAGATGATCGCCGACTGGAATGTCGGATTCATTGCGCGGGCGCGCGGACAAGCCCCGAGGCTGCCGGTCAAGGAAGCCGGGCCGAGGACAGGGTACGGTCCGGGATGAGACGACTCTATTCGCGCAGGCCGCGCGCGTTATGTGCGAGCGTAGCGTTTGCATTCGCCGGTGCCAGCCAGTCGCGGTGTACGAAGCCGGACCGCCCATCGCCGAGATGGACACGCTTCCATGGCCCGGCGGTCGCGGCCACCACCTGAACGACGCTGCCGTCAGGCAGCGTATCGATCAGGTTTGCCTTGCGTGACGGCGCCGCCCGCAGGCGCAGCTGATCGACAATGACTTCCCGCGGCCCCGGGACCGGCGGATTTCGGTCCAGCAGATCGGCCATCAGAAAACCCGCCGCCGGAGCCGGCTGCAGGAACGGCAGCGGGTCCACCGCGCCGTGCCCGGCATGATAGATGCCGAAGTGCAGGTGCGAGGGCGTATTCCGGGCGTTACCGGTATTGCCCACCGTACCCAGCAGCCGCCCTGCCTCCACCCAGACCCGGTCGGGCACCGCGATGGTATCCAGGTGTGCATAGTAGTACTTCATGGCGGAGCCGGGCTTCATAAGCCAGACCACGTTACCGCCATGAAGCGTCTGGTCGGTTCTCACGTAGCCGGAGGTTACGGCATGGACCGGGGCACCCCGGTCCATAAATACATCCACTCCTTCATGCAGCCGTGTGCCTCCACCGCGCCTGTCGCCGAAATAGCTCCAGATCCGATCCAGCCCTGCGCCCGCAACCGGAAACAGCAGGCTGCCGCCGCGAGAAATCTCCAACTGATAGCTCACGGTCTCCGCGACTTCCGGGTGCAGCAGCACCAGGTAGTCTTGCGCCTTCTGCGCGGTGATTGCGGCGACACCAGTGCTCGGATCCAGCTCTTCGAGCTGCTGCCAACCATCCTTCGCCGCGCGATAGAGCTTCACGCGCAGGCTATCCGGCCCTGGCGCCACCCGCGGCAGAGCAACCCGGAGCTGCTCACCCGGCGTCAGAGAGACGCGGAACGCCTCTGCGCGAATCTCGTCCCGGGCAAACGCCCCCTGCTCGCTGTAACGCCTGCCGGTGACCACCACCGGTGCGCTCTGCGCGCGCCTTGTTGCCGCAAGCAGGCCGTTTACAAGCCGCGCGTTGTCGTGCATTCCGCGGCGAACGCCATCCTCGCCCGCCGCAGGCGAGGTGCTTACCTGCGGCCGCTGCGGAGCCTGAGGCTCAGGATTGTGATAATTGGCGGCCGCGGTCATGACAACCATGGCCGCCGCCAGTACTCGAAAACCCATGCATGAAGCCCCCCATCTTCATCGAAGAATCTCGCCTGGAGAATAATGCAGGCCGAAGCGCGCCGGCCATTGACCTCCCGGCCTACCACCTTGGATCAATGACGAATAAGCGCAGGCTGACCCAGCCCATCCAGGCAGACTCTGATTTATTCACGCGGTCGCGTGAATAAATCAGAGTCTGCCTGGCCTTCATCATCCCCGGCGGCGAGGATGCGGTCGTCAGCGACCGGCGTCGTCAGCCAGTCCCGATGCACGAAACCGGCACGGCCGTCACCAAGCTGAACCCGTTTCCACGGCCCGTGGGCTGCGGCGACCACTTGAACGGTACTGCTCTCTCGCAGTTTACCGACAATCTCCGCGGTCTTTTCCGGCCCTGCCCGCAAATTCAACCAGTCAGCCGTAACCTGCCGTTGTCCAAGGACCGGTGGACGCGTCGCCGGCATATCGACGAGCAAAAAATCCCGCTCCGGCGGCGGCTGCAGGTAGGGCAACGGATCCACCGCCCGGCGCGGGGAAAGATAGATGCCAAAATGCAGATGCGGGGGGGTCGTCCGCGCGTTGCCAGTGTTACCCACGGTGCCCAGCACCGCGCCCTGCCTCACCCGCACCCGGTGCGGCACCGCAATGGTATCCAGGTGTGCATAGTAATACCTGATGCCGGTGCCGGCCTCGATCAACCAGACCACCTTGCCGCCCATGGGGTTTACCGTGGTGCGCACATACCCGTCCACGACAGCGTGTACCACGGTGCCGCGATCGACGAAGACATCCACCCCCTCATGCAGTCGGGCACCATTGGCACGCGCGTCGCCGAAAAAACTCCAGATGCGGTCCACACCGGCATTGGCGACCGGGAAAGGCAGACTACCGCCGCGGGAAATTTCCAGCCGGTAATGAACCGCATGAGAGGACCTCGGTTGAAGCAGTAACAGATAATCCTGCTGCTCCTCCGCGGCCGGCATCACGACGGGCCGGCCGTGACGCAGATTTTGCACCGGCTCCCAGCGATCCCCTCGTGCACGATAGAGCTCGCCGAGTAGATCCCCCGGCGCCGGTGCGACCATTGGCAGCGCAACGCGCAGTTGCTCACCCGCCGCCACCGGGATGCGGAATGCCGCCGCGCGCACCTCGCCCGCCGCAAATGCGCCGGTCTCGCCATAACGCCTGCCGGTTACTGTCACGGCATTGTGGCGCGCCCGCGCCCTGGCTTCCAACCAGCGATCGGCGCGAACGCGAGATGTATCCTCCCGGCGCAGGACATGGCTATAGGCCGTATCGGGCGCCAGCCCCAACCCGGCGGCAAGGCGCTCCCAGTACTGATGAAGTGTGGCCAGGATTACCAGCACCATGGCCGTGGTCAGGAGGCGAGATTCCATCCCTGGTATCTCCGAGCGCAAACGAAGCGGGCTGTCCGTGACTGCTGCTGTAGCCGCGGGCTGCGTCTTAAACGGGCATCCATGCCCCAGGGAGACTTTGCGTCGATCATGCGGCGGAGTGGATGACGCAGTGTCTCCCTGAATCGAGCATAGAACACCCAATGCCAGCCGGCGCGCCGCCTTTACGACCCCGCGACCCGGACGGGGCCGGCCCGGCAACGGCTGTCATAAAAATGTCATGAAATTGTCATGACTCCAATGTTCATATCGTGCTATAGATTTCTGAATTAACGGCTCCTTAAAAGGCAAACATTCTAGCTCTATAAATGGAACTAACATGATCAACTTAACCCTATTCATTCTTTCATATACACAATGACATAGAAGAACACGTATGCCATGGACGATTCAATTAAAGTAAAGCACGGAACCGTAAACCAGACTATACCAACAGAAAGCCAGACGAAGAGCGCAAAAATCTCCACTCAAGCAGATGCGTTCTCACAAGCTATTGAAAACAAAAACAACAAAGCACGCCTCAAAAAGAAACTTCAGCATCGACTCCTGTTGCAAAAGAGCCGTAATACCAAACTGGCGAACATGCAACGGCAGCAGAATAATGACACCGAAACTTCGAAATCCAGCGCGACCAAACCCAAAAATAGCGACCCTCCACAACAGGCCCCTAAAAAAAGCCGTGCACCCACTGATAGTGCACGCAACAGCGTTGGCTCCAGGTCCTTCGATGATGCCGCGAATTTTGATCCGGCCCTGGAAAATCCTGATCCCGGCGACGGCACGCCGACCACTGCCGGCCCGACTGCAAATATCAATCCGCCGCCGCCCATCGACCATCGCGTCATAGGCCGCAAGGGGTATGCCTACGCCACCGTCGGCGGCCGCGTTATCGCCTGGAACCCGAGGCCCGCGGCGGGACAGCAGAACTGGCGCACGGCCGACACTTCAGGCGTACAGCGGCTGGCGCTTGGTGCCAATGGCAAGCTCTACGCGGTAATCAATCGCGAGGGCGCACATGCGATCTTTGAGCTCGATCAGGCCGGCAACACTCGTGGCGACGCCAGGCATGTGCTCGACCATGCGCCGAGCAGCCTTGCAATGACGCTGACCGGCGAATTCCTGACCCTGCAGGATACCGAAGGCGGAACGCTTGTTCACAGGCTCGACCCTGATGGTGAGACCACTTCACATCTGCTGCCCTTCACCGCCCGGTCAGTAGCAACCGGCGAAGACGGTACGGTCCTGTTGCTGAGCGGGGATGGTGCGGCCGTCTACCGGGTGAATGCCGATACGGGGGGATGGGGCATCCGGCAGCCGCCCCCGCAAGCGCTGCAGAACCTGGCAACTCTGCATGACGGCTCGATCGCCGGCGAGGATGCATCCGGGCAGGTGTACCGCTATTCGGCCCGTTCCAACCAGTGGGCTCCGTTGCGCAACGATGAGACGTGGATGCGGCCGTTCGATGAGGTGCACCGGCAGCTCGGCGGTTGGCGCCTGGGAGCAACGGCCAACGTCGGGCCTTTCAGCACCGAAATCGGGCGGGAGGGCCTACAGGACCTGAGCGGCGACGGCCTGCGGGATCTGCGCGGCAAGCCGCTCTGGAAACAGGTCGGCAAACTGGCTCTGTGGGGGGCCACACCGTCGTATTTGCTCAAGGACACGCCCGGCCAGAGCTGGGGCAGTGTGGTCAAGCGCTGGAAAAACCATGCCGGCGCTCACTACAATCCCATCCGCGCGGCCACCCCGCGGGGCGACCGGCCGCAGCACATCACGGACAGTCTCCGCAAACAGGCCGGCAAGGACTGGGCGCAGTTGCTGTCCGCCCCGGGCATTGACGACGGAATCGCCTATTTCAACCGCCATCCGGATTTCCGAAACCATCTGGATGACGTCATTCAGGATGTGGATCGCAATGCCAAGCAGGTTCTGGACAGGCTGGAGGCGCAACTGGGGGTGACGCCGGGAAAAGCCTGGCCCGGTCGGCCCCATCAGGGGTCACGGAAGTTTCAGGCGCCGTCGCGGGTGGTGTGCTCAGACGACAATGTGATCTTTCGGCTGCTGCAGACGCGCGAGGCGCTGTTCGGGCGAAACAATAATCAGGACCCCATAGCCAGGCGGTTGCGGAACCTGCTGGCACGAAACATCTATCTGCCGAGGACCGGCCGCGACTGGGCATTCAATGATGGCACACCGAGCGTTATCAAAAACAAGTTCGAGGTGCTCACCGGCCAGCTGATCAACGACCATGCCGCCCTTGTCCGGGCGGCGAAGGCGTTGCCGAACGCCGCCGACGACGGCGCAGTCGACGGCATCCATGACTGGGCCGCGAACAAGGTCACCAATCACACTCTCAATGCGCTGCGGCAGGGCAGTGTGAACAACCTCGACCGCTTCGAGGACATCGAATCCGCCATGGACTACTTCAACCGGGCCTTTGCGGATGCAGGTCACAAGCTGATGCGCGCGCTGAGCCGACAAGGGGCGGAGACCAACGATCCGGTCGACAAGTACATGCACATGATCGGCAGCATGGACGCCAACGAGAAGCTCATACTCCGGTCGGATTTCTCGCTCGGCGTCAGCGCCAGGGGAGTAACCAACAAGGCATCATGGTTTCTGAGCATGGCGACGGCCGGCCTGGTGGAGCTTCTTCCGGACGTCGGCGCGTCCAGAACGCGGGAGTACCGCATCGAGGTCGAAAAGAAGGACGGCAAGACCGAAATCAAGATCGGCAGAGGCATCCGCTACCCGGTCGGGGCCAGTGTCAGGGGCCGGCTGGGCATTCAGGCCGGACTACCGGACAGTTCGGCCAAACTCTTTGCCGGCATGCAATGGCGGGCAGGCCCGCAGGCGGAGAGGAGCGAGGAGAATCTGGCCTACATCACGGTGCCGGATGACAATCCGCAGGCGCTGCGCTCCATTCTTAGGGATCTCTTCGACGGCCGGCTGGACCCCGTCCGCCTGATGCGCATGGACGGCGTTCGACACGATAACGAACGCCGCGCGAAAGTGGGCGGGCGTTTGATGGATGCCAACGTCGGCGCGGGCACATTCGTCTCCGTCAAGGAACCGACGCAGGACGCCACGCGCAACTTCAAGGTAGGGCCTTCCGCCTACGCCGGCGGCAGTCTGCTTGGCGGCTCCATCGACGAACGGCGCAGGCATGGCCCCGGCCAGCACTCCCAGCCCGGTCGCGTCACCCAGAACGTCCCCTTCAGGGGGCGCCTCGGGGCGTCCCTGCTGGAGTCCACCGGAACCTTCGCCATACCGCATCGCATGAGCCCCGCGTCCAGCAATGAAACCGTGGTGGGGACCTCGGTGATCAGCTCGGGTATCCAGAAGGAATTCGATCGGGCGACCGGGGCCGAGATCAAGGCCGAGACAAAGTACGAAAACGGACGCTACAAGGAACACAAGGTCGAGTGGATCGCTCAGAACGCCAGTCGCCTGCTCAAAAGCAACTGTCCGCGGATGCGGGAGATTCGCAATGCCATCAACGCCGACCCGACGGACCCGCAAATGCAGACGCTTGGCCGGCTCTTTGATGACCTGCAGAAGACGGGCAAACCAGTCACGCTGGTTTACAAGCTGACGCCGGCGGCTGAACAGCAGATCGCCAACTACGATGCCACCAACGATGGCGAGTATCAGCCCTTTGTCGAGCGTGTCAGCCATGACCGCGGTAACTGGCGGATCTCCGAGTTGTGGATCCGCGATGCCAAATCCTACGAAACGTCCGGCGGCGTGTCGCTGGGTCTGCGTGCCGGTGGCGCGGCCAGGATTGAGCTGCAGAAGATCCAGGGCAAGGTCAAATTCCGCTATGTCGCGGAGGACAATCCGCACGTGCCGAGCGGCTTCGACAAGGAGGGAGACCTGCTCACCGGCCCTCTGCCGAAACCGGACTTCAATGCCCTGCAACAACTCGTTGACGGTGGCGGCCTGACGCATATGCTGAACGCGATGGTGAATCAGAACACCACGCAACACGGCGCCGGCAACGCGGACACCATCAGCGAGGAAGAGAACGAAGACTTCGATAGAACCATTCAGGCCGGCGACGTCCAGTACGGCGTATTCGATTCAGGACTCGTGCCGCTGGATCAGAACGGCAAGCCGCGGGGCCAACCTCTCATCCTGCCGCTGGGTGCGACCGGCGCCGTCGCCGGACCGGGGGGCGCGGTGGCCTATCTGGATCATCATGGGCAGCCATACCGCGCCCCCGGCGGCGATCTCACCCAATATGGCGCGGTGATAAGCGCGCTGGACGCGACCGTGCAAATGCCATCCAGGGGCTTTACCACCTACCAGGGGCTACGCGTAAAGGACGGCCAGGTATCCGAATACGGGGTGGCCGTCGCCGTTCCCGGGAAGGCCGTCGGCATCGTTCCGTTGCAGGAGGGTGGAGCCGCCATAAAGCTGGCGGATGGTCGGTATTTCGTTGCCTTCGCCGGCACTCTCTACACGCTCAGAATTCCTCATCCTGTCGCGCTTCCACCGGGGGTGAATCAGGTCCGGTCGATCGCGTTCACGGAGAATGGTGCTCTCAAGATAGTGGATGATCAAAACAGGAGCTGGCTCTGATCCGTTCATGTGTTCGTGCTGCGAATTTAGAGATCGCGTTCTGCTAATATTGCGTTTTTCGCGGCACAACGATGTGCTGCTGGCGGGTCAACAGTGCAGGCTGTTGATTCTAAAGGACCTCGTTCGGCGACGGTGCCGCACGAGACATTCTCTGATGCATTCGGGATGAACGAATCAGAGCTTACAAAAGGACGAGTACATGAGAATAAGAAGCGTCATCTTTGCATCCATTCTGCTGCACTTGCCCTACCAGGCTTTCGCCACGGTTCCGGCAAGCGAACTCAACCTCATACGTCAGCCGGAAGCGCAGGCATTGTTGAACAATGCCAATCTCGGCCTGCTGGGTCAGGGTGCTTCGGTTGTCGTTGTTGATCCTCAACCCGACCATCTGGAGCGGGTTGCATCGCGCATTCGTGCGGTCGCACCCGGACTCGACATCATTGAAGTGCCGGTAAGTTTCCGACAACACGATCCTTATAACCCGACCCCCGGTTCCGCCGATACAGAGCAATTTGGACGGGTTGTTGATGACATCATTTTCCAGAAAAATCAGGGCATAAACATAGTCGCCGTGAACATGAGCTGGCAAATCAACGGCGGTTGTGATGGCAATCACCCGCTCTTGACACATATCAACAGGCTACGCCAGAACAATATTATTCCGGTCGGGGTTTCTCATAACGGCGGGCAAGCAAACTATATATCCGCGCCCGGCTGCCTTCCCGGCGTATTCACGGTAGGGGCTGTCAATACCTCGGATCAGGTTCAGACCTACTCCAATAGCTCTCCGGCATTGGACATGCTGGCGCCGGCCGCGACGTCCGGCAGCTTTCAGGGCACGTCTTTCGCGGCGCCGATTGTCGCCGCGGCCGTTGGCGCATTGCGCGCACCCGGTGTGCGGCCCGGCGCGTCGATGGAGGAAATTCTGGCAATACTCACCACGACCGGGAAGCCGGTAACGGATACACGCCAGGGCAGGGTGACACCGCGCCTCGACATGGCGGCGGCGATGTCGCAGGCCTTGGGTGAAACCGGCAACACGCCGGGTTGCGGGCTGCCCATGCCGGCATGGCCGGCGGCCGCAACCTGGCCACCCACGATCAGCATTGATGATGGAACAAACAGTTCCGACGGGACCTATACCATCACCGTTGCCGCACCGATCGTCTCGAGCTACCGACCCAATACGTCAATGGATCTCGGGCCGTACCCGGCCAACGAATACACCATCTACGAACGGGCCAGTGGCGGAAACTGGGTCGAGATAGGTCGCAGCAACCGTATAGCGAGCCCCGCCTTTTCCGTGACGCGCACGCGTGGTCATGGCCTATACGATTACAAGGCCAGGGTGGAACGTTACGGAACCAGTTACAGGTGGTTCTACTTTACCTATGAAAACTATCACGTGTTTCATAGCGGCGCCGACTCCAATTCCGTGTGTATTGCGGTCAACTGATCGGACCGGGGAAAGTCCACGAAAGGACTTTCCCCGGGTTCCAGCGACGTGCCGACAGAATGTGAGCGGTCAACGACCGCTCACATTCCTGCAGACCCTGGACAGGAGGATTCTGAGCGTCTCACGCTCCGTTTCGCTGAACCCTCTGAATGCGACCTGGTCCACCGCTGCGAGTACGTCGGGTAACACCTTCTGCTCCAGCTCCCGACCCTGCGGCGTCAGCCACACACGTATGCGGCGCCGGTCCTCCTGCTCACGCTCGCTGTGCACCAGGCCGAGCTGTTTGAGCGTCTTGATGGCGGCAACGGCATTGGGCTGCATGGCGCCGACACGTCCAACCAGCTCACTCTGGATCAGCCCGTCATCCTCCCAGAGCACGCGCAGGTAGTACCATGCACTCCAGGGGATGCCATGCTTGTCGAGCTGATCACTGAAGCTTTTGCGCAGCCCCTGCAAGGCGATACGCATCAGGAGACCGATACTCTCCTTGACGGGGTGACGCACTCTCGCCGGGCCTTCCTGACGCTGCACGATGGACGCCGGGGCTCCGACGGGCGTATCCGTTTTCTTGCTCACACGACTTCCTTGAAATGAATCACGCCCGCGGCTTCGAGGGGCGCTGCACCGGGTGGCGCCTCGCCAGCCCGTACCTTATCGATGGCTTCCAGAAAGGCTCTGCGCAACATGAGCACGCCGCGATCGGAGGTACCAAGCAACTCCTGTGTGCGGTCGACGATACTGCCCTGGCTTTCGCAGACATAGATGTCCTGTCGGATGACGCGCGAGGAGAGATTGATACGGTCCTCCGGATCCAGCTCGAACATGTGGAACTCCATGCGCCTTACTTTCCCGTCAATGGTTTCGGCGTCGAGATCCGCTTCCAGCGGCAGGAAGTTGCTGAAGAACATCGTACAGTTATGATCGTCGGCCGGGGTGATCCAGAAGCCCATCTGCACCGCCGGCTGCATATAGGGCAGCGTGACGCGGGTCAGCGTCGGCAGCGCCACTTCGACCTTGCGGCGATATTGCGACTCCGCGCGCCAGGTTACCGAGCGCACGCCGAGCTCCGTACGCTCACACTCAAACTGAGGCACCTCGCGATACGTCTCTTCAAGATCCGTATCCACATGCAGGATCGAGGTATGCACCGGATCAAGCGAGTTCTCCAGCACCTGGAAGTAATTGCACTTTACCTCGGCACGCGCCACACGTGTCACACCGTCTTCGCGCGCCAGGATGTCGTAGGCGGGCAGCGCCGGCGGCTCACCCTTGCCCAGATAGGCCCAAAGCATGCCGTAGCGTTCCAGCACTGGGTAAGCAGTGATCTTGACGCGGGAGGCGTAGCGCGAATCAGCCGGTTCGCCCGGCTGCTCGAGGCAGTTGCCCTTGCCGTCGAACAGCCAACCGTGATAACAGCAGCGAATGGTATCTCCACAGACCCTGCCCTCGGCCAGCGACGTGCCGCGGTGCGGGCAGCGCTCGGCGATCAGGTGCGGTTGTCCGCCTTCGCCACGGTAGAGCACCAGTCGCTCACCCAGCACCTTGATTGGTCGAGGCTTGCCCAGGGGTTCCGCCGACAACGCCACCGGGTGCCAGTAATGCCGCAGCATTTCGCCGGTGGGTGTTCCGGGCCCGGTTTCGGTCAAGAGCTTGCTCTTCTCTAGTGAAAGCACGTCGTTATTCCTCCGTCAAAACGAGATCAACGCTTGCCAAGCTCCTGCCAGGCATGCTCCAGGAAGCGCATGTCGACGTGCTCGGCGATGTCGATGGTGCTGCCCATAAGCCCCCATGCATTCCACTCCCGCTGGTATCGCTCCAGTGAGTCCACATTGACCAGGCCGTTGGCGTCGACGCCGGACATGGTGATGCCCTGGCATTTATCGGGCACATTGCTGGTGTAATCATCGATAATCTTGCAGATCTCGGTTGGATCACCCCGGCGGAGATTGATCACATCGTGGTAATCGCGCATACCCTTGAGGTGCGCGATCATGAACCGCTTGCCGTCCTCGCTTGCGGCAAAGGCTGGTGAGTAGAACATCAGGTTGGTCACGTCGCCATTGGCGGTCTCGGCAAGGCCGGCCTCGGGAAAGGCGACCGCGACCTTCATGCGGCTGGTCATGACATCGCTTAACGGCGAATAGACAATCGCCGCGTCCACCGCACCGCGCTTGAAGGCTGGGATGAACTGGTTGAACGGCATCTCGACCAGTTCTACGTCCTCCTGGGTCAGACCGCCAACCTCCAGCGCCCGCACCACGTAGTTCAATGAGGTGGACTGTATGTTGTTGACGGCAACGCGCCTGCCCTTGAGATCGGCCAGTGATTCGACGTCACCACTGTCGACCAGCTCCGAGCGGACAATAAAGGAGCCTACCCCGAAGTCCGGCTTGATCACCGACTTGCTGGACACGATCTTCAGGCCAATACCTCGCCGAAGCGCATTCAGCAGGCCGGGCGTGAGCGAGCCGCTGCCGACGTCCACCTGGTTGGTACCCGCCAGCGCGATGATATCGGCGCCGCTGGTGAAGCGCGTCAGCTGTACATCCAGGCCCTGATCTTCGAAGTAGCCCCGATCCCTGGCGACGAACAGCCCCGCATCGGCCGACAGGAACAGCGCGCCGACCGTGACCTTGCGCAGGTCGGCCGCCACCGCCTCGCCACCCAGCAGAACCAGGGCCACGCAGGGAACTACGATAGCGCGGCGCAGTAAATTGGAAAGCCTCATGTTTTTTCTCCTGTTATTTTAATTGTCCCGAGACCGCTGCCACGGCATCAGGATGCTGCCCACCAGACGGGTGGTGAGTACGGACGCGTAACCAAGCAGGCTGACCACGACGATGGCCACGTACATCGGGCCCACGTCAAAGACCTGCCAGCTCTGCCAGATAAGACTGCCAAGGCCGCTGTTTGAACCGACGAACTCGCCGGCGACCAGAACGATAAAACCTATCCCCAGGGCAATCTCCAGACCGGTGAAGATGTGCGGCAAAGCCGCGGGTAACGCGATGGTGCCGGCAAATTGGGCGAAGCTTGCATTGCAGTCGCGGCCGACGTCGAGATAGGCGCGGTTGATCGACAGCACACCGGCGATGGTGTTGATGACCACGATGTAGAAGACCGCAATTGCAAGAAGGATGATGATGGGCAGATCACCAAGGCCGACCACGAGCACAATGAGCGGATACACCGCGAGCTTGGGGATTGGGTAGGTGATCTGGATCCAGGGCTCGAACAGCGCCCGCGACCAGCTGGACAATCCCAGCCACAGCCCGATCGCAACCCCGGCCAGCGCGCCCATGCCGTAGCCTATAAAGAGCCTGCGCAGGCTGTCGGCGGAGGCCGAAACCAACGAACCGTCAAGAAACATCAGATAGCCCGATTCGGCGATCTCCGTCGGCGGCGGAAAGAAGAGCCTGTCGATGAGGCCCAGGCGCGACGCCAGCTCCCAAATGACGAGCAGCAGCACCGGTGAGAACGTGCGCAGAATCTGCTGCGCCTTGAGGTGAGAGCGTTTGCGCCCGGCGCCCCGCCCGCGCACGATCACGCCCCGCCCGCCTAGCCGCGGCTGTTCCGCTCGCTGATCCAGAGCCGCATGCTTATCGGCCTTCTCACTCATGCCGGCACCTCGATGCCGCGCTGGATGTCCGAGCGGATCATCCCCCACAGCGTCTGGTAGAGCTCGGCATAACGTGGGTCCGCGCGTAGCTCGGTGACATTGCGCGGGCGCGGCAGACCGACCGGAATCACCTTGATTACGCGGCCGGGGCGGGCGCTAAGCACCGCCACCCGATCGGACAGGGCAATGGCCTCGTCAAGACTGTGGGTGACGAACACCACCGTGCGCCTGTGTTCACTCCATAGCCGCAACACCTCCTCCTGAAGGACGATGCGCGTCTGCTCGTCAAGCGCGCCGAACGGCTCATCCATGAGGAGAATTTCCGGCCCATTGGCAAAAGCCCGCGCCACACTTACACGTTGACGCATGCCGCCGGAAAGCTGTGCCGGATAGGCTTTCCTGAATGCCGTCAGGCCCACCTTGGAGATGAAATGGTCAGCGATATCGCGGCGCTCCGCCCTTGGCACACCACGAATCCTGAGGCCGTACTCGACGTTCGACTGTACGTCGAGCCAGGGAAACACGGAGTTCTCCTGAAATACCGTTGCCGTCACCAACCGGTTGCCGGTGACGTCGGTGCTGATCTCGACCTTGCCTTCGCTGGTGTCTTCGAGACCGCCGATGATCCGCAGCAAGGTCGTCTTGCCGCAACCGCTGGCGCCGATCAGGGTGAAAAACTCGCCGTCCCGTATGTCGAGTTCGATATCGCTGAGGGCATGCACCGTCTGGTTTTTACTCAAGGTGAAGCGTTTGCTCACACCCTGTATCGCGATCTTGATCGCGTTCGTCATCCGCTCTCCCCCACAGCAGCTGCAGCCCTGAACCTGACTGCGCCTCGCTTTTTATATACATATGTATTTATATTGCCTTTCAAGGAGATCAACATGCAAGCGCGGAACCCCTCAGCGCCACATCCAGGCGGCGCGGGGTTGCGAGCACGTCGATGTCAGGCCGTGCGGGCGTCGGTTGCGGAGAGATGTTGCTCGATACACTCCAGCAGATCGGGCTCCTGGAAGGGCTTGGTGAGGTAGGCGCTGACGCCCGCAAGTTCAGCCTGACGGCGGTGTTTTTGCATGGACCTGGAGGTCAGCATGATGATGGGCAGTGCGCGCGTGGCCTCGTGCTGGCGCAGGTGCGCGGCCAGCTCCAGGCCATTCATGCGGGGCATTTCCATATCCACCAACAGCAGGTCCGGGTGGCGCTCTTCGACGGCGCGCACGGCCTCGATACCGTCGCGGGCGAGGCGCACGCGAAAGCCGGAGTCCTGCAGGAACTGGGCAAGCGAGCGGCGCACGCTGAGCGAATCGTCCACCACCAGGACTTCCGCCATGCCCGCGACCAGGGACGCCTGCGGCGTTGTCACGGTGTCGGCGCCGGCCTGCGCCACCGGTTCGCGGAGCAGGCCGGCCAGATCCAGCACCGGCGCGACCGTGCCGTCGCCGAGTATTGCCGCGCCCAATACGCCGCGTACGCGCGGCAGGTTGTCGCCGAAGCGTTTGATCACCACCTCGGCACCGCCCACCAGACGGTCCACTGCCAAAGCCAGGGGCTCGCCATCCACCCTGGCCAGCACCATGGGCGGCGTCGCGGCCTCGGTGGCGGCAACCGGACGGCCCATGACCGCGGCCAGTGTCCGCAACTGGTACTCGGTCTCGCCCATATGGAACACGGCCTTGTCACCACCCCGCTCTATCCGCCCGCTGCCGGGAACCGGCACCTGCAGCAGATCACTGCTGGGGATGGCGACGGTCTGTCCGCCGGACTCCAGCAGCAGCACGTGCACGGTGACCAGGGCGGCAGGAACGCGCAACACGAAGGTACTGCCGGCGCCGGTCTCGGTTGCAACGTCCACCGTGCCCTGCAGGGAGCGCACACGGTCGTGCACCACGTCCAGGCCGACGCCGCGGCCGGACATCCGGGTCACCTCTTCCCGTGTGGAAAAGCCGGGCAGCAGGACGATGCGGGCCAGGGCGTCGGGCGTGGGCCGATCGTGTGCGGCAATGATGCCGCGTTCCACCGCACGACGGTGGACGGCCCCCAGGTCCATGCCGCGGCCATCATCCTCACAGCGGACTTCGATCATGCTGCCGTCGCGGCGGAAGTCGAGCCGAATGGTGCCGGCTGCCGGCTTATCGGCAGCGGCGCGTAATTCCGGCGGCTCGATGCCATGGTCCACGGCATTGCGCAGCAGGTGGCCCAGTGGATCCATCAGGCTCTGCAGCAGTTCGGTATCCAGCGTCAGGTCCTCACCGGTGATGACCAGTTCCGCCTCCTTGCCGGTGGCCCGGCAGGCCTGTCTGACGCTGCGCTGCAACCGGGAGAGGACGGTGCGCACCGGCACCAGGCGCGTGGACAGCACGGTGTTCTCCAGCGCCCGGTGCAGACGGCCCTGCTGATTGGCGGCGTTGCGCAGGCTCAGCAGCTCGTCATGCATGCCCATGTTGAGCTCGCGCCAGTCGGCAATGGCTTCGCCGAGCATGCGGCTGACGCCGTGCAGTTCGTTGTACTCGTCCATCTCCAGGGGATCGAATCCGTCATCGCCGCCGCTCGGCAGTGCCGGCTCCCGGGCTGCCTGCATGTGGTAGCCCGCGGATGCCACGTCACGGATATCTATGAGATCCTCCAGCTCGAACAGCCGCTGCTGGATGACCTTGTCCTGCTCCGCGAAGGCCTGCTGCATGCGCAATACACGGTTGATGCGTTCGTCGAGCTGCGCCGCCGCCACCGACAGCTCGCCGGCAAACCGGAACAGGCTGTCAAAGGTCTGTAACGGCACCCGCAGCGACTGTGCGGGGGCATCTGTGTCGGCGGCGGGCGTTGCGACTGCCGCTTCGGGTTCGTGGCCTTCGGCCGCTGGGCTGGATGCGGGGGCCGCGGTATCCGCTTGCGGGTCCTGCAACTCGCCACGGTCCATCCGGTTGGCCCAGTCGAGCACCGACTGCAGCACGCCCAGCGAATTGTCCGGCGGAACGTCGGCGCCGGTCAGGGCATCGATCATGGTTTCCAGGCAGTCCGCCGCCTCACTGAGCGTTGCCGTCAGCGCGGCACCCGGCCGGCCGCCGCTCTTGCCCAGGTATTCGAGCAGATCTTCCAGATGATGGGTGAGGTTCATGACGCCCGCCACCCCGGCTACACCGGCCGCGCCCTTGAGGGTGTGGGCGATGCGCCGGGCCTGATCCAGCGTGCCTGCGATATCGTCCGTTGTGGCCAGTGATTGCAGATGGGCGGAGAAGGCCGCGGCGTGCTGGGGCGCATCGTCGACAAATGCGGCGAACACCTCCATGTTGACGTCGTCGGACGGCACCAGGCTGACGTCCTCGGCCGTGGCGTCACGGCTGCGCGCCGGCTCGCCACTGTTCCAGCCCGCCTCGCCTGGCGCCTCGGTCAACAGCTCGGTGAGCAGTTCCACCTCGTTGCCGCCCAGGGGGCGGGGCCAATGCTCACCCTGGAGCAGACCGGCAAGCGCGCCCACGGCCTGCGCGGAAGCGGGGTCCTGCAGATAGGCCATGAGCCGCTCGGGCCACAGCGACAGCAATTCGTCCAGCTGCGCAAGCTGCTCCGGTCCGGCGTCCTTCAGGGCCGCGAGGTTGTCCATGAAGCGGTCGCAGACGATCTCAAGCCCCGGCAGACCACCGGCTTCGGCGCCGACCCGGATGCAGTCCACCTGCAGGCATCCCTGCTCGATTGCCGCGGTAAAGGCGTCGCTGCCCGGCGCCTCGGTGGCGAGGACCATGAAGGCCTCGGCGAGGGGGAGCATGCCCTCCTCGACCTCGGCCTGAAGCAGTTCAAGAACGGCTGGATCGACCATGAGTGCCGTCTGCCGCAATGGTCCGGGCGGCCGCCGATTCATCGTCGGTGGATTCGAATTCCGGCAGCTTGAAGGCCCGAATGGCTTCGATCAGATGGCCGGAGTTGGCTACCAGTGCTCGCGTCTGGATGGTCTGTTCCTCCAGCTTTTCGCGGGTGTTGCGGGTACTGAGCTGCACGCCTGCTGCCTTCTTCTGCAGTGCCAGACTGGTGCCGGACTGCTGCTGCGAGCCTCTGGCGATTTCCTGCACCGCGGCCACCAGTTCGCTGGTGGTCGCCTGGGTGCGCTGCATCTGTTCACCGGCACGCTCCGCCAGGCGGGAGCCCTCGACCACCTCGCCGATGGTGCGGCCCATGGTGGAGATGGTGTCGGAGGTCTCCACCTGGATGTTGTGCACCAGGCCCGAGATCTGCGAAGTGGCGTTGCGGGAGCTTTCCGCCAGCCGCTGCACTTCGTCCGCCACCACCGCGAAGCCGCGACCCGCTTCACCGGCGGCCGCCGCCTGCATGGCGGCGTTGAGGGCGAGCACGTGGGTGCGTTCGGCAATGGTGTTGATGATGTCGACGATGCCGCTGATTTCCTGGGAACGCTCGCCGAGACGCTTGATGCGTTTTTCGGTCTCGTGCACCAGCTCGCGGATAACACCCATGCCCTGCATGGTGCCGGTTACGGTCGCAAGCGCCGTGCCGGTGGTTTCCGAGGCCTCGGCCGCGGTACGGTCGCAGCGCTGCGCCAGCTCTGCGATCTCCGCCATGGTGCGGGCGGCGGCATCGAGCTCGTCGGCCATGCGGTCCACCTCGACGCCCTCTTCCGCCGCCATTTCACGAACCGCGTCGGCCTGCTCCTTGAGGCGATCGGAGGCGGCGCCGACGCGCTCCGCCACACTGGAGGCGTCGTTGAGCAGTTGGGCGATCTCGGAGACCATTTCGTTGAGCGCGTCGGCCACCGGGCCGGTGACGTCTTCGGTCACGGGCACCTTGACGGTCAGGTCGTGCTGACTGAGCTGGGACACCGCCATCAGCAGTTCGATGATGGAGTTGTTGAGCTGCTCGTTCTCGGCCGCGGCGCGTTCATACTGCGCGATACGTTCATCGAGCAGGGAATCGAAGGCATCGCCCAGGGTCTGCAGCTCGTCGCCGGTATCCATGCGCGCCCGGGCCTTGTCGTCACCGCCGGCAATCTGCCGCACGGTGTTCTCCAGATGCAGCACCGGCCGCGTAATGGTGCGGGTGAACACCCAGCCCGCGGCGCCTCCGAGCACCAGAATGCCGAGCCCCAGCGCGCCGGATCCCAACAGGACGGAATTGCGCAGATCGGCCACCGGCGCCAGCGCCTCGGACTCGTCGAACTGGGAGATGAGCGCCCAGTTCACGCCCAGCACGGTCAACGGTGCGTACGAGGTGAATACGGGCTCGCCGCGGTAATCGGTGCTGCGCTCGAAGCCGGTCTGCCCGGCCAGGGCCGCCTCGGCGGCGGGGGTACGCACCGGCTGCAGGAGGACGCTGGTGTTGGTGGCCTGGATGCGCTCGACGGCGGTGTCGCTGATGCCGGCCCCGCGCAGTGCCTCGAAATAGGCATCGCCGGTTTCCACCAGGAAGCGGCTGTCGTTGCGCAGCGTGCCGTCGGCACCGACCAGATAGGTTTCGCCCGTTTCGCGCAACCCCACCCGTCGCCAGGCTTCGCTGCTCTTCATGATGTCGTTGACGCGCGCGGAGGAGATGCGCACGGCCAGCACGCCGATGCGTTCACTGCCGTCATACACCGGGGTGGCGACGAAGGCCACGGGCGCGCCGAATGCGGGCAGATAGGACTGGAAATCCGAGAAAATCACGTCGTCCGGGCTTGGCGCCTGCAGAGCACGCCGGAATACCTCGCCAAGCCCCGTCTGCGCGAATGGCCCCTCGGTCAGGGAGGTGGCGAATTCCAGGTTCTTGCCCATGGAATAGACAACGTCGCCGCTGTCCGCATCGACGAACAGCACATCCTCGTAACCGCTGGTGCGCGACACCGACTCCACGAAGTCACGGACACCGGGATGGTGTTCAGAATGGTAAGCGGCGCTATAGGCGCTGTCGTCACCGGCGGCGTTCAGCTCGAACTTGAAGCCGGGCGGGCTGTCATTGGCGGCAATATAGTTGTATTGCAACGCCAGCGCCCTGGGTGAAAGCTGCTCGAAATGCGGGGCCATGTCCACCGGCTCGCCGCCGCGGCGGCGCATTTCACGCACGAAGCTGTCGGTATAGTAGGTTTGCGTGGCGCTGCGCATGGCCTCCGAAACGTCCATGCGCACGGATTGATAGCCGTCCCGCAGATCGTACATGGCGGTGACCATGCCGGGATCCCGGGAATAGGCCTGCAACTGCCCTTCCACCAGGCGGAAGTAATCGTTGATCTGCTCGCGCTTGAGCTCACTGATGGTGGTGAGCTGCTCGCGGGTCTGGTCAACCAGCGAGCGTTCCGCGAGCTGCGTCGACAGGCCCGAGACCAGGCCACCCGTGAGCACCACCGGCAACACGGCCAACAGTGATGACCCCAGCAGCATTTTATGTCTGAGCTTCATCAGCCCTTGCCCCCTGTTCCTGTGACTACGCGCCCGCCGCCTGTGTGCCCAGTTCCCGCAGGAGCCCCGGCAAATCACAGTCCAGCCACCACACGCCGTTCCGCCGGTACGCGGCGGATACCTTTGCGGCCAGGGCTGCCGGCAACTCCGGCACCTCGGCCTCCGGTACTTCTCCGTCAAGACGCTGCCGGTACGGCAGCCCCTCCACAACCATCGCCGCCGCGCTCTCGCCCGAGCCGACAATAAACAGCAGTTTCCTCGTCCGCCCGCGACCGCCGTCGCCCGGAAACAGCTGCCGCAGGTCGAAAACCGGCACCAGCGTTCCGCGTAGATTGACCACCCCCGTCAACCAGCGGGGCGTGTTCGGCACCGCACACTCGGGCAGCCATTCGCTCAACTCGCACTGCACGTCCGTGTCCACCAGCAGGCGATAGCCTTCAATCGGCACCGCCCAGCGCTCGCGGATCTGCGTCCGTGCGTCGGTGACTTCGGGCAGCATCACGCTCAGACCGGCAAACCGGTTCAGCGCCGCAACCGGCTGCAGCCATTGTCGCGCCGCCGCTCCCCGCTCCGTCACACCATGCTCACCGCTGTCGCCTGTCATGCGCGTGGCGCCCTCTTATTGCATCGCCTGCAGCTGTTGCAGAATGGCGTCCTGCGTATACGGCTTGCTGATCAGCGCCTTGGCGCCCTGCATCTCCGCCCAGACGCGGTCCGCCTTCTGGTTCTTGCTGGTTACGAACACCACCGGAATACGTTTGGTGGCTTCGTCTCTGGAGAGTTTGCGACAGGCCTCGAAGCCGTCCATCTCCTGCATGATCACATCCAGGAAAATGACGTCCGGCTGCTGGGATTTCGCCTGCTCGACGGCTTCCTTGCCGGATTTCGCCGTCAAGGTTACGTATCCCGCCTGCTCGATGATCTGCTTCAAGTGCAGAAGATCCGCGTTTGAGTCGTCAACCACGAGCACCTTGTTGATCGGCATTTGCTACATCCTCGGATAAAAATTGCTTGAGTATCGCGTGCAGCGATTCCTGCTCCACGGGCTTGGTAAGATAGGCACTGCAACCGGCCATGGTTCCGCGTATGCGATCAATTCGCGACCCCCGGGCAGTCAGCATCACGACTTGCAGATCGCGAAGCTCCCGCGTACGGCGGATGGATTTACACACAGAGTAACCATCAATACCGGGCAACGTAAGATCCAGAAAAACAATGTCATAGTGCTGATCGCGCACCAGCAGCAAGGCCTCTTCGCCGGTTTCGGCCAGGTCCACCTCAATGCCGAACAACCCCAGCTTGATGCTCATCAGCTTGCGCACCGGCGGGCTGTCATCCACCACCAGGGCACGCATACCGGAACTCAGCGTCGTGCGGGCCGTGCGGTCGGCCTCGGCGATGGCGCCGTCCGAGAATGCGGCCCCGTCATTGTCATCCTGAATTGTCAGTTCAGGCACGTAGCGGAAACTTCGGATCGTCACACCGTCCAGTCCATCGAGCAGCCGTTTAACGGTAATCGGCCGTCGTATGCAGACGCCCTCCGTGTCCATGGACGGCGGCTCGGCGGCCACCTGCAGCGCCGGCATCCGCTCATCGGCGCCGAGGCAGTTCCGCCAGTCGCGTACAGCACGCTGCTGATCCATGTCGACAATGGCGATGTCGGCGTGATGCCGGTCGGTCGGTTCGGCCAGCAGGTACTGTCGCCCCCGCCCCGCGGCAAGCCGTAGCACGCTGGCCATGACCCGTTGTTCGGTTTCCGAGAAACCGAACAACGCCAGCCGGAAGGTGCGAGCCGTCATGACACCGCCTCCGAACGAACGGCACGCTCCGGCAGGGAAAGTTCACGCACGGTGCTGAAACGTGTCAGGCGCGCCTGCGCCTGTGGGGCAAACAGCCGGGCAAGGTCGATGATCGGCACACTCCGGTCGCCGTGCCGGAAGCAGGACAAACCGAGAAAACTCCAGACCAGATAGTCCCGCAGCGACGTCTCCGGCAGCGAACTGGCCATGGCATCGTCGACGCGCACAGGCACCGGCGGTTCCTGCAGGCGTAACGCGGCAAAGGCCGGTTCCGATTCACCGTCGGCAACATACGCGGCAACCGTCAACCAACGGGCCGGTTCGCGGTCCGCATCCGCGCCGAACACCACCGCCAGATCCATGACCGGCAGCGTGAGGCCCCGCCATGCCAGCCGGCCCCGGCAGTGCGCCGGCGCCGAGCGGTCTTCCGTCAGCACAGGGTCCGGCACGACCTCGTGCAGTTCCTTCTCGCCCACGGCCGCCCATCGGCCGTCGCCGAAATTCAGTAACCAGCCGCGTGCCGAGGCATTGCTGGATGCTGTGCGATCCGATGTCATTTGCAGGGCTCCGAACCGAGGCTTCGATCCCGCGACAATCAGCGGGAAACCAGTTGTTCTTCCCAAATGTCGCCGGTGGCCGGACGCCACCCGGCCTGCGTCAGGGTCTCAAGATTGACCATCTGCGAAGCCTGGTTGCCGTCGCGGGTGAAATCGATCTCCAGACCGCCCAGCGTGAATCGCGCCTGGCGGGCATGGGCCATGAAATTCTCGCGGGTCAGGTCGCCATCCATGTCTTCCAGCAGGCGCAGCACCATGCGGCCGACGATGTAACCTTCAAGGGCGACATAGCCAAATTCCGCGCCCAGCGACTGGCGGGCTTCGGCGACAATGGGAAGCTCCGAATCAAGCTGCGGCACGACCTGCGTCATCAATACACCGCTGTCGATTCCGTATCGGCGCAGATCATCACGGAAGTTGTCGGCACCGGTGAAGGAAACGGCTGATATCACCCAGCTTTCCGAGCGCCTTGCGTAGCGCACGAAATGCGCGATGTTCTCGTAGGCTCCCACCGTAACCACCAGCCGACAGGAGGACCCGCTGCGCTGCTCCCAGGCCTTGAGGGACCGGTAGCCCGGCTGGGTTTCCACCGTGTTGCGCGTATAAACCCCGACCGGGCCGATGTTGTTGCGCACCGGCTCCAGGCCAGAGCGCGCCAGCACTTCGTCATACAGTCCGATCAACCGCTCCGAGGCACCATGGCCGCGCAGTGCTTCCCGCACGCCGACGATACCGGCCATGCCGTAGGCATCGTTTTGCACATAGGCGCACACCTCGGAGGGTTGTATGCCCCGGGAAATGGCCTGGTCCACCACCATCGCCACTTCCTGCACATAGCTGGCACGGTAGTTAAGGATCGGCCCGCCGGCGCCGGGGCGCAGTATGCCGGCACCGGTAAAGAAGCCGACGGCGGGAATGCCGGCCTCACGGAGGATCGGCAGGGTAACCGACGCGGTTGGCGTACCAACGTTGCCGACCATGAGAAAAATGCCGGTTTCATCGGCGATCAGCCGATTGGTGCTTTCCGCCGCCTTTACCGACTGATAGGTATCATCGAGGAAACGGATCTCCACGGACCGTCCCTGAACGGTTCGGCCACGCGTGGCGGCCTGCAGACCGTTGCGCATACCCTGCCCGAGACCCTGTGCGGGGCCCTGCAGGGCAAGCACGGAGCCGAGAATTATGCGATCCGACGTTACACCGGGTTCGGAACTGGAAAAGCAGCCGGACAACAGGAGCGCGGTGAAACCCACGACAGCGACTGCGAATGAGCGCGTGCGATTCATGTCTTTCCCCGGGTTTGCGGCGTCGACCGCATCCCAGCGCGCCATGTATTTTTGAGTTTAATCGAAACGACGGCGTGCACCGCCTGGTCGCCCCCTGTATACCGGCTTCATCGGTTGGAAAGGAGTGAGCCAGTTCACATAAATCAATAATTTGTTGCTTCAAGGCAACGGTTGAGCTTCGTTGCGCCAATGCAACACCTTCAAATGAGAGTCTTTTCAGACAACTGAAAATCAAGAATTAACGATACCTTGCGAGAGGTATTGCGTCAGTTGAATCTCATACGACACCTAAACAGGTGTCATCGTCACAGATGGCAAAACTTTCCAGGAAGCCTAATCTCACAAGTACGGCCGCAGGATCAGCGGTCGGGAGCAGATCTTAACGAGGGAGCGTCCATGACCACTAAATCGGAGATTCTCGATATCGCTCAGGACCTGGTACAGACCAGGTCGTATCAGGGTTTCAGCTTTCAGGATATTGCCGATGCCCTGGGGTTGCGCAAGGCAAGTCTGTACCACCATTTCGGCAGCAAGGAGGCGCTCGCGCTGGCACTGCTCAGGCGGCACCGGGAACGCTTTCGGAGCTGGACTTGCGCGATAGACAACGAACCGCCTGATACGCAGTTGAAGGACTATATCCGGAATTTCGGCGACATTCTCGGGGCCGGTCAGAAGCTCTGCCCGGGCGGGGCCTTTGTGCCAGGGTGGGGGAAACTGTCGGACCGGGTTCAACGGGAAGTCACCGGACTACTGGTGGATCAGGAACAATGGCTGGTCAAGCTGATTCGCACTGGCATTGACCACGGCTATTTCCGGCCGGAAAACGGCAGTCCTCGGACGCAGGCCAGGTGGATTCTTTCCACGCTGCAGGGGGCGCTGCTGCTATCCAGAACCGATGGCAGCGAACAGATGTTCGGCCATGTCATGGATGGGCTCCGCGGTGCGATTCTGGCCAGACACCAGCCATCCACGGCACTGAGCCCGGCATGACGGAAGGGCTGCCCTGCCCGGTCGACGACCACGATCGGGCGCGGCAGGGCAGCGATTTCCGCTCAGGCACTTAGGGAGACGCGCCGATCCAGGGATTGCAGGGGATGCGAGGGCATCGACCGGGGCAGTTCCGGCGGCGGCTCGGGTACGCAGGCCCCGTCGGCACCCGGTAGATAGGGCACGCCGTCGCGCTCCGACACATGCTGAAGCAGGGCGTCAGGGGCAACCTCGGATGGCACCAGCAACAGCCCCCAACGGCGCATCAGGGACCCCAGCCGCAGGCTGCTGCTCAGCCGCACGATGGGGGCCGCCAGTATCAATCCGACCAGCACGGGTGTCAGCCACCAGAAAAACTGCAGCGCAAGATAGGCTGCCATGCCGCCCCAGATGAGACTGACCAGCGTTGCCCCACCGGTACACCGGAGGGCCTCGCGCCAGGGTACGGCCCGCCCCTCCCGCACCTGCGGCCCCCAGCCGGTATTGCGGCCGAGCAGTACGCTGATGACGAACCAGGAATGGAAGGCCATCATCACCGGCGCAATCAGTATGGAGAAGATCACCTCCAGCAGGCCGCTGATAACCAGCCTGAGTCCTCCCCCGAACAAGTGCCTGCGCCGCATCAGGGTCAGCAGGATGGCGAGAACCTTGGGTAACAGGAGCATCGCCAGGGTCATCGCCAACAGCGAGAACCCCAGGCCCGGCCGGGCAACCGGCCAGTCCGGAAACAACTGATAGCCGGTACCGAAGAAACGCTCCACGCTGGCCGCACGGACCATGGCATCGGCGGTGCTGACCGCTAGCATCAGCAGCCACAGCAAAGATGAAAGGTAGGCCAGGGCGCCGAGCACGAAATGCAGCCTGTTCAACGACCGCAACCCTCTGCTGCCGAGCAGCCGCAGGTGCTGCAGATTACCCTGGGTCCAGCGCCGGTCGCGCTTGGCGTAATCGAGCAGATTGCCAGGTAATTCTTCATAACTGCCCTCCAGGTCGGAGCGCAACCAGACGTCCCAGCCGGCCCGGCGCATCAGCGCCGCCTCGACGAAATCGTGGCTGAGAATTTCGCCACCCAGCGGCGGAACACCGGGCAGTACCGGCAGCCCGCAGTGGTCCGTGAACGCCCGCACCCGGATGATCGCATTATGACCCCAGTAATTGGCGGCGTTTGCCTGCCAGAAACTCAGCCCGGTCGCGAGCATGGGGCCATACAGACTGCCCGCGAACTGCAGGAAACGGCCAAACGGCGTCTGCTGACGAACGGCGACGGGAGGCGTCTGAATCATCCCCGTCCGGGGATTCGCCTCCATGCTCCGCACCAGCTCTACCAGGGTGGCGCCGGACATGACGCTGTCCGCGTCCAATACGACCATGAAGTCGTAGTGGCGACCCCAGCGACGGCAGAAATCGGCAATATTGCCGGCCTTGCGGCCAATGTTCTTCGACCTGCGGCGGTAATAGAGGCCGATGTCCTCCGGCAGACTGACCCGCAGTGACGCAACCGCCTGCTCCTCGGCACGGCCCAGGTCGGGATCGGTGGTGTCGCTCAGAATGAAGGCGTCGAATGCATGCGCCTGACCGGTGCTCAGTAAAGAATGACAGGTCGCCTCCAGACCGGCCATGACGCGCGCCGGGTTCTCATTGTAGATCGGCATGGCCAATACGGTACGGCTGGTCAGTACCGCGTGTCGGCCATACCCTGTCTGACGGCGCAGAGTCAGCGGATCCAGTCGCAGCACCTGGAACAGAAACCCCACCAGTCCGGTCCAGAAGGACACGGCGATCCAGGCAAAGGTGATGGCAAACAGAACCAGGACCACCACCTGCAGGAAGGTCATGCCGTTGGCCCGGAGCAGGTGGAACATCATTCCCACACCCACCACCGTGGTGGCAAGCACCAGGCCGAAGAACAGCAATAGCCTGAGCCGGGTGAGCGGCAGGCTGCCCGGCACGGCGGCACGGGACTCCCGCGTGGCGCGGCGGCTGTTGATTTCGCTCGTCAGCGGTTCAAAGCTCATCGGGATACCACACGTACGTCCAGACCTCGGTCAGAGGTCGTTCGTTGTGCTCCAGGTAGAGCTGCATGTCGGCGGCGGCACGACCATCGGGCGTCAGCTTGAAGGAGGCCCGCCAGGTGCGGCCGTCCGGTAGCGGCACGACTTGCAGATCGTGGATTTCACCGGTGGACGTCCGAAGGCTGGGCATGACCGCGGCGTCATCCTCCAGGCCGTCCAGCCCGCCGCCGCGGAAATCGACGAAAAACCGCCGAACACTGGGCAACGGGGGGTCGTCCATGCCGGCAATCGCACCCGGCCCGGAGCGGGTACGCACCACCCAGCCCACGTCCTGCCGGGCAAGGCGGCCGCCGAAGGTGGACAGGCGGTACTGGTATCTGCGTGCCTCTCCAGCGCGAAACGGCGCCTCCGGGGACCAATAAAGAACGATGTTGTCGTTGATCTCGGAGTCGGTGGGAATCTCGACCAGTTCGACCCCGCCGGCGCCCCAGTCACCTTCGCCCAACGCAACCCACTGGCTGGGACGCCGATGATAATGCGCCTCCATGTCCAGATAGCCTTCAAAATCGCGGTTGCGCTGCACCAGGCCGAAGCCGCGGGGATGGCGATCCCGTAACGAACTCACGCGCAGTTGCAGAGGATTGGAAAGCGGGCGCCAGGTCCATTCGCCGCTCGACCCATACTTGAGGAGACCATCGGAATCATGAACGCGGGGACGAAAATCATCAGGCCGACGAACACTGGCCTCGCCAAAGAAGTACATGCTGGTCAGGGGCGCGACACCCAGTTTGCCGACGTCCTCGCGCGCGAACAGTCTGGCATCCACGTCCACCACGGTGCTGGCCTGCGGGGACACATCAAAACGGTATGCGCCGGTGACCGACGGGCTGTCCAGCAAGGCCAGCACGGTCATGCGCGTTGCCTCGGGTTCCGGCCGCACCAGCCAGAACTCCCGGAAAGCCGGGAACTCCTCGCCGGAAGGCAATGCCGTGTCGACGGCGAGCCCACGAGAGGATAAGCCGTAGACCTGGCCCGGCCCGACCAGCCGGAAGTACGAGGCTCCGAGAAAGGCCAGCACCTCGTCCTTGTAGTCCGTGGAATTCAGCGGGTAATGCAGGCGAAACCCGGCGAAGCCGAGGTCATCACCGCCCGCTTCGGCCATTTCGGCGGCACTGCCATCGTAGCGGAACATCTGACTGTCGAACTGCAACTCGGCAAGGCGTCCATTATGCAGCGTGTGCAGCCTGACCGGATGTGCGTATAAAAAGCCGGGGTGGAACATCTGCACCTCGAACAGCGTCTCTCCCTGCCATAGCGCCTTTTGTGGACGGAAGCGGATGTTCCGATACTGGGAGTAGCCCATGTCCGCCAGGGCCGCCGGCAGGTTTGATTCAGGTGCCTGATAGGCACGCTTCGCACGCTCCCGCGCCAGCCCGATCACGTACTCGAACAATTGCTCCGGCGTCCATTGCGACGGCATTCCGGTTGTGCTGCCCGGTGTGTCATCCGCCGCCGTTGAGGGCGCCGATCCAGCCGCGACCGGCACCATGGACGTGGCGACCAGACCGAGTGCATACGCCAGGGATTTAAGGAGACACTGATGTATTCCCATGGATCGCGTTCACGTGTGCGCGGCCGAACAGGCCGCCTGTGGAGATATGATAGGATCAGACAGCGTCATTGGCCGATAGTGCCCCGCAAGAACAGTTGCACCCTTTCCGGGCGCCATATGGGATCTCCGGGAACGGGATTCAGGGAGACGACCTTGCTGCGGCTTCTGATCACCACCGCGGTTCTGAACGCACTCTTGCTGGCGCTTGAAATTCCCCGGCATTCGGCCTTCGGCCCCACCTGGCTGGCCCTGGAAGCGCCTGCACTGGCGGGGCTGTTCGCATTGCTGCCGGTGCGCCGCTGGCGTGGCTGGCTGGGGTGGCTTGCCGGCGGCCTGTTCGCTGCGCTGACGCTGCTTACCCTGGCCGATGCCCTGACCCGGTATAGCCTGGCCCGGCCGGTAAACCTGTATCTGGACCTGCCGCTGGTCTCCGCCGTATGCAGGCTGATGGCCGGCATCGTCACACCGCCCGCGGCCATTGCCGGCATGATCGGCGGCGTCGCCGCACTGGTCGGACTGGCCGCTCTGATACACTGGCTGCTGACCGGTATCCGAGGGGTACGACCCCACCGCGCCTACCGGCTGACCGCCATTGCCCTGTTGCTCATCGGCGGCATCGGCATTGCCAACGATCGCTCGCTTCCCGGCGTACCTGGCGCCACCACCCCCGGATTGACCCTGGCCATGGATCAGCAGCGCCGGGCACTGCGGACGCATGCCGAGAGCCGCGACTTCGCGGCCATGCTGTCCAGCGACCTGGCACCCCCGGCGGGCAGCCGGCTGGTCGGGCTGGCCGGCATCGACGTGACCATGGGCTTTATCGAATCCTACGGCGTCTCGGCTATTTTCGATGAGCGCTATGCACCGACGATACGGCCGCGGCTGAAGGAACTCGAGCAACGTCTGGCGGCTGCCGGCCTGCACATGGTCACCGGGACGCTCAACGCCCCGATCTTCGGCGGCCAATCCTGGCTGGCGCACGGCACGCTGTTGAGTGGGCTTTGGCTGAACAATCAGATCCGTTACGACCTGCTCCTGGCCAGCGATCTGGAGACGCTGGTCGACGATTTCCGGCGCACCGGTCACGATACCGTGGCGGTGATGCCCGCCATCACCGAACCCTGGCCTGAGGGCCGTCGGCTGAGCTACGACCGTATCTTCGCGAAGGCCGATATCGACTATGCCGGCCCGCCATTCAACTGGGTGACGATGCCGGATCAGTACACCTGGTGGTTCTTCGAGAACCGCATCCGCGCAAAATCATCGGCACCGGTGTTCGCCGAGCTCGCGCTGATCAGCAGCCACGCCCCCTGGGTGCCGGTACTGCCGGTGATCGAGGATTGGCAGAGCATCGGCGACGGCGCAATCTTTCAGCAGTGGGAGGGACTGGGAGAAGCGCCGGAGGTCCTTTGGCGAGACCATGACCGCGTCCGCGAGCAGTACGCGCTGTCAGTGGCTTACGCACTGGCGGTGGTCACCGGCTACGCTGAGCAATACGTCAATGACCGCACCCTGCTGATCGTGCTCGGCGACCACCAGCCGGCGCCGCTAATCACCGGCCACAATGCCAGCGCAGCCGTCCCGGTTCACGTGATCAGTGCCGACCCGGCACTGATCGAGCCCTTTCTGAAGTACGGTTTCCGGCCCGGCGCACTTCCGGACAGCGCCCGCACCAACAACACCATGGACGCGTTCCGCGGCTGGCTGCATGCCGCCTTCGGCGACGGCGACGGGCGTCGGCAGTGAGCGCGGCCGTTACGCTGCCCATACATTTCACACACGCCAGCACCGCAACCCGCGCTTCTGTCGACGCGGTCACTGTTCACTGGGCAACTGCCGTCTACGGTCTATTCTGAATCCATTCGAAGCAAAACGATGGACCCGTGCCTGCCCTCCTTGTCGGCACGGTCCTTAAGGAGCCTCTGATCTATTCCCATGGGGCTCCTTGAACAACGCAAAGAAGATCAACGGAATCTCCATAAATGACTCCAAAAGCACGCTTGGCGGGCGGCATTGTCGCCATTCTTGGAATGGCGGCCACACAGGCCGCGCCCATCCATCAACCTCCCGGTGCCATGCTCACCCATGGCGGCGCGGCGCCGCCGGAGCTTGCCATTGCCACCACCGGCAACCCGGCCACCGCGTCGATCGGTGAACGGCGGCTGCGGATGGGTATTCTGTCCAACCTGGGAATCGGCATCGAAATAGGTGATTCCGATGACTTCGTCGGGCGTATAGACGGCCTGGTGGATCAACTCGACGCACTTTCGGCAATGCTCGAAACCCTGGAAGCCCAGGGGGCCACGGCCGACGACGACGACATCAACCAGCTGATCGTGGACCTGCAAGCACTGGAGGCCGAGGGCAATGCCACGATCGCCGATCTGACCGACCGCTCCTACGCCAAGTTCAGCGCCGCCGCATCGGCTCCGCTGGCACCGCTGACGATACGCTCGGACACGCTGCGGGGCGTAATCAGTCTCAACCTGGATGCCTATGTGGAAGGGCGGGCGGCGGTCAGTTCCGCGGGGGATGCGTTCACCTTTGGTCTGGACGGCGTGACGGACTACAACGACATCATTTACGACGCCGGCCGCGGTGTGTTTGTCAATGACGCGACTGGCCAGGAGATCAACCCCGACGCCAACGATGAAGCCGGTCTGGCCGTCCAGGGCGGTATTGTCAGGCGCCTGAGTGCCGGTTACGCACGCGCCCTGAGCAAGCGCCGCTCGGGCACGCTGCATGCGGGCGCCACGCTGAACTTCTATCGGGTTACCCTGGCCCGCTCGGGCCGGCTGATCAATCAGGACGGCACGGCAGACGCCGCGGTGGATGAGTTCGACGAGAACCAGCTGACCTCGTCGGGCATGGGAGTGGACCTGGGCCTGATCTGGGTGGCCCACCGCTACAGCGCCGGCGCCACGCTTCGCAACATCAACGAGCCGTCTTTCGATTACCCCGATGTCTGCGGCAACGGCTCCTCCGAGGCCTGCGCGTTCTACACCTTCAACCCGCAGGCCGCCCGCAACGGCAGCAGCTGGACGATGGAACGGCAACTGACGCTGGAGGCCTCCGTGTACACGCAGAACCGGCGATGGGTGGCGGGGCTACTGATGGATGCCAATGAAGCGGTTGATACCACCGGCGATGCCTATCAGTGGCTCGCGGTGAGCGCCAGCTACCTGCCGGCCCGAGCCTGGATACCCAGCCCCCGGGTGGGCTACCGGCGCAATCTGACCGGTGAGGAACTGAACTATGTCAGTGCCGGCGCCACGCTGTTCCGGGCTGTTCACATCGACGTCTCCCAGGCACTGGAGAAAACCACCTACGACGGCTATGTCTCGCCTCGGGCATTACAGGCCAATCTAGGCGTGGATCTGCAATTTTGAAGCATGACGCGTCAACGCACTTGAAGCGCATGAAAACTGAATCATAATTACAGAAGGCTCCTTAACAGGGCCGGGTTCGACATTGCCTGGCGGCCGACCAGGCAGGGTGGGTTTGTCGTCGTCGCAATAGAAGCAAGAGCAAGGCACCGCAAGCCTGGCGCCGAATTCGACCCGGGACGGGCGGCGGCTTTTTGCTCAACGCAGCCCCAAGCGAGGAAGCCCTCATGCTCAGTTCCGAGGATATCTGCGCCATGTGCGATCTCACCGAGGAGGAGATCGACGCAATCGCACACCATGAACACGTTTCCGTTGTCATCGCGGCGGAGATGGGAGAATGTCTGATTCAAAACGCCGAAGGCCGGGCTCTGATCTATAAAATGTTGTGTGAGGACGTCCAACACGCCTCGCATCACGGCAGTGGCCGCCACCTTGTCCGCTTTCAGGCCGCACTGGAACAGTTTTGCCGGGACTACCCGGACGCAATCACCCGGCCTTGACTACCAGAACGGCGGGCGCGGCACCGCACCGGTCCGCACTCGCCGGCTTCCCGCCCCGGTTCGTCTCCTGATGCCCGCCCTTTCCAGCAAGCGGGCATTTTTCGTCCGCCCGCCAACGCGCTTCGCCATCGCGGAGAATCTAGACTTCTAGCTAATTGGGGAACATGGGCCGATCAGCCATGGAGGCGAGGATCCATGCCGAACAAGCCCAGCCGGAACAACATCTTCATCCTCGGGCTCGACGCCTTTCAGCTCGACAAGCTGAAAACCATCCATGACGCTGACAGCTACGCATTTCACGGCCTGCTCGACGTTGATCTGGTGGTGCACCCGAACGCCTGCTCCTTCACCACCATGCTGGAACTGGCCCGACAGCAGCTCAGCGCATTCCCCGGCACCGTGGATGGAATCATCGCGCACTGGGACTTTCCCACCAGCATACTGGCCCCGGTGCTGTGCAGGGATTTCGGAATCCCCGCTCCGCCGTTGCGCAGTGTATTCAAATGCGAACATAAATACTGGAGCCGGGTGGAGCAGCAAAAGTCCATCCCGGACTGCATCCCTCGCTTCTGCTGTTTCGATCCCTTCCACGACCAGGCGCTTGCTCAGATCCATCTCGACTATCCGTTCTGGATCAAGCCCGTCAAATCATTCTCCTCGCAATTGGGCTTTGTCATTGGCAATGCCGATGACTTTCAACACGCCATCGGCAGAATACGCAAAGGCATCGGCCGGGTGGGCGATGCCTTTGACGAGGCCCTGCAACTGCTACGCCTGCCCAGGGGCATTCGCGCCTCTACCGGTAGCTACTGCATTGCCGAAGAGATTATCCAGGGCGTTCAGGCAGCGCCCGAGGGCTCCATGTGCCAAGGTGAGTTCAGGGTCCACGGCATCATCGACATGGACAAGAACGCCAGCGGCCACAGCTTTGACCGCCTTGTTTATCCGTCCACGCTACCGGCGCGGATTCAGCAGCGCATGATCAACGCCAGCGAACGGTTCCTGCGCCACATCGGCTTTGACAACGGCTGCTTCAATGCCGAGTTCATGTGGGACCAGGCCAACGACAGACTACAGCTGGTTGAGGTCAACACACGCATCTCCCAGTCCCATAGCGACCTGTTCACCAAGGTGGACGGCATGTCCAACCATGAAGTGGCCGTCAGCGTCGCCCTCGGGCGGCGCCCGGTGCTGCCGCACCGCCAGGGCCGCTATCAAATCGCCGCCAAATGCCTGATAACCCATGATGCCGATGGCATCGTTTCCCGCATTCCCGACGACGATGCGCTGCGGCGCCTCGGCAAGCGCTTCCCGGGCACCCACATCAGACTGGACGTGCGGCCCGGCATGCGCCTGAGCCAGACGCCAAACCAGGGCAGCTACCGCTATACGCTCGGAGCAATCTACCTGGGCGCCGACAACCACGATCACCTGCTGCGGAAGTATGAAGACTGTCTTGCCGCGCTGGACTTTGCGTTCCAGCCGCCGTTGCCCCCGCCGGACACGCCCGTGGGTGAATGCACGGCGACAGGACCGGGTATTCAACCGGAGGCGGGCTGATGCAAACCGTCACCAGCTTCCCGCATACAGTGCAGACAATCGAAAACGTCTTCATCACCATGGCCGACGGCGCACGGCTGGCGGCCAGAATATGGTTGCCCACCGACGCCGAACGCAAGCCCGTGCCCGCGGTGATGGAATATATCCCCTACCGCAAGCGCGATGTCACCCGCGCGCGGGACGCCGAGAATCACCCCTACATGGCCGGACACGGCTATGCCTGTCTCCGCGTCGACATCCGCGGCAGTGGAGACTCGGACGGCGTGCTGACCGACGAATACACGGAACAGGAACTCAACGACGCCGTGGAAGTGATCGCCTGGATCGCCGCACAGCCCTGGTGCGACGGCAGCGTCGGCATGATGGGCATCTCCTGGGGCGGATTCAACAGCCTGCAGGTGGCAGCACGCCGTCCGCCGGCCCTCAAGGCCATCATCAGCGCCTGCGCCACGGATGATCTTTACACCGACAATATGCATTACATGGGCGGCTGCCTGCTGGGCGACAACCTCTCCGAAGCGACCGTCATGTTCGCGTTCAACAGCTTGCCGCCGGACCCGGAGATCGTTGGTGAGCGGTGGCGGCAGATGTGGTTCCGGCGTCTGGACGAGGGCGGCCCATGGCTTGCCACATGGCTTCAACATCAGCGCCGCCAGGGCTACTGGAAACGCGCCTCGGTGTGCGAGGACTACGCCGCCATCCAGTGTCCGGTCCTCGCCGTCGGCGGCTGGGCGGACGGATTCACCAACGCCGTCTTCCGGTTGCTGCAGTATCTGGACGTGCCTCGCAAGGGCCTGATCGGGCCCTGGGGTCACAAGTACCCGCACAAGGGCGTACCAGGCCCGGCCATCGGCTTTCTACAGGAGGCGGTGCGTTGGTGGGACCATTGGCTGAAGGGGCGGGACACCGGCATCATGAACGAGCCGATGCTGCGAGCCTGGATGCAGGACAGCGTCCCGCCCTATACCTCGTACGGCGCCAGACCCGGCCGTTGGGTGGCCGAGCCGACCTGGCCGTCGCCGCGTATCGTCATGGCCCGTTACCGGCTTGGCCCGACCCACATCGTTCCCGGTGAGGCGGACAGGGCCCGTACCCAGGCGGTGACGCTGCAGTCGCCGCTGAGCGTCGGCCTGTTCGCGGGCAAATGGTGCTCCTATGCCGCAACGCCGGATCTGCCCGGCGATCAGCGCGAGGAGGACGGCGGTGCATTGGTCTTCGAAAGCCACCCGCTGGACGCACCGCTGGAGATCCTCGGCATGCCGGAGGCCGATCTCGACCTCGCCGCGGACAAACCGGTGGCCATGGTCGCGGTCAGGCTCTCCGACGTGGCGCCGGACGGCAAGGCAACCCGCGTGACCTATGGACTGCTCAACCTGACCCACAGGTACGGCAGTGAACGCCCCGAACCGCTGCAGCCGAACCGGCGCTACCGGGTCCGTGTCTGCCTCAACGGCATTGCGCAGTCCTTCCCCGCCGGCCACCGGCTGCGCGTGTCGATTTCGTCGTCCTACTGGCCGCTGGCCTGGCCGCCACCCGAGCCGGCCATGCTGACGATCATGGCCGGCGGCAGCACCCTGAGCCTGCCGGTCCGGCCGCCCCGTCGGGAGGATGATCACCTGCGTCCGTTCGACGCGCCGGCGTGCGCGCCGACAGCAGGCGTTACGCTGCTGGAACCGGAGCGGCACAACTGGCGGGTGCTCCGGGACCTGGCGGAGGATGTGTCCACGCTGGAGGTGACCAACGAACACGGGCGCTTCCGGATCGAAGAGACCGGCACCGAACTGCGGCGCAACACCTGGGAATGGTATGTGTTCCAGGACGCAGACTTTACCTCGGTGAGCGGAGAAACGCGCACTCAACGGTCGCTCAGGCGCGGTGACTGGCGGGTGGACGTCATTACCCGCACCACGCTGACCTGCACCACCACCGACTTCCTCATTCACGCTCAACTGGATGCCTATGAAGGAAAACGGCGCGTGTTCTCAGGAAACTGGGACCGGACCATTGCACGAGATCATCTCTGATCCCGTCGATCCGCACAGGCGTGTACGGGTCCTCCGGCACGCCTGCCGTTCAGCATGGCGCGCAAGGCCTCCCGCCCGCGAGACAACCTTGAGCGCACCGTGCCCACCGGCACAACCAGTGCCTTCGATACCTCCTCGTAAGTCAGCCCCTGCACGGCGACGAGCCAGATGACGTCGCGTTGCTCCGAGGGCAACCCCTCCATTGCCCGCTGAACGACGCCCAGCTCCAGCTCGGCGTCGTGGCCGGAATCAACGGCCGTTGACTGGAAGCAAAGCTTGCCAAAGGCACGTTCCCGGTCCCGGCGACGGACCCAGGAAACATACAGATTATGCTGAATACGAAACAGCCAGGGCCGCAGATGCCGGCGCGGATTCCATTGGTCGGCCCGGATCAACGCGCGCTCCAGAGCGGCCTGAACAAGATCATCGGCATCATCGGGATGACCGACCAGGACGCGTGCATAACGTCTGAGGTGCGGGATCTCCGCTTCGATGGAAGCGCGAAGAAGGTCCATCATTGCGTCCCCTCGGGCCCACATACCCTGTGGCCCGGGCAGGCAGGAAGTGCCTGCACAGGGGAAGCATAGTCAGAGGCCGGCCACGGCACCAGACGGACACCGGTCCTGCGTGCGCAGCGGCGTACGCCCCCGCGGGGCCGTTCGCCGCTGCGAAGCTCATCGAAAAGTCCGTCGGCTCACATCCCGGACTGTTCACGCCGGGCGAACTCAGGCGCATCCTCAAGCTCCTGACGATCCATTTCCACCCTGGCCGTGAATTCGGCCGTGTCCGGATCGCGCGTGATTTCCATTTCATCCCAGGTCACCGCCACATCCTTGTCGCCAATTCCGAGAAACCCCCCAACGCCGACCACGGCGCCCATAACTTCACCGTCCTCGGATACAATCAGCTCACGGATGGTGCCGATCCGCTCACCGTCCTGATTGGTCACGGCGCTGCCTACCATCTCGTTGGTGAGCAGCTGATCCTCGGTCTGGCTGGTCAGGAAAGTCTCTGTCTCGGATTGCGCCGGTTGGTCCATCTGCTGTGCCAGCAGTAGCCCCGGCAGCAGCAACAGACCGAAAAGCAGGCTTCTGGAATACCTCATGAGTTCCTCCTTGGCCGCATGTAGCGGCGATTCACGGGTTGGAAATCGCAGGAATACAGCATCCGTTCTCGAACGCGGGCCGCGGCAGTGATTGCGACCTGGCTTACCCCTACGTACGTCCAGCTTCGCCAGGAAGTTCCACCGAAAATTGGTCCGCCGGACCTTGCTGCACGGCCATCCGGCCCTTTTGGGAGACTCTGTTCTATTCACACGACCGCGCGAATGGATCAGAGTTTATGCCACCTTGACCATATGGCGATGGCCGTTCATTCCGCGTTCCTCGAAAATGCCGGTCAACGTCACCAGCAGATGGCGGGCGCCCCGCGACCGGATCGGATGGCAGTGGAACTCCACCACCATGGGCGGCAGATCCGGCATGCGCAGGCGCAGGCGCTGATTCCAGGGCGGGCAACCATGCAGCAGGCGGGCCTGTACATCCTGCAACAAGGTGGATTCGAGATTCAGCCAGTCGTGCACTGTCGACCCGATCAGGGCCGACGCTTCCGGCCCGCAGAATCGGTAGGCACTGCGGTTCAGGCGCAAAACCTGTAGGCGGCTATCCAGCAGAATGCGTGGCGGGCAGGTGGTTTCCTTTTGATAATCCATATCTATCTCACTCCCTGATGTAACGACCAAACAACCCCAAACGGATGCTCCCCCAGAATGGCACCCGCTGGCAAGAGCGCGGGCGAGAGTGGCGCCGTTCGTGAGCAACGCTGCCTACCAGTAAGTCGACGGCGCGCCTGAACCGATGACCGGGCTCCCGGATCCCGGATACGACACATGGACGAGGCGCATCCGGGTTCATCTTAATGCAAGCAGAAGACCCGATCGGGTGGAAAATTGTAGCAAAGGTCATCAGGGTCTCACCACCGCAAAGCCGACCGGCTGCGACCGGCTTCCACGCCCCGCTCAGATCTCCCGCGTCCGATCATGTCGCCTTGCCGCCAGAAACTCCGGCCGCGGAGTCGTGCCGGCGAAAGGTGCCACCAGCCTGTTCTCCGCACTGTTGTAGACGAAGAACAGGTTCGCCCGCGGCCATGGCGACATGTTTCTGCTCGACGCGTGCAGGGTATTGCACTCAAACAGCAGCACCGATCCGGTAACGCCCTTCGGGGCGTGAATACCATAGCGCTCCACCAGCACAGTCAACGACGCCCTGTCCGGTACCCCGAGACGCTGGTCTCTCAGCGACGCTTTCCAGTTGTCCCTGGGCGTTTCGCCCACGCAGGGGATGAAATGCCGGTGAGAACCGGGGATAAGCATCAGTGGACCGTTAAACTCATTATTATCGGTCAACATGATCGACACACTGACTGCCCGCATGGCTGGCATGCCGTCTTCGGCATGCCAGGTCTCGAAATCCGAATGCCAGTCGAAACCGCCCCCCAGGAAGCCGGCCTTGTAATTGATCCGCGACTGGTGAATATAGACGTCCCCGCCGAGTAGTTGACGAACCATCCCCAGAATGCGGGGATCACGGGTCAACCGGCGAAATCTTGCGGACAGCTCGTGCATGGCGAACACGGACCTCAGCGCGTCGCTTTGATCGTCCCTGATCACCTGATCGGAGCGCATCAGTTCCTCGTCCCCGGCGAGCCTTGAAAGCTCATCAGAGAACGGGGCGACGCACGCCTGTGGAAAGAATCCCTCGAACCAGAGATAACCGTCGCGCGCGTAGGCCGACAAGGCATCCGCACTCAATGGGCCATCCGCCCCTGACGCTCCATGTGCGTAAACGACCGGTTGATTTCGGGGAAGCATGGCCACGGGCGCCTCTACTCTGGTCGGAAAAGAGTCCGTTCGTTTCAGCATGACATTATCCCTCCGTCTAACGTGAGCGATGACTCACGGAAGAAAGCATTCCTGGCACCAAAAAGGGATCGATTTGATTACACATGACGAATACGAATATCGTATTGACGTAACAAATATGTCGCGTAAGACGCGTAAAAGAAGGCACGAAACAACGGAGAATGGCGTTCACTTTTCGAACGTTCATTGCATCATGCAATTCTCATCGAATCATTGTAAGAGACAGCCCGTCAACACTGGAAGTTTCATGACAGGGAGCATTGAATGCCATACCCATTACCTTGTAGGCTCCGATATCGATGATTATCTGATTTCTCCCCGCTAACCGATTTTTGTATTTTCATATCGTCTTCCCTAAAAAAGAAGCAACCATTACATGACCAGGCACTGGTTTATTCTTGACGAGGTAGGCGCCTTGTCTACGCTCATAGTTCGGCAGCATTCATCGCCATTGAAATCAGACATTCGAATGGCGTCCCATTTGTACACACAACCTGGGGAGTTCGTGATGAAAGCCAAGGAAATCATGCATACCGGTGCGGATTGGATGGAGCCGGACACGTCGATTGTGGATATCGCCCGCCTGATGCGCGATCAGAATATCGGCGCTGTGCCCATATCCGAGAACGACACCCTGGCCGGTATGGTGACCGACCGGGACATCGTTATCCGCGCAATCGCCGAGGAGAAGGACCCACAGAGCACCACGGCCAAGGACATCATGTCGAGCGAGGCGCTCTGGTCCTACGAGGACGCGGACGTCGACGAGGTCGCAAAGCTGATGAAGCAGAAGCGCGTACGCCGGGTCGCCATTATCAATCAGGATAAACGCCTGGTCGGCATGGTCTCCGTAGGCGACATAACCAAGGCATCCGGCGAACTGGCCGGCGACACGCTAAGAGACCTTTCCGCCGTCGGCGACTGATACACCGAACTCACCTGATGTGCCCGGCGGATTCAACTGCTCGGTGTGGGCCGCTCTACGGTAGTCGCGCAGACGGTTATAGATGGTCTTCAGACTCACACCGAGCACCTCCGCGGCCCTGCGCTTGTCACCGTGATAATGGGCAAGCGTGGCCAGAATCAGCCGCCGCTCGACATCATTGAGTGCCGAACCGATAGCGACACTGAGCACACCCGAGGATGGCGGCGGAGAATACCCACCGAGGGGTGGAAGGTGCTCGGTGTCAATAACATCATCGGCGAGAATATAGGCTCGCTGCAGGAGATTCTTCAGCTCCCGGACATTACCCGGCCAGGCATATCCACACAGCCGGTCCAGGGCGGCGCCGCTGATTGACTTGCACACACCATCCGCCGAGTTGAGCAGCGCCAGAAAATGTCGGGCCAGGCGTTCAACATCTCCCGGCCGTTCACGCAGGGCGGGAATGCGCAGGGGGAACGCGGACAACCGGAAATACAGGTCCTCCCGCAGCTTGCCCTCGGCGATTGCCTCCGACATGCAGCGGTTGGTGGCGGCAATGACACGCACATCCACCCTCACCGGCCTCTGCCCGCCGACGCGCACCAACTCGCCTGTCTCCAGCACCCGCAACAGCTTCACCTGCAAATCGGGTTGCATCTCGGTGATCTCATCCAGGAACAGCGTGCCCTGATGCGCCCGCTCGAAACAACCGCGGTGTTGCCCGGTCGCACCGGTAAAACTGCCCCGCTCATGCCCGAACAGCTCGCTCTCAACCAGACTGGCCGCGAAAGCGCCACAGTTTATCGGCACGAAGATACCATCGCGCCGGTGACTGAGATCGTGAATGGTCTGCGCGATAAGCTCCTTGCCGGTGCCGCTCTCGCCCTGCAGTACCACGGTGACATCGGTGGGCGCGATACGGCGCACCTGGCTGCACAGCGCCTGCATGGGAACAGACCCGCCAAACAGCCGGCCAAAACCGGGCGCGCCCGGCAATCCGCTGGAACCTTGTCCAAGAAGCCGATCATCCATGATTTACTTCCCAGGTGGCCACGGTTTGCCCAAAAGGCAGCTCAAGGGAGACTCTGATGTATTCCCAAGAGGCTGGCGACAGCTCCATGAAATCGCCTGTGCCACGCGATGCCGGCTCGCGACTGACCACCGGATAACGGGGTATCGACATGCGACGGCATCGACAGGCAGTCTAGCCGAGCACCCACGAGGATCAAGGAATGCGGCCCCGACGCCCGGAACGCACCTCCGCACGGCAGGTCGGCCGGGGTGGGTGGTGCTCCGGTGCGACTCGCGAAGCGCCGCCCCGAATACCGTCCGGCCCGCAGGGTGGCCGCAGGGATGCGGCCACCG
>JBBDNK010000018.1:0-23131 GCA_040877625.1 Aquisalimonadaceae bacterium
CGCCGCCGCAATGGGTGCAAATGCGCGGGCGGCCATGGCCGGTGCGGTGAGGGCGCCGTTTATGGCGCCGTAGCCCTCGCGGGAGACCATTTCCGGTACTACCATGCCGCGAACGATGGTCATCACGCCGTTGGCGGCGCCGAACAGCGCTGCCACCGCGACGGCGACAGTGAATCCGGTCGGCACCACGGTGAGCATTAATAGCGCGAGCGGGAATCCGAGCACGACGATGGCACCAAGGATGCGTACCGAGGCATCCGGAGCGCAGAGCCGAACGACGATGCGCCCACCCACCTGGGCCGGGCCGATCACCGCCAGCGCGGCAACCACAGCGGTGGCCTGCAGGCCGCGCTCCAGCAGCAGCGGGTACAAGTGAAAGGTGATCACCGAGAACGTGCCGGCGTGGGCCGTGAGGCTGATCGCCAGCAGCCAGAACACCGGCGAGCGTAGTGCCTGACGCAGCGGCGAGCGCGCCTCACGGCGCGCAGGGGAGGCAGCTTCAGCTTGCGCCGAAGTGGCATCCGCGGCCGGATTGATCAGCCACCAGTAGATTCCCGCGCAAAGCAGCAGGTTGACCAGCCCGAGCGCCACCAGCGCACCGCGCCAGCCGACCGTGCCGAGCAACAGCTCGATCAGCGGGATGAATACCGTACTGGCGAAACCGCCCCAGAGTGTCAGTGCCGTGATGCCGCGGCGGGCGTTGAGTGCGCCGAAGCGCCGCGCGACCACGGCGAAGGCTGCCTCATAGAGCGTCGCCGCCTGTAGCAGGCCGAGGCCGGCGAGTATGAAATAGAACGGTATCAGCGCCTCGACCTGTGACCACGCCAGCAATAACAGGCCGGCCAGTACCGAGCTCCCGGCCATCAGCCCCCTGCCATGTCCCCGGTCGATCGCCGCGCCGACAGGGTAGGCGGCAAGTCCGGAGAGCAGTACGCCGAGCGTCGCTGCGCCGTAGAGGCCGGATTTGGAGAAGCCGAGGTCCTGTGACATGGCCTCGGCGATTTGCGGAAAGCTGTAGTAAAGCGATCCCCACGAGGCGATCTGCGCAACCCCGAGCCCGGCAATGAATACACCGGCCGGGCGCGGCGGCGCTTCCCGACGGCCCGCGGGGGCGGCCGTGCTCACGCGGCGGAATCCGGGTCTGCAAGCCGGTTGACGGCCATTCAGGTGCCCATGCTCAGGAACGGTTTGATGGAGAAATACAGGATCACGCCCACCAGTGCCAGATAGAGCAGGAAGCGCAATGGATCCCGCCGGAACAGGCTGGCGACGGTATCCGCGGTGCCGGCACGTTTCTGCGCTTCATGTTCGGCGTGAACCCGCGCATATCGCTGCTTCTGGTACGCCTCCAGCAGACGCTTCGCCTCCTCCTTTCGTGCGTCGTCCCGCAGCCAGATGGCGCCCATGCTTAGCCCCCATTGGTGGGGTGGGGTCTCGTAGAAGTCGATGCGATGCTCGGCGAGCAGGGCGCGCACCTCGTCGGCTTCGTCGTCGGGAACATTGCGGAGATTCATCAACTGCTTGGCCATGGGAGTCTAGGGTCTGTGGCTTCCGGAACGGCTGATCCGGCATTGTAACCGCTGTATCGGCAACGGCCAGCATTGTCCCCGGCGAGGCCCACGGCCGAGACCGGCGACCATGCATCATGCACGGCCGCCGGTAGTCGGGATCGACGTCATTGAAGGAAACTCAGAAGTTGAAACCAATGCCGATGTTATAGACAAAGGCGCCATCATCGAAGGCGTCGTCCACTTCGTCCGCATTGTCGAAAAACCACTGGTATTCCACCCTCCCGAGCAGGAAGGTTTCGGCCTGCACATAGTACTTGAGGCCGCCCTCCAGGCCGCCGAAGCCGGAGTCGGTAACGCGGTCACCATAGACGCCGCCGAGACTGGCCCCCAAGAACGGCCGCCAGTTGGACGCGCCGAAGTGGAAGTTGGTGTAGGCGCGTGTGGAACCGTTCCAGTCGCTGTCATCACCGGAGTCGATCCAGGTCAGGCCCTGGCGTACGCCGAACAAGGTCCTGTCCGTGAAGTACCAGCCCCATTCGCCGGACACATTGAGGTTGGTGCGATCGAAGTCCTGGTCGCTGTCGCCAACACCGGATATCGAGAACTCCTGGCTACCGGTCGTGGGTCCAACGTCAGTTCTTGCGATGTCACGGCGTGTATCGGCATCCGGATCCTGGGCCAGTGTCAGTCCTGGCGTCGCGCCGGCAAGTAAGCAAAGCAGAAAAATCCTTTTCATCGGTCTGGACCTCCAGGCTCTGGCTGAGAGCCAATGCTGTGTATGTCCAATGCCGTCTGGCTTTCGGGCCTCAGACGGCGACTTTCCCATGATGGGTCGTGCACGGCTGCCAATCCGTCGGTCTACCGACGCGCGTGCCCGTTGCCGTGGCCTGCCGGTCTGGCAAGACCACCCCCCGCCAACACAGCCGCCATCCCCGATTGCTTGCTTTTCTGGTTGTCAGTCTAGGCCACGGCACTGTGATTTCGAGTCTGGATCGATTCCAGCGCCCATGGCAGGTATTCTTGTAGCGTTGAACGCATTCCGCGATCGTTCAGGTGACGGAGCAGCAATGGCAAGAACAATGGATACGGACCGCCTGGACCGTCTGGTGGCGGAAGCCAGGCGCTACAGTGAGGACCGGGAGCGCGGTTATCGCGCGCGTGCGCTCAAGCTTTACCCCTGGATCTGCACACGCTGCAGCCGCGAGTTCACCAGGGAAACGCTCAGCGAGCTGACCGTTCACCACCGTGACCATGATCACGACAACAACCCGCCGGATGGCTCCAACTGGGAACTGCTCTGCCTGTACTGCCATGACAACGAGCACAGACGCCAGATTGAGGCGGGTAATAACTTCATGGCGAAGGACGGTGCCGGTACGGCGAAGCATAATCCGTTTGCCAACCTCAAGGATCTGTTGAAGAAAGGCGGTTCGGACTGATCCCGCGAGGGGGCTGCCGATCAGCCCCCTTGGGAATAAATCAGAGGCCCCCTTTGGGGATCACCCCGACGATTACCTGCTCAGACGGTCGTGCGGCGGTGGCCGCCGTGGTGGGCGCGCATTTCCATGAGTGACCAGAGTGCGCCGCCCGCGATCAGCACGCCGAAGATCAGGTGATTCCACAGTGCGGCCTGGATGTGCCAGAACATCAGTACGAACGGTGCCAGTATCAGCCAGACGCCGAGCACCAGATTGATCCACTCCTCCCACTGTTGCGGACGCATAAGCACCGCGGCGGCAAAGACGATCACGGCAAGGCCGACGATGATCGGGTTCCACATCGCCATACCGGCACCCTGGCCAGCGTATCCCAGTACAAATGGCGATATCACAAGCCAGACGCCGAATGCCAGCATCAGCCCGTCCCGCCAGCGCTCATTGAGGTTCATTGCGTTAGCCATTGCAATCTCTCCCTGAAAGTTCCGGATTGGTCGCGTTACGCAACACGGCCGGTTGGCCGTTATTGAAGGCACTGGGGGTGTCCGGGGGTTCTTTTCAAGAGCCCGGCAGCATTTTAGGCCTGCAATAATGGCCCGCCCGCCGTTGTTGGTGTCGGCCTGCAAGGGAGGCTCTGATTTATTCCCATGGGGCTCCCAAGGCACGGATAGTGAACTCTTTTGTTCCGCGGCTCTCGAATCTGGCAGGCTTCGTGATCGGCGGGACCAGGCGGTCCGCACCGCGCCGGAGGTGACTAATGACCTGCAACGGCAATCCGAAATTCAGCACAGGTGGTCTTTCCCGGCGCCGCTTGCTGGGCTTGATGGCCGGCAGCGGCGCGGCGCTGGTCACCTCCGGTTGGCCTTTGGGCGCCGCCGGCAATACAGGTGGGGAGGATGCGCAAGAGATGATTCTCCGCGAGATTCCCGGTACGGGGGAGCGGCTGCCGGCCGCCGGCATGGGCACCTACCGCAGTTTTGACATCAACCGCGCCGACACCGCGGCCATGGACCGCATGCGCGAGGTACTTCGCGTGTTCGTCGACGGCGGCGGCCGGGTGGTGGATTCATCGCCCATGTACGGTAAGTCCGAGCAAGTGCTTGGTGAACTGGCCGCGGACCTGGATGCGACGGATCGGCTGTGGATGGCCACCAAGGTCTGGACGCGGGGCCGCGCGGCCGGTGTCCGGCAGATGGAGAGCTCCCTGGAGCTGATGGGCAAGACGCCCCTGGACCTGATGCAGGTTCACAATCTGCTGGATGTGGACACGCATCTGGAGACGCTGCGGGAATGGAAACAGCGTGGCGTGATCCGCTACATCGGCATCACCCACTACCGGGCGGCAATGCACGACGACATGGCCAAACTGTTGCAGCGCTATCCCCTGGACTTCGCCCAGTTCAACTTCAATCTGCTGGACCGCGACGCCGAGCGCCGCCTGCTGCCGGCCTGCGCCGATCTCGGCGTGGCCACAATCATTAATGAACCCTACGCCCAGGGGCGGTTGTTCCGCCGGATCGGCGAACGGCCGTTGCCCGGCTGGGCGGATGAGATCGGCTGCCGTTCCTGGGCGCAGATCTTCCTCAAGTACCTGATCGCGCACCCGGCGGTGACCGCCGTGATCCCCGCGACCGGCAACCCGAATCATGCGCGGGACAATGTGGCGGCCGGCCGCGGCCCATTGCCCGACGCCGATCTGCGAAGGCGGATGGTCCGGGCCCTGGATGAATAATGCCGGGCGGAAGGTGCATAATCGGCCAGGTCAACGCAGTACACCAGGAGCCTTCAATGAGCGAGTTACGCCCGTTTCATATCGCCTTTCCGGTGCATGATCTTGAAGCGGCGCGCCGCTTCTACGGTGGTGTTCTCGGCTGCCCCGAGGGCCGCAGCGCCGAGCACTGGGTGGATTTCAACCTCTTCGGCCACCAGATCGTCGCCCACTATCAGGAGCCGGCAACGCGGGCGGCCGCCCACCACAACCCGGTGGACGGGCACGACGTGCCGGTTCCGCATTTCGGTATCATCCTGACCATGGAAGACTGGAAGTCATTGCGTGACCGTGTGGTCGGCGCCGGGGTCGAGTTCAAGATCGAGCCTTACATCCGTTTCGAGGGGCAGCCCGGCGAGCAGGCCACCATGTTTTTCATGGATCCGTCCGGTAACGCGCTGGAGTTCAAGGCGTTCCACGATCTGTCGCAGCTGTTTGCGAAATGAGTCCGTATTCGACCCCTTGAAAATCGACGCACCCGCACTGACCACTCTAGAATAAAGAGATAGCGAGGAGGGTGCGTGATGAGTGCTCATACACTGCAGCCCGGCGACGCGCTGCTTATCGTCGATGTCCAGAATGATTTCTGCCCGGGCGGAGCCCTGCCGGTGCCTGAGGGTGACGCCGTGGTGCCGGTGCTCAACCGCTGGATCCGCGCCGCGCGCGCTGTCGGCGTGCCGGTGATTGCCTCTCGGGACTGGCATCCGGTTTCCCATGTCTCGTTCAGTGAGCAGGGTGGCCCCTGGCCGCCGCATTGCGTTCAGGACACCGACGGCGTGCGCTTCCATCCCAAGCTGGAGCTGCCGGAGGATACCGTGCTTGTGAGCAAGGGGACGGCCTTCGATCGGGATGCCTATTCCGCATTCGACGGCACGGGGCTGGGCGGTTATCTGAGTGCACATGACATACGCCGGCTCTGGATCGGCGGTCTGGCCGAGGACGTCTGCGTGCTGGAGACGGTGAAGGATGCCTGCGCCCTGGGCTTCGAAACACACCTGATCAGCAATGCCACGCGACCGGTATCACCGGACAAGGAAGAGCAGGCCCTGCAGGCCATGCGTCGCTCCGGGGTGGTGCTGGAGAGGGCTGAGGTCTGAGCGTGACGACGCCCGTCTGCCCCGACTTCGACGAACTGGGGCTGTTCACGGATCTCTACGAATTGTCCATGGCGCAGGCCTACTGGGCCGAGCGGATGGCGGAGCCGGCCGTGTTCAGTCTGTTCTTCCGTAAACTGCCCGAGCCGCGCAACTTCATACTCGCCTGTGGACAGGTGCATGCCGCCCGGCTGGTGACCGGGATCCGCTTTCCCCGTCGGCAGCTTGATCGGCTGGCCGGGCTGGGCTTATTTCAGGATCGCTTTCTCGACTGGCTGGAGGGTTTCCGATTCAGCGGCGACATTCATGCCCTGGAGGAGGGCACGCCGGTGTTTCCGCACGAGCCTCTGCTGGAGGTGCGGGCACCGGTGGCGGAGGCGCAGCTGCTGGAAAGCATGCTGATGAACTACATCAATCTGGAGACGCTGCTGGCCTCCAAGGCGGCCCGCATGGTGCTCGCCGCCGGTGAGCGGCCGGTGATCGATTTCGGCATGCGCCGCATGCACGGCCTGGACGCGGCGCTGCGCGGTGTACGTGCGTACCGGGTAGCGGGCGTTGCCGGCACCAGTAATGTACTGGGCGCGTTGCGCTATGGTCTGCCGCCGCGGGGCACCATGGCGCATTCCTTTATTCAGGCGCACGACGATGAAATGCAGGCCTTCCGCCTCTATGCCAGGCTCTATCCCGGCACCACGCTGCTGGTGGACACGTATGACACTCTGGTCGCCGTGGACAAGGTCATCAGCCTGGTTCGCGACGAGGGGCTGGACGTAGGCGGCATTCGGCTCGATTCCGGCGATCTCGGCGGTCTCGCCACCAAGGCAAGACAGCGCCTGGACCGGGCCGGTCTGCAGGCGGTGAAGATCGTCGCCAGTGGCGGTCTCGATGAATGGCGGATCCGTGATCTGCTTGCCGGTGGCGCCCCGATCGACAGCTTTGGCGTGGGCACGGAGATGGGTTCGGTCGCCGATGCACCGGCCCTGGATTTTGCCTACAAGCTCACCGAGTATGCCGGCGAGCCGCGCCTCAAGAATTCACCCGGCAAGCAGTTGGTGCCTGGCGCCAAACAGGTCTGGCGGTTTCAGGATGCGGCGGGCCGCTATACCCACGACGAGATCACGCGCCGGGAGGAAATCCGCGACGCCGCCGCCTTGTTGAAGCCCGTGATCCGGGACGGCGAACCATGCACCGGTGAACCCGACCTGGAGATGATCCGGCGGCGATCGCAGGATGCCCTGCAGCGCATGCCCGCCGACATGCTGCGGCTGGAGCCCATGCATACACCTTATCCGGTGCGTTTCAGTTCGGCGCTGCGGGCGCTGCGGGGAAAAGCACTGGCGACTCTCGATCAACACCTGTCGGAGAAATAGTCGGCTGTATCGGCAAGGCCCTTCCCTGGCGGATCAGGGCGTGACCCTGTCGCAGGTGGTGCGCAGATGCTCGGCGCCATACTCGGCCTCCTTGCGGACACGTTCCAGCACGGCGCGGCATTCCTCAGGCAATCGCAGGTCCAGGGCCGCGGCAGCGGCGGCGGCAAGACGTTCTTCATCCTCCACGCGCTCCAGTAACACCATCTTGCGCCCTTCGCGAGCCAGAGCCGCGGTAATCCGGTCCTTCAGCTCCTGCAGGGTCTGGCGCTCGACGTCCACCGTGTCGGGCAGTTCGCCGCGCTGGCGCAGCTCATGACGCACCTCGCTCGCCAGTGCATCGCGCTGGTCGGCCAGCCGGTACAGCAGTTGCGCTTCGGTTTCATTGGCGAGCAGCTCCCCCGTATAGCGAAAACGCCTCGCATTGCTCTCGCATTGCACCAACACCTTGTCCAACGCCACGTCCACGTCACCCCGAATCATCGCAGTCTCCATCCCGTCAGTCGCCAGGAATGATCACCGGTACCGCGCCAGCCTCGACATCAAAGACCGCGGGCGTGTACCCGACCTCTTCGCCATCCGCGATGATTCTGCGCGGCCGGCGGGTATACAGCTCGACGTGGCGGCCCTCGGCTCGCCACACGGACTGCGGTCCGGGTGCGCCACGAACGATCGCACCCAGGGCGCCAAAAAGGGTTGCCAGGCCGCCGGCGCGAACGCAGCTGACGTCAAGCCGGGCGTCGCGGATGCCGGCGTTTTCAGTAATTGGTATTCCGCCGCCGAAGTAACGGCCGTTGCCAATGGCAATATGCATTGCCAGCAACCGTCGGCGCTGCTTGTCGACGTGAATGCGGGCCATGAAGGGATGGTATGACCACAGCGTTCGGGCCACCGCTACGGGGTAGGCCAGTGCCCCCCACCAGCGCTTGCGCACGGCTGTCACCTCGCTGTGCGCGCCGGCGCCGACGCCGACATGGGCGACATTGAAAAAATAGCGCCCGTTGACGCGCCCGACATCGATATGTGAAGTCCGGCCGGTGGCGATCACGCGCGCGGCCTCGGCCGGGTTGGTCGGCAGGTTCAGCGTACGGGCAAGGTCGTTTGCGGTGCCCAGGGGCAGAATCCCCAGTGGAGCGCCGTCCCCCAGCAGCGCCGGCAGCGCCATGTTGAGGGTGCCGTCACCGCCTGCCAGTATCACCACGTCGTGGTCGGCGCGGCCTTCCCTGATGACTGTCAGCAGCCGCTGCGGGCTGAGCGGTGTTGCGCGGATGCAGTCGATGTGATGGCTACGCAGCACCTGCAGCGCATGCTCAATGGCCTCCTCCGGACGGCCGGTCTGCTCGTTGGCGACAACGAGAGCCCGACGCTGCTGGCCTGGTGTGAGTGCCCGCTGGGTCACGGCATTGACGGCTCCTGGGTGTGGTGCGGCAGCACATGACCGCGGCTGAATATTCGGTGATAGTCCCGATTATTTCAGCATAGTGCATGCGCGCAGAGCCGCCGGTTCGCGCATCTCAGACCTTCTCCAGCGCTACGCCCACGGACGTATAGGGATACCCGTGGAAGCGGCGCATTTCGGCGCGAATCCGTTCCCAGTCGGCGTTCAGGTCGATATCCCCCGACACCGCCAGGCCCGGGGCCTGGAGCAGGTGGCGGCGCAGGCGCTGTTCGTCGAAGAACGCCCAGTCCACCGGAAACCGCCGGCCCTCACCTTCGTACCAGAGTCGAGCATCGGCATCTTCATAGTAGTCCGTGGTGACCAGCAGCAGCCGGCCGGGTCGCAGCACACGGCGCAGCTCGCGCAGCGCGGCGGCTACGCCTTGGTGGCCCAGATGCTCGATTACCGAGATGCAGAACACCGCGTCGAAACTGTTATCCGCAAAGGGCAGTTCGGTGATCGCCGCCGGCACGTAGTTGACGTCGACCTGGTGAAACGCGTTCAGGCCCGTGGGTACCGACAGGTCCACGGCGGTCACCCGGTGCCCCAGCCGGGCCAGGAACACCGGGAAGATGGAAGCCCCACAGCCGGCGTCCAGTACCCGGCTGTGCGGATGCAAGTGCGCCCGATCCAGAGCCCAGGGGTATTCCCACCGTTTGCTGGGGTGCAGGTAAGAGATGGATTCCTGCTCCGTAAGTGCATCCAGCCGCCTGAGGATACCGGCGAACCAGGGTTCCCGAAGTTCACGCAAATCCATGAGGCGGTTCGGTGCGCGTGTCCGGCTACGCATGGGCTGGTCTCCGTTCCGATGACGGCTTCCCGGGCCGGAAGCCGTTACGCGAGCAGGTGTCTGAGCGCGCCGTGCACGGCGTCCACGCTGACGGTGGCTATGCAGCTGTGCGCGCCGATCAGGCAGCGTTCTCGTAAAATGCACTCCGGTGGCCCGAACCGGTCCTCCAGACGATATCCGCATTTCAGATCACTGCTGACAGCGACGGCGCCGACGGGCAAGGCCACTCTCCAGGCGGTGGGCCCGAAGACTGCCACCGTCGGCGTGCCGACCGCGGCGCTCATGTGCATCAGCCCGGTATCGTTGCTGACCAGTGCCTGGCAGTGTGTGATCAGTGCCGCGGTGTGCTGGAGATGCATCGGCTCGACCCGGTGAAACCTGCCCGCGGCGGCATGCTGCAACTGATTGATCGTGGGCCGGTCATCTCCCGCAATTCCAAACACAAGCAGATGATGGGTGCCCGCCGCGGCGATTCGGCCGACCAGCTCGCAGATCCGATCCAGCGGCCAGCGCTTCAATTCGGACGATGCCACCGGCGCAAGGCCGATAAGCGGTTGAGCGGACAGTCCTCGATGCAGGACGAAGCGCTCAGCCATACGCCGGGCTCGCTCCGGGATATGGAGCCGCGGTAGCGGAGGGGTGTCGCATTCCGACAGCCCCCAGGCGTCGACCGCGCTACGCCAGATGGACCGTGCGCCGGCGGCGCCGGCGGCACCCAGGTATCCGCCGGTGTCGAGGATGGGCGCGCCAAGCTGCGCGAGTTGCTGGCGAATCCCCGTCACCGCATGAGTGGCATCCAGTATCAGCTGAAAATCCTGCTCCCGCAGCCAACCCGCGATTTTGCGTCGGGAGGCCTCGGTGCCATCATCCCACCAGTGGTGGAAGCCGAAATCCTGCGTGCCGGCCAGTGAATTGAAGACGGCGTCGCCGGCTAGCAATTCCAGCGCGGGCCACGCGCCGAGCGCGGTCAGATGGGCCTGCGGCCATTGCGCCCGCAGCGCGCGTAGCGCGGGCATTTCCATGACCACGTCGCCAATGCCATAACGCAGGCAGACCAGAACCCGTTCTGGCGGTTTCCCTGCCATGCGCTATGATCCGGCCTCGGTCCCCTGTCCGGGGCTGACCGGTAGCGAGGTATCGAACACGAACGTCGCCGCGCGTGTCTTCACTTGCTGTTTGGTGCCGGCCTGTCTCACGGTTTGCCTCCCTGCGTGGTGTCGAGGGTGGATATCTCAGCTTCTCAGGCAGGGCAGATTGCCCAGAGTGTTGATGCAGCGGACCTTTGGCCGGCCGTTGGCGAACTCGACCAGGCTGATCGAGGCCGGCATGACGTCCAGCCGGTCGATAAAATCCAGTGGCATGCCCAGCAGATGGGCCAGCAGGGCGCGGATGGGGTCGCAATGACTCACCAGTGCCAGGGTGGCTTGCGCGTGTTCCGCGCGCAGCCATTCCACGGCCTGCAACATGCGTATCTGCGCCTCGGCCAGAGTTTCGCCGCCGGGTATGCGGTACAGGCCGCGGCTGCGGTTATAGACCTCCCAGTACGGATCCCCTGCCAGGTCCTCCAGACGTGCGCCCTGCCAGAGGCCGTAATCAAGTTCCTGGAGTTGCGGTAGCACCAGCGCTTCAAGGCCACGGTCCCGGGCCAGCGGCAGGGCCGTTTGCCGCGCCCGTTCCAAAGGGCTGGTGTAGATGGCGTCGAGAGGGATGCCGCCAAGACGGTCGGCAAGCTGCATGGCCTGGGCGCGGCCGGTGGCATTGAGCTCCACGCCCGGTGCCCGGCCGCTGAGCCGATGCCCGATCGCATTGGTTGCGCAATGACGAATCAACAGTATCCGGTTCACGCCTGAACTCCCCGGAGACGGTCCGCGTTTGCCTGGCGGCCGTGCTCCGGCAGCGCGTAGCGGCTCACCACCTGAGCGGCGAAGTCCGCGAACTCGGCGATATCCAGCGGTGGGCTGGTGTGGCAGGGGCGCTGCCCGCGGCTGGGGGGTGTAAAGCACAGTGTCACCATGACTTCAAAGTTCTCCAGCAGTGCCATCTGGTGATCGAACCAGTCCAGCGCACCGGGCCGGTGCCAGTCCGCCCAGCTGATGCCCGTGCGCAGCCGGCGTACACCCATCTCGCGCAGGCGGGCCACGGCATCGTCAAGGCGGTGGTCCCGGAAGTGGAACCATTGACAGATGCCGAAGGCGGGGTCGAAGTGCTTCAGGGCTGGTTTTGCACTTCCATCGGCGCGGATCAGGCCCATATGAAAGTGGCGGTAATAGGCGCTGCCTTCACTCTCCTGATGCCGGGTCGTGGCCGGCCAGGCCGGGGGCAGATCGAGCAGGCTGTACCAGTAGACCCGATCCGCGCGGGCATGCAGCAGCGTCTGGATACGACTCAGTCCGAAGATCTGGATCTCGTCCGCGCCGAAGCTGGACGCACCCGCTTCGGTGACCCAGACCGGCAACTGGGCTACCGTCTCGATCTCGGCGATCCTTGCCGGCCAGTCATCGATTTGCCAGTGGTTCCAGTCCAGCGGGAAGCCGTGCACGGCCACCGCGTCCACCGCATCCAGCGCGCCGTGGCTGCGCAGCAGGCGGATGAAGTTGGCATCGATGGGGGATATGCCGCCCAGCACCAGCGGCAGCCGTGGGGCCAGTGCGCGCACAACGCCGGAGGCCTGCTTCACCATCTCGGCGAAACAGCGCCAGTCCGGGTCCATGCTGAAATCCCAGTGCGAGAGGTTGTTGGGCTCGTTCCAGAACTTGAGCGATTCGATCATGGGCGTCTACCTCACGCTGCCGTGCAGACCGGCGCCGGCGAGGGCGCTATCGGGGGTGTTCTCAGGTTGCCGATTGGCGGCCGATGCGGATGGTGTTGCGCCGAGGATGAAAGCCTCGGTTTTATCCTGCGCCGTCTGATCGCTCATCTGCCGCGGCGGATGCTTGCAGAAACTGGCGGCCGGGCCATGCAGTACTCCCGCGTCACCGCGCCTTAGTGCCAGCCCGCAACAGCGGATGGCATCAATGGCGACCCCCGCCGAGTTGGGGGAATCCTCCACCTCGAGCCGCATTTCCAGGTTCACTGGAACGTCGCCGAAGATCCGACCCTCCATGCGGATGAAGCAGACCTTGCCGTCGTTCTGCCAGGGCACGTAATCGCTGGGGCCGATGTGTATGGCGTCATCGGCCAGGCGCGTGCCCGCGGCGGACTGTACGGCCTCGGTCTTCGAGGTCCGCTTGGTGCGTACGCGGTCGCGGTCGAGCATGTTGAGAAAATCCGTATTGCCGCCGACATTGAGCTGGTAGGTGCGCTCCAGCTTCACGCCGCGTGCCGCGAACAACGCGGTCAGCGCGCGGTGGGTGATGGTGGCGCCAAGCTGGGATTTGATGTCATCGCCGATCAATGGCAGGCCGGCGGCGGCGAAGCGTTTCGCCCACAATGGATCGCTGGCGATGAACACCGGCATGGCATTGATGAACGCAAGGCCGGCCTGCAAGGCGCATTCGGCGTAAAAGCGAGTTGCCTGCTCGGACCCCACCGGCAGGTAATTCAGCAGGACGTCGGCACCGGATGCCTTCAGGGCGGCGACCACCTGTGCCTGGTCCGGTTCGGGGGCGTCGGCAACGACGAACCGCCGCGCCTCGGGGTACTCCGCCATGTGTGGCGATACACCGTCCAGGATGGGGCCCATGTTCACGATCGCCCCCGACAGCGGCACGTCCTGCTGGAAGCGAAGTGTGCAGTTCGGCGGCGCGAATATGGCCTCGGCGACGTCTCGCCCCACCTTGCGCGCGTCGACGTCGAAAGCTGCCGCAACCTCGATATCGCCGGGGCGATAGCCGCCGATCTCCCAGTGCATGAGCCCGATGGCGCCAGCGGCTTGTTGGTTCCGGTACCCGGCGATGCCCTGTACCAGGGCGCTGGCGCAATTGCCGACTCCCGCAATGGCGATACGAATTCTGTTCATTCCCTGATCTCCCGGCTCCAGGACCGTCCCTGTGACGTCCTTGAGCAGGAATCAGGCCAACCACGCCGCGTGAGGAAACAAGCCGCCCCGGGCAGCGTCGGGTGGTACCGGCGAAATGGGGTCAACGGGCAAAAAGAGGGCATTCAGGGAAAGTTCTGCACAAATTCTGTAATTCTTACAGCGCGAACAATCGACACCGCGCACGCTTTTCGCAGGGTGGATGGCGCGCAGCGATATCCACGGCAAGGCCTCAACAGGCAACCAGGGCTGCACCATCGCTGAAGGCCCTCGCTTCACCACCCCCGGAACATTTCTTGCCTCACCCCCGGCACATCGGTGGCAGGATCATCACGGAGGATGAGCCCATGAAGCGTGTACTGGTGACAGGCGGAGCGGGATTCATTGGGCGCCATCTTTGCGCCCGCCTGCTGCGGGACGGCAACCAGGTGCTCTGCGTGGACAACTTCTACACCGGTTCCCGTCTCAACATCCTGGAGTTCCTCGCCGACCCGTTCTTCGAGGTCATGCGCCACGACGTGTGTTTTCCGCTCTACGTCGAGGTGGACGAAATCTACAATCTGGCCTGCCCCGCCAGCCCCATTCACTATCAGCGTGATCCGGTGCAGACGATCAAGACCAGCGTTCAGGGTGCCATCAACGCGCTGGGACTGGCCAGGCGGTTGCGGGTGAAAACCTTGCAGGCCTCCACCAGCGAAGTCTACGGGGACCCGCAGCAGCATCCGCAACGGGAGGACTACTGGGGGCACGTCAACCCCCTGGGGCAGCGGTCCTGTTATGACGAGGGAAAACGCTGTGCGGAGAGCCTGTTCGTCAGCTATCGGCAGCGTTACGGCTTGCCGCTGAAGGTTGCCAGGATATTCAATACCTATGGACCGTGGATGCAGGCGGATGATGGCCGCGTGGTATCCAACTTCATCGTCCAGGCGCTCAGGGGCATGCCGCTGAGCGTCTATGGGGACGGCTCCCAGTCCCGCTCCTTCTGCTATGTGTCCGATCTGGTGGAAGGCCTGATTCGCCTGATGAACACCGCGGACGCCGTGACCGGACCGGTGAACCTGGGCAACCCGCATGAGTCCACCGTGCTGGAACTGGCCGAGACCATACTCCGCCTCACCAACGCCCGTTCGGAGATCGTCTTCCGGCCCTTGCCCAGCGACGATCCCCGGCAGCGTCGTCCGGACATTTCCCTGGCCCGCGAGGTACTCGACTGGCAGCCGGAGGTGGATCTGGAGGCGGGATTGCTACAGGCCATCACGTTCTTCGATGAACTGCTCCGGCGCGGTGGGCGGCACGGCGTAATCAAGGCATCAGCGTAGGGCGTAGCCGTAGGGCGGAAAAGCGCAGCGCCTTCCGCCGCATGACGGCGTTCAATCACGCTGTCCGCACACTGAGAGCTGCTCCGAGACGGCCATTCGGCGGAAGGCGCTGCGCTTTTCCGCCCTACGTCGGCTACGTCGGCTATCAGGCAACTACAGCAAAACCTATCGGCCTAGGGCGCCCGTCGAGCCGCCGGCGGGGCCAGGCATTCCTCCACGTAATCCTCCAGTTCCCGCACCCGGCACGCCGCCGTATGCCGCGTCAGCACTTCCTGTCGTGCCTGTTCTCCGACGGCCTGGCGTACCTCGTCCGGCGTCTCGTTCAGGTAGCCCAGTACCTCGGCCGCACTCCCGGCTGTGAAGATCTCCTCCTCCGGGCGGAACAGCTCATCCAGCCCCGGCCACCAGTCGCTGATCACCGGTGTGCCGCAGGCGGCGGCCTCGAACAGGCGCACACTCGGGGCGTAACCACTGGCAATCATGTCCGCACGGGTAATGTTCAGCGTAAAACGCTGACTGTTGTAGAACGCGCGGTGCTCCGCCGGCGGCAGGTGTGCAATACGCTCGACGTTGTCGGGCCAGATCATGTCCGCGGGGTAATTTGCCCCCGCAACCACGAAGCGTGCCCCGGGGTCGGCGCGGGCGGGCGCCAGTAACAGGTGGTCCAGCGCGGGCTGCCGGTCCTCGGCATGGGTGCCGAGATAGCCCAGATCCCAGCGGCAGGGTACGTCGTCCGGGAAGTATTGCATCGGATCCACGGAGCAGTAGAGCGCCCGCGCGCGACGCGCCCCGAAATCCCGCTCCAGCCGTTGCAGGGTCGGGCCGCCGGTGAAGGAAAGATACAGATCGAAGCGGGGGATCAGGTCTCGGGAGATATACGTTGTCTGCCGTCGCTCCAGCGCGGCGAGGGTGACGGGCGTGTCGATGTCGTAGAATGCGGTCACGCCGCGGGCGTGGGCCAGCGACCAGCGGCAGACGGCCGCGCCGTCCGGCACGTACGAGCCGACGATGACCAGGTCGGCATTTCGTATCAGGGCTTCATGGCCGTCGAACAGCGCCGCGAGGCTGTCGTAGAAGAGGATGCGGCCATGGGGCAGGCGCGGTAGATCGCGTGTGTCCCGGTACCAGGGAACGTCGCGTTCCAGGAACGTGACGACATGCCCCCGGCGGACCAGTTCCCGGACCAGGCCACGGTAGGTTGTGGCGTGTCCGTTGCCCCAGGACGATGAGATGGACAGGCCGATAATGGCGATGTTCCACACGTTTTAGCCCTCCTTCAGTCCCTCCAGCACGGCTTCGGCCTGCCTGGCGCGTTGTGCGTAGGTGTGCTCCCGCAGCACCCGCTTTCGCGCCGCGGCGCCAATGGCCCGGGCATCCTCGCGTCTGAGCGTGAACAGCAGCTCCGCCACCTGTGCACCATCCTGGGCAACCAGTACTTCGCGCCCGGGTTCAAGGAATGCTTCCACGCCCTCCCAGTCATCTGTGATCAGGCACGCGGCCGCGCCCGCCGCTTCAAACACCCGTGTTGGCGGTGAGTAGCCGTAGCGGGCCATGCTGTCCCGGGTGATGTTTATTACCGCCAATGGCGTGGAGTTGAATGCGTTGTGGTCGCGCGTGTAGACGTGGCCCGCGTAGCGCACGTTGCGCGGCAGGGGTTTGTCGGCCCAGCCGCTGCCACCGAGCAGGAACCGCTTGCGGGGCAGGCGTGCGGCGGCGTTCATGAAGAACTGGTCCACCCGGGTTTCGCGGTCCGGCAGGCGGTTGCCCAGAAAGCCGAGGGTGGCCCTGAACCGCGGGTCGGGTGCGACGGGGTAATGCGTGTCCGGATCCACCGCGTTGTAGATGGGCACGCAGCGGCGCGCGCCGAAGCGTTGATAGCCGTCCACCACGGCATCGCCACCGCCGTAGGTGAGAATCAGATCGTAGCGGGGCACCAAGCCGCGAAGCGGGTCGTGTGGGTCCGCCCGCATGCGCTCGAGCGTGGCGGGTGCGTCCACGTCCCAGAAGGCGCAAACCGTGTGAGGCCGTGCCATGGCCGGTATTGCCTGCTCCAGCAAGGTATCGAAGACGCCCACGCCGCTCGCCTTGACGATGATGTCGGCGCCGCGCGCCTGTTCCATGGCCTGTTCAACGCCGTTGCTATTGTCCGCCGCGTAAACCACCACGCTTGCCCAATCGGGGTCGGCAATATCGCGGTGGGCTTGCCGGTCATACGCATCCGGTTCAAAGAAGCGGATGCGGTGTCCGCGCTCGTGCAGGGCATGAATCAGGCCCCGGTAATAGGTGGCCGCGCCATTCCAGTAGGCGGACACCAGGCTTGACCCGAAGAAGGCAATATCCAGTCCGTTTTGCATGCATCACATCCTGTGTTGTCAGGGCCGGAGTCCGGCGGTTTGCCGATGATGGATCTGGCCGGACATGCCCAGCTCACGGCAGATGCCCAGCAATTCATTAACCCGGTGGGCACAGGTGTGGCGGCGAAGAATGGTGAGGTGGCCGTGCAGGGCCAGCTCCGAGGACAGCTCCGGGTCATTGATCAGGTCCCGCATATGGCGTCGCATCTCCTTGCCGTTGCGTGCCACCAGGTAATCCTTGCCCGGCGTGAATAGCCCCTCGCTGTCTTCCCAGGGGGCGCACACCAGTGGAATGCCGCAGGCCAGGGCCTCGAAAGGGCGGATGGTGGGAATGCCCGGCAGCGCCGTTACATAGGGTCGCCGTGGTATGTGCACGGTGGCCGCGTGGCGGGCGAAGATTTCCGGCACCCGGAAGTTTTCAATCCAGCCCCGGTAAACGATGCCGCGCCGGCGCAGTTGCGCTTGCTGGTGGAGCGGGTAGCGCACGCCGTAGACGTTGGTGGTCAGCGCTTCGCGGGTCACGGGTTCAAAGAGGTACTCGTACAATTCCGCGGTACGCTCGTCGTCACCCCAGTTGCCCACCCACGCCACCTGACCGAGAGGCGGCAGGTTGTCGATGGGATGGAAGACCCGGGTATCGGCGGCTTCGTGCCAGACCCAGGCGCGGGCGGCCCAGCCCTTGGCCAGGTAGAGATCGCGGATGATTTCACCAAAGGCCAGTACGCCGTCGTAGTGCCGCAGGTCATAGTCGGCGATGCTGCGGCGGTCGGTGAGCGAGCGGTGGTGTGTGTCGTGAAACAGCAGGCGGTAGTCCGGGCGGCTGGCGTGGTGTTCGCCTATGCGGCGCACCAGTTCATGGGCATTCCATTCGTGGACGATGACCAGGTTGACGCTATCCAGGAGCCGTTCCAGGTCGAGCCCGTCGAGTTCGTATTGCTCCTCCCTGAGCTGCGGGTATCTGTCGTGAAACCGTCTCACTGCCTCGGGCCCGGCCTCGCGCAGCAGGTTGCTCAGGCTCCAGCCCCGGCTGGGCGCGTAGACGGTCACGTCATGGCCGCGCGCGACAAGCTCGCCGGCCACGCCGCGCAGGAAATGGGCGTTGCCATGGTTCCAGTCGGAGATCTGCGAATGATAGAACATGGCGATGCGCATGCCCGTTTACCCCTGTGTGCTCATCGCCGGCCCGGCGCGCAGGCCGTTGCGGGCGAGCAGGTCCCTATACAGCGTCAGATAGCCGCGGGCCATGCGGTCCGCGCTGTAGCGCAGTGCCTGACGACGGGCGCTGCGGGCGAGTGCGTCCCGGCGCCGATGATCTTCAGCCAGCCCGTTGATGGCGTCCCGCAAGGCGCGAGGGTCGTCCGGCGGGACGAAGCACGCGGCGCTTGCCCAGAGTTCCCGCAGGCTGGGAATGTCGCCAATCACCGGAGCACAGCCGGCCAGAGCGGCCTCCAGAATGGACAGGCCGAACGGCTCGTAGCGGGCCGGAAGTGCATAGATGGCGGCGTCCGCGTACCAGCGTCGGAGACTCTCCGGCGCCAGCAGGCCCAGAATGCGAACATAGGGTAGGTCGGTATCGCCGCCGCCGACCGGGTGGCGGGTTTCACCGGCGAGGTAGACGGGCCAGTGCAGGCCGGGCGCAATGCGGGTTACGGCCTCGATGTTCTTGGCGGCGTCCCAGCATCTGCCGGCGGCCAGTACGATGTGGCGTTTTGCCGCTTGTTGAAGCAGCGGTGGCGTGCCACCGTTGTGGACCACGGCAGTGTCCGGCAATGGCCCGTAGTGATGTAGCAGGCTGCGAAGCATGGAGACGGACGGCGCCGCGACCCTATCCGCGCCGTGCAGGCCCGCGCGCACGCGGTCATGGTAGGTGTTCCAGGCCGGCGGCGGGTTCTCGCCGTGCACCGCGTTCCACCACGAGTACACGCAGGAGTGCCCCACGACCAGGCTGGGTGCGAGCCAGTCCAGGTTGCCGTGGCTGTAGTGATTGAGGTGGACCACGTCCGGGCGGTACCGGCGCTCCAGTTGCAGCAGCCAGCGGCCGGCGCGTTCCACGTCCTGCCAGGGGGCGTCCATCCACTCCAGCCGGTAACGGCTTTCGCAGAGCGTCAGGTCGCGGATCCGTCGAACCTGTCGGTGCTGGGCCGCGGAGACGGGATCACCCATGGTGGCCAGCACCACCTGAATGCCGTGGCGGCGCAGGGCGCCGGCCAGTTCCAGCGCATAGGTCCAGACGCCGCCCATGGTGTCGGTGCTCATCAGAATGCGCATTGTTCGCGGCTGCCTGTTCAATGTGTGCCGCCGTTATCGCATTCGAGTTCGATCAGCGGCCGGGGTGCCTGTTCCTGTATGTCGCTGAACTCGGCGAACACCGTCAGGTAATGATCCACGGCCCGCTCCCAGGCGAAGTCATCCGGCGGTCCCCAGCGCCTGCGGTAGTCCGGAGAGCCCGGGTATGGGAATAGCGGCACCGGCTTGTTGGCCCAGACGCCTTGTTCATTCAGACGCTGGCGCCAGATCTCCGTCAGGGCCGGGTCATCGTTTCCGCCATCCAGCAGGCTGGCCTGTACGAAGGGGATACCCCGGCGAGCAAGGATGAGTAACCGCGACAGCTGAGCCGTGGTCAGGCGGCAGTGTTTGTCGAGCTGCTTGCGGCCGCCCTCGCTGATGCTCTCCACGCCGGCCTCCACCGACACGCAGCCGGCCTCGCCGAGCAGCTCCAGCATGTCCGGTTTCCAGAGATCGATGCGGGTCTGCACGCCGAACTGAACCGGGCGTTCGCGCAGGGCATGGAGCAGTTGCCGCTCCGGCAGGAAGATCTCGTCGATGAAGTAGACATAGCCCACGCCCTGATCGAGCAGGCCGTCGAGTTCCTTGAGCACGGTGTCCAGCGGGCGGCGGCGAAAGCGGTCCCGATGGTCGGCCTTGGCGCAGAACGAGCAGGCGTATGGGCAGCCTCGGGAGGCCTCGATCTCCGCGCCCAGCCCGTGGCTGGGGGTATCGAAGCGATGGTGGTGGTGAGCGTGACCGCTAATCAGGTGCCGGGGCCAGTGCAGAGCCGGCAGTCTGGCAAGATCCACGCTGCGGGGGCCGCCCTGTCGCATCAGCCGGCCGCCCTTCAGCCAGGCGATGCCGGCAACGGTGTGCAGGGGGTCGGTTGCCAGGTGGACCAGTACCTCCTCGCTCTCACCGAGTACGGCGATGTCCGCACCCGTCTTGCGCAGGGCTGCGCCTGGTGTGGTGGAAGAGTGCGGGCCGATGAGTACGCGCAGGCCGGCCGCATCCTCCAGCGTTTGCAGCAGTTCCCGGGGCACCCGCAGCTCCGGCGGTGGGCAGCGCCAGAACAGGTAGCTGGGAGCGGTGGGGATGACGGTGATGTCCGGGGCGAAGGCTTGCACGCGCCCGCGGATGTCTTCGCTGGAGAGCTGCTCCAGCCCGGCGTCGAGCAGCAATGTCTGGTGCCCGGCCTGCTCCAGCAGGGCGCGGGCGTAGCCCAGTTCCAGGGGCAGGTGGGGTGCCCGGCATCCGAAGTAGATGCTGCCTTCGTAGTGCCAGCGCGGGTTGATCAAGGCGTATTTCATGGCGATAACTGCCTTTCTCCATTTTTGGATGGTGTGGCGGTTGTGTCGAGGTGCTGTCGCATCCAGGCATACAGCCGCCGGATACCTTCACCAACGTTGATGCGGGCCGACCAACCGGTGAGGCGTTGCAGCCTGGCGGTGTTGGAGACGTAGTAACGCTGGTCGCCCGGCCGCCAGTGTGCGCTGTTGATGGGCGGCATCCCGCCCTGCAGGGCGGCGAGCCGGTCCAGCAGGCTGCGCAGGCTGACCTTGTTGAAGGGGCCGCCGCCGACATTGAAGGCCTCGCCGCTGACGCCCGGCAGGTTGTTGCTCACGGAAAGGACGGCGTTGATCAGGTCGTCCACGTACAGGATGTCGCGCACCTGGTAGCCGTTGCCGTAAAGGGTGATGGGTCTGCCAAGCAGGGCCTGGCGGGCAAAATGGGCGACCCAGCCCTGGTCTTCATTGCCGAACTGGCGCGGGCCGTAGATGCAGCTCATGCGCAGCACGGCGGTCGGTAGGCCGAAGGTGCGGGCGTAATCGAGAACGTACTGATCGGCCGCGCCCTTGGAACAACCGTAGGGGCTGCAGAATGCCAGGGGACGGGATTCGTCGATGCCCTGCGTGCGGATGGTGGCGTCCACCGGCTCGTAGCCGCAGGCGGTGTGCTGTAGCTTGAGCTCGGGCAGGTTGCCGTAGACCTTGTTGGTGGATGTGAACACCATGGACGGCGGCTCCGGTTGCCGCCGCATGGCCTCCAGTACATTCAGGGTGCCGAGCGTGTTGACGGCGTGATCGGTGAGCGGATGGGCGAGGCTGGTGGTAACGGCCACCTGGGCGGCGAAGTGGAATATTCGCCGGGCGTCGGCCACTGCATGGGCGACGGCGTCGGCATCGCGGACGTCGGCCTGCAATAGTTGCACGTGACTCGGGAACTGATGCCGTAGCCACGCGGCGTTGTGCTCGGAGCCCGCCCGGGAAAAATTGTCGAAAACCAGTACCTGACGGCCGGCGGCGGCCAGCCGTGCGGCCAGATTGGAGCCGATGAAGCCGGCGCCGCCGATGATCAGTTCGATGTCGGGTCGGGACAGCGATGTCATTGCGCCAGCCTCCGGGCGAGAAGTTCGTTGCGGGCTTCGTCCAGCCGATCGATGAATGGCTGACGGGCCAACCACGCGGCGAGTTCGCCGAGACCGTGGTCGAGGGTGATTCCCGGGGTGAATCCGAGGATCCGGCCGGCGGCGGTGATGTCGGCGAAGCAGTGGCGGATGTCGCCGGCCCGGAATTCGCCGGTAATACGGGGCTCGATATCCACGCCCATGATCCGCGCGGCCTGTTCCGCCAGCTCCGCTATGGTGATGCTGTGGCCGCTCGCGACGTTGATGGCCATGTCGGCGGCGGCGGGTGTTTCGAGGGCAAGACGGCAGGCACGGGCGACGTCGGATACATGGATGAAATCGCGGCGCTGGCGGCCGTCTTCAAAGATCAGCGGCGGGCGCCGGTTCAGCAGCCGGCCGCCGAAGATAGCCAGCACGCCAGTGTAGGGGTTGGAGAGGGCCTGGCGCTCGCCGTAGGCGTTGAACAGGCGCAGAGCGGTGACGGACAGGCCGTAGGATCGGCCGTAGATGAGACACATACTCTCCTGAGCCATTTTGGTCAGGGCGTAGATGGAGGCCAGGGACGGGCGTTTGGTCTCGGGGGTGGGCACGGGTATCAGCGGTGTGCCATCCGGGCCGGTTACGTCCCAGCGGCCCTGTTTTGCGCTGGCGGGGTTGCGCTCGGCCTCAACAAGCCGGCCTTCGGTATGACGGTAGAGCCCTTCGCCGTAGATGCTCATGCTGGAGGCGACGATCAGCCGCTGTACCGGCGTCTGGGTGAGTTGTTCCAGCAGAACGGCGGTGCCGCGGATGTTGGCGTCTGTGTAGGAGGCGATCTGATACATGCTCTGGCCAACGCCGACCCGGGCGGCAAGATGGACGACCGCCTGGACGTTGCGAAGGGCGCGGGTTACCGCCGCGGGGTCGCGTACATCTCCTGTTTGAAGCTCCACCTCGGGGTTAAGGTAGGCCGGTGGCAGACGCGCCGGGCCGTGTACTTGCGGGTCGAGGTTGTCGAGCGCGCGGACGCGATAGCCGGCACGCAGCAGTTCGTCGGCGAGGTGTGATCCAATGAACCCGGCGCCGCCGGTGATGAGTACGGTCTCCATGATGTCGGCTCCCTGTGCAATCCCTGTCACAGTGCGGGCATGGTTTGCCTTCGGGCTGGAACAATGCAGGAAGCAGGCCATGGGGTAGTGCCGCCGGGCTGATGGTGCAAGTTGTGGCTTTGGCGGTGGTCGCTTGGTGTAAGACTTGCTGTTCGGGTGTAAACGGTACAATCCGGGCGGGGCGGGGCGGGGCTTCGATCCGGTCGGCCGGGGTAGGTGGTGCTCCGGTGCTCCACGCTACGCCCTGATCGCCCCGAAGACCTGGCCGGCCAACAGCACATCCCTGTGCTGTCGGCCGGTGGCCGCATCCCTGCG
>JBBDNK010000019.1:0-23117 GCA_040877625.1 Aquisalimonadaceae bacterium
TGCGGCTTTCTCCGGCGATGAGCTCGGTCTTGCCGGTGAGGCGGCCGAGCAGGTCTCGGCTGTAGCCGAACTCGGCCAGCGGCGCGCCGTTGCCGGTGGCGGTATACGCCGCGGGCTCGCCAAAGGCGTTGTGGGACTCGGCGGTGGCCACGCCGCCCAAGGCGGTGCCGGTGAGCAGGCCGCTGGCGGGGCTGCGGCTGAGCGCAAGATCGCCGGCGCCGGTGAGCAGGCCATCGGCGTCGTAGCTGAAGTTCACGCAGCGGCTGCCGTTGACGCACTGCCGGGTAAGCCGGAAATCGGCGTTGTGCGTCCGGCTCACCGTGCCCCTGACGGGGCCGGCCCAAGTCTCGGTGAGCGGCAGGAAGCCGTCAAAGGTGTAGCTCAGGGCGCCGCCGTCGGGCGTGGTGATCTGGTGCAGCTTCCCCGTGGTCGGGTGATAGCTGTAGCCATACTGGCCGCGCGGGAGGCCGAGCGTGACGAGCCGGCCGCCGCCGTCGTAGGCGAAGGCGACGGTCTGGCCGTCGGGACGTTCGACTTCGGTGAGTTGCTTGTCCAGGTTGTAGCGATAGCGGGTGACGGTGCCACCCTCGGGCAGCTCCGGCGGCCGATAGTCGGTGGGTTGATCCACCGCGTCGTAGTCGAACAGGTGCGCGTCCCGCCCCGGCGGCATCAGCCCGGTGAGGTTGCCCCTGGCGTCGTAGCTGTACTGGATGGCGCGGCCGTCGGGCAGGGTCTGCCGGGTGAGGCGGCCGACCAGGTCGTAGGCGTAGTGCGCCGTGCGGTCGAGTGCGTCAGTGACGCGCTCGACGTGGCCGGCGGCATCGTAGGCGACGTGGGTGCGGCGCTGGCCGCTGCCTTCGCCGCTGGCCAGTCCGGTCAGGCGCCCACGGGCGTCGTAGCTGTAGGCAAGGGGAGCAAGATCCGCGAAGGACGTGCGGGCCGGGCGCCCCTGAGCCGTCAGTTCGATCATGCCGATGCGGCCTTCGGCACTGCTCATCGTCCAACTGCGGGTGGCGGCTTCATAGGCGGCCGAGCGGGAGCGGCCATTGACGGTGACCGTCTCCGTCAGGACGGAGTGGCTCAAGGGATCCAGCGGATCGTTCAGAACGGCCTCGCGCTGCATTGTCGTCTTGGCGGTCAGGCCACCGGGCGTACTGATACGCTGGGAGGCGGTAAGCGGCGCCATCATACCGAACCGGGGATCAGAGCCCTGCTCGCGCACCAAGACTGTGCCGTCGGGCCGGATGACGGTGACATCAATATCAGTATAGGTGCGCTGGGTGACGGCGCCGTCGGGGGCTTCGTCAAGATACTCGCGTTCGCTGAGGGCACTGCGACGTACCGTGAAGCCGGAAATACGGCCCTCGCCGCTGGTCATCTCGGTACGGTAACCGTCCGCCAGAGGGGTGCGGCTGATCTGCCAGCCGCCGCCGTTGGGCATGTCATCACGGATGAGGCGTCCTTCCTCACTGTAGGCGAAGGTGGTTGCTTGCCCGTTGGGGTTCTCGAAGCGGGTGAGCAGACCGTCGCTGGTGTAAGCCATGGACCAGCGATGACCGGCGGCGTTGGTCACCTCGTTCAGGTGATCGCGGGTGTCAACAGCAAGTTCGGTGCGCTGGCCGTCCGGGGCAATAATGGCGGTGGCGTGGCCCGACGCGTCGCGCTCAAGGCGGGTTAGATTACCGTCGCCGTCGGTGACGGTGATAAGCCGACCGGCGGCATCGTAGTCGAACTCGTAGACCGCGGCACCGGAGATAGTATCAACGGTCGCCAAGTGACGACCCGTCGTATCGAAAGTGTAGAGCCGGGTACCGTCCGCAGACGGCACCGAGTTGGCGGCGAGGGCGCTCATCGCCATGTACCCCAGCCGGACCCGTCGAATGCGCTCGTTCGACCCGTCGGCAATATACAGGTGGCCGGCCGCATCCACGGCTATACGCCTAGGCCAGCTGAACCACGCTGCGGTCGCCGGACCGCCGTCGCCGGCGAAGCCCGTGTTATCGGTCCCCGCGACGGTAGTGATCACGCCATCCGGGCTCACCCGCCGGATGCGGCCATTCCCTACATCGGCGATGTACAGGTAGCCCGCTGCATCCACGGCCACGCCGGCAGGATTATTGAGTTGCGCTGCGGCCGCCGGACCGTCGTCGCCGGAGAACCCCGCGTTGCCGGTCCCCGCAACGGTGGTGATCATGCCGTCCGGGCCTACCCGCCGGATGCGATGGTTCCAGGAGTCGGCAATATACAGGTGCCCCGCCGCATCCACGGTCACGCTGCCAGCCCCAACGAGCGGCGCTTCAGTTGCCGGACCACCATCGCCGGACTGGCCCCAGTTGCCATTCCCCGCGACGGTGGTAATCACGCCATCCGGACTCACCCGCCGGATGCGATAGTTCCCTTCATCGGCGATGTACAGGTAGCCCGCCGCATCGATGGCCACGCCGGAAGGATAATAAAGCCGCGCCGCGGCCGCCGGACCGCCATCACCGGAGTAGCCTCCAATTCCGGTCCCCGCAACGGTGGTGATTACACCGTCCGGACTCACCCGCCGGATGCGATGGTTGCCAAAATCGGCAATGTACAGGTGACCTGCCGCATCTACAGCCACACCATCAGGATGTCTAAGCTGCGCCGCCGTCGCCGGGCCGCCATCACCGGCGTAGCCCCCATTACCGGTCCCCGCAAGGGTGGTGATCACACCATCCGGACTTACCCGTCGGATGCGATGGTTCCAGGAGTCGGCAATGTACAGATGGCCGGCAGCATCCACGGCCACATCGGCAGGCATAGCGAGCCGTGCCGCCGTCGCCGGACCGCCGTCACCGGAATAGCCCCGGTTGCCGGTCCCGGCCACGGTGTGGATGACGCGGGTCTGCAGTGCACGTCGCGCACCGTTCCCCAAGTGCAGCACTTGATAGGTCGGGTCATAGGCATGGTGGACGTTCAGTGACCAGACACCGACCGTATTGGGCCGAATCTTGTAGGGCGATAGCAGACTGACCGACCAGTTGCGGCGCAGGGCCATGGACTGGCAATCACTACGTGTACCGACGACCTCAAGGCTGCCGCTCCGTGCCCAGGACTGCATGGCGCCGCTACCGGCTCCGCCGCCGGTAACGGCGGCCGTATAGACGCACGGATAGTGGTAACTGATTGCGATCCGCGCTTCCCGGGTCCCCACAATCTCTCGCCCATAACCGTCGAGGCCATCCCATTCAAACACGTACTGGCTGTTGGGCGTCGCACTGAACGTCCGCGAGATGTGCTGCCCGGCTATTGAGATGTCGAGCCGAATCGTCTCCACGCTGGCCGGCAGGTGCTCGCCGCTGAGCGAGATCCGGGCGAATTTGTTCTTGTAACCCGCCGCCCGATCACTGCGATACACCAGCTCGAACGGTGTACCGGTGACGGGCATATGCTCACCCAGGATCTGGCGCTGCGGGCTGATAACGCAGCCGTCGCATTCTTGCTCCTCCTCGGAATTTTCTGGCTCATCCTTGTCGTTGGTTTCGGGCTCGTCCACCCGGGGTACATCAGCGTCCGCCGGCAACTGCGCGGGCCAGTTGCAGTCCCACGGCGTGAAATGCGGGATCGGGGTGCGCCACAGAGTCTTTCCCGCGGAATACAAGCCGGCGAGCTGCGCCCGCTCGGAGTCGGTAATCCCCAGCGCATCCAGCTCGGATTGGGTGGCGGCATTGCCCTCGCCCATGACATCCAGCATGGCAACGCCGCCCTCGATGCCCAGGATCTCGATCACCCGGCCGTTGTCGCCGGCACGCCACAGCGCGGCGCCGCGATCATAATAGCCGGCAGGGACGATCTCGCCGGTGGGGAAGTCAAGAAAGTTATCCACGTAAAGCGGCACCGGCTGGCTGAAGACGACCTGTTCGGCGCCGGCGGCGATTGCCTCGTCGAGGCTCAACTCCACGGCATAGGTGTAGGCGGTGGTGGGCGGCAGATCGCCGGGCATGGCTTGGAAGCCGTTGGCGCCCACGGTGTATTCGGTGGCGCGCACGGTACCGGAGGTAAGCGGCGTACGGCTGCCATCGGCGAGCACCAGTTCGGCATTCACATTGGCGGGGAACAGCAGCGTCGCCTGTCGACGGCCGGCGGCATCCTCCACTTCTCCGCCTCGGGCAATCTGATAGCCCGATGCACCACTAAAGCTCACCTCGGTGGCGCCGGCATCGAGCTGGACCATCACCACGTCGTCCACCCAGGCATAGTCCTGCCAGGGTGTGTGTACCTGCCGCTGTACCGGCAGGTAGCCGTCCTTCTGGTAGTCGACTGTCAGTGTGCCGCCACCGTTGACCGCCATGTCGAAGGCGCCATCGGCGCGGCTCAGGGTATGGCCGAGTTCTGGTTGGCGGTGGATGGTGATACGCACACCTGCGAGCAGCGCGCCGTCGCGGTTCAACACACGCCCGCGCACCACCGCGACCCGGCGTGCCTCGATGACACCCGGCGCCATGCCACGCTGGATGGGGTTGGTGCCGGTGTACAGAAAGCGCACGGCATCGGAGAGCGCCGTAACGCCGTTGGTCGGCAGCGGTGGGGCAACAACGGCGGGGTCCCGTGGCAGGCCACCGGAGCCGTCGGGGAACAGGTTGATTTGGCCCGCTTCACTGCGATTGCCGGCGGCATCCTCGACACGGATTTCCAGCGCATCGACGGGCTCGGCATGCAGTTCAACCTGGAAGCTGCCGTCCGGGCCGGCGCGTACGCTCACCGTCTCACCGGTGCGCAGATTAGTGACGTGCACCAGGGCATGGGGCTCGACGCTGCCCGGCTCACCGGTGATGCGTGCGGTGCCGTCGGGCAGCAGCTCAATGCTGATCAGGTCGATCAGCGGCAGCGCCGGCGCAAGGGTATCCAGCATTACCGTACGGCTGAGCGTCGCACTGTTTCCGGCGCGGTCTTCGGCGTGGAAAGCGAGCGCGTTAGCGCCCTCTTCGAGCACCAGCAGGTGTTCAAACGTGCGGTCATCGGCAAGTGCAACGGCTTCGCCGTTCAGTGTGAGCTGCGCCGGTTCGTCGACGTCACCGTGGATCAGAAGCTCCGAGGCATTGGTGTAGAACCCGTCGGCCGGTGCCAGCAGCGTGACGACCGGCGGCCGGGTGTCAACGGTGAACTGTCGCTGCGCCGGTTCATACCGGAAGCCAGCGGCCTGGATAGCGGCAGACAGCTGCACCTCGCCGTCTTGCAGTGGCTCCCGCGGCTGGCAGCGCAGGCGCTCGGAGTCCGTCTGGCAGTCAACGGCGAGCGGCTCGCCGGCAAGCTCCATTCGTAGCAGATCAGGCTTCACCGCTCGGCTGGGGGTAAACACCAGCGTCGGCGTGCCCGTGTTGACGTAGGCACCCGTCTCCGGCGCTTCCCAGGTGAGCCGGATCGGCGGCCGCACATGGACGATGGCCGTCAGCGCGGCGGGGTACGGCAGGTTGTCGATGCTGACCTCGGCCAGACGGCGACCTTCGCCATCGATATGCACCAGCGCGTCGCGGCCGGCGAGCCAGACGCCGTCGTCGGCGGCGCGGGTCATGCTGCCGATGAAGCCGAGCCTGCCGCGGCCGATCACCCAGGGCAAGTCCAACTTCACCAGGCCACTGGCGTGCAAGCGCCGCAGACGATGCCGGCCACCAACCCAGACACCGCCCTCACCGTCCGACACCAGATGATAGGCCTGCCGGATCGGGTAGCGCTGCTCGCGGTTTCCATCAGGCGCATGGCGCGACAGGGTGTCGGCGTCGGCAACCCAGGCCCGGGAGTGTGCGGCGTCAAAGGCGATGGCAAGCACGGGGGTGTCGGTGTGGAATCCGGTCATTTGCGTGCCGTTCTCGCCGTTCAGGATGGCGATGCCGCTTGCGCTGCCCACCCACAGCCGCTGCTCGGCCGGGTCGATCGCCAGTGCGGTGGCCGGTTCTGCCAGGGCGAGACTTTGCTCCAGCATTCCGCCGTCGGTGAAGCGGTACAGCCTGTCATCCGCGGCGAGCCATGCCCGGCCGCTGGCGGAGTCGACGGCAAGATGATTGGTGGTGCGGGTCCAGTGCGGGGTGTGCGTCGGCGGGCCGATTTCCGCGGTGGCCGCATCGAAGAGTTGCTGTTCGGCGAGCAGGTCGCCGTCGGCGTCGAGGATGATCAGCCGACCTTCGCCGTAGGCCCAGACGCGCTGCCGCCGCGGGTCCACCGCCACGGTGGTGACGTTTTGGAGGTCATCCAGCCGCAGCAGCGGCTGGCCCATACCGTCGAGCTGCCGGATCGACGCCTGCTCAGTCACCCACAGACGGTCCGCCTCAGCCGAAGGCGACTGGAAGAGCGCGTGGCCGGCTCCCCAGACGGCCAATACCACCAAACCCAAAAAGCACGCAGCCACGCCTTTGCAGACGTCCTTGTCCATGTTTCATCCCCCGGCTGTCAAAGCGCCCGCTCAACACTCAGATGACCTACGGCGATCTGAGCCGGACACAGACGATAGTGTTTATCGATTTCTTTTAAGTGCGCGGAAAATCCGTGCGTTCAACGCAGGACTCAGGAGGCAGGTAAACGAGGGATGGTCAATCTTGTGCCAGATATCCCTCTGGCCTCGGTCTTCCCTGCTGTCGCCGGAACGGGTCTGAATGTAATTGCCCGGCTGACGCTGTATACAATGCCCGACAGATTTGGATTGTCAAGCTCGAGTATCAGGTCGTGCGAGCGGCGATTGCGAAGAGCTGCTTGTCGGTGCACCCCAGCAGTTCGAGTCTCTGTAATGGTGATTTTCTGATTGCGGAAACAAATGGCCATTCCGGGAAAAACGCATGTATCGCTCCGAGTTTGGTTACGGGGCGTTTTCACCCAACACCGCTGGATGTCCTTCACGGAGATGGGTCAGCGACATTTCCAAAGTTGCGGACTAGTTCGTAACCGTGACAAACACCAAGGCGTACTCTTCCTCTGATCGCTGCCGTGGGTGCCGCTTCCTGCGGACCATGCTTTCATTCCGGCGTTGTGCAGGCGCCGCGTCCGGGAGGAATTGACCGGCAGAACGACTCAGAACAATCGTTTCCAGACATAGCGGGGTAGAAGGAAGAAACCCTTCCAGGGAGGCAAGAACTCAGCCCTCGACGCGCCAGACGCGTATCAGGGCCACAGGAAGACCCGAGTTCTGACTCCGGAAACAAGGCGAACAGACGAGTATCGTCAAAATGCGCCTACGTCATTTTTTCACGCTCGTCTTCGTCACGCTCGCGCTGACCAGCGGAGTAGCCAGCGCCGATCTGCGGGTTGCTTCATTCAACATCCAGAATCTTGGCTGGGGTGAGGTCAAGCGCTACGACCATCTTGCTGACATCGTCTCCCGGTTCGATCTGGTGGCCGTTCAGGAGGTGATGAATGCCGAGGCAATCTACCGGCTTCGCGATGAATTAGAGAGCACAAGCGGAGAGTCCTGGGGAGTGCTTTACTCGGACCGCCTCGGTCGAACGCGCTATCGCGAGAAGTACGCCTTTCTCTGGCGCGACTCCAGCGTGGAGTTCACCGGTGAGGCGGTAACGTACATCGACGATGCCGACCTGTTTGCGCGGGAGCCCATGGCGGCACGTTTTCGGTCGATGAAAACGGGGCTCACGCTGGTCTATGCGACGCTACACGCGGTCTATGGAAACACGGTCGCGGAGCGCGTCGCCGAAGCGGTGGCGCTACGGCAGTACTGGGACTGGCTGGCCGAGGTCTTCGCCGAGGGCGAGCCGATTATTATCGGCGGCGATTTCAATCTGCCGCCGTCGAACAACGCCTGGGATGCGATGCGTGATGTAGCGTTTGCGGCCATCACGGATGGCGCCACAACGGTCAGCCCGATCGACGGACGGTTCGCGAATCTCTACGACAATTTCTGGTTGCCTCTGCGACCTGCGCTCGCGGTGATTGACGCAGGTATCATGGACGTGCCAGCGATGCTTGGGCTGACACACGGGGAAATGCGCCGCTTCGTCTCTGACCATGTGCCCGTGTATTTTCGCCTGCACGGTGCACCGCCGGTCAGCCTTGCCGCTATTGGCAACAAAACCGAACCGGAGCAGGACACGGATGTGCCGTTCGTCGACGACCCGGACTGTGTCGACCTGAACCAGGCGAATGTCGAAGAGCTGCAGCAGATTCAGCATATTGCCGCGGAGCGGGCACGAGATATTGTCGCGGGCAGGCCTTGGGACAGTGTGGATGCACTCGCGCGCATCGATGGTATCGGCCCGGCAAGACTCCGGGATATCCACGCTCAGGGCGTCGCGTGCGTGCCGTAGTTGAGGAACCCGGTTAAGCCACTGTTTTCACCACCCCGTGATCGCTTGCTAATGGTTCTCCGTGGACAACCTGTTGAGAGATCACACCCAGAGCCCACGGCAACGTGTCCCACTCCGGCACGTTGTAACTACCCAACCCCTGGGGCGTGGTCAACCATCACAATACCCAGCGGGGGCCGACAGGCAACCCGAGTGGCAAGTACCACTACTATCGAGTTGCGAGAAGCAGCTATACCACGCCCATTTACCGTAGCCACAAGAATCCTTGTTAGTATTATTTATTGTAGATACAATAAATCGAATGGACATCACATACGACAGCAAGAAGAATGACAGGAATGTCGTTGAGCGAGGCTTATCATTTGATCGTGTCGCTGATTTCGACTGGAGCACGGCAGGCATTATTGAGGATCTGCGCGAAGACTACCCTGAACGCCGGTTCATTGCTGTTGGATACCTTGATGGGCGGTTGCACGTGCTCTGTTTCACGCCTGCTGGCAGTGGCATCAGAGTAATCAGCTTTCGTAAAGCAAACCAGAGGGAGGCTCGCAACCATGACAAACCGCTCAAAATTGATTGATGACGACGGCGAGGTCAGGGAACTGACCAAGGAAGACTTCAAGCGCATGCGCCCGGCAAGCGACGTGCTACCCGAACTACTCGGTAAGAAGGCAGCCGAGGAAGCGCTCAAACCCAAGCGCGGACGTCCCAAGAAGAAGAATCCCAAAGAGTTGGTCAGCTTGCGGCTGTCGCCAGAGGTCATTAAACACTTTCGGGCCAAGGGCCGCGGTTGGCAAACTAAACTGGACGAAGCGTTAAAGAAGTACGTGGAGCGGGAGAACAGCCGGTAGTTCAACGGCTAGGATGCACTCGCGCGCATCGATGGTATCGGCCCGGCAAGACTCCGGGATATTCACGCTCAGAACGTCGCGTGCGTGCCGTAGTTCGGGAATCCGGGGAGATCCACACCCAGGTGGAGATCCGCGCCCTGCATGTGGATCTCGATCCAGGCCGCGACGCATCCAGGAGGATCTGTGCATCGCCAGCCGGGATCAGGATGCCGACCTTCAGGACTGTCTGTGCCATATCATCTCCCTCAACCCGCCTCACCCAGCGCTTCGTCATTACCCCAAGCTGCATGAACCTCAACCGGCCCACGCTGACGGGCCAGTTTTATTACGACCATAATCGTATACACTAATTGCCATTACAGTTCACTATTATGGTCTCTACAGATGAGTTTACGCAAAAACAACTCAGCCATGCCTCTCCCGGTCCGGCGGGCACTTGCCAAACTCGGCGAGGATATCAACGAAGCACGGCGCCGCCGACGGATTCCTTCCTCGCTGCTGGCCGAACGTTGCTCTATCTCCCGGACAACACTGCACAAGGTCGAGCAGGGTGACCCGGGCGTTTCCATGGGCATCTACGCAACGGTCCTTTTCTCGCTGGGGCTCCACACGGGGTTGGCAAACCTGGCCGATCCGAGCACGGACCAGGTCGGGCTTGACCTCGAAGCCGAGCGGCTGCCGCAGCGCATCAGGTTGCCACGACAACCGAAAGGATCACGGTCATAGATGCAAACGTTCTCGTCCATGTCGCGCTCGGCAGTGAATCCATTCCGGTTGGCCTACGAGCTACGGTTGCTATGGATTCACGAGGGCTATCTCTGGAGTGGAAGCATTTGAGGAATGCGCCAGGTGATGGCTCATGATCAACGGTGCATTCGCTAACCGGGTGGTTCCGATTATTGCTGACTACGCCACCCGATCCAACAGATCCGGGCCGTCATTCCTGGGCGAGTTTACACGTGAGCTGACCGTGTACGCGTCCATCATGTCCGCCGGGTACGATGCCAACACGGCCCGCGCTTCATCCGGGGAGGCTTCGAGCCACGCCGCACAATCATCTGCCGACAGGATGGCAGGCATCCGGCCTTTGCTGTGTATCTCCGCCACCATCGGATTGGCCGGCACGGTGATGATGGTGCAGGACTCCACCACCCCGCCGTCCGGCTTTCGGGATGACTCCCACAGACCGGCCAGGGCGAACAGTTCGCCGCCGGCGAGGCGGATGAAATACGGCTGCTTGCGCCCGTCCACGACCTGCCATTCGTAATAGCCAAGGGCCGGCACTAAACACCGACGCCCCCGCCGCCACGGACTACGGTATGTGGCCGCCGTCTCGATGGTCTCCGTCCTGGCATTGATGGTGCTGTACCTGGGCGGCTCCCCTTTGGCCCACGACGGCACCAGCCCCCACCGCACCATCACGCCTTCGCGTTCCCGATCCGCCAGTCGGACGATGGGCACCGCTTGCGAAGGCGCCACATTGTAGCTGACCCAGTCACGCTGCCACTGCCTGGGCGTGACATTGAACGCCCTCTCGATGGCTGCATCGGTCTTGCTCACGAATCGGCCGCACATGTCTGGACTTCCCCCGGTGCAGTAGACACCTCCGGGCGATATATTGAGCCTAGGAGGACACCATGAGCACACAACGTTATTCACCGGAATTCAAGGACGAAGCGGTCCGTCAGGTCATCGTCGCTATGGTCGCTGTTTCGCCACGTATTGAGTGCGCTTCTAAGCTCACGCGCGGCGCTATCGATGTCTTCTCCACGAAGGCGTCCGATAGCATCGGGCGAACTTTCATAATACGTCGTCAGGCGCTTCAAGAGCGCGGCATCATCGAACGGCGGAGTGTCCCGAGCAGCGTCGACACATGCTGCAGGAGCGGGCGAACATGACGATGCCTGGGTGGAGGGCGACACCTACACGCCAACGTTGTTGCCAGCGAGTATGTCGGTGCCGGCGTTGAGGGCGTCGGTATGAATAGGCCTTATACAGCGCACGCTGGGGAGAATACGCAAGCTGCTATGCCATGGAATGTGCACATGGCACCTGTTGGTGAAGTTTATTAAATTACTGATAAAGTCACTCTTAGTGACTCTTTATGGGATTCATCAAACCCTCAGCTATTGGCTTTGGTTTATAAAAAGTGCATTTTAGGCACTATGAGTGACCAAAATGAGAGTAAATTAAACCGGCTGTTGGCTGGGCTCAGCGATACCGGCGTGGTTTCCAGCCGGTGGCTAAGAGCGCATGGCTATTCCAGCAGCCTGGTTGCCCGCTATGTAGCGAGTGGTTGGCTGGTCTCTCCGGCCCGCAGTGTCTACATGCGCAAAGGCGGGTCCCTGCAGTGGGAGGGCGTGGTGCGGACGCTGCAATGCACGGAAGGTTTGTCGCTGCATGTAGGCGGACGCTTTGCCTTGGCCTGGCAGGGACATGAGCATTACCTGCGCCTGGGCGAGGCAGCGGTGGTCACACTCTATGGGCCGGATCGTGTGCCGGGGTGGGTGCATAAGTTGCCGTTGGTGGAATGTGTCGAGTACTGCGGCAAGGGGCCTTTTGATCTGCCAGTCCTTCCTTTTACCGATGAGACGACGGATCAGGCGTTGCTGGACCAAAGTCTGGAACGGCGTGAAGCGGCCCCAAGCGGGATGCTTGTGTGTTCGACACCGGAGCGGGCCATGCTGGAATTGTGTGACGAGGCGTCTGATGCCAGTGGGGTCTATGAGGTCGACGCGTTGATGCAGGGCATGGCCACTCTGCGGCCACAACGGCTTGAAAGGTTGTTGCGGCATTGCCACAGCATCAAGGCCAAGCGTCTGTTCCTCGCCCTGGCTGAACGTCACGGGCATGCCTGGCTTTCTCACTTGTCGCTCGATAATGTCAATCTCGGTCGTGGTAAGCGATCGTTGGTCCCCGGTGGCCGTTTGCATCCCCGATATCAGATCACCCTGCCGGGAGACCTCGATGAACAGTTGGGATAAACGCTACAGCGACCGGGTGCAATTGCTGGTGGATATCCTGCCAGTGCTGGCAAAGGAAACCCGCTTTGCTCTGAAAGGTGGGACGGCCATCAACTTGTTTGAGCACGATCTGCCTAGGCTGTCAGTGGATATCGACCTGACCTGGTTGCCGGTGCGGGATTTCGAGGCGGACGTGGCGGCGATATCGGCGGCGCTGGAACAGTTGGCGGAGACATTGCGGGCCCGCCCTTTGCGGCTGCAAGTGCAGACGTCGGGTGGCGCAAACACCGGGGGCATCACGCGATTGATCTGCAGCCGTGGCCGTGCCCGGGTGCAGATCGAAACCACCCCGGTGATGCGCGGCGCCGTGCATCCGGTTCGTACCATGGTGGTCCAGCCGAAGGTGGAGCAAGCCTTCGGCTTTGCTTCCACGCAGGTGCTCGATTTTGCCGATCTCTACGCTGGCAAACTGGCGGCGGCCTTGTCCCGACAACACCCCAGGGATCTGTTCGATATTGGCTTGCTGCTGGAAGATGAGCGGGCCGACGCGACATTGTGGCGAACCTTTCTGGTGTATCTGACCTGTAGTACCAAACCGGCCTGGGAACTTCTGGCTCCCCGGAAGCCGGTGGATTTTGAGGCGATCTTCGATGCCCACTTCAGGGGGATGAGCGCCGAGCCGGTGACGGCGGCGCAACTGCTGGAGAACAGGGCACGGTTACTGTTGTGGATATCCGAAAAGCTGGATAAGCCGTCATGTGACTTTCTTTGGTCCGTCGAAGATGAGCAGCCTGAATTTGGATTGATTGGTCTGGAGGGGGCTGCAGCGTTGCCGGGGGTAGGGCGAAAGCTGCAAAACCTTGCTCGCCGCTCGAAGGCCAAGCGCCAGGCGGATCGCCATCAACTTGAGCAGACGCTAGAACGGATAGCACCTGATGCATGAGGAATGTCAGGTCGACGTCCCCCCGGATTTCGACTAGCAAGCTCTGCGGGCTTGGCGTCTCCCGACGAGAGCGCCGTTCCGCATTCCAGGCGGTACTTTTCCGTGGGCCTAACGGGTGCCATCACATCGTGGACGAAGGTTCCCCTCCGTGGCACGTAGGCGCAAATCGTTACTTTACAAAAGAATAGATGGCGACAAACAATACGCGGACGCTCACAGCTGCTGCCGCAATGATCAGAAGCCATAACAGCACCCCGCCCCATGGAATGTCGGAGATTGCTGGGAGCAAGTCTCGCAGCCAGCAAAATCTCTGCCATCTGGTCCGCTTACTCGGCGCTTGGTGGTATTGATGCCCTAGGCGGGAGCCACGGCCACCACCTTGCATTGGCCAACGGCGGGCATGGACGGTTTGGTGGCCTGGTGTTTGCCCTGCATTTGCGAAGGTTGAACTTTCCCCGCGACGCGGCCAGTCGTCCACAGGGCGCCTTTGGGCCTGAGTCAGTCTGTCTACCAGTCGGTTTCTATCTTCTTCGAGCATTCGGATGCGCTTGCTTTTCTCCTCGAGAGCAACCTCTTTTTCTCTGGCAAGGACTTCGTACTGCTCAACGATACGCTCTTCAACGGAGGCAATCTCCCGCTCTTTTCCCTGCCGGCAAAACTCCAAGAGGTCCACACCGAACTCATCCGCATCAGCGCCCGGATCGCTGTGAACCGCGACGAAGCTGTCGTTGTGCTGGAGCAAAGAACTAACTTGAGAGGTGGAGAGTGCGAAAAGTGTTGGGAGTTCCTCGTTCCAAGTGCGCGGGGTTTTCAGGGCGATCACATGTCCGTTCTCGTCGACTTCTCTCAGCTTCCTGTTCTTCTGCTCCCGCAGGAGGTGGATGGGCGTTTCCTGGATGAGGGTCGTGACCGCGTTGTCCCAGCCGCTGTCAAGCAATTGGGAGCACATTACCGACGCAGCCTGATACCCGTCGTAGTAAGCGGCGAAATTCTTGTGTGCCACAGCCACCGCTGCCCCGAGAAATCCCCGTCGCCCGGAATAATCCTTGGCGCCAACAGCGATGCCCAGAATATCCCAGTGTTTTCCGTCCGGATCCTCAACAACCTTACGGAAGCCCAGCTCGACTCCCTCGTCGGGAAGAAGGTTAGATGCACGAAACTCGAAAACCTGTGGTGCGCGGGACGCGGACGACAGCACACCGTCGCCGGCGGCGTTCAGCCCTTTCGTTGTGCCGAACAGGACACGCCCCGAGAATGTGTTGTTCTGCATGTTACTCTCTTATCCACTGCAGGGCTTTTTGCCACCACTTCGGCCCAAGCCTTGCCCCAGTGAACTGGGTGTAGATCCAGGAAAAAATCTTTTCTATGTCCCTATGGTCATGCTTTACGATCCGAGGCTCCCCGCCTTCTTGCACGACTTCTCCCAAATGCAGCGTCATGATCTGTACGCGGCCCTGATTCGGCCAGCTGTCCAAGACATTGTACGTCGCCGGCAGAAATGTCTCGATGTAGTCCTCACAAAGATCGCCGCGGAGCTCCGCATAATGACGAAACCCCGGCTTCTCCCGTTTCAGCATGTAGAGAGCGGTGTCCGGCTTCGATATTAAAAGAGCAAGTGATGCCCGCTCCCTGAAGCCGGGAAAGTTGACATCCAAGAAGGTGAACAGATTCTGGAAAAGTAGGTCATTCTCGCCACGCTGATCGTGTTCCGGATCGACGATCAGAACCAAAATCATCCTAATGCTTTCGTTCGCGAGATAGCGCCGGACGGTATCCGTTAAGCCAGGGTCTCTGTCCCGATCCGCCATTACCTCGCGCATAAGCTCACCCGAGACCTCCAAGAAACTGAAGGTCAAAGGCGTCTTGACTCCCTCCTTGGGTTTTACCTCAAAGGTGAGCTCCCTGATGTCGGAATCATCCATGGGGTTAGGTGGAGGGAAACGACCATCGCGCCAAAGCTTGATCCAATCGTTATAAGTCGCCATGGGTTCCCATCCGAGAGCCGAATCCTCCGGATCTATCAACGGGCGCGCCTGGAAAGAACCGACGTGAGTGACGTAGTAAGACAGAAACGACTGGAACGTGGTTTTGCCGGACCCTGGGTACCCAAAGGACAGCAGGTAGTCGCCGGTCTTGGCCTCAATATCATCGTCTCGCAGACGTCCCCGAAGCGCCGGGGCTGAATCACTCGTGCTGAGCGGGGTCCCAGCGGACCGAGAAGGGTCGGGGTTACTAGTTTCGGGCGTGCTAGCGCGTCCTTGCGTTGAAAAACTGCCCGGAGATATTGTGCTGGTAGCCTCCTCGTCGGTGCCATTATTCGCCTCCTTCCGGAGGCGGATGGTCTTGCGCTTGGATTCAGTCATCATTGGACTCCGGTGATAACTATCAGGTCGCTACTCGACCACCGCTGCGTCTCTGCCGCTGTCCAGGCCGTACGTTGTTGCTTGTGATCTTCGCGTTGAACAGGACTAGGGCAAACAGAACCGGTGCTAAGTCCACGAAAACAGCTACGAAGAGAGAGACAATCGTCACCCCCGCATTAGGGCGATCGACGAAGCCGTCCTTGAAGCTAACCGGAATCTCGCCAATCTTATCGAGATCCGAAGTGATTGGCCGATGTTGAATGGGTTCATCCGCGGGGACGACAGCATTTGCCTGGCGCGCAATTTCTACGGAATACTGGCGAAGCTCTGAGATCAACTGCAGTCCTTCTCCACGGATTAGGGCCGCAGGCCTACCGGCCAGCTCGGCCCGCAAAGCGCCGTCCGGGTCAGAATACTGTACAAGGAGCTGGTCTATTTGGTGAACCACTGCGCGTATAGCGGTGTAAGATCCTCTGGTGGCACGCCGCTCGAAGTCCGCCAAGACAGCGTTGCTGAAGTTCTCATACCAAGTATTGACTACCGCCTCGCCTGCGCCTGGGTCGGGTATAGCCAAGTCAGTCGGCGCCCCGCCCAGCATCTCGTGAATGTTGCGGATATGAGCCCGGCAGCGCTCCCCACAACCGGGGCGAAGCGGATCATTCAGCTGATCCCGAAGGTTTTCGAGCTCTGCCTGCAGTTCTGCGCGGCTTCCAGATACTTGCTGGTAGGCGGGCCGGCTGAGGAGTGTCCGGCGGGTCTGGGTGAGATCCTCCCGAAAAATATCAAACTGCTCGCGAACCGTTCGCTGAGCGATATCCTCCTGCATGAAGTTCGTGTACAGGAAGTTAAAGTTGCTCGCACCGCTGAAGGCGGCCACGAGTGTGAAAAACAAGAGCGGAAAGACCAAACTCTTCTGAGCGATCTTCATGTGCCGGATCAGCAGGTCGGAACCGAACAAAAGGATCCCAATGAGGGCAGCAAAAAGGAATGTTAGTTCCTGAAGGTGGCTGTAGTAGCCCCAGTAGGAGAGGTATACGCTGATGCAAACGCAAATCAGCGCTGCCGCGATATAAATTACGGTATACAGATTTTTTGCGATCATGAAGGTGCCTTGCTTGTTCTTATTGAGTTTCCGAATGGCTTGGAACGTCAATGCTTATAGAGCCATTCTTCCGAGACCTCTCATGATGGATCTCACAGTCTCTTATATGCGCTACCGTCGGGAAGTATGCACGATATACATAACGTGAGAAAGTTGCTCGGTAGCTGCGGCCGACGCGAACCCGTGAAGCGCGCGCGCTTCCCAATATCTAGAGACGCCGGGGCAGGACGCCGGGGCAGGACACCCATCCTCCATCTCATATTGACCCGCCGGCTTGCTTCCGTAAACTAGTGCTGTACATTTGTACAGCATGGAGCGCTGCATGACTCAGCCCAGACGGACCCTGGTGAGCCTCACCGATACCCCCTACTACCACTGCATCGGCCGCTGCGTGCGCCGGGCTTTCCTGTGCGGGCAGGACTTCGCCACAGGCCAGGATTACGAGCACCGCAAGGCGTGGGTGGTGGAGCGCCTTGCGCTGCTCACCGAGGTCTTCACCATCGAGGTCTGCGCCTACGCGGTGATGAGCAACCACTACCATGTGGTCCTGCGGATCGACCGGGCGGCCGCTGACGCCCTCTCCGAGGCCGAGGTCATGGCGCGCTGGAGCCGGCTCTACGGCCTGCCGGTATTGGTCCGCCGCTATCGGGACGGGGAGAGTGCCTGTGAAGCCGAGGTTGAGCAGGCCCGCGCCACGCTCGCCGAGCTGCGCACCCGGCTCGCCGATCTCTCCTGGTTCATGCGCTGCCTGAACGAGCACATCGCCCGCAAGGCCAATGCGGAGGACGGCTGCACGGGACGCTTGGTGAGTAGGCCGAGGGAGTTTCACCCTCAGCCTCTCCCAGAACCGGACATGACACTCTCGCGTCATCCGGCTCCCATTACCGAGCCGACGCTAGTCCAAAGTGTTGCCAACCGACGAACAGGCGAGGATGCTCCGACGCGACACGCTCCAGCCAAGCAAAACTGGCCAACAACCTGCCTCTTAAACGCCGGTACTTCCGCCTCCCCCACAGCATCAGCTTGCGGTCGAAGTAGTGAAAGACATCGCGCATGGCCGAGGGATAAAAGCTTCCGTAGTAGTTCCACCAGCCTTGCAGCACCGGGTTAACGGACCGGGCCAGCACTTTCAATTCGGTGCTGGTCCGTCGATGCAACTTCCAGCCGCGGATCGTCTTCCGCATCTGTTTCATTGCTTCGTTGCTGACGGCCGGTAGAAACGCCGTAAACAGCTCTCCACCCCGTCCCTTGGCGCTCCGCGGCCTGAACGTAAAGCCCAGAAACGTAAACTGAACATGTTCATGGTCGCGACGGCGTTTGCCGTCCTTGCAGTAGACCACCTTCGACTTGTCCGGATGCAGGGTTAGCTTGCAGTCGTTCAACCGCGTTGCTATTGCATCGAGTAGCGCCGCTGCCTCCTCGTGGGTATGGCAATGCACGACAGCGTCGTCCGCATACCGCGCGAATGGATTATTCGGGTACTCACCCGACATCCAGCGGTCAAAGGCATAGTGCAAAAACAGATTCATCAACAACGGGCTGATAACGCCACCCTGTGGTGTTCCCTGGGTGCGCGCAATGGTCTGTCCGTCCGGTGTGACAACGGACGCCGTCAACCAGCGCTCGATGTACAGCACCATCCATTGCTCGGGCGCATGCTTGCGCACGGCCTTCATCAGCAGTTCGTGATCGATGTTGTCAAACGCCCCCTTGATGTCAAACTCCACCACCCAGTCGAAGCGCCAGCACCGCTTGCGCGTTGCCGCGATCGCCCCCTTGGCCGACCGGTTCGGCCGGTAGCCATAGGAGTCCGGGTGAAAGTGGGGATCCCACAGCGGTTCCAGCTGCTGCTTGACCACCGTTTGCGCAACCCGGTCGGCCACGGTGGGCACGCCCAGATAACGCGTTCCGCCGTCCTTCTTCGGTATCCCGACCTGCTTCACCGGCGGTGGGTAGTAGCTGCCCGAGGAGAGGCAATTCCAGATCTTGTACAGATTCCCTCGCAGATCCTTCTCGAAGTCCTCCATGGACTGCCTGTCGATTCCTGCAGCTCCCCGGTTTGCCTTTACCTGCTTGTAGGCGTTCCAAATACTTCGCTTTGAAATAGCAAACGGCTTTGTTGTTGTCATTGGTTCATCCTCTTGTCGAGTTGGCCACTGACAACAACCCGATAACGCAGCCCCTTCGCTCCACGCCGATTACCGGCGCTTCCTCACTACTACGGGCTGCTCCGCCCCTGCTGACCGCATCGGTATTCATCCTCATGGTGTTAGCCACTTGTCTTTTCCCTTGGCATCGGTCAGCAGGTTCCCATGTTCCGTATCAACGCCTGTATCGAGCTCATGCCACCTATGCACCGGTTGCCGTCTGGCCAGTAGGCAGGTTGCCGCCAGACTTGTCCCGGGAACTCCCAACCTCCCCGGTTTTGACAACGCTTTGACTCTAACGATGGGTCATCGGTTGGTTCGCTTGCGCTCATCTTCTCGATACACACCTGACTCTCTCTCGGAGAGCCTTTTCACTCGTCGCTCACCACCACACCTTTTCGATGCAGCAACACGAGCTGGTTTGAAGCCGACTCCTGCAAGCAGACTTCGGAGGGCCTACCTCCATCATTGATACAGCATCGAAGCGTGACCGCTTCGTTCATGGCACACTTGGGAGGGGCGCTTCAAGAGCCAGGCGCTGCTGGACGAGGCGGCGCTGCTCACTTGCATGAGCTACGTGGATCTCAACCCGGTCCGGGCCGGCATTGCCGCCACCCCCGAAACGTCGGATTACACCTCTATCCAGGCGCGCATCCGCGGACACCGGGAACCGTTCGTGATTCTCCCGACGGATCTGGTGCCGGTGCGCCTGCTGCCGTTCCAGGACGGCGAAACCCAGGCGCCCGGGCACCTTCCGTTTGGTTTCCTCGCCTACCTGGAGCTCATGGACTGGACCGGCCGTGCGGTGTTGGAGCACAAGCGCGGCGAGATCCCGACGCAGGTCCCGCCGATCCTGGAGCGTCTCGGCATTGCCCCCGCAGGTTATCTCAAGACCATGTGCCGGAGCGGCAATCGTTTCGGTACCGCCGTGGGCCGGGTGGAATCGCTCCGAGACGCCGCACGGCAATTACGGCGACGCTGCCTGCGCGGCATCGGCGAGGCCAGACTCCTGTTCTCGTCACCGGTGGGCTAACACCAGACAAACCACAAATCCGCTGTGCTCTGTTCTCGATGGTCGCCCTGGCCAGGCTTACCTGTGCTCGCACACTCGCCGACGACAGTGAAATCGCCACCAACGTGGCGCATTCAACCTACCCGCCCCATTTTCCTTAGCCAAGGGGACATCCGGACCAAGAACACCGGCAGTACAGCTGCATTCAGAAGATGGCTGTCCCTTAATGCCGTCCTTAATGCCGCAGTCCCTTAATGCCGCACCGAAACGCCAGCGTCCTGCCGGCCGACTCCCTCCTGCCGCATTCACGTCACGTAAACCCGATGCCTAAACCGATCCCTCTCTCTGCGCGGCTGGAAAGCCGCGATCTCGTAGCGGCACGTCTGGCGGCCAGATACCGCCCGACGCGTCCGCTCGGCTGTTCGCCGGTGAAGGTTGGCGCCTATAGGCTAGTCCAAGGCTCCAAATCTCCGACAGGCGAAAACGAGCCGATTTCCGCCCCATCCGTGCACCTCCCCGGAACCGTTCTGCGGCTGGAGCACCGTGCCTGGTCGGACCAGTACCGGGTGCGGGCACAAACGGCCGTCTCGCCAGACCAGACGCCGCCAGAACAGAGCGGCGACCGCATAACGCACGAACTCTCTGAGCGCGGCGCACGCACTATTGGCGACTCCTGTGAGTTTGTGACCGTAACGCAGGGCGGGCACACCACCTTCGTGACGCTGACCCTGACGCCAGAGGCGCGGGAACGCATCGACACCCATGAGGCCGTAGCCGGAGAATTCGTGCCCTTCACGCAAACCCGTCAGGGCGGCCCGATGTTCGACGCCGACCAAGCGGCCGGTCCGTTCTGCCGAGTAACGTTCCCCTGGCGCTCCAGCGTCCAGCGTGAGGCCTCCCGCTTTTTCGATGCCGCACAACGTGTGGTCTCCCGTGGCTTGGTGCCGCCCTACTTCCGGGGGAGGACGCAGGAGACCGCCGACCAGCCTCGCTATACCCCCATCGCCTGGAACCGTGGGGGCTGGCGCCTGCGGGGTTGCTGGTACCACCTGAAACCGACGACAGATCCGGATACCGGGGCGGAATTCACGCCGGTGAAGCGGGCCGAAGGTGCGGAGAAGATTGGCCCGCGTCTGTCCTACCTGTGCGTAGCCGAGAATCCGACCAATGCCGAAGGCGACCGAAACCCCCATATCCATGTGCTCATGCGCTGGACCGTCCCCTACAGTGTGTTTCCCTGCTGGGCGCGACGCATCGAATCATTGTGGGGCCAGGGCTATGCCCACATCGAGCGACTGAAAGCCCGCAAGGCGGCCGGCTACTACATCGCCAAGGCGGCCGGCTATCTCACCAAAAGCGCAGATGACCCCGACCAGGGACCAATCCGGGGCAATCGCTACGGGATCAGCAAGCCGGCCAGAGCACCAGGTTGGTACCAAGTCGACGCCTTTGCCTGGGGCATTTTCGGGGCATTGATGAAAAAGGCGCGGGAGTCCCACCGGCGGCGGACTGCGCCGTTACGGGATGTCCAGGACCGGTGCCGGAAGGAGCTTCAAGCACTCCCAAAGGGCCATCCGAAGCGAAAGAAGCTTGGCGCAACCCTGGTGGCCGCGCGTAAGCGGCTGGAGAGCTTCGGAGGCCACTGCGGACGCTGGGAAATCGTGGTCACAGGCATCGACCGGATAGACCGCCTGCTGATCTGGGCGCAGCGCCACGGCTGGACCATGGAGCCACCGCCACCTGGCGTACTCCAAGACCGAGTGGAGCAAAATATTCTGTACCGGCGTGCACGACGAGAGTGGCGCGAATGGTCCAGCGGCTTCAAGGCTTGGGTCAGGAGCGGCGAGGCCGGCCACTATGAACCGGTAAGCCTTGCAGAAGAGGAGCATGTCCCGTTCGTCCAGGGCTAGACCAAGCCATCCGTCTACGGTTCCGCAACTCTAGCGAGTTGGAGTATGTGGATTTCTGCCAATGTGAACTCTTCGGATACGTGAGACTTGATTGAATACAGCAGGAGAGGTAGGGTCTAGATGCGTGCAGGAGTTTGGATGATTTCCTACCGTTGTGATTTTGCGACGATAAAAACAATGTTAGCCACTGCGGCGCTCAACGTTGCGTTAGCTATCTGATGGTCCCTTAGGGTAATAGATAAACACTAAACTCCTGCATGCTCATTACCCCTGCCACACTTGCTAACATCTTAGGTTACTCTTACGCTGATCTAGCGCGTATTTTCTATCCTTCTGGCAAGCGCCCCATCTACCATGTCTTCACTCTTCCAAAGAAAGCGGGTGGGGTCCGAATAATTTCTAAGCCTAGCCTAAGCGTGCGGCTCGTCCAACAGCGATTCTTATTGCTCCTTTCTAGCTATTTTCGTCCGAGCCATGCGGCGCATGCATATGTATTAGGCCGATCGATTCTCACCAATGCTAAACAGCATGTTAGAAAGCCTGTTTTAGTTAATATTGATCTAGAGAACTTTTTCGGAACTATCACCTTTATTCGGGTAAGGGGTCTATTCGAAAGTCCTCCGTTTAACTTTCCAAAAAACACTGCCATACTTGCCGCACATATTTGCTGCTACAAGAATTCACTACCTCAAGGCGCGCCTACTTCACCGTTAATATCAAACATGATTTGTCGGCGAATAGATCGCCAAATACAACAGCTCGCATTACAGTGCAGGGCCCGGTACACCCGCTATGCAGATGACATGACCATCTCCGCATCTTCTAATTGGCTTTCGCCTAAGATAGCTTTTTACAACAACGAAGGTGAAGCGGAGATCGGCACGGATCTACTCAGCATAATTAAGAGTAACGGTTTTTATGTAAACGAGAAAAAAACGAGAATTTCTCGCAGCGGGACTAGGCAAGTAGTGACCGGGTTAAAGGTCAACGAGAGACCTAACATTGAGCGGAGGCGAGTCAAGGAAATGCGATTGCAGCTAAAGTGCTGGAGTCTCTTGGGGTATGAGGCTGCAGAGCACAACTTTCTCCGGCTACATTACAAAAAGAAAAGGGCTACAAATCGCGACCCAAGTTTCAAGAATGTTATCCATGGAAGAATCAATTACATAGGCTTAATAAAAGGCAGAGGGAATCCGGTTTATTTAAATCTCGCAAACAAGTACAATCACCTAGTGACACCCGTAGGCGGGCGCAAATTAAAGATAGAAGTGAACGTTTCTAGCACCGATCGTTTGATACAATCATCGTGGTTCCTTTGGGACACAGTAGACTTGCCTGGCGCACCAGATCATGAAATTGGCGGATCAGGTGTGTATATAAATGGTGCGGGGTTAGTGACTAACGCTCACGTCCTTGGCGACAAAAATCTATATGCCGATAGATTTAAGGCTTTCAGATCCGGAGAATTAGCCGCGGTAACGTTTAAAGTTATTGAAATTTGTCAACGGCAACTGAAAACTGACCCACTTGGGCGGTGATTCGGCAATCGAAAA
>JBBDNK010000020.1:0-120501 GCA_040877625.1 Aquisalimonadaceae bacterium
GCGGCATGGACGCCGCGGACGAGCCTACAGGGATGTATTTACGGCGTGTCCGGGAAGGAATCCCCGCCTCCGCCCCCCAAGCCTTCCGTAAGCCACCCTCAAACCACCTAAACCAGACAACCAACCTAAATCGTTTCCCCAAACAGTTCCCGCCCAATCAGCATCCGCCGTACCTCGGACGTCCCGGCGCCGATTTCGTACAGCTTGGCGTCGCGGAGTAACCGCCCGGCGGGGTAATCGTTGATGTAGCCGTTGCCGCCCAGTGTCTGGATCGCCTCCAGCGCCATCCAGGTCGCCTTTTCGGCGGCATAGAGAATCGCCCCGGCGGCGTCCTTGCGGGTGGCCTCGCCCCGGTCGCAGGCCTGACCCACCGCGTACACATAGGCCCTGCAGGCGTTCATGGTCGTATACATGTCCGCCAGTTTGCCCTGCATGAGCTGGAACTCGCCAATCGGCCGACCGAACTGCCGGCGCTCGTGCACATAGGGAATCACCACATCCATGCAAGCAGCCATGATGCCCAGCGGCCCCGCCGCCAGTACCGCACGCTCAAAATCCAGACCCGACATCAGCACCCGCGCACCGCCACCGACCTTGCCGAGGATATTCTGCTCCGGCACCGCGCAATCGCGGAACACCAGCTCGCAGGTGTTGGAACCGCGCATGCCCAGCTTGTCCAGCTTCTGCGCGGTGCTGAAGCCCGGCATGCCCTTTTCCACCACAAAGGCCGTGATGCCCTTGCTGCCCGCCTTCGGGTCCGTCTTCGCATACACCACCAGCGTATCCGCATCGGGCCCGTTGGTGATCCACATCTTGCCGCCGTTGAGAACGTAACGCTCACCGCTCCACTCCGCCCGCAACCGCATCGACATCACATCCGACCCCGCGCCCGGCTCGGACATCGCCAGTGCGCCGACATGCTCGCCCGAGATCAGCTTCGGCAGGTAACGCCGTTTCTGCTCCTCGGTGCCGTTGAGCCGGATCTGATTCACGCACAGATTCGAATGCGCGCCGTAGGACAGCCCCACCGAGGCCGAGGCGCGGGAGATTTCCTCCATCGCCACCATCTGCGCCAGGTAACCCATGCCGGTACCACCGTATTCTTCCTCCACGGTAATGCCGAGCACGCCAAGGTCGCCGAGCATGCGCCACAGCTCGTCGGGAAAGGCATTGTCCCGATCAATCCGCGCGGCGCGCGGTGCGATCTCCCGGGCGGCGAAGGCGGTCACCGTGTCGCGCAGCATGTCGATCTCCTCGCCAAGGCCGAAATTCAGGCTGGGATACTGGATCATGGTTCGCTCCCGGTGCGGCGCTGGTTGACGAAACCGGCCGATACGATACAAATAACCTTTTCGTACCATCTTTTCAGGTGATTTGACAGTCAGGCCCCGGCGGCGGCGCGGCTCGACTGATGGATGTCGACTGGTCGGCATTCCGGTACATCACATCGCACCCCTCTTCGCGACGGCGGCGGTGTGTCGCTATACTTGCTCGCTTACGCCCGCCCCGGCAGGGTGTCAGGTCATCAACACAACATCAGGTGCAGGCATGCGCACGATCGGAAAGTCCAACAAGCTGGCTGAAGTCTGTTACGACATCCGCGGTCCGGTCCTGCAGGAAGCAACGCGGCTGGAGGAAGAAGGCCACCGTATCATGAAGCTGAACATCGGCAATCCGGCGCCGTTCGGCTTTGAAGCCCCGGATGAGATTCTGCACGACGTGATCCGCAACCTGCCCACCGCGCAGGGCTATTCCGATGCTCGCGGCATTTTCTCCGCACGCAAGGCGGTCATGCAGGAATGTCAGCGACGCGGGATCCGCGATGTGGAAGTCGACGATATCTATCTCGGCAACGGCGTCAGCGAACTGATCGTCATGGCCATGCAGGCCCTGCTCAACAACGGCGACGAAATGCTCATCCCCGCGCCGGATTACCCGCTGTGGACCGCGGCGGTAAGCCTCTCCGGCGGACGCCCCGTGCACTACCTCTGCGATGAAGCCTCCGGCTGGCAGCCCGACCTCGCCGACATGGAGGCGAAGATCACCGAGCGCACCCGGGGCATCATCGTCATCAACCCCAATAATCCCACGGGCGCGGTGTACAGCCGCGAGGTGCTGGAGCAGATCGTCGAACTGGCGCGCCGGCACGATCTGCTGCTGTTCTCCGACGAGATCTACGACAAGATTCTCTATGACGACGCCGAGCACATACCATTGGCATCGCTGAGCGACGATGTCCTCACCGTCACCTTCAGCGGCCTGTCCAAGGTCTATCGGGTGGCGGGGTTCCGTTCCGGCTGGATGTACCTCAGCGGCGAGCGTGACCACGCCGCCGATTACGTTGAAGGCCTGAACATCCTGTCGTCCATGCGCCTGTGTGCGAATGTGCCGGCGCAGCATGCGGTACAAACCGCCCTTGGCGGTTACCAGAGCATCATCGATCTGATCGAGCCCGGCGGACGCCTCCATGATCAGCGTACGCTGGCGCATGAACTGATAAACCGGATTCCCGGCGTCAGCTGCGTTAAACCACGCGGTGCGCTGTACCTGTTCCTGCGCCTGGACCCCGAGGTCTACAACGTCACCGATGACCGTCAGGTGGTGCTCGATCTGCTGCGTCAGGAACACCTGCTGCTGGTGGAGGGAACCGCCTTCAACTGGCCCAATCCGGACCACCTCCGCATGGTTTTCCTGCCCCATCGCGAGGATCTCATCGTGGCGGTGGAGCGGCTGGACCGGTTTCTGGCGCGGTTGCGGCAGGATACCGCCGGCCGGGTGATCAGCCTCTGAGCTGGTCCCCTCGGGGGAGTCCCCGCACCCCGTTTTCGCGATCTGCCAAGCAGTTCCTGGACCCCGTCGGCCTGACGCGTTGCAATGGCGGCAAACGGGAGACGGGGATTTATCTTGGCTGCCAGAGAGCTTTATTACTTCGCCTACGGGTCCAATATGCACCCTGCGCGCCTGCGGGAGCGCACACCTTCCTGCCGGCGTATCGGCGTGGCCCGGCTTCCGGGCCATGTGCTGCGCTTTCACCATCTGAGCGTCAGTGACGGGTCCGGCAAGTGCAACGTGGTTGAGACCGGTCATCCGGACGACGTGGTCTACGGTGTGGTCTACGGTATTCCGCCGGCCGAACGCAGGGCACTGGATGCCGCCGAGAATCTGGGCGTGGGTTACCGGATCCGCCATATGACCGTGCAGATGGGTGAAGGACAGCGGCGCGTGTTCTGCTATATTGCCGTCGACGGCACCATCAATGACCAATCCCGGCCGTATTGCTGGTATCGGGACATCGTCCTGCACGGCGCCCGGCAACATGCGTTCCCCGAGGCTTACCTGGCCGCAATCGCCGCCGAGCAGGTAGGCCGGGATCCGAATCCGGAGCGTATGGCGCATCACCGCGGGTTATTGGCGATTCACGAACCACTGGACGATTAGTCACCAGCAGGACATGGGTTCTGATGATCCTGTCCTGCCAGGAATATATCAATCTTCGCCTTTATTTCAACGACTTTTGCGTTCATTCTTAAGTGGCATATTAAGTCTGGCCAGGCCCGTGGATGCTCCAGGGCGGCCGTCGGAGTCCCGGAGGCGAGATGCGGTTTGCTGCCCTGCTGTTGCCATTGGCGTTAGTACTGAGCGGTCCGGTTGCGGCCGAGCAGAGCCTGAAAGAGCAGCGCGCGCTGTTCAAGGACGCCTGGGAACGCATTGCCGCCCGCGAGCAGGTTGATTTGAAGGCGGCCTCGGAGGCGCTGGACGGTTATCCACTGTTGCCCTATCTGTACTGGCAGGACCTTCGCCATCGACTGGGTGCCGCGAACCCGGACGAGGTCCAGCAATTTCTTGACCGCTATCCCACCTTGCCCGTGAACGGGCTATTGCGCAGCCAGTGGTTGCACCAGCTTGGCCGCGACGGCCGCTGGAACACCTACCTGAGCGTTCTCGGCGACCAGCGCAGCGTCGGCGGCGCGACCCTGTCCTGTTATCGCCTCACGGCGCTCGAGGCCCGGGGCGAGGATGCCGTCGATGACGACTGGATAGCGCAGGCCCGGCGCCTATGGGCCGTGGGGCATTCCCAGCCTGATGCCTGTGACCCTGTCTTTGCAGTCCTCTACGACCGCGACCTTCTGGATGCGGAACTGCGCTGGAAACGTGTCGGGCTCGCCATGCGTGCCGGCAACGAAACGCTGGCCCGGGCCCTGCGCCGCCGACTCGACGAGGACCAGCGCACCTGGCTGGGACACTGGTTGACGGTTGCGCGCGACCCCGCACGGCGGCTTCGCAATCCGGACTTCGATCTGTACGACGCCCGCGGCCGGGAGATTCTGCGGGACGGTCTGCGACGCCTGGCGGTACGCGATCGCGAGGCGGCCATGAAACTGCTCGAGCGCCACGACGACGAGCGCCTGCTGACCGACAGACAGCGCCTGCAGTTCCGGCGCGACATCGCCCTGCGGGCGGCCTGGGCCAGGGACGACAATGCGCTGAGCCTGCTCGATGCCTTGCCGGAGGCGGCTGTCGACGATCAGGTGCGCGAGTGGGCCGCGCGCGTTGCGCTCGGAGCCGGTAACTGGCAGCGACTGCTGGGCGCCATCTGGTCTCTGCCGCTGGCGGAGCAGAGCCGTGCGGAGTGGCGCTACTGGAAAGCCGAGGCACTGCGCCGCACCGGCTCCGGAGAATCCGCCGCCGTGCTGTTTTCCGAGCTGGCCAGGGAACGGAATTACTACGGATTCCTGGCCGCGGACGCGATGGGCCTGCCCTACGCCATGAATCACAAGCCCACCGAGGTGGATGAATCCCGTCTGACGGCGCTACGGCAGCAAACAGCCGTGCAGCGCGCCCACGAGTTCCACCTCCTGGGGCTTGCCGAGGAGGCACGCCGGGAATGGCTGGCGGCGCTGGCGGACATGAACGCCGGGGATCAACTGCATGCGGCAGTGCTGGCTTTGAAGTGGGGCTGGTTCGACCGTGCCGTGCACACCGCCAATCGTGTGTCCCAGATTGACGACCTGGACCTGCGCTTCCCGATCGCCTGGGAAGAGCAGTTCCGGCAGCATGCGGATGAGCAGGGCGTGGATCTTGCCTTGGCCTTTGCCATCAGTCGCAAGGAAAGTGCATTCAGCGCCGATGCACGCTCGCCGGTGGGAGCCCTGGGGCTGATGCAGGTCATGCCGGGTACCGGTGCCCTGGTGGCCAGGCGGCTTGGCATCGGCGCCCCCAGCAGCCAGTCGCTGGTGGATCCGGACATCAACCTGCGTCTCGGCTCCGCCTATCTGGCGCAGATGCTGGAGCGCTTCGACGGCAATCTCATCATGGCCGCCGCCGCATACAATGCCGGCCCCGGGCGCGTCGACGGTTGGCGCGAAGCCAACGCCGGCCAGCCCGCGGCAATCTGGATCGAGAACATTACCTACGGAGAAACCCGCGACTACGTCAAAAGCGTGCTAGCCTTCCGGGCCGTCTACGACTGGAAGCTCAACGGTCAGCCGCGCCGGCTCGCCCGGAGCATGCCGGCCATGCCGGGGTCCGGCGATTCCAGCCCCACCTATGCTTTGCATGAATCGGAACAAGGCAATACTGACGAGAAGGTTAGTAACTGACAGATGGTCAAGCTGACACGTATCTATACCCGTACCGGCGACCAGGGTCAGACCGGGCTCGGCGATGGTACGCGCGTGGACAAGCAAAGCCCGCGCGTCACCGCCTTCGGCTCCGTGGACGAAGCAAATTCCGCACTGGGTATCGCCCGCCTCCATGCGGACGCCGACCTCGACGCCATGCTGGCGCGGATACAAAACGACCTCTTCGACCTCGGAGCCGATCTGTGCACACCGGAAGTCGAGGAGCCGCGGTATCCGCCGTTGCGTATCGTTGGATCGCAGGTGCAATGGCTGGAACAGGCGATAGACACGCTCAACGCCGATCTGCCCAGTCTGCGCTCATTCGTTCTGCCGGGCGGAACCGCGTTGGCCGCGTATCTGCACCTGGGGCGCACCGTCGCCCGCCGTGCGGAGCGCGATATCTGTGTGTTGCTGGAACAGGAAGCGGTCAATCCCCTGACGCTGCACTACATCAATCGGCTTTCCGATTTTCTTTTTGTTGCAGCCCGTTACGCCAACCGTGATGCCGGAGGCGACGTGCTCTGGGAGCCGGGTAAGAACCGCTGACACGACAGGTGTGCGTCGCTGGTACGCCGGACGTTGGCGGTAGTCTCAGGATGGTTCCCTGCGAGCACGCTGCTGAACCGCGGATGTGAAGCAGATAACGTTTTCGCGGGCGTCCGCACTGAGTTCATCCGCCAACGTGCGTTGCAGGTTGGCGGAAAGCGATGCTGTCTCTGTCGAGAACCGCCGTGATACCTTTTCAAGCGCCTGATGGTGGCGCTGAAGCTGGGTAAGCAGCGCGTTCGGATCATCCAGGTGGCGGAAGCTGCCGAGGTGGTCGGCGCTCAGCTGCATGTAGGCCGTGGATGCTTCCACCTGAAGGAAGGTCAGGCGGGTTACGTGATCGATAAAAAGGCCGTTAAGGCGGTACATGGCCATGCTGCCGAGGGTCCACTGGCGACTGGCCGCGATCATGAGTTCTGTGTACATGGCTAATTGGCCCCGATGAGCGACAAAATAAGAGTTTGTTACTTACGGTAACAGAACATACATGAAATTGAGAAAGTGTGTCGCAATACGCGAACTAATGTTCCGATGATAAACTTTTATTCAGACAGGAACACAAACATGGACTGCGAGTCGTAACATGCCCCCGCCAGATTCTTCTCAATCCGCCATACTGCTGATTCACTGTGCCGATCAGCGCGGACTTATCGCTGCCGTTACCGATTTCATATCTCGCCATCAGGGCAATATTCTCGATCTCGATCAGCACGTCGATGCCAGTCGCGGCGTGTTCTTCATGCGCGTGGAATGGGACCTGACGCATTTCGAGATACCGCGAGAGGCGATCGGCGAGCGCTTTGAGTTGACCATCGCGGGGGTGTTCGGCATGCGCTGGCGGCTGCACTTCTCGGACGAGATACCGCGCATGGCCATATTCTGCTCGCGCCTGTCACATTGTCTGTACGATCTGCTGGCCCGTTGCAACTTCGGTGAATGGCGGGTGGAAGTGCCGCTGATCATCAGCAATCATGAGGATCTGCGGCCAGTGGCCGAGAGCTTCGGCGTGCCCTTCCACGTTTTGCCGGTGACGCCGCAGACCAAGAGCGAGGCGGAGGCGCGGCAGCGGGAGTTGCTACAGACCCATGATGTCGATTTCGTCGTGCTGGCCCGTTACATGCAGATTCTGTCGGCGGATTTCATCTCACGTTATCCCGAGCGCATCATCAACATTCACCACTCCTTCCTGCCTGCCTTCGCCGGCGCACGCCCCTATCACGCCGCACACGATCGTGGCGTAAAGATCATCGGTGCGACCAGCCACTACGTGACTACCGAACTGGATGCCGGCCCCATAATCGAGCAGGACGTCGCCCGCGTAACCCACAAGGATTCGGTGGAAGATCTGGTTCGGCGTGGGCGTGATCTGGAGAAGGTCGTGCTTGCCCGTGCTGTCTGGAAGCATCTGGAAAGAAAGGTGCTGAGTTACGACAACCGGACCGTGGTCTTCGGGTAGACGAAAAAAAACCGCCGGACCCTCTTCGGGCACGGCGGTAGGTATTTTCACAAACTGCTGTCGCGGATTACGCGGCCTTGGCAGCCTTGCTGGCGGCGGCGACGTTCTCCTGCGCCAGTTTCTGCAGCTCGGCGGTCAGATCCTTGCCGAAGCCGGCCAGAGTATTGGTGTCCTGGCTGACCTTTTCGCTCAGCGTCTTGACCAGCTTGGACTGATTGCTGACGAAGTCCTGCAGGCTCTTGGCGTCATTGATCTTGGTCATGGCGCGAAGCTGCTCGACGCTCAGATCGGAATAGGCCCGGGCGGCTTCCATCTGAAACTCGGACACCTTGGCCAGATGCTCCACGATCAGGCTGTTGAGCTTGCGGGCGGGCGCGACCCAGGTTTCAAACTGGTTGCCGGTATTCTTGAAAAATTCTTCGTACATGATGTGTCCTCGCAGTTGATCGGTACAGGGACGGCCTCTAACCAATTGCGGTGATGATCCCTGCTGCGATGCAACATAGCATTGGTGAAACCTGTTCGCAAGGATTTTGTTGCACCGCAATACAGACCGTTCTGCTACTGATTAAAGGGTGATGACCTGATCCGGCATGTTCCCGGCCAGTGCGCCGTAGAGGTCGGGGAAGCACCCGATGGGTACGCCCTCGAACAGCCTGTCGGCAATCTCGCGCTCATAGCAGCATTGGTCGCAGCCCATGAGCAGAATGTTCTTTCGCCGAGCCACGTCTACTAGGCGTTGGCCGATCGGGTTGCCGTCTGTCAGGACATAGTTGTTGTCTTCGAAAAAGAACATCCCCACCACCTCGACACCGTGCCGATCCTCCTCAAGCTGGGGCAGGATCATCTTGGCCAGTACATAGGAGACATTGTGGCGCTGGGTAGCAAAAATATAGGCGACTTTCATGATTCCTCCACTGTGGTTGTGCTGTTAGTGTCCATGATGGCCACGAGGGCCGAATGCAGTGAGGTGATGGCGATGGCGGCCCTGTCCTGCTTGTCCTCGGGTACGCCGGGAAGCGTGCTTACCAGTTGCGCGGCGCGCAGATGCATTGCCGCGAGGGGCGTCATCCCCCGCGCGGTTTCACAGAGCAGTTCGCAATACGCCACCAGGGTGATGCAGGTGGTGGCACGGAAGCGGATATCAGAGAGCAGGTGGCCGCTGAGTTCCACGCTGAAGCGGGCACCGACCTGGTCGGCGCCGGCAATCCAGCGCCCGCCGTATGGCAGTTCCGGCAACCGCTGGCGGCGGCGTCCGCGATCGAAGCAGGTGGACACGCTGCGCCGGGGCGTCGCGTTGCAGCAATCCCCGGTCGGGCCGTGCAGGTCCAGGGCGCCAGTCACGCTGTTACCTGTATTTCCAGCGCAGCAGGTAGCGTTCAAGCATGCCGGCTATGGTGAACAGAAACATCACGAAGACCATGATTAACGTGATCAGCGCCATGGTCAGCGCGGCATTATAGGTGCTCTGGGCATAGGACAGCAGATAGCCGAGGCCGCGGCTGGAGGCCACGAACTCGCCCACTACCGCACCGGTGAACGCGAAGCCCACCGCCACCTTGAGGTTTCCCATCACCCAGGACACCACGGATGGCACGTAGACGTCGCGCAACAGCATCCAGCGATTGCCGCCCAGGGTAATGACCCGTTCGACCAGCCGCTGGTCCACGTCGCGGATGCCGTTGTAGACGGCGAAGAATGTCAGCACCACCACCAGGATGAAGGACAACGCTACCTTGGAGCTCAGATCAATGCCCAGCCAGATGATGAACAGCGGCGCCAGTATGACCCGTGGAATGGCATTGAGCATGGCCATCACCGGCTCCAGCAATTCCGCCAGGTAGGGCATCAGCGCGGCCATGAAGCCGATGATGATGCCCGTCAGCAAGCCCAGCGCCAGCCCCAGCAATGCCGCGCCGAAGGTGGCGTGCAGGTGCGGCCAGATGTTGCCGCTGGCAAACTGATCCCAGAGCAGGAAGCCGATGGCCGATGGTGCCGGCATGTAGAACGGGTCGATGTAGCCGGCGCGGGCGCTCAGTTCCCACAGCCCCAGGAAGACCGTCAGGGCAATGGTGCGGCGCAGGTAGATTCCGGGTAGACGGCTCTTCACTGGTTCACTGCCTTCAGGTTGGATCGCCTGGACATCAAGGGCGCCACCTCGTCGGACAACGCGCTCCAGAGTTGTTTGGCAAGCTTCACAAAACGCGGATCGGAGCGGTTCTCCAGGAGCATGCGCGGACGTTCGAGCGGTACCTCGAAGCGGCCCTTGATATGCGCCCTCGGCCCGCTACCCAGCAAAATCACCTCATCGGACAGGGCAATGGCTTCTTCGAGATCGTGGGTCACCATCAGCACGGTCAGGTGTTCCCGCTCCACCCAGTGCAGCAGGTCTTCGGTGAGATAATGACGCACGATGGCGTCCAGCGAGGCAAAGGGCTCATCCATCAGCAGCAGCTTGGGGCGCAGCGCCAGACACTGTGCGATGGCCACGCGCTTGCGCTGACCGCCGGAGAGCTGTCGCGGCCAGCGGTCGCCGAAGCCGGTCAGGCCGACCGAATCCAGCCATTTGTCCGACTCGGTACGGGCCTCCTGTCGGCTCATCCCTCGTGCCCGCAGGCCCAGTGCAACGTTGTCCCGCACCGAGCGCCAGGGCAACAGGGCGTCGTCCTGGAACAGAAAGGCGATTTCCTTGTGGTCTACCTTCAGGCTGACGCGCCCGGTATCCGGCTTCTGCAGCCCGGTGACCACTCGCAGGATGGTGCTCTTGCCGCAGCCGGAGGGGCCGATGAGGCTGACGAACCGGCCAGGCTCCAGATCCAGGTCAACACCTTCCAGTACCGGCTCGGCTTTACCGTAGGCCAGCGAAAGATTGCGAATCTGCAGCATTCAGGTCCCCAGTACCGATGTGTCCATGAGATCAGCGAGATCAATGGGTTCCTTTAGAATCTCGGCGGCGAGCTGGGTGCGCATGACCCGGTCGGCCGCCTCCAGATCGATGGTGACCTCGGTGGGATAGAGCGATTTACGATAGCGATCCAGAGCGCCCTTGAGGCGCTCGATGTCGCCGCCGGCCACCAGCTCTCCGGGCAGAGCATCGACCAGCTCCTGAACCGGTGCCTCGCGGGTGTAGATCAGGCCCTTGCGCAGCGCGCGGGCCATGGCCTGCATCTCGGTGCGGCGTGCTTCGAGCTGATCGCGGTGCACCGCCACGCCCATGAACTCATAGGCGCCGCCGAAATGCTTCCGCGCATCGTCGATGTCCATGGCATTGACGAGCATATTGGCACCCTGATCCGTTAGCATCGACAGGCTGGGTTCCTGGACCATGCCGGCATCCACCTGTCCCAGGCGCAGGGCGTGAAAGAGGTTTGTGCCAAGGGTCGCGAACTCGACTTCGGATGGCGGCACGCCGGCCTCACTGAGCAGGAACAGGGCCATGGCGTGGTCGGCCGTACCCAGGGCGGCAACGCCGATCTTCTTGCCGCGCAGGTCTGCAACCGACGTGATCTCCTCGGCGGTGCGCGGCGAGGTGGCCAGCGCGAATAGCGGCAAGCGCCCGGTGGTGGCGAAGCGGACAATGCGCGCGCCGTTGGCGTAGGCGCTTAGTGCGGCGTCGAACGAGGTGGCCGCGTATTCGACGGCGCCACCGTTCAGGGCCTGGATCGCGGCGCCGCCGCCGCGCGTGTAGACCAGCTCCACGTCCAGCCCTTCCTCGGCGAAGAAACCGGCAGCCCGCGTCACCTCGTAGGGCACGACGCAGAGTAGCTGACTGCAGAAGGCCAGCCGGATACGCTTGCCGGCCTGGGCCATGGCCATCCCGCTCATGCCGGGCATGATGCCGAGCGCCGCCATGGCGGCCATGCCGCGCAGCACCGTGCGGCGGTCAACGCCGCGGCTGACGTGGAGTTCTTCGACTACGCTCTGCGTCGGTTCGTTACCGTTGCAGCAACCGCCCTTTATCTGACGCATGGCTGTTACCTTCTTGCTAGAGGTAGTGAATCAACCTTTCACACTAACACCTGCAAATTTACACTTGAAGGAACATAAACGAGCAAGATTATATCATTTTATGATAAAAGCGAGCGATTCAGAATCGAAAGTTGACGCCGGCATGGACAGCACGCTGGTTTCGCATGTGCACCGTGCTGCCGTTCCCGCCGTCCGTGAACTCCGCCTCCAGCCCGGTGAACAGGAAGCGGTAGCCGAGTTCCACCTGAACCAGTCGGGTGACCTCGATCAGTCCTCCAATACGCAGTCCGGCCGCCCAGGATGCCTCGCGCTTGCCGCCGACGCTGAAATTCCGACCCGCGTCAAAAGGGTCGTTGCCCCGCCACTGCACGCTGGTCGCGCCGGCGGCAATGCCGAGGTAGCCGCTGAAGATATCGCCAGCGGCAATGATGTAGTCCAGCCAGGCGGTGCCGAACACCGCCGTGGCCTCGTCGTAGCGGAGATACATGAGATCGATCCCGTAGCGCGCCGGCCGGCCGTAGCGGCCGACGCGCAGCAGGGCCGCATCGGTGAGAGAGTTGATACTGCCGCCGGCGCCGCTATCCACATTGAACCGGCTCTGGGAGGTGGCGCCGGCAATACCTGCGAACCACTGGCGGTCGGTTTCGAACGCCACGGCGCGGTCGTCCGAGGCGATTGCCGGCGCGGCGGCTGCCAGGCTCAGTAATAGAAGCAGTGGCAGACGGGACATGGTCGATTCTCCTGGTGCTCCGGCAATGGCGCTCGGGAGACCATGATCTCAGATTCGGACGGCGAAAAAGCACTTGATCCATTCGCGCGACGGCGCGAATGGATCAAGTGCTGCGGTGAAGCTTCAATTCCGCTCCCGTGGCGGCGATGTTCCTGTTGTCTTTTGCCTTATCGGCAACGTCCCTGTCTAGCCAGTCCCGGCGGGCAATGGGCCGGTCCACGACGATAATGCTTCGGCGGCGCCTGGCGATAATGCCGCGGCGGGGCGTGGCGGTAACGCGGTGGCGCCGCATAGTGCCGGGACCGGTAATTGCCGTAACTGTAGTAGCGTTTGGCGTATTTTGGCGCAGGCCGGTAGTTGCGGTGGTAACCGCGATGTACGACCCGCCCGCGTTGCGTTGTTACGCTGATGCCCGTGGCGGCGCCGAGAAGGCCGCCCAGCACGGCGCCGTCCCGGCCGCCGAGTTCGGCGCCGAGATAGCCGCCGACGGCGCCGCCAATGGCACCGGCCGCGGCGGCGCGTTCAGACAGTCTGCTGTCGGCCATGGCGGAAGTGGCCGGCAGCAGGGCCAGGCCGAGCATGGCAATGAGAAGCTGGCGGGTACGCTTGCTCATGGTAAGCCCTCCAATGCGGTTCAGGGTTGCGCCGGGTTGTCCGGCCTCCCGAACCATCATCCACTGCAGGGCTGAACATAAACTGAACAGCGGTACAGCTGTCTTGTCGACGTCACCGCGTTATCCAGGGCCCATCCAGTACCGATCAGATCCCCGGGAACAGCAGCTCTTCGAGCTCCACCGCCTGTAATTCCAGCTCAAGCCACGCCGGATCTTCGGCCGGTACCGGCATCGCCGCATGAACTGGCCTGTCCGTGGCCTTGTCATGGATATTGCGGTTGGCGTCGGCCACGGCGGCGACGGTCATCGGGTAGGGGTCGCTTTCCGCCTGACGATGGTGGTCCCGTGCGGCGCTGGCCAGAATGTCCGGCATGGACCAGATCTCCAGCAGGGCGGCGCCTGTGGCGGTATGGTTATAGCCAAGCAGGGCGTGTTCCAGTTCGAATTCCCGCCCCTTGCCATCGTCATACTGCCGCCTTAGCGCAACCGCCTGCTCGGGCAGTTGTTCATGGATCACCAGTTTGCCAACGTCATGCAGCAGGCCGGCCAGAAACAGGGTCTCGGTGCTACGCAGGCCGCGCAGTCGGCCGAGATGGCGGGCCAGCAATCCGGTGACCACCGCGTGCTGCCAGAAAACGCCGATATCGAGGGTCTCCGGGCGTAGGCCATTGAGGGCCTGCGCCGCCGCCAGGGCGCGAAGCAGGTCCAGAATTGCCTGCCGCCCCAGCACCGTGCTTGCCAAGGGTAATGTGGCAAGGGGAGACGGAAATCCATAAAACGAGGAGTTCACCAGCGCCAGCAGCCGGGCCGACAGGTCCTGGGAGGCGCTGACAAGGGTTTCCAGTCGGGGGGCCCGGTCATGGTTGATGGCCGCCCGTTCCATGATGCCGGTATACCAATCCGGTAGCGGATGGCGCTCGGCGAATTGGCGGGCGAGCAGTTCCGGGTTCATCGGGCGTCCCTGATGTGTGTTGTGCGACGAGGTTGCGAGAATCGAAATCCGCAGCCATCAGTCAAGTATAGAAAGGCGTCAGCGACCATGCCGTGACCGACTTGGCCAGGAGCCGGCCCGGCTGCCGCTCAGGGATGGGTGACGGTGGTGCGATCCAGCTGCTCCCGCAGCTCCTGAACCGAATCCGCGGGTGGAAAGCACTGCAGGCCCTGGCAGATCCATGCCCGGCCCCCGTCCTGTGGTTTCCTGGTTTCCAGCGGGCTGGGGGGCGTGACGGTATCGGGGATGGGGAACGTCAGGCGTCGCGGGTTGTAGTAGCGTTCTGCCTCCTGCTGCCAGCCGGGAAGTTGCGCGGCCGTTGCCCTGATGATCACGATTCGCGGTGGTTCCAGTATTTCGTCCAGGGCATCCAGCAACCCCAGGTGGGCATGGGGCATGTCCTGCAGATTCTTCCATGCGGCGCGGACAGTGCGCTCCGCGGCGTCCAGATAGCGGGTTTCTCCCAGCAGGCATCCCAGCCGCTGCAAGGCCAGAGCCGCTATGCCATTGCCGGAGGGGGTAGCGTCGTCGGTCAGTGGCCTGGGCCGCTGGATCAGTGCTTCATGGTCGTGCGCGGTGAAGAAAAAGCCGCCGGCTTCGCGGTCCTCGAAGTACGCCAGCAGGTTGTCCGCCAGTTGCACGGCCAGGGCCAGGTCTTCGTTGCGCCAGCGGGTCTGGAGCAGTTCCAGTATTGCGTCCAGCAGAAAGGCGTAGTCGTCGAGATAGCCTGGCGTTCCGGCCTCGCCGTCCTTCCAGCTTGCCAGCAACCGGTCGTCCCGCCACAGGTGTTTGCGTATGAAGGCCAGCGCGTCGTCGGCCGCCTCAACCATGTCGGGTTCCTTCAATAATCGCCCGGCCCGGGCCAGCGCGCGGATCATCAGCGCGTTCCAGGAGGCCAGGATCTTGCCGTCCTGACCGGGCCAGACTCTTCGGCTGCGGGCTTCATAGAGAATGTCCGTGACCGAAGCCAGTAACGCCTCCACTTCCGGTTTGGGCCGTCTCAGTACCTTGCCCAGCTCCGACAGGGACGCGTAGACGTGAAAATGCCAGCGGCCCTCGAAATTGGGTTCGTCGTCCAGGCCGAAGCGTTTTTCCGCCAACGCGTACTGTTCGTCATTGAGTTGGCGGCGCACTTCTTCCGGGGTCCAGGTATAGAAACGTCCTTCCGTCCCTTCGGAATCGGCATCCAGTGCGGCCTGAAAACCACCGTCGGCGGTACGCATCTCGCGTATGGCCCAGCGGGCGGTTTCCCTGGCGACGCGGGCGTAGAGGTCGTCGCCGGTGGCGTGCCATGCATCCACGTAAAGCGAGAGCAGCAGGCCATTGTCCGAGAGCATTTTCTCGAAATGCGGGATCATCCAGTAGTCATCCACCGAATAGCGGGCGAAGCCGCCGCCGACCTGGTCGAACAGCCCGCCCAGGGCCATCCGTCGCAGCGTCAGGCAGGCCATGTGCAGGGAGTGCCGGTCCCGCCGGGCGGCATAGTCCCGCAGCAGGCGCTGGATGATGACTGGTTGGGGAAACTTGGGTGCGTCACTGAAGCCGCCGTGCTGTGCATCGAACGCGCCGGTGAGGACGTCACGTGCCTTGGTCATGGGAGCCGGGTCGAGTGCCTCGGAGGCACCGCCAGGTGCGCGCGCGAATTGGTTCAGGGCCGTCTGCATGGACGCGTTCTGGGTGCGGATCTCGTCGCGCTGCTTACGGAATACCTCCTCGACGCGCTCCAGCACCTGGATAAAACCGGGCAGCCCCTGTCGTGACTCACTGGGGAAGTAGGTACCGCCAAAGAAGGGCAAGTGGCTTTCCGGATCCAGGAACATGGTCAGCGGCCAGCCGCCGGCGCGGCCGGTCAGCAACTGGTGGGCCAGCTGATATATGCGGTCCAGGTCCGGCCGTTCCTCCCGGTCCACCTTGATATTGACGAAATGCCGGTTCATGACCGCGGCGATGTCCGGGTCCTCGAACGACTCGTGGGCCATCACATGGCACCAGTGACAGGCGGAATAACCGATGGACAGCAGGATAGGCAGATTTTTCTGTTGCGCCTGTTGCAGCGCTGCCGGCACCCATGGATACCAGTCCACGGGGTTATCGGCATGCTGAAGCAGATAGGGGCTGGTGCAGTGAGCCAGGTGGTTTAGACGGCTGGCATCGGTCACGGGCGCCTCCGAACGGGCCTGCGAGTATCTTCAGCATCATAACACTCCCGTGGCCGGGGGATCCTGGGCAACACGCCGGTTCGACTATGCGGAAGCATCTCGAAGGTTGTTAATCGTAATACGAATGATTATCATGTCGATTATGTGATTTGTCGAGTTCCCGCATCTGATCTGCAAGTTGACGCAAGCGCACTTTGCACCGAAACGGATTAGACATCTCGATCAGGGATTAGGGTAAATCAGGAGAACAACGAGATGATCCTGCGCAAAAACGCGCTGGCGGTGTCCGCCGCAGTCATATTATCCACTCCACCATCTATCGGCGCTGCCTCCGATCAGGACGAGGACGCGTACACACTGCCCGCCCTGCAAGTCATTTCCGGCGCCGTAACCGAAGGCACCGACGCCTATACCACGGCAAGCTCGAATGCCGCTACCAAACTGGATATGAGCTTGCGGGAGACGCCGCAATCGATATCGGTCATTACCCGCACGCTGCTGGATGACTTCGGGTTGACCAATGCCAATGACGCCCTTGAAACCACTCCCGGCATTACCGTTGAGCGCGTGGAAACCGATCGCACCTACTACACCGCGCGCGGGTTCGATATCACGCGTTTCCAGTTTGACGGTATCGGTGCTCCCCTGGTGTACGGCGTGGTGGACGGCGATCTGGATACCGCCGTCTACGATCGGATTGAGGTGGTGCGCGGCGCAAATGGCCTGATGACGGGGACGGGCGACCCCTCCGCCACAGTCAATTTCGTGCGCAAGCGCCCGACCGAGGACCTGCAGGCTTCGATCGATCTGACCGCGGGCACCTGGAACAAGCGCCGCGTCGACGCGGACGTTTCCGGTTCGCTCACTGACAGCGTTCGCGGCCGGTTGGTATTCGCCCACCAGGACCGGGAGTCCTACCTCGATCGCTACGAACACGAGAAGACCGTCTTCTACGGCGTGCTCGAAGCGGACATCACCGCCGACACCGTGCTCACGCTCGGGCACACGCAACAGGAGAACAAGGCGGACAGTCCCTTATGGGGGGCTTTACCACTCTACTACGCCGATGGCACACCGACGGACTACGACGTTTCCGCAAGCACCTCGGCGGACTGGGCTTACTGGGAAGGCCGCCACAGAACCAGTTTTGTCGAGCTGGCGCACTGGTTCGATAACGGCTGGCGGGCAAAGGCGATCGTGAGCCGCAAGGATTTCACAGAGAACAGCAAGCTGTTCTACGTCTACGGTACACCGGACCGTGGCACCCCCGGGTCGGATCTATACGCCTACCCCAGCCGATACGATTCCGACAATCGCCAGCTGCTTGTCGACCTCTACGCGACCGGTCCGTTCGGCCTTTTCGGCCGCACCCATGAGTTGATGATCGGCGCCGGCCGCGCCAGGTCGGAGGTGACCGATGTGTCCAACTACGGAGAAGGTATCGGCACCGAGATGTCCGAGGATCAGGTCTGGGACGGCAGCTACCCGGAGCCCGAGTTCACGGCCGGCCGGGAGGGCAGCGAGTGGACAGATACGCAGGCAAGCATTTACTCGGCCGCGCGGTTCAGCGTGACCGACCGTCTGACGTCCATTCTCGGCGCCCGCGTCAGCAGGATCGACTCGGAGGGAGAATCCTACGGCGAGAGCAAGACCACCTCTTACGATGCCGTGAGCACGCCCTACGCCGGCGTTGTCTACGACGTCGCCGCAAATCATTCCGTCTACGCGAGTTACACGACCGTCTTTCAGCCCCAGACCGCCCTTGATCGCGACCGCAATCGCCTGGACTCTGTCGACGGCGTCAACTACGAGGCGGGTCTGAAGAGCGAGCTGTTCGGCCGCCGGCTGAACACCGGCATCGCGCTCTTCAGAACGGAGCAGAACAACGTTGCCGAGCCCGGCGGCGTCGATGCGGACACGGGACAGCAGTACTACCGTGCAGTAGACGGCATCTCCAGCGAGGGGGTGGAACTGGATATTGCCGGGCAGGTGATGCCCGGCGTGCAATTGGCCGCCGGCTATACCTATCTGACCGTTGAAGACAAGGATGGAAGCCGCACCAAAACCTATATTCCCGGACACCTGGTGCGGGTAACCGCCAGCTACCGCCCGGTCTCCCTGCCGCGCCTGAAGGTGGGGGCGGGAATCAACTGGCAGGATGCCACCTACGTCCAGCACGCCGCCGGCCACCGCACCGAACAGGACAGCTATGCGCTGGTCAGGCTGATGGCGCGTTACGCATTCAGCGATAACCTTAGCGCGGCTCTCAAGATCAATAATCTGACTGATGAGAAATACCGCGCCAGCATGTACTGGGCATCGTCCGGACAGGGCTATTACGGCGCGCCGCGCAACGCAAACCTGACCTTGAGCTGGCAATACTAGGGGCTCCCATGCAAAACCGGCGACTCTGGTTTCTCGTTCACGGTTGGTTGTCGCTGCCGGTGTGGTTATTGTTCTGCTTCATCTGCCTGACCGGTTCCATCTCCGTGCTCAGCCACGAGATCACCTGGCTTGCCAATCCGGACGCGCGCGCCGACAACCCGCAAGGGTTGCCGGCGCGGCCCTTGCCGGAGCTTGTCGCGGCTGTCGAGGAAGCAGTGCCCGGCGCGAATGTCGGCCACGTCATGGTGTACGAGCCTTACCTGGTGACGGCGATCTCGTTTTCCGCCAGCGGAATTCCCAACGCGCTGGCCTATGTGAACGCCTATACCGGCGAAGTCCAGGCTATCAATGACGGCTTCAGCTTCATCGAATTCATGCGCTCGCTGCACGGTTGGCTGCTGTTTCCATGGCAGGCCGGCTACAGCGTTGGCTATTATTTGGTGTCTCTGATGTCGATCGTGGCGCTGGGGGCCATGGTGACTGGAGTCGTGATCTATAAGCGCTTCTGGCGTTCGTTCACCCGCCCCGGCATTCGGCTCAACCGCGGAGCACGCGCGCTACTCGGCGACCTGCACCGGCTGGTCGGCGTCTGGTCGCTGTGGTTTCTGCTCATCATGGGCCTCACCGGCGGCTGGTATTTTGCCCAGGCGGTGCTTTGGCACACCGCGACCGATATCTGGACGCATCCCGATCCGGTGGCGCTCGACGAACTGCCGCTCACCGACGGCACGCCGCCGGAACGGCTGCCGCTGGCCGAGGCCATGGCTACGGCCCGGCAGACCATGCCCTCGCTCAAGCCCTCCCTGGTCTCTCTGCCCGAACATAGCCGGGATTACTACAGCATCGCGGGCAGCGGTGATGCATGGCTGTTCGACCAGTACTCCTATCGTGTTTTGGTGAATCCCTGGACGGGCGAAGTGGCGCAAGCGCGTGAGCCGGCGGTCATGAATCCCCTGCAGGTAATCACCCATCTTGCCGATCCATTGCACTTCGGCACCTGGGGCGGTCTATGGACCAAGGCGATCTGGTTCGTGTTCGGTCTGCTGCTGACCGGCATGTCGATTACCGGATTCATGATCTGGGTTTCCCGCACCGCCCGCGCCGTGCGCGAAACCCGGCAATCCCCCGCGGGCGAATATGCCGCCGACAACCGCCTGGCGGTGGAGGATGCGCGGTCATGAAGTCGATCGACGAGCAGCCGGCGCGCTGGAAATACTGTCTGAGCGCCTTGCTCCTGATCCTGCCCGCCTGGTTTTATTACCAGTCGCTCAATCCCGAACTCCCCCCGGAATGGTCAGAGCAGCGGGTCGGCCCGTTTACCGCCGCGCCGACGCCCGCCGATACGCAGCCCGCCTATGTGTACGACGGCGTCTCGTTGAAAGACTTCAGCGTACGTTTCTGCGAAGGCTGCCGCGCGCGGATGCGTACCGCCTATCTCGTTGTCGGGCCGGAGCCGGCCGCCATTCCGGCGGGGTACGACGGCATCGTCCATGGACATGGTTCGTATGCCCATGTGCATGTGCCGTATCCCGAGCGCCCGGCGCCCGAACACAGGTTGTGGCTGACCGTACAGGAGTGGGATGGCCGGCTTCACCAGGTTTCCTGGCCGTTGCCGCAATCCCGTGAAGTGATAACATCCTCGGCGGAGGTGCAAGCGCAAGAGTAAGGGGGGAGGAGATGACGGAGCCGCGGATCGATACGCGCACCGGGCTGGTTGCCGGCGCGATGCAGGTGCCGTCTCCCAATCATGATGCACGCCCTGATGGTGTCGGGATCAGCCTCCTGGTGCTGCATGGTATCAGCCTTCCTCCAGGCAGCTTTGGTGGTCCGTGGATCGACGATCTGTTCACCAACCGCCTGAACCCCGCTGCCCACGCCTACTTTCGCGAAATTCATACCCTGCGTGTTTCCAGCCACCTGCTGCTGCGGCGCGACGGTACCCTGGTCCAGTACGTGCCGCTGTACCGACGGGCCTGGCATGCCGGGGAGTCATGCTGGGAAGGGCTTGGGCGCTGCAATGACTACTCCATCGGCGTGGAACTCGAGGGCGAGGATACCGTGCCCTACGACGAGCGTCAGTACGCCGCCCTGACCCGCCTCGTTCCTGCTCTGCTTGCTGTCTATCCGGCGATTCTGCCATCGCGCATCGTTGGCCACAGCGATATCGCGCCGGGTCGCAAGACCGACCCTGGTCCCGCCTTTGACTGGCAGCGCCTGCGTTCCTGCGTGGCAGAGCGTTCATCTGAGAGACCCTGACCTGATATGGACCTCATAGCGATACTGATTGCCCTCTGGCTGACCAGGCTTGCCGCCACCGATGCGGATTGGCGGGTCATGAATCTCTTTCGCGAGTACGCCGATGCGCTGTCCAGGCGGATAGGCGAGGGCGAAAGCTGGAATACGCCCTTTACCGTGCTGGCATTGATGGTGCCACCAGTGCTGGTGGTGGGCTTGCTGCAGCTTTTGCTGGCCGATCGCATTGCCGGGCTGCTTTATCTCGCGCTTTCGGTTGTTGTACTTGTCCTCTGCCTGCCGGCGACCCGGGCGGACCAGTTGTTGGGGCGGGCGGCTCGGGCCTGGCAACGGGATGACGGCGACAGTGTCCGCGCCGTCATCACCGAACTGGACCCACGTGTGCAGCTTCCGACCGATGCCGCGGAGCTTCCCCGTCAGGTGGCGCTGGTCGGCCTTCGGCGCAATTGTGATCTGCTGTTCGGCCTGTTGTTCTGGTTCGTCCTGCTCGGGCCTTTCGGTGCGGTGGCATGGCGTATGGCCTGCCTGGCCGGCGCCTTTGGCGGCCGTGACGATGCCGACGATAGTCGACCGGGATTGCTTGCCACCTGGTATCACTGGCTGGGTTGGGTGCCGGCCCGGCTCACGGTGCTGAGTTACGCGGCCATGGGTAACTTCAGCAATACCATGACGGCTTGGCGAGAGAGTTCAGCGACCCATGATGATAATGGCGCATTGCTGGAGCATGGTGGTGCCGCCGCACTCGACCTGAACTTCCTCGGTGAACGAGGAGAGGTCACCGAGCAACTTCGTGAGGCGCGCCGGTTCCTTCGTCGCACCGCACTATTATGGCTGGCGGCAATAGCGCTGCTGACGATCTTCTTGGGTGCCTGAATCCGGTAGCCGCGAGGCCCTGGGCGGGGCTTAGCCGTCCAGTTCCGGCCGTGCCTCTCCCGCGCAGGCCAGGCTGGTTCGTTGCCGGGGACCGTCCAGACGGATCGCCGTCAGTTCTCCGCCCCAGAGACAACCGGTATCGATGGCGACCAGATCCGGCTGCTCGTAAAACCCCAGGGTGGACCAGTGGCCGGTTATAAGAGTGATGCCCGGTGGCACCGGCTTGCGCCCCGGTACCTGGAACCAGGGCAGGTAGCCGTGCGGTCGGGTGTCGGGGCTGCCCTTGTAGTCGAGCAGCAACCGGCCACCGGCATCGCAATAACGCATGCGCGTAAAGGCATTGATGATGAACCGCAGCCGCTCCCAGCCCTGAAGGTCCGCGGACCAATGGCTCGGCTCGCTGCCGTACATATGCGTGAATAGCGCATGGTGGTCATTGCCGGCGAGGGCGGATTCCGCCTCCCGGGCGTGGTCGCGGGCTTCGTCCAGCGACCAGAAGGGATAGAGCCCGGCATGCAGCATGCTATAGCCCAGCGCCGGGTCCTCGTGCATCAGTGGCTGGCGGCGCAGCCAGTCCATGAGGGCATCGGCATCCGGCGCGTCGAGTATCTCCGACAGCGTGTCGTTTTTTCTGAGCGGTGCCGCGCCGGCCCATGCCGCGAGCAGGTGGATATCATGATTGCCCAGCACCATCCTGGCGCGTTCACCCAGGGATCTCACAAAACGCAGCACGTGCAGCGATTGCGGGCCGCGGTTGACCAGGTCACCGGTCAGCCAGAGGTGGTCGCGCTCGGCGTTGAACGCGAGCCGCCGCAGCAGCGCCTGCAGTTCGTCGTTACAGCCCTGAATGTCACCGATACAGTAAACCGCCACTTCCGTTCCTGATTTTGGGTCGTCTGGGAGTCAGTTGTAGCGATCTCGTCAAGGGACAAACACCTCCAGGGAGACACTGATTTATTCACGCGCCCGCGTGAATAAATCAGTGTCTCCCTAATGAAGCATATGCGGCCTTGCCAGCGTAAACGGGCGTATTTCCGCGGTAAACGCCACGCCGTCATTGGTGAGCATTTCGTAACTGCCGTGCATGCTGCCGACCGGTGTTTCAAGCATCGCACCGCTGGTATAGCGGAAGCCTTTGCCGGGATCCAGGAAAGGTTGCTCGCCTACCACGCCTTCGCCATGGACTTCCCGCTCCTCGCCGTTGGCGTCGGTGATGATCCAGTGCCGGCTAATCAGCCGTACCGGAACCTGACCGACGTTGCGGATCGTGACCGTGTAGCTGAACACGTACCGGCTGTCTTCCGGATTGGATTCGTGGTCCACATAGCTGGGTTCCACATCCACCTCGACGTTGTACGGTTTGTCGTCGCTCATTGTATTGGCCTATCGGTTATCGTGCGGTGCAAACAGGGTGTCCGGGTCCCTGCGCGCGGGAGTCCATTGTGCTTCGCTGACATTGTCCCGCATGCGTTCAGCCGGTCGCGCGGGAATTCTTGTCAACCGCGGAGATGCGGCCTTCCAGGCCGGTGAGCAGATTCCGATAGGCGTCCACGAAGGCTTTGACGCCTTCCGCCTCCAGTTGATCCGTCACCGCGGCGAGATCGATGCCGGACTCCGGCAGCCTGGCCAGCAGTGCGCCCGCCCCATTCAGCCCGGTGATGAGCTGCGCTTCCGCCCTGCCATGATCCCGGAATGCTTCAAACGTGGCGGGCGGCATGGTGTTGACCGTGCGCGGGCCGATCAGTGACTCCACGTACAGCACGTCGCTGTAGGCGGGGTTTTTGGTACCGGTGCTGGCCCACAGCAGCCGCTGTTCCTGGGCACCCAGTGCTCGCAGTTCGCTGAATCGCGAGCCGCCGAACACCTCCAGGAAATGTTGGTACGCAAGCTGGGCATTGGCAATGGCGACCTTGCCGCGAAGTTCCCCATGGGCATCGTCCAGCCGCGCATCCACCGCTGAATCCACCCGGCTGACGAAAAAGCTGGCTACCGAGGCGATTCGGTCCAGAGGTTGTCCCCGCCGGGCGCGGGCCTGAAGGCCGGCGAGAAAGGCATCCACGACGCCGGCGTAGCGTTCCACGGAGAACAGCAGGGTGACATTGATGCTGATCCCTTCGCTGATCAGCGTCTCGATGGCGGGCAGGCCCTCGCGGGTGGCGGGGACCTTGACCATCAGGTTGGGGCGGTCGATCCAGGCGTGCAGCCGCCGGGCTTCTTCGACGGTGCCGGCGGTGTCGTGGGCCAGCGTTGGCGACACCTCGATGCTGATCATGCCGTCGCGGCCTTCGGTTTCTTCGTAAACCGGCCGAAGCACGTCGGCGGCATCGCGAATGTCGCGCACCGCCAGATGATTGAAGACCTCTTCAACGTCGAGGCCGGCGTGTGCGCGCAGCACATCGGCAATGGCAGCGTCGTAGCTGCCGCTGCCGGAAATCGCCTTGTCGAAGATGCTCGGGTTGGAGGTGACTCCGCGCACGCCGTCCTCCGCGACCAGCCGGGCGAGCTCGCCGCTGTCCAGCATGTCGCGGTGGATATTGTCATACCAAACGCTTTGATCAAGCTCGCCGAGTTGCTTCAGAGGGTTGTTGCTCATGCCGGTTTGCGATCCTCGCCATTAAAAATGATGCCTGAATGGAATGGTTTCGGTCCAAGCTCGCTGGTGGGGCGCCGTGGCCTGCTCATCCGCGCGACGGCTGGGACGACGATGAATTCGGATGTGCAAGCCTAGTTTAACGGTTCTGAAGCACGACATGAACCGCATTTCCGGGGGGGCAAAAGTCCATTTCGTGACACATGTCTTGTTTTTATGGTGATAACTCGGGAATAATCAGTGACCTAGATGGTGTTTGTGATGGTATGTTACAGAAATGATGCAGGAGTGCTTGCGAATCAGGCTCCTTATGTAATCAAAACAAGAACAGGTAGTGGGTGATGTCTTATCGTACAAAACGCTTTCCCAAGCCGGATCCGATCGTGCTGCTTGCCGTGATCGTGGGCCTGGCCGTCGTACTGACCGTCATCTGATTTGTCCCGACTGATCAGACGCGAACGGCCAGAACGTCGCATGCCGCACCGTGCAGCAGGGCATTGGCGGTAGAACCCAACAGCAGGGCAAGGCCATGGCGGCCGTGACTGCCTACAACGATCAGGTCGGAGCCGACGTCATCGGCGTGGCTGATTATCTCCTGCTTTGTATAACCCGTCGCGACGCAGCAGTGATCCCGCGAGACGCCCAGGCGTTCCGCCATGCGGTGCAACTGCTGCTCGGCGCTGGCCAGCAGCTCGTCATACATTTCAACCTGTGGCGGGGCCATGAACTCGCTGGCGGCATCCACCGGTACATGTTCCACCACGTGGATCAGCCGCAGCTCCGCATTGTATCGGTCAGCCAGATCCCTGGCTCGCATCGCCACCTGATGCGCATCTTCACTGAAATCGACACACAGCAGAATTTTCTGGTAGGTGGTCATGGGCAATCACACTCGGACGCTGGCCTGAGGAAAGTATAGGGGGTGGCGACGGATTGATGCCAGCCCGGAAGCTAGGGGCGGGAGCCTGTTCCGTGCGGTCAGTCGCCTCCGCGGTTGGAAAGACGCACGAAATCGTCCACGGAAAGCTGCTCGGCACGGTTGCCGGGGTCAATTCCGGCGGCTTCGAAGTCCTCCCTGTTGATCAGGTCGCGCAGGGTGTTGCGCAGAGTCTTGCGCCGCTGACCGAAGGCGGCCGCCACCACCGTCGCGAACCTGGCCGGATCCCGTGCCGCCAGCTGGCGGGTGCGCAGCGGGATCAGCCGCACCACTGCGGATTCAACCTTCGGAGCCGGCCGGAATGCGCCGGATGCAACGGTGAAAAGACGTTCTACCCGGCAGTGGTACTGGACCATCACCGACAACCGTCCATAAACCCTGCTGCCAGGGGCCGAGGCGATGCGGTCCACCACTTCGCGCTGCAGCATGAAATGCATATCCACGATCCGCTCCGCCTGGGTAAGCAGATGGAAAATCAGCGGCGTCGAGATATTGTACGGCAGGTTGCCGACGATTCGGATGTGCTCGGCTCGGGGCCAGGTACGGCTGAAATCGAAGTTGAGCGCATCGCCCTGATGCAGTACCAGTTCTCCGGCGTCGGCGCATTTGTCGAGCAGCGGGTCGAGCAGGTCGCGGTCCATTTCCACCGCCTCAAGCCGTCCGGCCGCGCGCAGTAGAGGAAGGGTGATCGCGCCCTGTCCCGGTCCGATCTCCACGAGCGGATCACCAGGCCGGGGTGCCACCGCGCGCACGATACGGTCGATCACGTGACTGTCGTGAAGAAAGTTCTGGCCGAAGCGCTTGCGGGCTCGGTGGGCGTTGGCGGTACCGTTCATGTTCGTCACTATCCCTTAGTCCCGGTCCGGCACCCTACGATTGACTCAGCAGGCGCCGCTTGGCCTCGTTGACGCGGCCTGCCAGGTAGCTTGAGCCGCCGCGATCCGGATGTATCTTCTGCATCAGCCGGCGGTGCGCGGCGATGATCGCGGCCCTGTCCGCCTGCTCGTCAACGCCGAGGATGGCGCGGGCTTCAGCCAGCGTCATGCTGGCGGTGCTGTCGGCGCGGCTGTTGTTTGTGGCGGTGGCGCCGGCGTCGCGCTGATGTTCCGTTGCCCAGAGCCGTCGCAGCGTGGGTAGCAGCAGCGGCAGGAGCGGCAGCAGGCGGCGAATCAGCGCGTAGAATCCGGCCGCGGCGGCGAACAGCCAGTGCATGCGGCCGGTCAGCACCAGCACGACCATCAGGCCCAGGCCGCCCCAGAGCAGCAGTTTCCGCCAGTGGCGCCGCAGCGTCGCCGGGTTTGGCCGGAAGACCGCATAAAGGAGCAGACCCAGCAGCGTAATCGCGATGAAAATCTGGAGCACGTTGTCCGCTATCCGTCGTGATGATGCTTATGCAATTATTTCTTCAACTTGCGTATCAGATCATAAGCCTTGCGGATCTCGTGTGTAGTCAATTGCGCCTTTCCAAGCTCGGTTGCACTGCTGCCGCTGGCCGCCAGCTTGTCCGGATGGTTGCGGTTCATCAGGCGACGGTAGGCCGTGCGCACTTCGTCCTCGGTGGCATGAGGCGCCACGCCGAGTGTCCGGTAGGCGGCCTTGAGACGGCTGTCCGGGGCGGGACTGGGTACAGGCCTGGCCCGGGGGCGTGGGCGCGCCAGCCACCAGCCGAGTCCGAGGCCGGCGAAGCCGCCCACCGGGCCGGCCGCAAGGTATCCGAATACCATGCCGGCAATGGTGCCCGTCCAGTGCAACGGCGTCATCAGGCGGCTTTCCGTGTGGCAACGGCATCGAACCAGGCGCGGGCCATCCGCAACTGTTCCCGGGGGTCATCAACCCTGACCAGAGCCTTGCGCACCGCCTCCCCATCCGGCCGGCCGGCGAGATACCAGCCAATGTGCTTACGTGCCACTCTGACGCCCTGGGCCGGGCCATAGAAGGCGTGCAGGGCGGTCAGGTGGGCGAGCATGATGTCCCGCACCTCGCCCATGGTCGGCTGCGGCAGGTGTTCGCCGTGCGCCAGATAGTGATTGATCTCGCGAAAAATCCAGGGGTTTCCCTGGGCGGCCCGACCGATCATCACGGCGTCGGCGCCGGTGAATTCCAGTACCTGGGCCGCCTTCTGCGGAGAATCGATATCACCGTTGGCGATCAGCGGCAGCGTTACGGCCTGACGGATGGCGCGAATGGTCCCGTACTCGGCCTCGCCCCGGTAGGCGTCGGCCCGGGTGCGGCCATGGACGGCCAGGGCCTGAATACCGCTGGCCTGGGCCAGTTCGGCGATCCGCACACCATTACGCCAATCCGGTGACGGCCCGGTGCGGATCTTCAGTGTCACCGGCACCTCCACCGCCTCCACCACCGCCAGTAGAATGTCATGGACCAGGTCTTCGTCGCACAACAGCGCCGACCCCGCCATACGGTTACAGACTTTCTTGGCCGGGCAGCCCATGTTGATATCGATGATCTGGGCGCCCCGCTCGACATTGTGGCGGGCGGCCTCGGCCATCATTTCCGGGTCGGCTCCGGCAATCTGAATGATGCGCGGCTCCGCTTCGCCGGTGTGATCGGCCTTGAGCAGGCTCTTGCGGCTATTGTGCAGCCGTGGATTGGACGCCAGCATCTCCGACGCCGCCATGGCGGCGCCAAGGCGTTTGCAAAGCATGCGAAAGGGGCGGTCGGTGACGCCGGCCATGGGCGCCAGTACAACCTTGCCGGAGAGTTGGTAGGGGCCGATGCGCATGGACGTCGAGGTTAGCCGGAAGTCCGCGGATGATACCGGTATGATGGCGGTCTGCATAGTCCGGGCGGCTGGTACATTCCGCCCAAGCGGCTGAGAAGGAAGGGAATTCAGGGCTATCCCCTGAAGTTGTGGGTAAACCGGTGGACAATCGGGGGACAGGGTTGCGAGAGAGGCCAGGCGGGCGCCTTGTTCTTTCTTTGCGCGCTATTTGATCGAATGGTATGAAGTTTTTCAAAATCAATGCCTTGGAGTTTTCCTGTGTGGATGTCGGCGTTTGTCGGCCGATACCGGGTATGCAAGGAGTCACCGGCTTGTGTACAACTGTTGTGGCTGAGACGTTCAGAACCGGATTCACGCTGCTCCGGCAAGTCCGAGGCGGCCCTGCGGGAGGTGGTTGATGCGTGCGGTATTTCTGGATAGAGAAACGTTGGGCGAGGACGTGGATCTGTCGTCCTCCGAGGCGCAGTTCACGGAGCTGGTGAACCATGACCGCACCGATGCGGAGGACGTGATCCCCAGGATTCAGGGATTCGACGTGGTTATCCTCAACAAGGTGGTATTGACGCGGGAGCACCTGACCGCGGTCGACCGGCCTCCCAGGCTGATCTGCCTGGTGGCGACCGGGGTCAATAATGTTGATCTGGATGCCTGCAGGGAGCTGGGTATCAACGTCGTCAATTGTCGGGCTTACGGCACGGATTCGGTGGCCCAGCATACGCTATGTCTGATGCTCGCCTTGAGTACGCGGCTGATCGACTATCACGAGGCCGTGGAGGCCGGAGACTGGCACCGCGCACGGCAGTTCTGCCTTCTCGATTACCCGGTCCGCGAGCTGTCCGGCCGTACCCTGGGTATCGTCGGGCTGGGCACGCTGGGCGGGCGCGTGGCGGAGCTCGCCGCGGCATTCGGCATGAAGGTGCTGGTGGCGCAGCGGCCGGGCGGCGATGGGCGCGATGGGCGCGATGGGCGGGTGCCGCTGGACGAGCTGCTGCCGCAGGTGGACATCCTCACGCTGCATTGCCCGCTCACCGATGACACGCGTAACCTCATCGACGCGCCGCAGATGGCGCGCATGAAGAATGATGCCTTCATCATCAACACCGCACGGGGCGGACTGGTCAACGAGGAGGCGCTGGTGACCGCGTTGCGGGAGGGGCAACTGGGCGGTGCGGGTATCGACGTACTCACCTCGGAGCCGCCCCGGGCGGGCAGCCCGCTGCTGGACGAAGACATCCCCAATCTGATCGTCACGCCGCATTCTGCCTGGGCATCCGCGGAGGCGCGACAACGGGTTTGCGATCAGCTCGCGGAGAATATTCGCGCCTGGCGGGACGGCGAGCCGGTTCGGCTGGTCGTGTGACCTGGATGCGGAGCCTCATGGGAATAGATCAGAGGCTCCCTAGAGCTTCGGTTCCTGGCGGCCGTGACCCGACCCCAGTTCAATGTTGCCGCCGAGGCTGGGTTCGCGGCGCGCCGCCGTATCGTCCACCGGCGGTTGGCTGATGTCACGGCGGTTCAGGGAGGTCAGGGACTCCAGGTCCTGTATGGTTTCGCGAATACCCTGGGTGGTGGGCAGGTTGCTGGTACGCCAGCGGATCAGCGGCAGCGCCGCGCTGTCCAGCAGCCGCTCCTGCGCGTTGCCGGCGCTGTTGTCCAGTGCCACCACGGCGACCACGTCCAGCCCATCGCTACAGACCAGGTAGTCCGCCACCATCGTTTCCAGTTCCGCATTGATCTTTTCGCTGCGCCGGGCTGAAAGCCCTTCCGGCGCCAGGAAACGGCTGTAGCCCACCTGGGCCAGAATCACATGCCGGGGCAATGCCTGGCGCAGGGTGCGATGAAAGACCCTGCGCGGACGGTCCATGGGCGGTCGAACCTGTACCTGACTGATTGCCGCCGGCTTCCTGCGCCGCAGGCGCCGGATCAGTACCAGTAACAGCAGCAGCAATACGGCAAAGCCGAGAACGGCAAGTACCAGTATCAGCTCGACGGTTTCGATCATGGAACCTTCCTCCGGAATGAACGGGCAGCCAATGCTGCGACCATCGGCGTCCGCACGCAAGCCGTCACCTTATCAAGACGGATCAAGTGGGCGGTGGACGTTGACCAGTTGATAGTCATCGCGGTCTCGGGTTTGTATGAAGCCTAGCCGATCCATGAGTGCCAGCATGCTCCGGTTGTCGTTCAGAATCTGGCCTTCCATCCGCTCCAGGCCTCGGTCCCGGGCGGTGTTGATGAGTTCTGTCATGAGCAGGCGCCCGATGCCCTTTCGGTGCCAGGCATCAGCTACCGCCACGGCAAATTCGCAACTGCGCCCGTCGGGGTTAGTGACATAGCGCGCAACGCCGAGTTCCACCGGACCGCGCTCGCCGTCGCGGATCGCAACGAAGGCCATCTCCCGGTCGTAGTCGATCTGAGTGAACCGGATGAGCAGCGGGTTGCTGAGTTCGTTCATGTATTTCATGAAACGAAAATAGCGCGACTGCGCTGACAGGGCACGCACGAACTCGGCTTCCATGCGTGCATCCTCGGGGCGGATCGGCCGCACGGTAATCTCCGTGCCGTCGCGCAAGGTCAGCTTGCGTGCCAGATGCGCGGGGTAGGGCATGATGGCCATATGACTGTAGGTATTGTCTTCCGCGGCGGGGCGGATATGCAGTCGGGCGTCGACGGCGACGGCGTTGTCCGCGCCCACGATCATCGGGTTGATGTCCAGCTCGGTGACTTCGGGCAGCGTGCAGATCAGATCGGAAAGCCGCAGCAGGGCCTGTTCCAGATCACGCAGGGCCGGGCTTGATCCGCCCTGTCGATCCAGCCCCAGGCTGCGGGCGACCCGGGTGCGGCGTATCAGGTCCCGGGCCAGAAAGTCGTTCAGCGGCGGCAGGGACACGGCGTTGTCGTTGATGACTTCGACCATGGAGCCGCCGGCCCCGAAACTGATCACCGGGCCGAATACCGGGTCTCGCACCACTCCGAGCATGACCTCGCGGCCGTTACGCGGGCTATGCATGGGCTCCACCGAGCAGCCGTCCGGAGTGACATCCGGGCGCGCGGCCGCAACGGCGTCGGTGACCGTCCGCCAGGCCTCTTCCACCGCGTCCGCATTCAGCAGATTGAGCTGCACGCCGCCGATCTCGGCCTTGTGATCGATTTCGGCGGCATTGATCTTCAGTGCCACCGGCAGCCCCACGGCTTCGGCCGCTTCCCTGGCCTCCTGCGGCGAACGTGCCACCAGGGTGGGCGTGACCGGAATATGGAAGGCTTCCAGCACTGCCTTGGACTCAGCCGGGGTCAGGCGTCTGCGACCGGCGTCCAGGGCACGCCGGACCAGGCCTCTGGCAGCCGCCACGTCCGGCTCCGCCTGGACGGCCGGCGCGTCCGCGACCTGCATCAGCAGCGCCTGGCTATGCCGGTAGCGGGACAGCGCGCTCAGTGCCTCCACGGCGTTTTCGGGCGTGGCGTAATTGGGAAAGCCATTCATGGTGAATCGTTCGCGGCCGCCACGAATGTGGTTACCGCCCATCCAGCATGCCAGCACCGGTTTGCGGCTGTTGTCGGCCGCGGCCATGACGGCGTCGGCCGTGGCGTCGGGGTCGGTGCGGGCCTGCGGCGTCAGTATGACCAGGGAGCCGTCCACGGCCGGATCCCGCAGGCAATGATCCAGGGCCTTGGCATACCGCTCGGCGTCCGCGTCACCAACGATGTTGACCGGGTTGGCACGTGGCCAGCGGCCGGGCAGGTGCCTGTTCAAGCCCGCGACCGTGACCGCGGAGAGTTCCGCCAGGGCAAGCCCCCTGCTCACCAGCAGGTCGGTGGCGATGATTCCCGGCCCGCCGCCGTTGGTCAGCACGGCTATGCGGTCGCCCGCCAGGCGCCGGCCCCCGGCCAGCAGTTCGGCGCTGGCGAACAATTGGCCGATGGTCGGTACGCGGACGGCACCGGCGCGGCCCAGGGCGGCGTCGAAGGCGTCGTCCGCGCCGACCAGTGCGCCGGTGTGCGAACCGGCGGCTCGGTAGCTCTCCCGGTGTCGGCCCGGTTTCATCACGATGACCGGCTTGAGCCGGGCGGCCGCCCGCAGTCCGCTGACGAAGCTGCGGGCGTGGTCCACGGTTTCCACGTAAAGCAGAATGCTGCGGGTCGCGGGATCGAGGGCAAGAAAATCCAGCACGTCGCCGAAATCCACGTCGCTGGTGTCGCCGAGGGAGACGACGGCGGAAAAGCCGATGCGGCGTGCGGCCGCCCAGTCCAGTGCGGCACTGGTGACGGCACCCGACTGGGACACCAGGGCGAGCTGCCCGGGGCGGGCGTTGATACGGCCGTAGGTGGCGTTGAGGCCGATGCCCGGGCGCATCAGACCGACCCAGTCTGGGCCGATGATGCGAATGCCGTGCCGCCTGGCGGTCTCCAGCGCCGCCTGTTCCACGCGTTTGCTGCCCCCGCCCGGTTCATTCAAGCCCGGCCCCAGGATCAGAGCGGCCTTGATGCCGTGTCGCCCGCAATCGTTCAGCACGCTGTTGACATGGCGCGGCGACACCGTGATGACGGCGAGGTCGGGTATCTCGCGCAGCTCGCCAACCGAGCCTGCGGCAGGTAGGCCGCCGATAGTCTGGGGCCTGGGGTTGACCGGCAGGATACGCCCACGGTAGCCGCCTTCCACCAGGTTCTCCATGATCTGGGCACCAACTGAACCGGGGCTGTCGCTGGCACCGATCACCGCGACGGAATCGGGTCGGAAAAATCGGTCCAGGTAGTGGGTGCTCATGCGCTCCGTCTCCCGGAATGGCTGCTCCTGTCAGACGGAGTTTAGGGAAAGGGGAGCCGGATCGCACCAATGGCAGGCCATGACGTAATCCTCGCACGCCACTAAGTTACGCCCAGGGATCAATACGGTGGGCTCAATCGGTCAATGCGGCAGTAACCATGAGTTTATCCGCCGGAGAGGTAAAGCCCGCGGTCTTGCGGGGGCGCTGATTCAGCCGTAGTGCGATCTCATCAAGCTGGGCTTGTGTGAATCTGGATAGGCCGGTCTATGGGAAAGTCCCGTGTTCGGAAGCCTCATACCGTCCGCCATAGGCTGAACGAGGAATGGTTCCGTCCCTTGCCGGCCCGATAGCCTTATGGAGAATCCGGTCCCGGCACAGCCTGGACGCTCACGCGCCAACACAGGGAGAAAGGAACCATCACGATGGTGGATTCGATAAAACCTGGCGGAAACAGCCCCATCTCGCACTCCGAAATCGATGCCCCCGAAAAGCGGACAAGGACGAGCGCCCTGGCGGGCAGGTTCTCCCAGACACTGGATGAAAACAGCAAACGCAAGGCCAGCAAGCGCAAGCGGATAAAGTTCGAGGTCAAGCTGAAGCTGCGGAAAATGCATGCCGCCAGCCAGGCCGAGAAGCAGCGCCGGCAACGCGCGGAAGCGTCGAAGCGGGAAGGCACCGACACCGCCACCAATACGACCACGCGCTGGCCGGCCGACCAGTCACCCGAAGGGCATGTCAATGCGCGGAAACGTCGGGAGCGGAAGCGGGAGGGCCAAGTTCGGCAACAGCAGCCCGCTGCGTCCGGCCGGAAGAAAGCCACCAAGACCAAACCGCAAACACCACCTCTCGCCGATCAGTTAATGCTAAGGAACCCTTGGTGGGGTCGAGCATCCGAGCGGTCAGACAACAGGCTGCCGTCAGTGGCACCGGATAGACCCACCCCCGATGCCGGTCACCACCTGATAACCGCCGAGGGCACCGGGGTGGGTATGTCCGTGGATTGCGCAAGAATCGATGAACCAGTCTCCGATCCAACAGTTTCCGTCGATCCGAACGCACCGCCGCCAGTCAATGCCACCGGAAAAGATGTGCAGGATGCCACGTCCGCGGTCAGCAGCGCCGCGTTCGATCTGGCGCGGAAGATCAATGACAAGAACACACCAATAGACGCCGCGTTCTTGACACCGGATGAGAAACAACTGCTGGTGCAACAGGCGACACAGCCCAAGCTCTATCCTGCCATCGAGGACAACAATTATCATGTCTACCGCTACCAGTTGCCCGATGGCCAGAAGCAGGATCTGCTGATTCGACGCGATGATTCGGGACAGTGGGAGGTCAAGCCGGCCTCCAGGTTCCAAAAAGAGCTGACCTTGCTATCGAGCATCGTGCCGGAGCTGGAGCAGGATATAATTTTCACGATTGCGAATGGACGCCGAATCCATGTCGATAATAAAACCAACAGAAGCGGCTATCTTCCGGCAAGCAAGGAGATTGTATTCTCATCAGACCTCCTCAAAAACCCTGAACAGTTAATGTATGCCCTGGTTCATGAGTTGAAGCATCTCAAAGACTTTCTGGATCCTCAATACAGGCAAAAACGATTCTTTTCCAGAAATCCAAACTTCATGCGTTTTACAGACCGCTTCCGAAGACAGGAAGAAGGCAGCGCGATGCTGGCGGGAATGGATCTTCTCCGCAAGCTCAATGAGAACAGGTCTCGGTACCCTCAGGTTTATCAACGCTATGAAGAATCCTTCAAGGGATTCTGGTCGCAGAAATATGACGTGATTGACGAAATATACGCAAAGCTATTGAAGGGTGACATGAATCGCAAGGAGGCTGACCGGAAGACAAGCGACTATTATGGCGATCTCCATAAGCAGGAAGACAACGATAAGAAGATATGGGGTCGCGTGTGGACGCCAGAAATTAATGATCAAATCAAGAAAGAGTCCCGCATCTCAGGGCTCTATTCGAGTCTTTTCGGAAGAAAGAAGATCGTCGACAGGCTACATCTTGCGGACTCGGTAACGGACCGAAACGGTAAGGCGAGACCGCTCTACCTCACCAACAACAAACTGGCAAAAACCCAACGCGCCAACGGGCTGGATCAAACCACGCTGAATGGATTGCTGGATGACCTGTCTCGGGTCAAATTGCCACGGAACGCTACCGACAACAAGGGGCGTCTTACCGGCTCGACAGCCGCTGCCACGAACGGCGTACCCTACGAGGTGGACTACACCATAACGCCGACAGGTCGCATCCAGGCGTTGCGGATCAATGCCCGCCCGACCGCCAGCGCTCTTGCGCCGCAAACGTACCTCAATCTCCGCGCCAATCAGGAGCGCCTGCTTCTCGACAGGATGACTCGCCTGCGTCAGCAGATGTTCACGACAGTGCCGAGCGAAAAGAAACTCAGTCCGGAGCAGCGCATCGGGTTGGATTCCTTGTCTCGGGCCGAGAAGGACCGCTTCCGGGCGGTAGGATTCCGTACCCTGAACGGTGACCTGGATGTGACGGGCCTCAAGGCCGCTCTGCAGGGCAAGTCCTACGATGCCTACTATGGCCCTTGGGATGCACTGCGGGCGCGTCAGCAACGCCATCAGACGTTAGCCTGGCGGCTGCGGGCATTGACCGTGTTCGACGAGTTGCGCCAGGCCAATTCATCGAAGCGCACGCGGTTGCTGGGCGATCCCCTGCGCCTCAATGCGCTGCGCAAGGGCGGCATCATCCAGGGCGATAACGCGCAGACCGACCGGCGAGTAGTCACCGGCCTGCTGCGCAACGCCAGCCTGGAAACAGCGCTACGCGACGCGCGGACCCTGGTGGGCAAGGAGCTGGCGTTGGACCTGATTGGGCAGTGGCGTGCGTCGGTTCAGTCTCAATTGCTATCGAATGCTCCGCAGCCGGAGGATGCGGTGGGCTGGCTGCTACCCGAAGAGCGGGCACTGCTAACCCGCGAAACGGGGGTGCCCGAGGATCAACTGGCTCAGTTCGTTACAGACCCGGAGGCAGTCGCTTACCGTCGGCTCGCGGACGGAGTGGATGCTCTGAAGCAACAACTGGCCGACATCGATCCGCTGCTGCCCCCCTCGCAACCGGACCTCTATCTCCACTCATCGGAGCAGCAGGCCGGAGAGCCGTTGCTTGCGCAGCCGAACGTCCTCCAGACCACGGCCACTGATGATCAGGGACGCCAATGGACCTTCAATGCGGATAGAGAGCTGGTGATCACCGGGACGGACGGGGCAGTCATCGAGCTTGGGCAGCAGGGGGTGCCGGATGTGATCGTGCGCTTCTCGGACAACACGCTTGGCATGAGGACGGCGAAAGGCCATTTTTTCACGCTCGATACGAATAACCGGTGGATGCCGGTTGATGTGGACGGCCAGAGGCCGGAGTTGCTTGTTCGGCGGCCGTAAGGACGCTGCGTTGTGGCTTTCTCGCGACGTTTTCGAACTAACCGGTGGGCGGAACCGAGACCGCCTCGTAGCCGCGGCGCATGGGTATGAGTCGCGCCCGTAATGTCTTCCTAGCCCTTTTTGCTTAGCGATACCGCCCCACCCGTGCCTGCTCCAGCGCACTGCGGATTTCCTCCAGGCTGCTTGGATCGTCGATGGTGGGTGGTACAGGTACATCCGCTTCCACCGACAGCTGGCGGATGCTCTTGCGCAGTATCTTGCCCGAGCTGGGTGTGTCGCTGGCACCGATCACCGCGACGGAGTCGGGTCGGAAGAATCGGTCCAGGTCGTGGGTGCTCATGCGCGCCGTCTCCCGGAATGGCTGTTCCCGTCAGACGAAGTTTAGGGAACGGTGAGCCGGTTCGCACCCAGGGGAGGCACTGATTTACTCCCCGCGCGCTACTTTGTCACGCCCAAGGATCACTAACGCGTGGCACCTTTCCGCCTTCTCCGGTGCGCACAATCAATTCTCCGCGGGAATTGGCTCATGCTCGGACTCATCATGCGGTGGCCCCTCCGCGTCCCGCATAATGGGTGTCTGGTTAACGGAGCACATGATTCGCCACCTGGCTTCCTCGATATCCTTCGCCTCTCGCGAGTCGATTGTCAGGTTTGGGTCACTCATCATCACCTTGGCCCTTCCTTTCCTTTTGATCGGGCTTGGAGTCGTCCAGCAGATCGTCATTTAGCAGATCTTCAGGATTACCCATCCAGTCCGGTTCATCGGGTATGTACATCGGCTGCCGCTCCAGAATTTCCCGGGCGCGGCGGTCTACGGACTTGTAAGACGGCCTATCGCCACGGCTACTCATATGAACCTCCTGTACAAATAATGGTTAGACCCCGAGACATGGGTGTACCCAAAAGATTCATAGTATCTGATGACGCTCTGGTTGATGGGGTTAATGATTCGCAGTTCCTGGGCGCCTACGACCTGGGCGTACAGTTCGGCAACCGAAATTGAGATCGGGAATATGCGCCCTTTCAATTTACTGTTGTCAGGCATGGCCTCAACGAAATCAAGTCGCAAGAATGTTCCGTTATATGAGGGACGACCGAAACTTAGACCGGAAAGAGTTTGCTCGTACCATACCGCTAGCTCGAACCGTTTCGGGTAACGAGACCGTAGCGCCGGATACCCGACTACCCAGCTCCAGTCTACCCGTCGCGAAGGTGATTTTCCCCATGCTTGGGAATGCGTTAGGGCACCGCCATCTATGGCGGTGAGGCGGATTGATTCCCGATCAATATAGGGGAGCCGTCTTTGTATGGCTGATCTGGTCTCTCGGCGCAACTCTTCATAACGCCGTTCCGCATCAAAGTAAGTAGCCCGCATTCTGAATCTTCCTTCCTTGGAGTTATTGCATCCCTGCGCCGTTACATCCACAACATTCAGGCCGATGCTGCTGTGCCGTAGGATAGTGTATATCCCGTAAAGTGGTCAACGCGGTGTTCTTGCCAGGGTTCGATCGTTACGCACACCTAAGGAGACACTGACTAAGTCAGTGTCTCCTTAGGTGTGGAGCAGCGTCCCGGGGCGGTTCACTCTGGATGGATGCACTTACTGTCATTGTTTGCACCTGCTCTGCCCTACCGGTCGAAGTTGAGATATGGCCGGTGAACGGAGGCACCTGCATGCGGCTTCACTGATACCGCGGCGCATGCGTGACCTGCTTCCAACTCTCGGGCCCTGAACGCCGCACGCGTAAAATCTCAACGATATCGCCCCACGCGCGCCTGCTCCAGCGCGCCGCGGATTTCTTCAAGGCTGCTCGGGTCGTCGATGGTGGGCGGCACAGGTACATCCGCTTCCACGGACAATTGGCGGATGCTCTTGCGCAGTATCTTGCCCGAGCGGGTCTTGGGCAGCTTCTGCACAATGGCCACGCGCTGCAGACAGGCGAATGCGCCGATCTCCGAGCGTACGGTGCGGATCAGATCCTGCTCCAGGGTGTGGTGCTCGATCTCGGCGCCGTTTTTCAGCACCACGAAGCCCATCGGCAGTTCGCCCTTCATCTCGTCTTCGATACCCACCACCGCGCACTCGGCCACGGCGGAATGGGCTCCTATGAGTTCCTCCATCTCTCCGGTGGACAGCCGGTGGCCTGCGACGTTGATGACGTCGTCCATGCGGCCCATGATCGACAGGTATCCATCAGCGTCTATATAGCCGCCATCGGACGTGTCGTAATAACCGGGGAAATGTTCCAGGTAGGCGCTTCGAAAGCGTTCGTCGTTGCCCCACAGGGTGGGCAGACAGCCGGGCGGAAGCGGTAGGCGCAGGGCGATGTGACCCTGATTTCCGCGTGTAACCGGCTTGCCGTCGGTGTCGAGGATCTCCACCTGGTAACCCGGTACCGGAAACGTCGCGGACCCGCTCTTCTCCGGCTGCGGCTCGATGCCCATGGGGTTGGCGGCAATGGGCCAGCCGGTTTCTGTCTGCCACCAGTGATCGATCACCGGCAAGCCGCTGATGCCCTTGAGCCATTCGTAGGTGGGTGGGTCCAGCCGTTCGCCGGCCAGGTACAGAGCCTGCAGGCAGTCCAGATCGTAACCGGCCATGCGTTTTGCGTCCGGGTCTTCCTTCTTGACGGCCCGGAAGGCGGTGGGTGCGGTGAAGAAGGTCTTTACTCGATGCTCGGAGATCACCCGCCAGAACGCGCCCGCATCCGGGGTCTTCACGGGCTTGCCCTCGTAAACCACCGAGGTGCAGCCATAAATCAGCGGCGCGTAGACGATATAGGAATGGCCCACCACCCAGCCGACGTCGGATGCGGTCCAGAAGACGTCGCCCGGATCGAGATTGTAGACCGCCTTCATGCTGTAGTTGAGGGCTACGGCATAGCCGCCGGTATCGCGGACCACGCCCTTGGGCTTGCCGGTGGTGCCGGACGTATAGAGGATGTACAGCGGGTGAGTGGCGTCTACCGGCACCGGGCCCGCGGCGGTGGCGCCGGCCATCAGAGTCTGCCAGTCCACGTCCCGCGCCGAGTCCATGATTGCTGTGCTTTCAGGGCGCTGGACCAGCACGGTTGTTGCAGGTGGATGCTGGCATCGGCGCAGGGCCTCGTCCACCAACGGCTTGTAGGGAATCACCTTGGTAAATTCGATGCCGCAGCTGGCGGTGATCAGGGCTTTCGGCCTGGCGTCGTCGATGCGCACGGCCAGCTCATGGGGCTGAAAGCCGCCGAACACCACGGAGTGAATGGCGCCGAGGCGGGCGCAGGCAAGCATGGCGATCACGGCCTCGGGGATCATCGGCATGTAGATCACCACACGGTCTCCGGTCTCCACGCCCAGCCCGCGTAAACCGCCGGCGAAAAGCGCCACCTGGTCACGCAGTTCGCGATAGGAGTAGCGGCGCTGGCTGTTGGTGACCGGTGAGTCGTAGATAATGGCGGTCTGGTCCGCCCTGCCGTTATCCACGTGATGGTCCAGCGCGAGGTGGGCGATGTTGAGCTTGCCGCCGGCGAACCAGCGATGGAACCCCCTTTCGTCCTTGCTCAGAATTGTCTCGGGAGGATGTGCCCAGTCCAGTGCGGCAGCCTGTTCGCGCCAGAAGCCCTCGGGGTCTTCCACGGACCGTCGGTAGGTGTCGTGATAGCGCATGTCACTCCTCCTCTCGCGTCAGTATCCCCCGATTGCCGGGGCTGACTTTTTATCTAATACGTGCACACTACACCTTGGACTCTAACGTGGTCGTGTAAATAAATCAGCGTCTCCCTCGGTGACGCCGGCGCTGCACCGGGTGTCAATACAGGTCTGTTGATCCTATAAAAGCAGTCAGGGAAACGCCATCCGTTGTCCGGCAGCCATCGGGGTCTATGGACGCAGCAGGGTGGGTTCCGGCTTTTTCCAAGGCAAAGAGGTGCTGGGCATGTCGAATGAACTTGCGGTGGTGACGGGCGGTGGAACCGGGCTGGGGCGGTCCATCTGCCATGCGCTGGCGGATCACGGCTTGACCGTGCTGACAGTAGGGCGCAGGGCCGGGCCTCTGGAAGAAACGCGCACGCACGCGCCTGAGCTGATCACGGCGCTGGCTGCGGACGTGGCAACCCGGCAGGGGCGTGACGCGATTGTCGACGCCGTCGGTGAGCGCCGGCTGCGCGCGCTGGTGCACAACGCCGGCGTGATCGAGCCGATCGGGCCGCTGGCCGAGGTGCGGCTGGAGGACTGGCGGCACAGCCAGGCCGTGAATGTCGAGGCGCCGCTTTTTCTGACCCAGGCCTTGCTGGACCGTCTGCCCGGCGGGCGCATCCTTCACATCTCCAGCGGCGCGGCACACAAGGCGCTCGCGGGCTGGGGCGCCTATTGCACCTCCAAGGCGGCGTTGTACATGCTCTACCAGACGTTGGGGCTGGAATTGGCGGACAGGGACGTAGGCGTGGGAAGTTTTCGGCCCGGCGTCGTCGATACCCCCATGCAGACTCTGATCCGCCGCCAGTCGGCGAGCGAGTTCCCTGCCGTGCAGCAGTTCGTCCAACTCCATTCCAGCGGCTCGCTCGCGGATCCGGGTCAGGTGGCCGACTTTGCCGCCTGGCTGCTGCTGGATGTGTCGGCGGACCGCTATGGCCGTGAGGAGTGGAGCTTCACGGAGCCCGCTCATCGCGCCCAGTGGGGAGGCTAGGCCTATGGCTGCCTACGAAGCGCGGCTGCCGCGCCGCGAGGTCCGGTTGAGGCTCCGTGGCATGGAGCACAACGTGCATGAATGGGGTAGTCCGGGCGGAACGCCGCTGGTCCTGCTCCACGGCTGGATGGATACCGGCGCCACCTGGCAGTTTCTGATCGACGCGTTGAATGACGGCCGCCATGTGCTGGCCCCGGACTGGCGTGGCTTCGGCGATAGCGCCCGGGCCGACGGAGGCTACTGGTTCCCGGATTACCTGGCGGATCTGGATGCGCTGCTGGACCATTACGCGCCGCAGGAGGCGGTGGATATGATCGGTCACAGCATGGGCGGCAATGTGGCCGGTCTGTATGCCGGGGTGCGGCCCGAGCGGGTCGCACGGCTGGTGCAGATCGAGGGTTTCGGACTGCGTCCGCGGCCGCCGTCCGATGCGCCGGAGCGTTATCGGGCCTGGCTCGATCAGCTCCGTGAATCGCCCACGGTTTCGACGCCTGCATCGATTGAGGCCTTTGCCGCAAGGCTTATGGAGCGGCACCCGCATCTGCCGGCGGATCGTGCGGATTTCGTTGCCCGCGCCTGGCTCAGGACGGGGGATAATGGCCGGCTGCAGTTGCGGGGCGACCCCGCCCACAAGCGTGCCAACCCCGTTCTCTACCGGCTTGACGAGGCGGAGGCCTGCTGGCGGCGGATCACCGCACCGGCACTGTGGATTCAGGGGGATTCCTCGACCGCGCTGGCGCACTTCGGGGATGCGGAGGAACTGGAACGGCGCCGCTCACTGTATCGCGACTGTGAGCTGGTTTGCGTTGCCGACGCAGGCCATATGGTGCATCACGATCAGCCGGCCGCGGTGGCTGCCGCGGTAGCGGCCTTCTTCAGTCGGTGCCGTAGTCGTTGTGCATGACTTCCATCCAGCGCCGGTGTTTTTCATAGGCTTCCTGGCGCCAGCGTTCAACTTCTTCCCGGGAATGTTCCTCGAGCGTGTTCTTGTCGGTCACCGAGCGAGGATCCACGTCCTCATAAGCCTTGTCTTCGTCCTGCATGGATCGGGTCTCCGGTGGTGCAAGTGACTATTGAATGCGCGCATTGTACCTGCCGCGGCGGCGATTGGCACTTGGCTGCGTGGTATTCTGGGACCTGAAACACTGTATCCACGGCCCTGGAGAGGCGTTGCCGATGGCCCATGCCTATCACCGCGACCTCGATGTGCGCGGTTTTGATTGCCCCCTGCCCATACTGCGCACCAAACGCGAACTGGTGCGCATGGACGCCGGCCAGGTACTGAGAGTCCAGGCCACCGATCCCCATGCGGTCATTGATTTTCTGGCCTTCACGGAAAAGACGCCGAACCGCATGGTCGAGCATTGGCAAGACGACGGCGTATTCGTGTTTCTGGTGGAGAAGGGCTAGGCAGACACTGAATCTATCCCCGCAATACCCGCTCCACCGCATTCTCCAGGGCTATGGTCAGCCGTTTGCCCATGGGCTGCTTCTTTCTGAAGTCCACCTCGAACACATCGGCGTCCTGCGACAGCTTCATCAGCAGATCGTCGCTGGTGACGAGTTCGTCCACCAGGTTCAGGCTCAGCGCCTGTTCGCCATACCAGTGTTCGCCGGTGGCCACCTTGTCCAGGTCCAGGGACGGGCGGTAGCGCCGCACGTAGTCCTTGAACAGCGTGTGGGTGGCCTCCAGATCCTGCTGGAACTTGCGCCGGCCTTCGTCGGTGTTCTCGCCGAACACCGTGAGGGTGCGCTTGTACTGGCCGGCGGTCAGCAGTTCGAAATCCACGTCATGACGGCGCAGCAGGCGGTTGAAGTTGGGGATCTGCGCGACCACGCCAATGGAGCCGACAATGGCGAACGGCGCGGCTACGATGCGGTCCGCCACCGCCGCCATCAGGTAACCGCCGCTGGCGGCGACCTTGTCGACAGTCACGGTGAGGTGAATCTTGCGCTCCCGCAAGCGGGCCAGCTGCGAGGCGGCCAGGCCGTAACCGTGTACCAGTCCGCCGCCGCTTTCCACGCAGACCACCACCCGGTCCTGCTCCGGCCGGGCCATGGTGAGTACGGCGGAGATCTCTTCGCGCAGACTCTCGGTGCGCGACGCGCGAAGATCGCCGAGAAAGCGCATCACGAATACCCGCGGCAGCTCGCCCGGTTTTGCACGCTTGCGTGCCCGTTTTTCCTTTTTCTGGTCGGCCAGTACCGCTTTCCTGCCCAGTAGAGCGTGGCGCAGCGTGCGTTCCATGCGGCGGTAGCGATCGTTGATCCGGGTGACCAGCAGTTGCTCGCGGCTGCGGCTGCGATCCCGGCTCGCCAGGACAACCAGGGTCGCGGCGACAATCATGATGGCAACCACCAGGGTTATCGTCTTGGTCAGGAACAGGCCGTAGTCGGTCAGGAATTCCATCGGTGCTCCCAGTCTGGGTCGGGTAGGTTGTTTACGGGCGGCGCACTATCATTGGCTTGTTTCGCCCCGGGCGAAGAGTGCACCGCCGAGGCGGCCACCATACTCCGGCAAATTGACCAGAGGTAACCGATGAAGTTTATCCACTTCGACGGTCATGCGACACTGACGTTCCGCCAGCTGGATGCCCTCAACGACGCGCCAAAGGGTACGTCATTCCGGCGTTTCCGCGCCATGGTTGAACAACTTCGCGAAGGGCGGGACTATTTTCACCTCTCCGCTGATGAGCATGCAGAGTTGATTGCCAGCCTGCAACGGGACCAGCTCGCGTACCCGGGCACGCCCCATGTGGTGCTCATTACCGAAGCAGGCTACCGGCGGATGCGACAGAGCGGCGACCAGCCCGATCAGGCGCAAGGCTGAAGCCCTGGCCGCGCCATGGCATAATCGCCCGCCGCGATCCCTGTTTCCTGGTATGGATAGACTTTCATGACACCCTGGCAACGCTATCAGGCCGATCTGCAACGCCCGGAATTTGTCGCCGACGCTTCTCAGGAAGCGGCCGTGCGCGCATTGCAGGCGCTTTACGATGAAGTGCTGGAAGCCCCCGAGCCGCCGTCACTGGGCCGGCTGTGGTCACTGCTGGGCCGCCGCGCCGAGCGACAGCCGGTGCGCGGGCTGTATTTATGGGGTGGCGTCGGCCGCGGCAAGACTTACCTGATGGATACCTTCCACGAGGCCCTGCCGTTTGAGGACAAGCAGCGCATGCACTTTCACCGGTTCATGCAGCAGGTGCATGCTCAGCTCAAGACGCTGCGTGACCGTCAGAACCCCCTGACACTGGTGGCCGCGCGCTTCGCCGAGCAGGCCAGGGTGCTCTGCTTCGACGAGTTCTTCGTCTCCGACATCGCCGACGCCATGATCCTGAGCGGGCTGCTGGAAGGCCTGTTCCGGGAAGGCGTGACCCTGGTTGCAACATCCAATATTCCGCCGGACCAGCTCTACCGGGACGGCCTGCAGCGGCAACGGTTTCTGCCCGCGATCCGCCTGCTGAACGAACATACCCGCGTGTTGAATGTGGATGGCGGCACGGACTATCGGTTGCGTTACCTGGAGCAGGCCGAGATCTATCACAGCCCGCTGGATGAGGAAGCCGAGGCTATTCTGGAGGAAGAATTCGAACGCCTGGGCCCGGAGCAGGGCGAGCGCGAGGGTGCGATCGAGATCAACGGCCGACGTGTTGCCGTGCGGGGCCTGTCCGACGATGTGGTCTGGTTCGACTTCGCCGCGATCTGTGACGGCCCCCGAGGGCAGGAGGATTACATCGAGATTGCCCGGGAGTTTCATACTGTTCTGATCGGCCGGGTGCCGGTGCTCGGCCTGGAGCTGGAGAATCAGGCCCGCCGCTTCATCAGCCTGGTGGATGAATTTTACGACCGCAATGTGAAACTGATCATCGCCGCGGCCGAGCCGGCGGAGCGACTCTATCAGGGCAAGCGGCTGAGGTTTGAATTCCAGCGTACCGTAAGCCGGCTGGAAGAGATGCAGTCGCACGCCTACCTGGCCAGGCCCCACCGGCCCTGAGCGGTCGAACGACGGACCGGAACGCCCTGGACCCTAACGTGGTCGTGTGACTGCATCAGAGTCTCCTTAAGGAGGAGCCCGGCATGCCCGAATTGTTGAATCGAATTGTCCTTGCCCATGGCAGCAGCGATTCCTGGCAAACGGTGGACCAGGTCATGGCGCGGGTTTCCATGGGCGGTGTGGAATTCACCTCGCGGATGCAGCCGAGCCCGCTTCAGGATGTCGAAGTCACCGCATCGGCCGCATCGCCGGCGCTGACGCTGGCCGGCTTTCCCGGCGCCGGACTGGTCGCCCACTATCAGCCCAACCGGGTCTGGATCGAGGGCGCCGACGGCCGGCTACAGGTGGAACGTTCCGCTCCCGGCACGACCTTTCGGTCCGTACGCCACTGGCTCTGGTGGGATCAGCTCGATGTGGTCTATTACTGCGGCGTTATTCTCTGGCAGGCGCTCTGTCTGCCATTCACGCTATTGCGATCCGGTTGCGAAATGACAGAACTGGAACCGGTGGTACTGGCCGGTGGTGAGCGCCTCTACCCGCTGCGGGTAGTGCTGCCGGGGGATATCCCCGGCTTCGCCGCAGAGCAGACGCTATATGCGGATGCCGCCGGCCTCGTGCACCGAGTGGATTATGCGCCGCAGTTGTACGGCTCCTGGGTGCGGGTGGCACAGCTGCTGGAGGGTCACGAGATGTTCGGGGGCTTTGTGCACGCGACCCGGCGGCGCACGTATCTCTGTTTGCCGAACGGACAACCGCTGCGCACCCTGGCTCTGGGATGGCTGGATCTGGATGACGTCGGAGTTGTCCGCCGGGCTCATTGCTGATCCATTGTCGCCGCCATTTACCTCAAGCAGTTTCTCAGCTTGTTACAGCTAACTCCCTGTCTGCCTTCCGGAAGGATGGCTTGTCCACAGAACCTGTGGATAACGTTGTGGATGAAACGTGAAAACAGCGCCCAAAAGCCCGTCATGACGAGGCTATTGTCAGGTCGGACATTTTTTCATCAAAACTTAATAAACTAATAAAAACAATAACTTCAACGTTCTTGAACAACAGTTCATCTTGCTGCGCTGCGGCAAGCGCAAACTGCCCGATGGTTGTGCATAACCGGGGTTTAGGAAGGCCCTGAAATGTATTTGTCAAGCATTGATTCACCACACTAGTCGCCGTGCAGCGCATGCACATGGGCCGCTGCGCTCTCAGCCAGCGCGCGGAGATTGTAGCCGCCTTCCAGGGTTGAGATTACCCAACCGTTGGCGAATCGCTCTGCGATGGAAACGAGTTCCCGGGTAGCCCAGGCAAAATCCGAACTGGTCAGGGACAGACTTGCCAGCGGATCTGCCTGGTGCGCATCAAAACCGGCCGAGATGAAGATCATCTGCGGGCCGAAGGCCTCCAGTGCCGGCAATAGCTCCTGCCGATAGTGATCCCGGAATGTTTCCGAGTCGCAGAAGGACGCGAGCGGAATATTGCAGACATTGGTAATGCCCGGGCGCGGCCGGGTGCCGGTACCCGGAAACAGCGGATGCTCGTGGGTGGAGGCATACATGAACCCGCGACGCCCTTCCAGCATGGCCTGGGTACCGTTGCCGTGGTGGACGTCGAAATCCACCACGGCTACCCGGTCCAGATGATAGGCCTCGCGGGCGTGGACGGCTGCCACCGCGACATTGTTGAACAGGCAGAAGCCCATGGCCTGGTCGGCTTCGGCATGATGGCCTGGTGGGCGAACGGCACAGAATGCGCGGCGAGTATCACCGGCAATGACTGCATCCACCGCTGCGCAGACTGCGCCGGCCGCATGCAGGGCGGCGTTGCCTGACTCCGGGCAAATGAACGTGTCACCGTCCAGGGCGCGCAAGCCCGTGGACGGGATGGCGGCCAGAATGCTGTCGACGTATTCCGCCTCGTGAACCCGCAACAGTTGTTCGCGGGTGACCTCGGGCGCCTGCTGCCATTGCAGGTAGTCGAATTCGCTGCCCCTCAGCCGGTCCAGTACGGCCTGCAGCCGCTGGCTGCATTCCGGGTGGCCCGGTCCGGTGTCGTGGAGCAGGCAGCTTTCATGTGTATACAGCCAGGTGGTCATGGGAGCTCCCACGTCTCAGTCCACGAAAAACTGTTCACGAAACCCGAGAGGGTGGGCGCGGTCGCCCATTTCCGGGCGCACCGTGAGATCGAAGCGCAGGGTCTCAAGGTCGCTTATCCGGTAGGTGCCGAGATTGTAGACGGCGTCGCCATCGCGCACCTCGCGAAAGTTGATGTCCCGCTGCTGGCCGGAATCCGTATAGGCATTGCCCCGCACGCTGGCGCTCACCGGGCGGCCATCCTGGAGCACCGTTACCATGACCAGCCCCTGAACCCGGCTACGTTGCAGATTGTAGGCCTGGGCCACCTGTGGCAACAGCCGTGTGGTTGGCATGGCGTTGTAGTGGATCTCGTAGTCGTCGAACCGCTCCATGCGCTCTGCGAGCAACAGGGAGGGCAGCAGCAGACACAATAGCAGGGCGGTGAAGCGGGCGGGCATGAAATCTCCTCTCCGCGGAATTGGCCGGTGGTGGCTATATCAGCAGTATAGAGCCGGCGCGTCCGGTTATGTTCCGTTACGACCGTGCGCGGTGTCCCGCTCGAAGCGGTACAGCGCAATGGCGCCGAACAGGTTCGGCAGCAGTCGTGCGCCCAGGCGGTCGCGATAGCGGTCGTCGGCAAGCGTGCGTTCAAGAACCCGGATGCCTTTCTCCCGGCAAAGGGCTTCGAAATCGTGCACCGTGCATAAATGTATGTTCGGCGTGTCGTACCAGCTGTGCGGCAGCGCCTTGCTGACCGGCATCCGGCCCTTCACGGACAGGTGATAACGCAGCCGCCAATGCGCGAAGTTGGGGAAGGTGACGATGCCCTGACGACCGATACGCAGCATTTCGGAGAGCAGGCGTTCCGGGTAGCGCACCGCCTGCAGGGTCTGGGTCATCACCACGTAGTCAAAGGAACCCTCGTCGAAGTCCGAGAGGCCTTCGTCCAGGTCTGTCTGGATCACGTTGATGCCGCTTTCCACGCATTGCAGGATGTTGTCCGGATCGATTTCCAGGCCGTAGCCGGTGACCTGCCGGGTGTCCCGCAGATGGCCGAGCAGGGTACCGTCGCCGCAACCCAGGTCCAGTACCCGGCTGCCGGGGGCGATCCAGTCGCTGATGATGGAAAATTCCGGTCGCAGCGCGTTTGCCATCGCCAGGCTCATGCCTTTACCTCCGCGGCAACGCCGTTCATATAGGCCGAAAACAGTGCCAGGTACTCCGGAATGGGCATGAGGAACGCGTCATGTCCGTGATGGGCCTCGATTTGCGAATAGACCACGTTGCGGTCGTTGTCGAGCAGGGCGCGGACGATCTCCCGCGAGCGTTGCGGTGAGAAGCGCCAGTCGCTGGTGAAGGACAGCACCAGAAACGATGCCTGCGCCGTGGTCAGCGCCGCGGCCAGGTCGTGGTCGTGATCGGCGGCCGGGTCGAAGTAGTCCAGCGCCTTGGTCATGAGCAGGTAGGTATTGGCGTCGAACCGGTCCACGAAGGACTGGCCCTGGTGGCGGAGATAGCTTTCAACCTGGAAATCCACGTCGTAGTTGAAACTGATCCGCCCTTCCTGTAACTCGCGGCCGAACTTGGCGCCCATGGCGTCATCCGACAGATAGGTAATGTGACCGAGCATGCGCGCCAGGGACAGGCCGCGGCGGGGTACCACGCCGTGCTCGGCGTAGCGGCCGCCGTGAAATTCGGGGTCGGTGATAATGGCCTGGCGTGCCACTTCGTTGAATGCAATGTTCTGTGCCGACAGTTTCGGCGCCGCGGCAATCACGACCGCGTGGCGACAGCGCGTCGGAAAGTCGATGGCCCACTGCATGGCCTGCATGCCGCCCAGGCTGCCGCCGACGACCGCGGCCCAGCAGTCCACGCCCAGGGCATCCGCCAGCCGGGCCTGGCTCCGCACCCAGTCGCGGGCGGTAACGATGGGGAAGTCCGGGCCGTAGGGGCGCCCGTTGGCCGGGTTGATGGTCAATGGCCCGGTAGAGCCGCCGCAGCCTCCCAAGTTGTTGCAACTGACCACGAAGAAGCGGTTGGTATCGATCGGTTTGCCCGGGCCGATGCAGGCATTCCACCAGCCTGGCTTGCTGCTGCCCTCATGGTAGCCCGCCGCATGATGATCGCCGGAGAGCGCGTGCATGATGAGCACGGCATTGGAGCGCTCGGCGTTAAGCGTGCCGTAGGTCTCGTAGATGAGCGAGTACTCCGGCAGCTGCTGGCCGCAGTCGAGCGCCAGCGGCTCGCTGAAGTGCAGCCGCTGTGGTGTAACGAGGCCGATAGAGTCGGCTGGCAGTTCCTTCACCTTCAGCATCGTTGGTCTGCTTGCTCCGGGTAAAAAGTGTTCAGAGTCTACTGGCGGCGTAGTGGTCGAGCAACAACGGCGCATCGAAGCGGATACTACTAAATGGCTACGTCGGCCGCTGTCTACCCTTGGTACCCTTGGCGGCGTAGCGTGAGAGCAGCGGACTGGGGTGACGGCCTGTTTGCCCCGGTGCTGCTGAAAGGACTGATTGGGACAGGAGCCATGGAATGAAATCGGCACTGATACTCGGTGGGACGCGATTTTTCGGCAAAAAGCTTGTGTGGCAGCTGTTGCGACAAGGCGTGGAGGTAACGATTGCAACCCGCGGCCTGAGCAAGGACCCGTTCGGGACCGAAGTCGATCGCGTAATCGTTGACCGCATGGAGCGGGATTCAATGTCCGCGGCGCTACGGCACGGCCAGTGGGATGTCGTTTTCGACCAGTCCTGCTTCTCTCCCGAAGAGGCGCGAGATGCTTTCGAGTGTCTGCGGGGAAGGATCGGCAGGTATGTGTTCACCTCCACGGTAGCGGTTTACGACCGCGGCCTGAATCATCAGGAGACCGATTTCAACCCGTTGGCCTACCCGGTCAGGTTCCACAGCCGCATGCACTATCAGGGCGTATCCGGCTATCAGGAAGCCAAGCGTGCCTCGGAGGCATATCTGTTCCAGAGCGCCGATGTGCCGGTGGTTGCGGCGCGCTTCCCCGTGGTGGTCGGGGAGGATGATCCGACGGAGCGATTGAGGTTTCACGTCAACCTCGTGGCCAACAGGCAGCCAATACACGTTCCCGACGTCTATGAGCGCGTCGGTTTCATTGCCGCGGATGAGGCCGCGGGTTTTCTGCTGGCGATGGGGACGAACGATTTCTCCGGTGCCATTAACCCTGGCTGCCGGGAAAGCCTGTCGCTACTGGAAGTAATTGAACTAATTGAAGAATGCTGTGACGCCAAGGCGGAGTTGACCGGCCATCCCGCCGACCCGGTTTCGCCGTACGCGATGTTCAGTGAGCTGACGGCGAACACCGACAAGGCCGGGGAGCTTGGCTTTGAATTCGCGGACGTGCGTGAACTCCTGAACAGGCTGGTCAGGTATTACCTCGGTAATCAGGCCCTGAAGCGGGTTTCCGGGGTGGGCTAAACGGGTTTCGCAGCGTGCGGGCCTATCAGCCTACCGAGAAGGCAAGCTGCCTGATCGGCGGGATCAACAGCATCTTCAGTAGCTGAATGCCGATCAGCACCACCATCGGCGAGAGATCCAGGCCGCCCATCGGCGGGATCAGGCGGCGGGCGGGGGCGACCACCGGCTCGGTCAGGCTGTCCAGCACGGCGATGCCGGGGTGATAGCTGCCAGGGCTGATCCAACTGATCACCACCCGGATGAGAACCGCGAACAGAAACACATTGAGCAACAGGTTAACCAGCTCCGCCACCGAGTAGACAAGCAGGAAGGCGGGGTTGATGGGCCGGCCGGCAATGGCCAGCACCAGCGCCAGGGCAGCGAACTGCAGCGCCACCATGAGCACGATCGATGCGGTATCCGCCCGGCCGATGCTGGGCAGGACTCGCCGCAGGGGTGCCAGGGGCGGATGGGTAACCTTGACCAGGAGCTGGGTGATGGGATTGTAGAAATCCGCCCGCACAAGCTGCAGCAGAAAGCGCAGCATCACGGCCAGTATGTAGAGTCCGAACAGGGTCTGTACCAGAAAGGCGAGAGGATCCCCCAGGTAGTTGCCGGTCATCTATTGTGCTCCCAGTTCATTGCCCAGTGCGTCTGCCCGCTCGGCGGAGGAACGGATTGCCTGCTCCACAAGATCGCGGAGGTCGCCTTCCTCCAGCACGCGGATCGCCCGCTCCGTGGTGCCCCCCGGCGATGTTACACGGCGGCGCAACGTCTGTGGATCATCCTCGCTTTCCAGCGCCATCTTGGCGGCCCCGAACGCGGTCTGGATGGTCAGCAGCCGTGCCATCTCCCTGGACAGGCCCAGACGGGCGCCGGCATCTTCCATCAGTTCCATGAGCAGGAAGAAATAGGCAGGGCCGCTGCCGGATACGCCGGTGACGGCGTCCAGCAGTTTCTCATCCTCCAGCCAGCAGGTCAGGCCGACCGCACGCATCAGGGATTCCGCCAGACTGCGTTGTCCGGTGTCGACCCGTGAATTTGCGTAAAGGCCTGTCGCGCCGCTCTGTACCAGCGCAGGCGTATTGGGCATGGCGCGTACCACCGCCGCCTTGCCGCCAAGCCAGCGGTTCAGATCGGGTTCACGCACGCCTGCCGCGATCGAGACAACCAGGACCTTGTCGCCGGCCAGCGCCGGGGCCAGTTCTTCGGCGACCGCGCGAAGGACTTGCGGCTTGACCGCGAGGACCACCGCATCGGCGCCGCGTACCGCGTCCAGGTTGCTCTCCATGGACTGGATGCCAAATGCCTGCGCCAGGCCATGGCGCTGCTGCGGGTCGGGGTCCGCTACCCGTATCCGGGCGGGGTCGAAGCCGTCCGCCACCAGGCCGCCGACGAGGCTGCGCGCCATGTTGCCGCCGCCGATGAACGTGATGATCTGTTTAGCCATGCCTGCTGCTCCCAAGTTCTGGTGATTCATTGCCCCCTGCGGAGGCCGGCGTCCGGGATCCGAAAATGTCCGTGCCTACCCGAACGAGGGTAGCGCCCTCTGCGATGGCTGCCTCGAGGTCGCCGGACATGCCCATGGACAGCGTGTCCAGGTCGTGGCCGCTGGCGATAAGTTGATCCTGCAGTTCCTTCAGGGCGCGAAACGGCGCCCGCCGGGCTGATTCGCTTTCCGCCGGAGCCGGTATGCACATCAGGCCGCGCAGCCGCAGCCGATCCAGGCCGCCAATCGCATCGGCCAGTTCCGCCGCGTGTTCCGCCGCCAGCCCGGCCTTGGTGGGCTCGCGGCTGATATTCACCTGCAGACAGACGTTCAGAGGCGGCAGGTTGGCCGGCCGCTGCGCGTTCAGGCGCGTTGCCAGCTTCAGACGGTCAACACTGTGAACCCAATCAAAGTACGTGGCTACCGGATTTGTTTTATTGGCCTGCAAAGGGCCGATGAAATGCCATTCAATGCCGGCGCCGTGCAGGGCGTCCTGCTTTTGCCTGGCCTCCTGCAGGTAATTCTCGCCAAAGGCGGTCTGGCCCTGGGCAAGCGTCTGGCGCAGTTCGTCCGCCTGGCGGGTCTTGCTCACGGCAAGCAGACGCACACTGCCCGCGGGACGTCCATGGAGGCGTTCCGCGTCACTGATTCGCTTGCGTACGGCGGCGAGTCGTTGAGCGATGGTGGTCATGTTGCCGAGCCTGTCCAGATCACTGTACCTTAGCCGGAGTCGCCTTTCGGCGACTGCCGAAAGCGGGGTTACGGCTTTCAATAACATAAGAATGCTGGGGTAATCGATGGATATTGCTGACCTGCTCGCGTTCGGCGTGAAAAACAACTGCTCGGACCTTCATCTATCGGCAGGCCTGCCGCCAATGATACGTGTCGACGGTGATGTACGTCGAATCAACCTGCCGGCCATGGACCACAAGGAGGTTCACGGCCTGATCTACGACATCATGAACGACAAGCAGCGCAAGGACTTCGAGGAGTTTCTGGAGACCGATTTCTCCTTTGAAATTCCCAATCTCGCGCGCTTTCGTGTCAACGCCTTCAATCATAACCGGGGCGCGGGGGCGGTGTTTCGTACCATTCCATCCACCGTGCTCACGCTTGAGGAGCTGAAGGCGCCGGAGATCTTCAAGGAGATCTCGGATACCCCGCGCGGGCTGGTGCTGGTGACCGGGCCCACCGGCTCGGGCAAGTCCACCACGCTGGCGGCGATGGTCAATTACAAGAACGAAAATTCCCACGAGCACATCCTCACGGTGGAGGATCCCATCGAGTTCGTGCACGAATCCAAGAAGTGCCTGGTCAACCAGCGCGAGGTTCACCGCGACACACTGGGTTTCGCCGAGGCGCTGCGTTCGGCGCTGCGTGAAGATCCCGACGTCATTCTGGTGGGCGAAATGCGTGATCTGGAAACCATTCGCCTGGCGCTGACCGCGGCGGAAACAGGGCACCTGGTATTTGGCACCCTGCATACCAGCTCCGCCGCCAAGACCATCGACCGTATCATCGATGTGTTCCCGGCCGCCGAGAAGTCGATGGTGCGCTCCATGTTGTCCGAATCGCTGCGTTCGGTCATTTCCCAGACGCTGCTGAAGAAAGTTGGCGGTGGACGCGTGGCCGCTCACGAGATCATGATCGGTACGCCGGCCATCCGGAACCTGATCCGTGAGGAAAAGGTCGCGCAGATGTATTCCGCCATCCAGACGGGCCAGGGCCTGGGCATGCAGACGCTGGATCAGTGCCTTCAGGGTCTGGTACGCAGCGGTGTCATCAGCAAGCAGGATGCCCGCGGCAAGGCGGTAAACAAGGACTCCTTCAACTGATCCTGACCAGGCGTCATTGACGCGTCGAGCCGGAGCGCAATATGGATTTCAACGCATTACTCGAGTTCATGGTCAGCAAGAAGGCCTCCGACATGTTCATCACGGCGGGCATGCCGCCGGCGATGAAGATCGCCGGCCGTATCACCCCGGTGACCAAGACCAAACTGACCCCCGATCAGGCGCGTCAGATCGTCTTCGCCATCATGAACGATCGTCAGCGCGAGGAGTTCGACGCGGAGCGCGAGTGCAACTTCGCGATCAGCGCCTCGGGTCTCGGGCGGTTCCGGGTGAGCGCCTTTTTCCAGCGCAATAATGCGGGCATGGTGTTGCGGCGGATCGAGACGGAGATTCCGAAAATAGACGATCTCGGTTTGCCTCAGATTCTCAAGGAACTGGCTCTGACCAAGCGTGGACTGATCATGTTCGTCGGCGCCACCGGCACCGGCAAGTCGACCTCGCTGGCATCCATGATCGGCCACCGTAATCACAACACCGCAGGGCACATCATCACCATTGAGGACCCGATCGAGTTCGTTCACCAGCACGCCGGCTGCATCGTCACCCAGCGTGAAGTGGGGATCGACACGGAATCCTTCGAGGTGGCCCTGAAGAATACCCTGCGCCAGGCCCCGGATGTGATCCTGATCGGCGAAATCCGCACGCGGGAGACCATGGACTATGCCATCGCCTTCGCGGAAACCGGCCATCTCTGTCTGGCGACCCTGCATGCCAACAACGCCAACCAGGCAATGGACCGTATTATCAACTTCTTCCCGTCGGAGCGGCGCGGTCAGTTGTTCATGGATCTTTCCCTGAACCTCAAGGCCGTCATTGCCCAGCAACTTATTCCAACGCCCGACGGCAAGGGCCGGGTGCCCGCCATCGAGGTGCTTATCGGCACACCGCTGATTCAGGACAAGATTCGTTCCGGGGAAATCCATGAACTCAAGGAGATCATGAAGCGCTCGGGCGAGCAGGGCATGCAGACCTTCGATCAGCACCTCTACAAACTCTACCGCGAAGGGCTGATTACCTATGACGATGCCATTCGCTACGCCGACTCCGCCAATGAAGTCCGGCTGCAGGCCAAGCTTGGCGCCGAAGACCGCGAAGAGAGCTTTCAGGCCGCCGCCGACGATATGAGCCTGATGCTCGAGGATGATGGGCGGAAGTGATCGACAAACCCACGCTGCGGCAGCGGCTGACCTGGCCTCGCCAGACGCCGTTGACGCTGGAGGTCACGGCTGGCAGCCGCCGGCCCGGCGGCGTGCGGCGGTTCGTCGTCCGGGTGTTCAACGCGGGTGATTTGCCGGTGAGGGCCGGCAGGCCGGCATTGGTCTGCATACCGGCGGAAGCACGCCAGTACACGCTGGTACGCGCCCATCGGCCCTGTTATGTGCGGCCGCGCAGCTGCATCCGATTCGTGCTTGAGATGAAGCACGCCGAGCCGCCTGCGCAGAGCGCCGGTGTCGCGTACCGCCTCGTCATCCCTCGACGGCCCTGGGGCATCACCTCCCTGAACATCACGGATCTGGTCCTGTCCAGCTGATTCGCCGCTTCCACGCGCGACGGCCGGTAGCAGTGACGGTGATCGGCGGCCGCGTTCGCCGTGAGCGTAACGGTCAACTCGGGGTAACATGTCCACATGAAAATCAGCCGCTCAGACATGCGCTGCCGCACCCGCGCCCATCCCCTCGTGGGTGCGGCCGGTTTCAGCCTGGTGGAACTGCTGCTGGTGGTCATCATCCTCGGCATTCTGGCGGCGGTCGCCGGGCCACGCATCTTCCAGCCCACGCCGTTCAGCGCCAGGGCCGCGGCCGACGAGCTTGGCGCCCTGCTGCGCTATACCCAGCAGTTGAACATGAATTTCGGTGCCGAAGCGGTGCTCGTCGTAGACGATGCCGGCCGCCAGTTCAGAATCGAGCGTGGCGGCGGCCCGCTGCGGTTTCCCGGCGCCGGCAGCGACAGCATCGACTGGCCGTCCGGCGTTACCGTGACCGCGGACTGTTCACTGCTCGGGTTTACCCGCCGCGGTGACGCCCGCTGTAACGGTGCTACATTGCCTGCGACCGCAGCCGCGCTCAGGCTGCAGGTGAGCGGCGGTAACAGCAGCCACGCGGTATGCGTCCATCCCGTGACCGGTTTCGCGGAGGTGCGTCTTGGCACGACAAGCTGCGGCTGAACACCGCCCCGTTTCGCGGTCACACCGCGGCGCCACGTTCATCGAACTGCTCATCTTCATCATCGTGGTGGCTATCGCCGTCACCGGTGTGCTCGGTGCCATCGCTTTCGCCACCCGCGGCAGCGCCGACCCACTGGTACGGATTCGCGCCGCCGAGCTCGGCCAGGCGTACCTGGAGGAGATTCTGTCCAAGCGCTTTGACGGCAGCAACTGCGGCAGCCGGCCGGATTACGACGGCGTTGCCTGTTATGACGGCCTCTGTGCCGCCGGCGAGCAGCCGCCACGGGATGCGCTGGGCAGCGTCCGCCCGGGGTATCCGGACTACCGGGTATTCGTCTGTGTATCCGACAGCACGCTGCAGGGACAGGACATGCGCCGGGTTGTGGTCCAGGTCCAGACCCCCACCGGCGAGCGTCTGGACTTCACGGGTCGCAAGGGGGATAACCCGTGATCCCGGGGCGGCAACAAGGCGTTACGCTGGTGGAAATGGTTCTGTCCATCGTCATCTTCGGCGTGCTGGCGGTGGGCACCACCGCCTTCATCCGGCTCAGCGCGGACTCCTACGCGAGTTCCAGCGCGCGCCTGGAGCTGGCGGGCGCCGCCCGGATTGCGGTGGAACGCATCAATCGCGAACTCCGCAACGCGCTCCCGAACAGCGTCAGAATACTGAATGGCGGAACCTGTGTGGAGTTTCTGCCCGTGGTCGGCGCCGGCGTGCATCAATGGCAGACCGGCAGTTACAGCGGTGGAGAAACGATGCGTCCGCCGCCGGTTGAGGAAGACGCCGATGTCTTCCATGTGCTGGGCGAGACCCTCACGAACCTGTCCGGCGCTCCAGTATACGTCGCCATCTATCCTCTGCCCGGCGTGATAGATACCAGTGCCACCGGCGTGCTGCGCGCGGTGGCGACCCCGCCGTTGCAGCCTCTTGCCGGGGTTGATGGCGTGTCCGAGCTGCAACTCGCCGCGCCGACCCGGTTTCCGCGCGCCGCGCCGCCGCCGTACCGTGTTTATCTGGCCGGTGCGCCGGTGGCGTTCTGCCTTGCGGGCGGTCGCCTGATCCGCCATGAGGGGTATGCGCTTGGCGATGCGCCGTCCAGCGGCGCCGGCCACCCCCTGGGGCGCAATGTAAGCGCGAGCGCGGCTGATGCATTTGTCCATGACCCCGGTTCACTGACCCGTCACGCCGTGGTCCGGATCAACCTGGCTTTCACCGGCGGCGATAACCAGAGCACCGCGATTTCCCATGAGGTGCACGTTCTCAATGCGCCCTGATGCCCAGCAAGGTTCCTCGCTGCCCGTGGCCATCTTTCTGCTCGTGGTGTTGGCACTGCTGGCCGTTGTACTGCTGCGCCTGGCCGGTGGCGGCGCCTCCTCGACGGCCTTCGAGGCGACATCCACCCGCGCCTATCTGGCGGCGCGCAGCGGCATGGAATGGGGCAGCGCGCAACTCGCCGCGGATCCGGACTGCGGCGCTGTGGCCGGTGTTACGCTCGATCTGGCCGCCGATCCCGGCATGAGCGGCTGCTCGGCGACGCTGGCCTGCAACGGCCAGACGGTGGACAGTGCGCCGCTGATTGTGTTCTCGCTGACCAGCGTCGGCGACTGCCAGGCCGGTGACCTTTCCGCCAGTCGGACCCTGGACGGATTTGTGGAGGTTGCACCATGACCAGTGCGGCAGGATTTTCCGCTGCGGTTGCCAGGCCTTCACGTGTACCGGCCATGCTCCGGCAAGCGACATGGCTCGGCGGGCTGGCCGCGGCGGTCGGCCTGAGCGCCGTCAATCCTGCGCTGGCACAGACCGCACCCGATTGTTCCGATGTTTTCCCCCAGGCGTTTACGCAGAACGCACCGGCTGCAAACCAGCTTGCCCTGCCGGCGTTTCCGGGCGGCACGACAGCCTTTACCGGCGGCAACCTCACGCTCCCCAATGCCACCTACTGCTCGAATGGAACCGACTGCTATTTCACGTCGATAACCGGTACCGTCACTGTCACCATCAACTCTCCGGTGCGGATATTCGTGGGCGGTGAGCTGAATCTGGACAACGGCTCCTCTTTCAACGCCGGCGGTGATCCCGCTGACGCCCTGGTTTTTGTTTACGGAAATGCACGTCTGGGCAACGACACCGAGTTCAACGGCATTCTCTATAGCCTGGGCTCGGTGCAGATGCAGCCGCGCAGTAGCCTGGAGGGTGCGATCACGGCGCTCGGCACGGTCGGCTTTGCAGGCGGCGGCCCGAATGTGCCAACCGTGACGTACGATGCCAATGCCGTTGATACGGCCGATTTCGATGGCCTTTGTATCAACGACGCCACCGTCGCAATCGACCACTACCGGCTGATTCATCCTGTCGACGGTCTGACCTGTCAGGCGTCCAGTGTTACCCTGCGCGTCTGCGCCAACGATGACTGCTCGGATGTCTTTGCCGACACTGCCGATGTCGTACTCTCACCCTCCGCAATCTGGCAGGGTGGAAACGTCAGGTCGGTCATCGGCGGCGAACAGGATCTGCTGTTTCGCAGCACCACGGCCGGAACGGCCACTCTGGGTATCGCCTCGGCCGACCCCGCCGCGCCACTGCGCTGTTACAACCCCGGCGAGGTGACGCAGACCGCCTGTGAGATCGCATTCGCCGATTCCGGTTTCATCCTGCGTCGTCCCGACGGCACCATCCGGCCTGCCGGCGCGGCGGCCGCGAATGTGCCCGCCGTACTGCAGGCGGTGCGAACCTCCGACCCCAGCGAAGCCTGCGTCGCCGATCTCGGTTTTGCCGATGAGACGCGCACCCTGCAGTTTGATTTTGATTATCAGAACCCCGTGACCGGTACGCGCACGCCGTCGATCAACGGCAATGCGCTTCCCGAGGCCATCAGCCTGACGTTCGACGGCAATGCCGTCGCGCCCATCGACATCCTCTACGGCGATGCCGGCGTGATCGAACTTGATGCCGTCTATACCGGCAGTGTGGGTACCGGCGATGACGGACTGATCATGCCGCTGGTGGGTGAGCGGGGCGTGGCGTTCCGGCCGCAGCGCCTGCTGGTCACCGCCGAGCGCCTGGACGGCACGCCGCTGGACAATGCGGGTGCCGGCGGCGATCCGCACCATCCGGCCGGTGCGGCGATGCGGATGGTCATCGAGGCCCAGGACGGCGGCGGCAATGCCCTGCCGAACTTTCGGCACAACCCGGTGGCACTGGACAGCCGCTTTTTCGAGCCGGCGGCCGACGCCAGCTTCGAGGATGGCGCCCTGGCGGTGGCCGGCTTCGACATGGACGCCGGCATCTTCGAGATCGACAACCAGACAATCAGCGAGGTCGGGGTCTTCGAGTTCCGGGCGCAGGCCACCGAGTATCTGCCGGACTACTTCGCACCGGATGCAATTGTGCCCGTCTACACCGGGCCGGTGGGCCGCTTCACACCGCACCATCTGGCGGTCATCGGAAGCAGCATCGTGAATCGACGCGATGCGGCGTGCACGCCGTCGTCCGATTTCACCTACATGGACGAACCCCTGGATCTGCTGCTGGACCTCGAAGCGCGAAATCTTTCCGGGGCTCGGGTACAGAATTACCGCGCTCCGTTCTCGACCATACCCTCGCTGTCCCTGGTGGCCGTGAATGACCCGGACGGTACCCGGACCGACCTCACCGGCCGTCTCGCCATTACCGCCAACAGCGGCGACTGGGCATTCGGCCAGGCCGCGCTGGAACTGACCCTGGTTCTGGAACGGGATCCGGCCACCGCCGACGGACCTTATCCGGCACTGACGCCGGGCGTGGTGCCGACCGATGGCGATGGCATCACCGTACTGCCGGCCGCCTTCGACCTGGATGGCAGCGGCGACGGTACGGATGACCATGTGGCACTGGCTGCGACCGAGGTGATGTTCGGCCGTCTCGCGCTCGGAAACGCACACGGCTCGGAGCTTGTGGACCTCGCCTTGCCGGTGCGCGCGGAGTACTTCAGCGGTGCCGGCTTTGTGGTCAATGTTCGCGACAGCTGTACCGCGCTGGCCTGGGACGGTGAATTGCTGGAAGGCGAAACCGTGCTCGACGGCGGTGGCAGTCTGCCCGCCCCGACCCTGCAGGGGCTCACCGCCGATGACCGTCTGGATCAGGGTCAGGGCAGCCTGGTCTACGCCTGCGGCAGCGCTACCTGCGGCACCGGCTACACCCGCGTCTGCGGTGATCTGGCCGCCGACCTGCCCTGGCTGCAATTCGCCTGGAATCCGCAGGATGCCGTCTGCGGCGCGCAGCTCGGCGCGACCAATCCGACCGGGCGGGCAACCTTCGGCGTGTATACCGGCTCCGAGCGAATCATTTACCTGCGCGAGCGGATGAACTGAGGGCGGCGCCGTCAGCAGTCCATTATCAGATAGTAGTGGAGGCCGGTTATGCCGCCCGGCCAGGTGGTCGCGGCCTGCAGTTCAAGGGCATGCCGGTGGTCCGATCGCCGGAACAGGCGGATTCCGTCGCCGAGCAGGACGGGGATGACGTACAGCTCCAGCCGGTCCACCAGATCCAGATCCAGCCACTGGCGCACCACCATTGCTCCGCCCATCAACCAGACATCGCCGTCGCCGCGTTTGCGCAGCGTGCTCAGCAACTGTCTGGGGTCGCCGCTCCACGCCTGCACCTCGTGCCCGGCGGGTGGCGCCAGCACGCGTGAAGTCAGCACCACGGCATGCTTTCCGGCATAGGGCCAGTCGCCCAGTTGCAGCACCTGCTCATAGGTGTTGCGGCCCATGACCACGGTGCCGATCTTGTCCATGAAATCCTGAATGCCGGTGTCCAGGTGATGGTAGGGCTCAAGCCAGTCCACGCCGCCATCGGGCGTGGCAATGTAGCCGTCGACGCTGATGGCAATGTAGAGGCGGCAAATGGGGGCATTCACGCGATAGAGCCTTCGTGACGATGGGCTTTGTCCCGGAAAGCATAGCCGTCAGGCGCGGCCGGTGCGGTTTCTGTAATTACGGGTGATCGCCACGCCAGCAGACAATCTGCTCAATCGTGACCGTGGGCGTCGTGCCGCTCGCCCTGCGGCTCTTCAGCACTTCCTGTTCCGCCTGCAAGGCCGCATTGTCGCCATCGGGCGCGTCGAGATCGGTAACGTGCTGGCGGATGCGGCCTTTGGCGTCGCGGAATTCGACCGTGCAGTGATAATGCGTCACGGGTGAGATCCTCCGCTGTCTTGATCCGTACCTTAAGCCTAGTGCGTAGTTGCACTTACGGCGACGTTGCACTTACGGCGACGCCATTGCGCCCGCGCCAACAAGCAGCCCGCGTATCGCTCTCCTGGAACAGGCTCTCGTATCCGGGCGTATGGTCCTGCCGTTTAATTCCATTACACGGTGATGAAGTAGATTCAGCATTGGAGACGATAAAGAAACATTCATCGGTTCGTTACCGACTACTCTGTAAGTAAGAAATCTAAGTAAGAAAGTAAGGAATCTCATTTGATTTCTGGTCAACGCCGCAGAGTCAACTGAGCTCGGGAGGTCCAGATGGCAATGCGATCCATCCTGCGGGCATTATGTGCGCTCATTCTGCTACTGGCGGTTATTCAGGCGCAGGCCCGGGAGCTGGCCGTGGAGCGGGACAGTCTGGTGCCCGTGGAACTGGCTACCGTGGGTATCAATCCACTGGCGGGAACGCCCGTGGTGCTGCTGCGAGAACCGCAGTCCGGGGATATCCTGCCGATTGCCATCGGTTTGCTGGAGGCGCAATCGATCTTTCGTGCCCTGCAGGGCATCGAGGAGCTTCGACCCCAGACGCATGACCTGATAGGGCATCTGCTGTCCGCCACCGGCGCGCGGCTGGAGCAGGTGATCGTGGACGAACTCCGCGGTGGTACCTATCTCGGCATTCTGGAATTGCGCGTGCCCGACCAGGACCAGACGCTGCTGGTGGACAGTCGGCCCAGCGATGCGCTGGCGCTGGCGGCGCGGAGTCCCGGAGTGACCATTCTGGTGGCGCCGGAGATCCTCGTCAGTACCCGTGATCTGGACTATGAAGGTTTGCGCGATCAGGTCGTTACCGCCATGGGCATCACGGTGGTGGACGCTACCCGGGAGCTGCGTACCGCGCTGGGCCTGCCCGGCAATGACGGTGTACTGGTCAGCGGCGTCAGCGGCCGGGCGGCCAGTCTCGGTCTGGAGGTGGGTAGTCTGATTCTGGAGATCAATGGTGACGCCCCGGCCTCGCCCATGGATTTTCTGGACAAGGTGCGTGCGACGCCATCCGGCGCGGCGGCGACGATCACCTATTGGCAGGCAGGTGGCGAGCACAGCATGGAGCTGGACACGGGCGTACCGATCGTCGAAAACCCCGATGCGCCACGCATCCGGCTTTAAGGAGATACTGATTTATCCCCATGGGAATAGATCAGAGGCTCCTTAGGAAGGCCTGCACTTCGATCAGCCGGGCAGGATGCGTGTGGCGTACTGCCCAACGCGACCCCGCAGCACGGCCGCAATGCGCTCGCAGAACGCCGCGGTGCCGATGATGGTAACCGCGTCGCGCCAGCGGCTCTGCGCATCGCGCTCGGTCAGCCAGTGTTGCAGCAGATCGCCGAGGTCGCCTTCATGGCACCCCGGCATGCCCCAGGGATGGGCGATGCGGCTGGGTATATCGGCTTCTTCCAGCGCCGCCAGCCCGGCGATCGTGCCCGGGGTAACGCCTGGAAGCATGAAGCGCGACGGCCGCAGGCGTACCGGTGCTTCACCGGTCAGCTCCACCAGGGCCATTGTCAGCGGCAGCGCCCCCGTCGTGGTAAGTCGCGCCGCGAACAGTACCGACGGCAGGCCGACGGAATCCGCGAGCAGTACCAGTCGGCGTCCTTCCGGGATGGCGCCAACAGCGTCGCCGTGGGGGCCTTGCAGCGTGCACGGAGAGCCGTAGGCAAGCGGAGCGGAGATTTCCTTGAGAACGTCCGGCGGCAGGCGAAAGGCAAGCCAGCCTTCCGCGGGCGATGCGTCCAGTACCGGCAGGGCAAGCGTCCGCCCGCTCAGGCCGAGATGGAACCATTGCCCGGGCCAGACCTGACCCGCTCCTTCAAAGGCGACCTGCAGCAGGCGGCCACCGTCCGCCATGGCGGAATTGCCGGTGATCCGGCTCACGCCAGACCGGATGCCGCGTAAATCACCCGGCCGCCGAGCAGCGTCATGCGGACCTGGCCGGTGAACTCCCAGCCGATAAACGGGCTGTTGCGGCCTCGGCTGTGCTGAGTGTCGTCGTTCAACTGCCAGGGGTGCTCGGGATCGAACAGGCAAAGGTCTGCCGGCATATCCGCGGCAATACGGCCGCTGGACTGGCCGAGTACAGCGGCCGGACCGGCGGTTACCAGCCCCAGCGCCTGGTGCAGGGTCAGCAGGCCTTCATCGACCAACCGCAAGGTCAGGGGTAGCAGGGTGTCGAGACCGGAGATGCCCGGCTCGGAGGCGACGAAGGTTACCGCCTTGGCGTCCGGTTCATGGGGCTGGTGGTCGGAGCAAATGGCCTGGATGGCGCCGTTGGTCAACCCGGCTCGCAGTGCCTCGCGGTCGGCATGCGCGCGCAGCGGAGGGCGGACATGACAGAGGCTGTTGAAGCCGCTAACGTCCATTTCGCTCAGAAACAGCTGGTGCATGGCCACGTCCGCGGAGACCGGCAGGCCCTCGGCCCGTGCCCGCGCCACCATCGCCGCGCCCTGGGCGGAGGACAGTCGGCCGAAATGTACGCGTGCGCCGGTTTCCTCCACCAGGGCAAGGCATCGGGCAAGGCCCGCGGTTTCCGCCGCCACGGGGATGCCGGCAATGCCGAGTCGGGTGGATACCCAACCCTCATGCATCCAGAAACCGTCGCTGAGGTACGGGTCCGCGGGGGTCAGCATCACCAGCAGATCCTGTGTCGCGGCATAGTCCAGAGCCCTGCGTAGCACCAGGGTATTGACTACCGGCCGGCCGCCGTCGCTGACGGCCACGCAGCCGGCCTCGCGCAGGGCCGCCATTTCACTGATCTGCTGGCCTTCCAGACCGAGGGTCAGCGCCCCCAGCGGCATGATTCGGCTCAGGCGGGCCTGGCGGGCGCGCCTGGTAACCAGCTCCACGACCGCGGTTGTGTCGGTCACCGGTATGGTGTCCGGCGAAGCGCAAAGCGCCGTGATGCCGCCCGCCGCCGCCGCGCGCACTTCGCTCGCGATGCTGGCCTTGTACTCCTGGCCGGGCTCCCGCAGGTGGGCGGCCAGATCCACCAGGCCGGGGCAGACCACCAGGCCGGACGCGTCGATCTCCTGATCGGCGCTGAAGCCGGTTGGTGGTTTGCCGATCGCAGCGATGTGTCCGTCGGCGATATACAGGTCGGCAATGGTGTCAACGCCGTCGCCTGGATCGATGATCCTGCCGCCGTGAATGCGCAGCCGGGTCATGCGGACTCCCCAGCGGCGGCTTCGCGCTGTTGCAGACACATGGACATGACCGCCATGCGCACGGCGATGCCGTTGGTGACCTGATTGAGGATCACCGACTGCGGACCGTCCGCGACCGCGGATTCGATCTCCACGCCGCGGTTGATGGGGCCGGGGTGCATGACGATGGCGTCCTTCCTTGCGAGTTGCATACGCTCCTGGCTGATGCCGTAGAGCTGATAATATTCCTGCGCGCTGGGCAGTAGTGCGCCCTGCATGCGTTCGCGTTGCAGGCGCAGGGTAATGACGACGTCCACGTCCCTGAGGCCCTGGCGGATATCGTGGAAGACGTGCACGCCCAGGCTTTCCACGTCCCGCGGTAACAGGGTGCGTGGGCTGATCACGCGCACCTCGCCCGCGCCCAGGGCATTCAGTGCATGAATCTGTGAGCGTGCAACGCGGGAGTGCAGGATATCGCCGACGATGGCCACCCGCAGCGGCTCGAAATCGCCCTTGTGGCGGCGAATGGTGTACATGTCCAGCATGGCCTGGGTGGGGTGCGCATGGCGCCCGTCACCGGCGTTGACGACGCTGACATCCGGCGACACATGGCTGGCGATGAAATGCGCGGCGCCGCTGTCCTCGTGCCGCACCACGAACATGTCGCACTGCATGGCTTCGAGGTTACGCAGCATGTCGAGCAGGCTTTCGCCCTTGGTCGTGGCGGAGGTGGCCACGTTGATGTTGAGCACGTCCGCGGACAGGCGCTTGGCGGCCAGTTCGAATGTGGTGCGGGTGCGGGTGCTGGACTCGAAGAACAGGTTGATGATGGTGCGGCCACGCAGCAGCGGCACCTTCTTGACGGACTTCTCGATCACCCCGGTGAAGGATTCCGCCGTGGTGAGGATGCGCTCCAGCAGTTCCCGGGGCAGGCCTTCGGTGGTCAGGAAGTGTCGCAAACCACCATTCTGGCGTAGCTGCAGATTCATGCGTTGTCTCTGATGACCAGTTGCAGGGGATCCGGGCCTTCCAGTTTCACGCGCTGCCCGGGTTGCAGGTCGAGCCGTGTGCCGGCGACATCCGGGGCAATGGGCAGTTCACGCTGGACGCGGTCGATGAGCACGGCCAGCAGCACGCTGCTGGGACGGCCGAAGTCGAAAATCTCGTTGAGCGCGGCACGGATGGTACGGCCGCTGTATATGACATCGTCGACGAGGATGACATTCCGGCCGTTCAGATCGAAAGGCAGGCTGGAGGGCCGCACCTGCGGGTGCAGACCGGCGGTGCTGAAGTCGTCCCGGTAAAAGGAGATGTCCAGTGTACCGAGCGGCTCGGCCAACCCCAGCGACCGGTGCAGCCGCTCGGCAAGCCAGGCGCCGCCCGTGTGGATGCCGATCATCAGCGGGTTGTCGATGGCCCGGTCCTGAAGTAATTGTCGCAGGCCTTCGTCCATCCGGGTCAGAAGTATGTCCACGGATGCGATGTCGGTCATGGATGATAGTCCGATAGCCAAGTCTCCAGGATGATGCTGGCGGCCATCATATCAACTGCCTCTTTGGCGTGGCGAGCCCTTTTGCCTTCGGCGGCGGCGAGGCGTGCTTCGGCCTCCACCGAACTTAGCCGTTCATCCACCATCTGCACGGCAATGCCGAAGCGCCCCTGCAACTGTCGGGCGAAGCGCTCGGCGGCGACGGTAATCGGGCTGTCGCTGCCGTCGGCATGGCTCGGTCTCCCGACCACGACCATGTCCGGCTGCCATTCCCGCAGCAGGCGTTCGATGCCGGCCCAGTCCGGGCGGCCTTCATCCGGGCAGCGCAGGGTTTCCAGCGGCCGCGCATCGCCGGTGACGGTCTGCCCCACGGCGACACCGACGCGGCGGCGCCCGTAGTCGAAGCCCATGACTACGTTGATGGTCACGCGTGACCGGTGTCGGTGGACAGCAGCAGCAGGTCCACCCCGAGCAGGGCGGCCGCTGCCCGCCAGCGGTCGCCGGCGTCGAGGTCGAACAGGATGTCCGGGTCCGCGGGGCCATGCAGCCAGGCGTTCTCGGCCATTTCCCGCTCCAGCTGCCCGGCGCCCCAGCCGGCATAGCCCAATGCCACCATGAAGCGCGTCGGCCCGCCGCCCTGCGCTATGGCGGCGAGAATGTCACGGGACGTGGTCACCGAGACCAGAGGTGATACGTCCAGCGAGGATTCCCAGGTTTCTCCCGGCGAATGCAGCACGAAGCCGCGCTCCCTTTGCACCGGCCCGCCCATGTACACGGTATTGCGGGCAATGGCGGCGGATGAGCACTGCAGGTCCATGTGCTCCAGCAGTTCGCCCAGCGTGACGTCGGTCGGTCGATTGATGACGATGCCGAGGGCGCCGTCATCGTTATGCTCACAGATATACGTCACGGTCTGGTGGAAGTTGGGGTCCTCCAGCGCCGGCATGGCGATCAGAAAATGATTGGTGAAATTGCCGTTGTCAGACATGGTTTTTTCGCAGTCTCCAGCCCTGGATGGCCACCCTCGTCGGCATGGCTTCCTGCCGACACATTAAAGCATTGTTGTCGTGCACACATAAAGCGGGCGCGGGTTATGCAGCGGTCAGCGTGCCTGCAGTCCAGCCCCGCTGACAAACTCCCAGGTGCGGGTGATCACCAGTCTGCTCTTGCCCTCAAGTACCTCCGGCGGAACCCGCGCATAGGGTGCCGCCAGTTCCACCACCCGCACGGCGGCCTCGTCCAGAAGCCGGTATCGGGACGGCTGCAGGATCCGGACTTCCTCCACCGAGCCATCCGGCATCACCGTGACTTCCACGATCAGCTGTCCCGTCAGCTGACGGCGTCTTGCCTCGTCAGGGTAGTTCAGATTGCCGACCTGCTCGACCTTCTCGATCCACCCTTTCATGTAGGCGGCCGCGGCGTGCGAGCGGGTGCGGGCGTTGATGCGCTGCTTGCTGGGGTAGCGGGCGTCCCAGTCTATGGTCTGCGTGGTGTCGGCTATATCCCGTGCCACCTGCTGCCTGGTGTTTACCAGGTCCAGCGGCTGCGGTTGCTCGGCTTCCGGTTCAGGCTGCGGTTGCTCGGAACTGATTGACGGTTGCTCCGACTGCTCCGTGGTTACCACCTGGGTCTCTTCCGTGGTCGCCGGCGCCGGCGGCGCGGATTCCGACTGGATCTCGTCCTGCATGTCGCGGGGGTCCGGCACCAGTGAGCTTTGCTCGGTGGGGCGCATGGCCTCTTCCGCGCTGCCGCCGCCATCCTGGTCGTCCGGAGCGAGAAAGTCGTAGTCTTCCGGCGCCTTTTCGCTGGGGGACTGGGTCAGCGTGATCTCGATCAACGGCGGCAGCTCCGGGCGCGGCAGTACACCGCTGAAACCGACGCCGAGAATGACCACGACATGCGCCGCCGCGGCCATGAACAGGGTCATGCCGAGCCGATCGCCGTTTGTAATGCTGCTTTGGCTCATGGTCCGTCTGAGTCGTGGTTGCCGGCTGCCTGGGCGGCCGGAGCTGGGCTGGATGCAGGGAGACTCTGATGGTACGCAATGATTGGATGCACGGCCATACGCCAAATGCACGGCGCAGAGCCGTGAGCTCGGCTGATTGTCTCACGGTGCGATACGGGCTACAGATCCTTCTCCAGACAACCCAGGAACAGCGAACCGATGTCCAGCCCGCACTGGGCGTCCAGTTCACGCAGGCAGGTGGGGCTGGTGACGTTGACTTCGGTCAGGTAATCACCAATCACATCCAGTCCCACGAAGCGCAAGCCCCGTTCCACCAGTGTGGGCGCCACCTCGCTGACTATCCAGCGGTCCCGATCGGTCAGCGGCACGGCCACGCCACGGCCACCCGCGGCCAGGTTGCCGCGCGTCTCGCCCATCGCCGGTATGCGCGCCAGGGCATGATCAACCGGCTTGCCGTCGATGACCAGAATGCGCTTGTCGCCAGCGCTGATCTCCGGCAGGTAGCGTTGGGCCATCACATAGCGGCGGCCCTCGTCGCTGAGCGTGTCAATGATTACCGTGGTATTCGGGTCGCCGTCCGCGAGCACGAAGATGGAGCGCCCGCCCATGCCGTCCAGTGGCTTGAGCACGGCCTTGCCCTGTTGGTGGATAAAGGCCTTGAGGCGACCGGCGTCGGCATCCACCACAGTCGGTGCGCAGCACTGCGGGAACCAGGCCGTGAACAGCTTTTCGTTGGCATCCCGCAGACCACGGGGGCTGTTCACCACCAGTACACCGTCCTGCTCGGCCTGTTCCAGCATGTGCGTGGCATACAGGTACTCGCTGTCGAATGGCGGGTCCTTGCGCATCAGCATGACGTTCATTTCCGCCAGCGGCGCGTCCTTCGGATCGCCGAGGCTGAACCAGTCGGTGTTGTCGTCGCGGACTGCCAGCGACCGGCCGCGGCCCCATGCCTTGCCGTCCAGCAGATGCAGATCGCCTGGCTCGAAGTAGCTGAGCGCCCAGCCCCGGCGGCTTGCCGCCAGCAGCAGAGCGAGCGATGTGTCCTTGTAGGGTGTGATGCCCTGTATGGGGTCCATGACGACCCCGAGACGTACGGTCATGGGTATGAGCTCCAGCTTGCGTGTTGGATCGGTGTTGAAAAGACACCGTACAGGTGAGGGGATTCCCGTGAGAACCGCGTCACGCCTTGGGGTTGCCATCGTCGATGGCTTGCCCGTTCGGTAGATTATGCCGGACTTCTATGTTACATAGACCCCTGAGCCTGCGGGAAGGTACTACTGGCACGGTATTGCGCCTCAGCCGGTTTGCGCATAGGGATTTAGCTGCTGTCGGGGGATCCGGTGAATAGTGAAACAAATCAGGATGGCCTGACGGGCCTTAAGGTGATGGTCATTGACGATAGCAAGACCATTCGCCGTACGGCGGAAACGTTATTAAAAAAAGAAGGTTGCGAGGTGATCACGGCCACGGACGGTTTTGAGGCACTGTCGAAAATCGCCGATCTCAAACCGGGCATCATCTTCATCGATATCATGATGCCCCGGCTGGACGGGTATCAGACCTGCGCCCTGATCAAGCATAATCAGATGTTCAAAAGCACGCCGGTGATCATGCTGTCCAGCAAGGACGGCCTCTTCGATCGGGCGCGCGGGCGTATCGTGGGGTCCGAACAGTACCTGACCAAACCGTTCACGCGCGAGGAATTGCTTGGTGCGATCAAACGCCACCTGAACCAGGCGGCATGACGCAACGGGCCGATGTCTGTCACGGAAGACCGCTCTGGCGGCAAGAGCCCCGACCTGGGTCGGCGGTGGTCGTCTTGTGACAGTTCTGTTAACAACGTGTTTCAGTTCTTGTCACTTTAAACATGCTAGGGGGTTGCGCATGACTCGGGTACTAATTGTTGATGATTCTCCAACGGAAACGCATGTGTTGCGCAACATGCTGGAGAAGCATGGCTACGAGGTCTCCGTCGCCGAAAACGGTGAAGAGGGAATTGGCATGGCGAAATCGGAATCGCCGGATATCATCCTCATGGATATCGTCATGCCCGGCGTCAACGGTTTTCAGGCGACGCGCAAGCTCAGCAAGGATCCCGCCACGGCATCAATTCCGATCGTGATCATCAGCACCAAGGATCAGGATACCGATCGAATCTGGGGTATGCGCCAGGGTGCCAAGGATTACCTGACCAAGCCGGTAACCGAACAGGATCTCCTGCAGAAGCTGAAGGGAGCCCTGGGCGGTTGACGGATATGGGCCTGGCAGCGGGATCACCACTTGAACTGCTGCGTCAACTTGACCGGCTGGGACGGGATCACCAGGCTGAGCTGCCCTCACGGGAAGAGCACGGAGAGCAATGGACAGGCGTTGGCTTCCGTCTTGGAGCGCAGCACTTTGTCAGTAGCATGGGCGAGGTGTCCGAGCTGCTGAAGTACCCCGAGCTCTCACCCGTTCCACGTACCCGGCATTGGGTGCGCGGGCTGGCTAACGTGCGCGGCAATCTGCTGCCGGTCATGGACCTCAACAGCTATCTCGGCGGCCCCATTACCGGGCTGACCCGGAGCAGCCGCGTGCTGGTGATCGACGTATCCGGCATTGTGACGGGGCTGCTGGTTGATGAGGTGTTCGGTATGCGACAGTTTCCGGAAGCTGACCGCAGTACCGCGGTGGATGGCGTAGAGGATTACATCGCGCCTTATGTCAGCGGGCAGTTCAACAGTGACGGTGATCGCTGGTTTTTGTTCAGCATGAAGGCGCTGGTGGAGAATCCACAGTTTCTGCAGGTGACAGGATAAATGTGCCGCCGCCCTGGCGCGGTGGCATCGGTGTAAACAGACAGGGTGGCGGCGACGATCCCGGACAGGGTCGTGAGGCGCAAGACGTTCTCTGGAGGGAGTGTAACCATGAACGGTGGGAAATTTTCCCTGGCGACTGTAGCGACGTTCGTCAGCGGATTGGTGGTACTGGCAATCTTGCTGATGGTGGTCAGCTTCGGCTATGTCGCCTACTACGCCAATTTCGACAACGAATATGTCGAACGCACCGAGGCGGTTCGCGTGCTTTCGCAGACCATTGCGAAAAATGCAGCGGAGGCGGCGAACGGACGTACCGATGCCTTCTTCCAGATGGGTGATGCGCGCAACGCGATAGAGGAGAACGTCGACCGGCTCATCAACGGCAATCCGAACACCGGCTTGCCGCCCACCGCCAATTATGACGCCGGCGCCTACGAGGCGCTCGAGGACGTTGTCCGGCCCTGGCGAGAAACCCGCGGCGACGTTGACGCCATGCGCGAGAACGAAGCCATGCTGATCGCCGTTTACGAGCTGGCCGAGCGCTTCCGTGTCACCATTCCCCGGGTGCAGCGGGGTCTGCAGCAGACCGCGGAGCGCCTGACTGCCGCAGGCGCATCGCAAGCTCAGGTCTACTGGGCTACGCAGGCCATGGTGCAGGCCGAGCGGATTGGACGGCACACGGGTGAGATGCTCCGCGGCGGCGTCGGTAACATTACCGCGTCCGATCGTCTGGCGAGCAGCAAGGACCTACTGCGGGAGATCCTCGACTCGCTGGCCGGCGACGGCCCCATCAGCGTGCCGGCCATCACTGATGCAGAGGCACGCAACCTGCTGGCACAGACCAACGACCTCTTCAGTGGCGTGGAATCGCAGATCAACGACCTTCTTGATCAGTCACCGCAGCTGTTCGAAGTGCGTGACGCGGCCGACCGGATTTTTGTCAATTCCGATCGGATTCAGGCGACCGCGGAGCACCTCCTCGGCGTGTACCGCACCCTGCCGGAACAGCGATTCATCCAATGGTGGGCCGGGTTCGCATTTGGTGCGCTGGCGCTGCTGCTGCTGATCGTCCGGGGCTTTCTGACCCGGATGCTGTCCCTCCAGCAAATCAGCAGGACAGAAGCGGAAAAGCGCAAATCCGAGGATCTGTCCAGGAAGAACCAGCAGGCCATCCTCGACCTGCTGGACGAGATTCAGGGATTGTCCGAAGGCGACCTTACCGTGCACGCCTCGGTGGGCGAGGAGTTCACCGGTGCCATCGGTGACGCCTTTAATGATTCCATCGATGCGCTACGCAACCTGGTAATGACCATCAACGAAACCTCGGTGCAGGTATCGTCCGCGGCGCAGCAGACGCAGGCCACCGCCATGCACCTTGCCGAGGCCTCGGACCATCAGGCCCATCAGATCACCGCGGCCTCCGCGGCCATTAATGAAATGGCGGTCTCCATCGAGGAGGTATCCAGGAATTCAGAAGAATCGGCGGATGTGGCGCAGCGTTCGGTGGATCTGGCAACCCGTGGTGCCGAGACCGTGCGCCGCACCATCGACGGCATGGACTCCATTCGCGAGCAGATCCAGGAAACCTCAAAGCGTATAAAACGCCTGGGTGAGTCTTCGCAGGAGATCGGCAACATCGTCGAGCTGATCAATGACATCGCCGATCAGACCAACATCCTCGCCCTCAATGCGTCCATCCAGGCTGCCATGGCCGGCGAGGCCGGGCGCGGATTCGCGGTGGTTGCCGACGAAGTGCAGCGGCTGGCCGAGCGCTCGGGTAACGCGACCAAGCAGATCGAAGCACTTGTGAAAACCATCCAGACCGATACCAACGAAGCGGTTATCTCCATGGAGGAGTCCACCGCCGGCGTGGTGAGTGGTGCCAGACTGGCCGAGAACGCCGGTGAGGCGCTGCGCGAGATCGAAAGCACCTCCAAGCAGCTGGCGGTGCTGATCCAGAGTATTTCCGAGTCCGCCCGGCAGCAGTCGCAAGCCGCGGCGAATATCTCGGATACCATGAACGTCATTCAGGAAATCACGTCCCAGACTTCGGCGGGTACCAACGAGACGGCGACGTCCATCGGTAACCTGGCGGATCTGGCCAACGACTTACGCAACTCGGTATCCGGCTTCAAGCTGCCGGAATGACGAGGTACGGACGGTGAACATGGCGGTGTCCGACGGTTACCTCCCTCATGTCCGGCAGGGCGCGCCCGCGCTGCCGGACATGGATGATCGCCAGTTTGAGCAGTGGGCCGGGCTTCTGGAAGAACGCACCGGCATGACCATGCCGCGGGCGCGGAAGTCCTTTCTCGTGACCAGTGTCGGCATGCGTATGCGTGAGATCGGCTACGAGGATTTCGATACCTACTACGCGCATCTGACGTCGGGACTGATTGGCAACCTGGAGTGGAATGCTCTGGTAGACCGGCTCACGGTTCATGAGACCCGGTTTTTCCGCGATCCAAGAGCGTTGGACGTGTTATCGGACACCATACTGCCGGAGCTCGTCCGGCGGCCGGACTGGGATGGCGACCTCAACGTCTGGAGTGTCGGCTGCTCCACGGGTGAGGAGGTCTGCACCCTGGCCATGGTGCTGGATGCCTTCGCCGGTGCGCACACCGAGGAGGTGCGATTCGGCATTACCGGTACGGATATCAGTCTGCAGTCGCTGTCCGTCGCGCGGACCGGCGTATACGGCGAGCGCCGCGCCAGACAGATACCGGATGGATATCGCGTCAATTACTGTGAAGTCGACTCCCCTGGCCGGTTTCGTCTGATCCACGCGTTGCGGCGGCGCCTGGCATTCGCCCAGATGAACGTGCTGGATGCGGCGGTTGCCTCGCCTCGCCGCATGGACGTGATCTATTGCCAGAATCTGCTTATCTATTTTGCCCGTCCGCGGCGGGTGGAAATTCTCAACGGGCTGGTCCGCCATCTGCGCCCGGGCGGCGCCTTGGTCCTGGGGGCCGGCGAAATGATGAACTGGACTAACCCGGTCATGGAACGGCTTCCGAATCGCAAGGACGTGCTGGCATATCGCCGCCGACTTTAGCGATCGCGCGAGCGTGAACAGGGCGTAGGACGTGTGGGGTGCCCATGAAGACACAGGAATTCGATCGCAGCGCCTTGGGGTGGGTCCGGAAAGAACTGGACGAAACCCTGAGCCAGGCTGCGCAGGCGCTGCAGGAATACAGCGAGGACCCTGACGACAGGACCCGGCTGCGTTTCTGCGCCACCTATCTCCATCAGGTCTACGGCACGCTGCAGATGCTGGAGCTCTACGGCGTGTCCATGCTTGCCGAAGAGATGGAGAAGCTGATCGACGCCATGCTTGCGGACAGCGTCACCAGCGCGCAGGACGCCGAAGAGGCGCTGATGACCGCGATCCTGCGGTCGTCGGAATTGCTGGAGCGCATCCAGGCCGGCCAGAATGACAGCCCGCTGATCGTGCTCCCCCTGGTCAACGATCTACGCGCCGCCCGCGGCGAGAAGCTGCTCAGCGAAGGCACACTGTTCTTTACCAGCCCCGGCGCCGCACAGAGCGCGCGTCGCCCTCGTGATGCCGATGCCAACCTCGCGGCCGTGGCCCGCGCCCGTCGGCCCCGCTACCAGCGCGGTCTGTTGGCGCTGCTGCGCGGCGCTGCCGGTCAGAGCCACATCAATGATCTGCTCACCGTCCTTGGTGATCTCGACGACGCTTCCACCGATGACCGCAGCGGCGACCTCTGGTGGGTTGCCGGCGGCGTGGTCGAGGGCCTGGATGGGGATGCGATCAAACCCGGACTATCCGTGCAGAACCTGCTCAGGCAGGTTGATCAGGAATTGCGACGGGCGATACGTGACGGTGAACAGGCACTGATCAATGATCCGCCGTCCGAGCTGTTCAGCAATCTTCTTTATTACGCGAGTCAGGCCGGGCCGCTGACCGACAGACTACAGGCCATTCATGAGCGCTTTGGTCTGGAGGGGCTGGCGAGCGAAGCCGAGGCACAGACGGGGCAAACCTTCGTCCCCGGATCCGACATACTCGAGAGCGTCGCCACCGCCATCCGCGAAGACGTCACCGGCGTCAAGGATGCACTGGATCTGTTCGTCCGTAGCGGACAGAAGGATGCGGGCCGCCTGGAGCAGGCTGGCGCGAGCCTGCAGCGGGTCGCGGACACCCTGGGGATGCTCGGGCTGGGTGCGCCGCGCAGCATGATTCGCGAGCAGGTGGATCTGGTGGAGCGGCTGGCGGCCGGCGGCGAAGCAGACGAGCAACAGTTGATCGATCTGGCCAAGTCCTTGCTGTACGTGGAGTCGTCGCTGGATGCCCTCGTTTCCGGCGGTGCGACCGTCGCCAGCCCCGAAAGGCAGGACGAAGGTGCCGAAGCACCGCCGGACGACAGCCAGTTCTTCGATATGGAGTACCGCGCCGTCTACCGGACCACGGTGCGTGAGGCGGTGGCGGACATCACGGCGATCAAGGAAGCCATCGTCCGGTTCATCGAGCGGGAAGACCACGCCGCGCTGGATGACATCGGCCCGCTGGCTCGCCGCCTGCAGGGCGCATTGGACATTATCGGTCTCGAGCGCGCCGGCAGCCTGATACAGGGTGTTGCCTCGTACCTTCGACAGCATGTGATCGAGCCACTCACGGTGCCTGACGGTGGCAGCCTGGACGCCCTGGCGGACGCGATCACCAGCCTGGAGTATTACCTGGAAGCGGTGCTGGAGAACCGCTCCGGCCGTGAAACCATTCTGGAAGTGGCGGAGCGCAGTATCGCGCGTCTCGGCGGGACATACACCGATACCAGCGTGGGCGACCGCGACGAGCCCGCGGACGAATTCATTACCATGGATGCCGGCAGTCTGCCGGGCGACGACGAGAAAGAGTCGAGCACTGCAGTTACGGAATTGTCCGGGTCCGCCGAAGCAGGCCCGGACACAAACGTGGCGGATGCCCAACCGCCCGCGTCGTCGAGGCCGCCTTCACGGACCGGCGCCCCGGGAGGCGTGAACCACGGTGTCGTGGTGATGGCCGATGAAATGGACGAGGAGATTCTGGAAATATTCCTCGAGGAAGTCGACGAGGTTCTGGAAACCCTTCGCGAAGTTTATCCCCTCTGGCACGGCAATGCCGAGGACAGCAAGTCCCTGTCCACCGTACGCCGCATGTTCCACACCCTGAAGGGGAGCGGACGCATGGCCGGGGCTCTGCTCATGGGTGAGCTGGGCTGGTCCGTTGAGCGCATGCTGAACCGCATTATCGACGGCAATGTGCAGCCGAACGGTGATGTCTTCGATGTCATCGAGCGGACGATGGGTGCCGTCCCCGAACTCGCCAGAGAGCTGAAGGACGGGACTGCACCCGAATCCGATGTTCGCTGGATCATGCGCAAGGCCGATATCCTTGCCGATCCGGATCGGCTCGGTGAGCTGGCGGATCTGCCGGAACCCGGCGCGACCGCTGCGGGCGAGCAGAGCGTCGCGCCGGACAGCGAAGCGGACGTTGTCGCGGACGAACAGATCCCGTCCATGGAGCCCGAGGGCGGCGAGAGTGCTGACGAAGACGTCGACTACGATCTCGGCTCCGTGCTTGAAGCCTACGCCGACATAACGCCGGGAACGCCGGTCGAGCGCGCCGATGCGGACGCGGATGAGCCATCGGCAAAGGAGTTGCCTGAAGCGGATCCGGAGCAGGCGGACGTTGTCGATAAGGCGGGCGACGAGATCTCCGACAGCGCGACCGATCAGCTTCTGGAATGGTCCGCGGATGATGACGTTCCGGAACCCGGCGATGATTCCGGTCTGGTGCTGGACGAATCGGGCGAGAATGATGCCGACCTGGACAAGTTCCTTGCTGAATTCGAGACCTCGACGGACGAGCAGGTCGAAGCCGGTGACCTTGATGAAACGTCGGAAGCCGATGATAGTCTGCCCGTCGAAGATGCTTCGGATTCGGTACCCGAGCCGGCACTCGATCCGGCGCTTTACGAAATATTCAGTAACGAAACCGACGATCACTTGAGTGTGGTGCGTGCCTTTATCAATGAAGCGCGCAAGGGTGGCGATCAGGGCGGTGTGACCGAGGAACTGGCGCGCGCGCTCCATACCCTGACCGGCAGTGCCCGCATGGCCGATGTGCAGCCGGTTGCCCGGCTGGGCCGGAAAATGGAAGAGTTTGCCGGCCAGCGCCGCGATACTGGTCGACCACTGGATCAGGAGGATATCGATCTGCTGGAAGCCGGCGTGGCGCGGATCGACGCTCTGGTGCGGGCCCTCGGCGACGCCAGGGCTGACTTGCCGGATATCGACGATCTGCTGGAGGCGGTAACGGAGCGTCAGCGGGCCAGAACCGAGCCGGCCACCGATGCCGGAGACGCACGGCGTGATGACGCCACCGCCGTGTCCGCCGAGGAGTCGCCACCCCGCGACGCGTCGGCCGACGGTGCGCCCGTGACCGAGCCAGGCGATGAAGGTGACCAAGCGGATGTCGTGGCATCCGTCGACGACATCGATTCCGACCTGGTCGAGCTATTTCTGGAAGAAGCGGAAGATATCCTGCAGTTCCTGGAATCTTCCATCCTGGGCTGGGAGGACGGCAGCGGAACCGAGGCCCGTATTACCGAGCTACACCGCTCCCTGCACACCCTCAAGGGCGGCGCCAGGCTTGCCCACTTCGATCATGTCGGTGATCTCTGCCATGCCCTGGAGAGCCTGACTTCCGATGTGGAAGCGCACCGGATTCCGGCCGACGACCGCTTTTTCGATCTGCTGCACACCGTGATGGAACGACTGGCCGACATGGTCGCCAAGGCCGGCGAAGGGGTGCCCACTGGCGGCTGTCAGGATTTGCTGGACGCCATTGCCCGCATGCGGCGTGGTGAGGCGCCCTCGGTCGGCGCTCAGGAACCCGCCGCTGCTTCCGCAGCCGCAGCCGAACCGGAGTCCGAAGGCGACGCGTCCGCGGGCTCCCAGGCGGCCGCGGGCGTGGATGAGCAGGGGCGCGACAATGAGTTGGTGGAAGTTTTCCTGGAGGAGGCCACCGAGATCCTCCAGGCCATCGAATCCGCTCAGCATGCCTGGGCCGATCAGCCCGATGACAGGGAACAGTTGATCGAAATCGAGCGTGCGTTGCATACGTTGAAGGGCGGAGCCAGAATGGCTGGATTCCCGCCGATCGCCAACCTCAGCCATGCGCTTGAAACACTGCTGAACCTCGTTCGAGGCGGTTCGGTAGCCACCGATGAGCGGTTGTTCGAGTTACTGGATCTCACCCACGACCGCCTGCACATGATGCGCGAAGGTGCCGCCGGCTCATTGGTGCTGGAGGAAGCCGTCGATCTGCTCGCGCAGATAGAGGCATTCCGCGAGGGCAAGGCCCAGCCTGCTGCGCCCGCGCCGGCTACTGAAACGTCGACCCCGGAGCACGAGGACAAAGCCCCCGCGCCCAGGGAGCAGGGTGCGAAGGGACGGCGATCCTCAAAACAGGCCCCCGTCCAGGAGCGGGCTGATGCCGGTCAGGCCAGGGATCAGGCTGAGATTGTCGCGCGAGGCCAGGCCGATCAGGTGCGCGTGCGCGCCGATCTGCTGGACAATCTGGTGAACTTTGCCGGTGAAGTCAGCATTTACCGCGCTCGACTTGATCAGCAGGTGGGTGCTTTCCGCTTTAATCTTGCCGAGTTTGATCAGACCGTCAGCAGATTGCGGGATCAGCTGCGTACGCTGGAGATCGAAACCGAAGCGCAGATTCTGTATCGCTACGAACGCGAGCACGAACAGGACGAAAAGGAAGGCGATTTCGATCCCCTGGAGCTTGACCGGTTTTCGCGCATGCAGGAGCTGTCCCGCGCCCTGTCCGAATCGGTCAGTGATCTCGGCAACATCCAGGGCATGCTGGATAATCTCGCCCGTGAATCGGAAACCCTGTTATTGCAGCAATCCCGGGTCAACACCGAGCTGCAGGATGGGCTGATGCGGACGCGCATGGTGCCGTTCGCAAACCTGGCGCCACGGTTGCGCCGCATCGTCCGGCAGACCGCGCAGGAACTGGGCCGCAAGGCGCAGCTCAGCGTCGAAGGCGCTCAGGGTGAAATGGACCGTACGGTGCTTGAGCGCGTCACGGCGCCTCTGGAGCACATGCTGCGCAATGCGGTCGCGCATGGTATCGAGACGCCGGAAACGCGCCTCACCGCCGGCAAGCCGGCCGCCGGCCATATCAGGGTCTCCCTGAATCGCGAAGGCGCCGATGTGGTGCTCCGTGTTCAGGATGACGGCGCCGGCATGAACCTGGAAGCCATCCGTCGCAAGGCCATGGATCGCGGCCTGCTTCGCGAGGACGCAGAACTGACCGATCGCGAGGTCATGCAGTTCGTGCTGGAACAGGGTTTCAGCACGGCCGACGTGGTGACCCAGATCGCCGGTCGCGGCGTCGGCATGGACGTGGTCAATTCCGAAATCAAGCAGCTCGGCGGTATCCTGGAGATCGACTCCAGCCCCGGTGAGGGCACGCTGTTCACGGTCCGTCTGCCCTTTACCCTGGCCATGAACCAGGCCCTGCTCTGCGTTGCAGGTGAGCAGGTTTACGCTATTCCGCTGTCCAGTATCGAGGGCGTGGTTCGACTTACCCGCGACCAGTTGGAGACCTATTTCGCCCAGGGCGAGACCGGCCTCTATCACTATGGTGATCAGGACTATCAGGTGGTAAGCCTGCTCGATCTGCTCGGTACCGGGGAGCCCGGTCTGGCCGGCCTGGAGAAGCGCATCCCGGTGGTGCTGGTGCAGACAGGCGATCATCGCCTTGCCCTGCAGGTGGACAGCCTGCTCGGCAATCGCGAGATCGTGGTCAAATCCGTTGGTCCGCAGATAAGCACGGTGCCGGGCATATTCGGCGCAACCATACTGGCCGACGGCCGCGTGGTGCTCATTCTTGACGTCAGTTCCCTTGCTCGCCTCGGCGTGGTCGGCGATGGCCGCCAGCATGTCTACGAACAGGACGGGGACGGCTACCGGCAGGAGGCGGACGCATTCACCACCGCACTGCCCGTGGTCATGGTGGTCGACGATTCCATCACCATGCGCAAGGTAGCCACGCGCCTGCTGGAGCGCAACCACATGCAGGTGGTTACGGCCAAGGACGGCGTGGACGCCGTCGCCAAACTGCAGGAGCATGTGCCGGATGCCATGCTGCTGGACATCGAGATGCCCCGTATGGATGGCTACGAACTGGCGACCCACATGCGCAACGACGAGCGTCTACGGAACATTCCCATTATCATGATTACCTCCCGCACCGGAGAGAAGCACCGCCAGCGGGCCCTGGAGATCGGTGTCAACCGCTATCTCGGCAAGCCGTACCAGGAGCACGATCTGCTGGCCAATCTGCATGAATTGCTGGGAGAGTCGGATGTCCGTCACTGAACCCGGTTCCAGCGCGGTTCCACAGCGGCGCGTCGAGATCGGGCTGATCGGCGCGACAGGCGAGTCCGCCGCCCTGCTGCGTTCCGGTCTGGAGGCGCACGGGCTGCGGGTAAGGCCGCTGCCGGGGCTGCGGGACTATCTGATGATGTCCGGGGCTGAACGCGCCGGGCTGCAGGTGCTGCTGGTGCAACTGGCAGGCGCCCGTGAGTCCGATCTGGAGGCGCTGGATGAGCTGATGGAGACGTCCGACATCCCAGTGGTGTACAACGAAACCGAGGTCCAGGGCCGCGCCAGGGCCTGGATGCGCCGGCTGGCGGGCAAGCTTCTGTCACTGAGCGGGCCGGCATTGGATGCGACCAGGCCGGACACGGCGGTCAGGTCTCGCCGGCACACGCCGGTGATCGGTCCCACGGTATGGGTGCTAGGTGCGTCCTTCGGCGGCCCTGAAGCCGTGAAACGTTTCCTTACCTCCATGCCGTCGGTGCCGGATGCGGTGTTTTTCCTGGCCCAGCATATCGGTGACGGGTTCATCGATCTGCTCGCCTCGCAGCTTAACCGCTCCACCGCCTTTACCGTGCGTTCCGCGGCTGACGGCATTGTGCTGCAGCCTGGGCACGTCTACGTAGCCCCGGTCGACCACCTGGTGAAGCTGGAGGACGGCGATATCATGCGTCTGGTGCCGGATTCCCAGCGCCGTGTTTATCGCCCCAGCATTGATACCCTGATGAAGGAGGTGGCGCGGCATTATCGCATGCGCGCGGGTGCGGTGGTTTTCAGCGGCATGGGTAACGATGGCACCAAGGGCGTTCAGTATATCGTCGAGCTGGGCGGAGAGGTCTGGGCACAAAGTACGGCCAGCTGCTCCATCAGCAGCATGCCAGACTGTGCCGCGGAAACCGGGGTGGTCTCACGTCGCGGCTCTCCGGAAGAGCTGTCCACCGCGCTGGTCCAGTATCTTGCCGCACGGCAGCGTGCACCGGCCTGAAGCAAGGCAAACAGGCGTCAACGGATTTTACGAGGAATGAAGCCCCATGGCAGCAGATGAATCAGCGGTTCGTAGTCTCCTCATACCCATGGAGGAAGGCTACCTGCTGCTGCCAAGTTCCGTAGTTGCCGAGGTCGTCAGCTACAGCCATCCGGAGCCGTTGCCGGGAGACTATCCGGACTGGCTGCTGGGCCGTTTCAACTGGCGTGGGCAGCGGGTTCCCTGCCTGTCATTCGAGGCCATCAACGGCTCCACCGCGATGTCACCGGCCACCCGCGCCCGCGTCCTGATTCTGAAGGCCCTCGGTGATCGCCCGGATCTGCCCTATTTCGCCATGGTTGCGCAGGGCATTCCGCGTCTGGTGAACATCGACATGCGCGCCATAGAGAGCTTGAACGACGACATGGACGATGCTCCGGCCGTTGCCATGCCCGTGCTCGCCTTGGGAGAGCCGGCGTTCATCCCGGACATGAGGTATATGGAAGACCGGGTGTATCGGGCATTGTACGGTTAAGGAGCTCCACGGGACTAGATCAGAGGCTCCTTAATGAAAGCCCCCCGCATTTACGTTGACCTCCCCTTGCGGGCCAACGAAACGCTGCAGCTCACCGGGGATCCGGCAAACCACCTGCGTGTGCTGCGTGTCCGGCCCGGGGGCCCCCTGGTGCTGTTTAACGGACAGGGTGGTGAATACGCGGCGCAGTTGTCTCGCCTGGAACGCCGGGCGGCTGAGGTGGCTGTTGGCGCGCATGATCCCCGGGAAGCAGAGTCCCCCATTCCCCTGACCCTGGTTCAGGGGGTGAGCAAGGGCGATCGCATGGACTGGACCATCCAGAAGGCCGTGGAGCTTGGCGTAACCCGGATTCTGCCGGTATTCACCGAGCGCAGCGTGGTGCAGCTTTCCGGTGATCGGCTGGACAAGAAGACGGCCCATTGGCGGGGAGTGGTGCAAAGCGCCTGCGAACAGTGTGGGCGCAACCGGCTGCCGATGGTGGACGCGCCGGCATCGCTGGCGGATGCTCTGGGCTCGGCATTGCCCGGGCTGCGTTGCCTTCTCGACCCCGAGGGCGCCCGCCGCCCGAGCCAACTCCCCGCGCCCGATGCCGAGGGCATTACGTTGCTGGTCGGACCGGAAGGTGGCCTTACCGGACAGGAGGTGGCCGCGGCCCGGGATCAGAACTATCTCCCCGTGCTCCTGGGTCCGCGAATACTTCGCACGGAAACCGCTGGCATGGCCGCACTGGCGGCATTCCAGATGTTGTGGGGGGATTTGCGATAGGGAGATCCGGCAAAGGCTGTTTGCGCGCTCCCGGGGGAGGCGTGCCGTGAAAAAGCGTATTCCGACATGCCGGTAGCCCACGTATCCCAAGTAGGGCGGAAAAGCGCAGCGCCTTCCGCCGTATGACTGGGGTCGATCATACTGTTCGCACGCCGATATGCTTTTCCAATGCCTTCATACGGCGGAAGGCGCTGCGCTTTTCCGCCCTACACGGGACGAGATGTAACCGTGTGCGGAAGACCACCGACTTTTCGGCTTGACGTGTCTCCTTAGTCCTTCGTCGCGATATTGATACCTTGCTCGGCTACTTTTACCAGGTGGTCGATCTGCTCTTCGGTAATCACATACGGCGGCATCAGGTACACCACGTTGCCCAGTGGGCGCAGCAGGGCTTCGTTCTTCAGAGCGTGCTGGTAAACCCGCAGGCCGCGCCGCTCCTCAAAGGGGTAGGGCTCGCGGGTCTTGCGGTCCTTGACCATTTCCATGGCAAGAATCATCCCGGTCTGCCGGACTTCGCCGATATGAGGATGATCGCGCAGGTGCGCGAACGCCCGTCCCATGTGCCCGCTCAGTTCACGGTTGCGCTCTATGACGTTGTCCTGCTGGAAGATATCCAGTGTCGCCAGCGCCGCGCGACAGGCCAATGGATTGCCTGTATAGCTGTGAGAGTGCAGAAACGCCCGCAGAGTGGCGTAATCGTCGTAAAACGCCTCGTAGATCTTGTCGGTGGTCAGCACCACCGCCAGCGGCAGATAGCCGCCGGTTAATCCCTTGGACAGGCAGATATAATCCGGGCTGATACCGGCCTGCTCGCAGGCGAACATGGTGCCGGTGCGGCCGAATCCGACCGCGATCTCGTCGGCAATCAGGTGCACGCCATGGCGCGTGCAGGCCTCCCGCAGCAGTTCCAGATACACCGGGTGGTACATTTTCATGCCGGTCGCGCATTGCACCAGCGGTTCCACTATGACCGCCGCGGTTTCATCGGCACGCTGTTCGAGGGCCTGCTCCATGTGCTGGAACATCGCGCGGCTGTGATCCTCCCAGCTGACGCCGTCCTCCCGCGAGAAGCAGTCGGGGGAGGGCACCGGGGTCGCCTCCATCAGCAGCGGTCGGTAGGTGTCCTTGTAGAGCGCCACGTCGCCGACGCCGAGCGTACCCAGTGTTTCGCCGTGGTAGCTGCCGGACAGGGTCAGGAAGCGGGTCTTCTGCGGCTGCCCGGTATTCTTCCAGTAGTGGTAACTCATCTTCAGAGCCACCTCGACCGCGGCGGAGCCGTTGTCCGTGTAAAAACAGCGGGTCAGCGGCTCAGGTGTCATCGCCACCAGCCGTTCCGAGAGTTCCACCACGGGCTCATGGCTGAAACCGGCAAGAATGACGTGCTCGAGACTGTCCAGCTGCTTCTTCACCGCCTGGTTGATGCGCGGATTGGCGTGGCCGAAGATATTCACCCACCAGGAGCTGATGGCATCCAGGTAGCGGTTGCCGTCCAGATCGTAGAGCCAGACGCCCTCACCGCGGCGTATGGGTACCATTGGCAGCCATTCGTGGTCTTTCATTTGCGTGCAGGGATGCCAGAGGACCTTGAGATCCCGTTCCGCCAGGGTCTGGTTGGTGCTGTATGTCATGAAAGCCTGTGCCCGTGTTGAAATCGTGGTATCAGACTGAAGGCGCCCCTTCCCTGTTCGCGGCGTTCAGCCCTAGATTGTTCCAGATCGCCTCCGTTGCGCCCGCCTGGTTCAGTGTATAGAAGTGCAGCCCCGGCGCGCCTCCCTCCAGCAGATCGAAACAGAGTTCGGTGACGACATCGATACCGTAGGCCTGCAAGGATTCACGGTCGTCGCCGAAGGCGGCCAGGCGCTTGCGCAGCCAGCGGGGGATCTCCGCGCCGCAGGCATCCGAGAAGCGCGCCAGCTGCTTGTAGTTGGTAACCGGCATGATCCCCGGCACGATGGGCAGTTCGATCTGCAGACGCTCACAATCGTCGAGAAAGCGGAAGTAGGCGTCCGGATTGAAGAAGTACTGGGTAATGGCGCTATTGGCACCGGCCTCTACCTTGCGCTTGAAGGCGAGCAGATCGGCGTCGGCATCGTCGGCCTGCGGGTGAAACTCCGGGTAGCAGGCGACTTCGATGTGAAAGTGATCGCCATGCTCCTCGCGGATGAACGCGACCAGCTCGTTGGCGTACCGGAAATGGCCCGGACCGCTCATGCCGGAGGGCATATCCCCTCGCAGGGCGACGATCTGGCTGATGCCATGCTCCCTGTACTGATTGAGAATGTCGCGGATGCTCTCCGGTGTGGAGCCGACGCAGGACAGATGCGGCGCGGCATCGATACCGGACTGCTGTTGGATCTCGACCACCGTTTCGAAGGTGCGGTCCCGCGTTGAACCGCCTGCGCCGAAGGTCACGGAAAAAAAGCGCGGCGACAACGCAGCCAGCCGCGCGCGGGTCGCGCGCAGTTTCTCCACGCCCTCGTCCGTCTTCGGCGGAAAGAACTCGAAGCTGAAAACCTGTGGGAATTTGCCTTGCGTTTCCATGGTCAGTTCCACGGCAAGCGCCCCCGGGGTGGTACCCCAGGGGCGGTCATAGATGAAGCCCTGAGAGAGGGCTCCTAGTAACGATAGGCTTCCGGTTTGAACGGGCCTTTCACATCCACGCCGATGTACGCCGCCTGTTCCGCGGTGAGCGTGGTGAGATTGGCGCCGAGCTTGTCCAGATGCAGCGCCGCCACCTTCTCGTCGAGGTGCTTGGGCAGCACGTACACCGCCTTGTCGTACTGGTCACGGTGACAGAACAGCTCGATCTGCGCCAGCACCTGGTTGGTGAAGGACGCCGACATCACGAAGCTCGGGTGTCCGGTGGCACAGCCCAGGTTCACCAGGCGGCCCTCGGCCAGCAGGATCAGCTTGTTACCGCTGGGTAGCGTGATGTGATCCACCTGCGGCTTGATGTTGTCCCACGCATACCGCCGCAGACCGGCGACATCGATCTCGTTGTCGAAGTGGCCGATGTTGCAGACGATGGCGTTGTGCTTCATCCGTACCAGGTGGTCATGGGTGATCACCTGGTAGTTGCCGGTGGCGGTGACGAAGATATCCGCCTTGTCGGCGGCGTCGTCCATGGTCACCACGCGGTAGCCTTCCATCGCCGCCTGCAGGGCGCAGATCGGGTCGATCTCGGTAATCCACACCGTGGCGCCCTGGCCGCGCAGGCTCTGGGCGCAGCCCTTGCCGACGTCACCATAACCGCAGACCACGGCAACCTTGCCGGCGATCATCACGTCGGTGGCCCGCTTGATGCCGTCGAGCAGGGACTCGCGGCAGCCGTACAGGTTGTCGAACTTGGATTTGGTTACCGAGTCGTTGACGTTGATGGCGGGGAAGGGCAGCAGGCCGTCCTTCTGCATGCGCACCAGCCGGTTGACGCCGGTGGTGGTCTCCTCGGTTACGCCACCGATCCGTGCAAGGGCCTGCCCGTACCAGCCGTGCTGGTCCTGCAGGCGCTTGCGAATGCTCGCGAACAGGGCCTTCTCTTCGTCGCTGCCGGGCTTGTCGAGCACGGAGATGTCCTGCTCCGCCTTCGCGCCCAGCATCAGCAGCATGGTGGCGTCGCCGCCGTCATCGAGGATCATGTTAGCGGTTTCACCGTCGCCGAATTCAAAGATCCGGTGGCAGTAATCCCAATACTCTTCCAGCGTTTCGCCCTTGTAGGCGAACACCGGCACGCCGCTTTCGGCAATCGCCGCGGCGGCGTGATCCTGGGTCGAGTAGATGTTGCAGGACGCCCAGCGCACCTCCGCACCCAGGGCCGTCAGCGTCTCGATGAGCACGGCGGTCTGGATCGTCATGTGCAGGGAACCCGCGATACGTGCGCCCTTCAGCGGCTGGTTGTTTCGGTACTCTTCGCGCGTGGACACCAGACCGGGCATTTCAGTCTCGGCGATGGCAATTTCCTTACGGCCCCAGTCAGCGAGGCCGATGTCGCGCACGATGTAATTGGATGCCTTGGTAGTGACCACTGCATTCATGGTGCTGACTCCGTAGTCGCTGAGCGCCGTTCTCCAGTTGAAACGTTCCACCCAAGCCTGGCAGGGTCCCCCCTGTTGCAACGCTCCTCGGGCAGCACGTTCTGTTATTCAGTTATTCAGAGCCCCGCGGCGTCCTTCAACACCTCGGCACGGTCGGTGCGTTCCCAGGTGAACCCCTGGTCCTCGCGGCCGAAGTGGCCATAGGCCGCGGTGGCGGCATAGATCGGCCGCAGCAGATCGAGCATGCGGATGATGCCGTAGGGTCGCAGGTCGAAATGCTCGCGGACCAGATCGCTGATCCGCTGCTCGTCGATGCGGGCGGTGCCGAAGGTTTCCACCATGACCGAGGTCGGCTCGGCGACGCCGATGGCGTAGGAAACCTGGATCTCGCACTTCGAGGCCAGCCCGGCGGCGACGATGTTCTTGGCGACGTAGCGGCAGGCGTAGGCCGCGGAGCGGTCGACCTTGGAGGGGTCCTTGCCGGAGAACGCACCACCGCCGTGGCGGGCCATGCCGCCGTAGGTGTCGACGATGATCTTGCGGCCGGTCAGGCCGCAGTCGCCCATTGGACCGCCGACCACGAAGCGGCCGGTGGGGTTGATCAGGTAGCGGGTCTTGTCGGTGATCCACTCCGCCGGCAGCACCGGCTTGATGACGTGCTCGATCACGCCCTCGCGAATCTCGCCATCGGCGGCGCTTTCGGCATGCTGGGTGGAGAGTACCACTGTATCCACCGCTACCGGGCGGCCATTCTCGTAGCGCAGCGTGACCTGGCTCTTGGCGTCCGGGCGCAGCCAGGGCAGGGTGCCGTCGCGGCGCATCTCGGCCTGACGCTGAACCAGCCGGTGCGCATAGGTAATGGCCGCCGGCATCAACACATCGGTTTCGTCGCAGGCGTAGCCGAACATCAGGCCTTGGTCGCCGGCGCCCTGTTCTTCAGGGTTCTGCCGGTCGACACCCTGATTGATGTCCATGGACTGCTTGCCCAGCGCGTTGATGAAGGCGCAGGTCTCGGCATCAAAGCCCATTTCCGAGTCGGTGTAGCCGATACGGCGCACGGTGGACCGGGCAATTTCCTCGTAGTCGATATTGGCCGACGTCTTCAGCTCGCCTGCAAGCAGCAGCAGACCGGTCTTGGTCAATGTTTCGCAGGCCACCCGTGCGCGAGGGTCCTGTTCCAGGATCGCATCGAGGATCGCATCGGAAATCTGGTCGGCCATCTTGTCCGGATGACCCTCGGATACGGATTCCGACGTAAATAGAAAATCGCTCACTCTTTGCCTCCTGTGCCTGAAAATGCCCGCGCGGCTGATCCCGGCGACAACGCCTCATGCGCTGTCGCGGCCCGGCCGGCCGCCGGTAAGCCGCCGATTGTACAACGTCCTGAACCGCGCATAAATTCCCGTGTCCGCAATCGCACCCTGTGTCTCTTTCGCGACAGGGTCTCTCAATCCTTGTCCATGTCCGCCCCTGCCGCAAGGCAGACCCTCGTTAATGCCGTCTTCGGTCTCCCCTGGTCCATCTGTCCCGCATGGGGCAGACGCTTGAACTGCGCGCGCCTCCCAATTACTATCCGGGGCCTGCAACTAGAAGATGGCAAGGCTGCCCAGTACTTCTGTTCATAGTTCAAGGAGGAGCTTTTATGGCCGCAATCGTCCCACTATCCATCACTGACATTGTTTGAGCCTCCATCACCGGCGCTCCAGCCCGTGCCTCGCATCGTCGCCAGCACTTGATATCCGTCGCCAAGCACGTATTGCTATGGTTCATGGCTTTCGCGGCAGGGTACTTCGGTGTGCTTTGCATCAGGCAGGCACTTTTCCCTGATGCAATGACACAACTGGAGGACCTGCTTCAGCAGGCGACTTTCGAGAATTGCACGGTCCAGGTAGAGCGCCCGTACGATTCTCTGTTGCTTTTGACGGTTACCTCGTCTTCCGGTACGGAAAACTCTGTTACGACGGAGGTCTACAAGTATGAGACGGAGGAATCAATCCGTACTGAGCAAAGGCTGGTTACGCACTCTGTCAACCAGCGCCACGACGGTGCGTTCTATGCCACTTCGACCAGAATACTCATGGATATGGCGCTTGGCCGGGTAAACCAGTTGCAGGTCAAGGTCTGTGACCGGCTCGGGCAAGAGGAAGCACAAACTGGTCACGAAAGGCCGTCTCCCCTCTACCCATGCCAGGTTTCCGTGCGTAAAGCGACATGCACGGCTACAAGTTGAATACTAATCGTGACCGATAACGCTCAATGAACACGGCCCTGCGCACACCGCTCCGGACAGCGGTCACGAACAGCGGAATGAGCGGTCACGTTCACCGGAATACGCCGCCCTCGTGAGCGCTGGCCTTATTCCGAGGATACTACCGCGCCTCGCGTTCGTCCGCGGCGGCCTGGATCTTGTCCACCAATCGTACGAGTTGCTGTAGATCCTGCTCCGTAAAGTGCTTGCGCAGCTGGTTGTCCGCTCGCGCCATGGACTCCCGCACACGTGCACGGAGTTCGACTCCCGCCGGCGATATGAACACCAGCGTGTAACGGCGGTTGCCGGGATCCAGCTCGCGCCGCACGAGACCCGATCTCTCCATGCGACCAATGAGGGAGGACACGGCAGGCGGATCGATTTCTAGGCCGCTGGCGATCGACCCAACGGTCTTGCCTCTCGATTCATCGCAGAGCTCGAGGACGTAGGATTGTTGGGGAGAAACTCCAGGAGGTAGCCATGGGCGGTAGAACTCGGATATGCCGCGCCACCCACGATAGAAGTTGAAACAGACGAAGTGGCGAAGCAGTAATGGCGTCGACTCGGGCTGGGTCATGGGTACCTCAAACAGTCCAGTGAATAAGCCGCTGAATAATCCCCTCTTCTCTGGATAGTCCCGTGCATGAACGCGGGCTAACCGCGCCACAAGGGTTATCCGGCCCATCCCTGGGGAAACACTGGGCAAAGCCCTCCTGTACTTGTTCAGCTTGGCGCCCTGCCGGTGCAAACGCGGCCGCGGGACTTGGCGCTCACGTCCATTATGCGGTAGTCGTCCTAGACGACCGTTCAAAACCAGTATGCCAGCTGAACGCGCAAGTTCTGCATGGACGGCGTCCAGCGAAACTCCGTATCAACCGAGTAATGGTTCGACCTCGAACGAGTGCCCGATGAGCGGAACCAGCCTGCATCGTCCGAGCACGTGCTTGGCGATCGCCTTCATCTGGAGCTGTGCGAGGCCAACACCAATACACCTCATGCGACCGCCTCCGAACGGGAAGTACGCGTACTTTGGCCGATCCTTGGCATGCTCATCGAGAAAGCGATCCGGGTCGAACGTCTCCGGGTTCCTCCAAAATCGAGCATCTCTGTGAGTGACGTAGGGGCTCGTGATCACGTTGGTACCGGCCGGGGCAACATGATTGCGGAGCTGAACGTCTTCTGTCGTCTTCCTGTCGACCAGCCACAAAGGCGGCATCAACCGGATCGCCTCGGAGAATACACGTTCAAGAACCGAGCCGGCCGGAGCATCCTTTGCATCCACCCCATGCAGTTCGGCGCGCACCTTCTCCTGCCAGCCAGGAAAAGCCCCATGAGCCGGTGGCAGCGCTGAAGCAGGACCAAGGGGGAATCTCGAAACTGCTCGAGGTACCCGAAGAGCGGGCGGCCACTCGGTCCGGGGATGCGATCGATGATGTGAGTAGCCACCACGCGTACCCGTGACGTGTCACGCCGCGACCGCGGCCAGAGCCAAGCGTGCCATCGAGAACTCACCACCGAACACGGCGGCGGAATTCTTCGTGCGGGCCCGATAATCGGCATCGCCCATGAGGTTTTGCACGGCGTCCGGCGTCGGAAACTCAATCAACTCGAAGCCGTCGTAGCACCAGCGGTCATTGCGTGGGGTAACGGCGCTGACATAAACCCTGCCGCCGTGCCTCTCTAGCGCAGGCGCCCGATCACGGACGTAGCGGAGCAGGGTCTCGGTGCCGCCCGCGCCGTCGCCGAACTGAAAAGCCACCATGATGAAGGAGTGTTGCTCCGATGGAGGCGCCGACGTGCTCTCCTCCACGGCCTCGAAAGCGATGTCCTGATCCGACACCCGTTGACGGCGGACGATGACGGAGTCGTATGGCAACGCTCCGAACGCAACGCTTTCGATTCTCGCCCGGAGAACGGCCGCATTCCCGTTGCTCGAGCCCTCGCTGGATAGATCAAGAAACATGTTTTCCTCTCGTGTCTTTATGAAACGCTTTCTGACAAGCCCTGCTGGATATGTGTCAAGTTAACTGTTTACATGTTTAACGTCAACGGGGCACCGCGCTGGGATCACGTTCCGGCCCGCGCTGTCCTTGCGCGACGTAGCTGGCGTCCGTAGCGGCGCTTCGTGTTTGTCAGAGCGTGCTCGTGGGGATGGGAATGAAACAACTGAATTCGCTACTAGTGCGATGGCGATGGGGGGTGGTGCTAGTGCTGCCGGCGCTGGCGCTGCTTGCGGGCCAGGGTTATGGACTCTTGGGGGTCAGCACGGACTATCGCGCCTACTTCTCGGACTACAATCCTCAGCTCACCGGCATGGCGATGTACAACAACGCCTTTCTCGAGCAACCGAGCGCGGCCAGCACCACCTTGATCTTCGCCCATATCGGCGACCGCAACATCCGCGGAATCATGACGGGCATGCTAACCGCCGCCTGCTTGATCAGTCTGCCGCCGATCGAAGCGGTGACGCCGGAGATGAGGGCGGTCATGCAGGGGCTGCGTCAACGTCCGACCGGTGCCTTCATTCAACGCATCTACGACCAGTACCGAAATCAGGCATCATTAATGGCGCCGGTGCGGTCATCAGGCGGTGCGTAGCGGCGGCTCGTCCATGCAGAGGGGTCGGCGACAGGGTATCGTCAGAGGCGCTGGAAGGACCTGAATTGCCGACCGGCTTGCCGGATGCGGGAAACTTCGAGAAAATTGCCGCCTTCTGACCTCTTTGGCGCCGGGTTACTCGGGCGCCGACCGCAACCGTCGCTCAACCTGGAGATCCCCACCAATGCCCTCGCGCCGAGAACTCGCCAATGCCATCCGCGCCCTCAGCATGGATGCCGTCCAGCGCGCCAAGTCCGGGCACCCGGGTGCGCCCATGGGCATGGCCGATATCGCCGAAGTGCTCTGGAACGATTTCCTCAGCCACAACCCCGCCAACCCTGCGTGGGTCAACCGCGATCGTTTCGTGCTCTCCAATGGTCACGGCTCCATGCTGCTTTACAGCCTGCTGCATCTGAGCGGCTACGATCTGAGCATGGATGAGCTGAAGAATTTCCGGCAGTTGCATGCGAAAACCCCAGGTCATCCGGAGTACGGCTACGCCCCCGGCGTGGAGACCACCACCGGCCCGCTCGGCCAGGGGTTGGCCAATGCCGTCGGCATGGCGCTGGCGGAGAAGGTGCTGGCCGCGCAGTTCAACCGCCCGGGCCATACCGTGGTGGATCACCGCACCTGGTGCTTCGTCGGTGACGGCTGCCTGATGGAAGGCATCTCCCACGAAGTCTGTTCGCTGGCCGGTACCCTCGGGCTGGAGAAGCTGGTGGTATTCTATGATGACAACGGCATTTCCATCGACGGCAAGGTGGAGGGCTGGTTCACCGATGACACCCCCAAGCGGTTCCGCGCCTATGGCTGGCATGTGATCGCCGACGTCGACGGCCACGACAGCGAGGCCGTCGGCCGGGCAGTGCAGGAAGCGCGCAAGGTCCGGGGCCGGCCCACGTTGATCTGCTGCAAGACCGTGATCGGTTTCGGCGCGCCCAATGCCTGCGGTACCCACAGCGTGCACGGCGCGCCACTTGGCGACGACGAGATTCAGGCCACCCGCGAGTTCCTGAACTGGGAGCACGCGCCGTTCGAAATACCGGCCACGACCTATGAAGGGTGGGATGCCCGCGACAAAGGCGCCGCCGCCGAAGCGCAGTGGAACCAGGTCCTTGCTGCCTACCGCAAGGCGCACCCGGAACTGGCGGCGGAGTTCGAGCGCCGCATGCGCGGTGATCTGCCCTCGCACTTCGAGCAGCACGCTGGTGAACTGCTACTGAAGGTGGCGGACAAGGCGGAGAAGGTTGCCACCCGCAAGGCCTCGGAGATCGCGCTTAACGGTTTCGGCCCCTATCTGCCGGAGCTGATCGGCGGCTCGGCCGACCTGACCGGTTCCAACAACACCCGCTGGTCCGGCTGCGCGCCGATCAGTGCCGACGACGGCGATGGCAACTACCTTTTCTATGGTGTCCGCGAATTCGGCATGACCGCGATCATGAACGGCCTGGCGCTGCACGGCGGCTTTCTGCCTTACGGCGGCACCTTCCTGGTGTTCTCCGACTACGCCCGCAATGCCGTGCGCATGGCCGCGATCATGAATCTGCGCAGCGTGCTGGTGTACACCCACGATTCCATCGGCCTCGGCGAAGACGGCCCCACGCACCAGCCCGTGGAGCATGTGTCCAGCCTGCGTATCATCCCCAATATGCACGTCTGGCGTCCCTGTGACGTGGTCGAAACAGTGGCCTCCTGGCGGGCCGCGATCGAACGCCGCGACGGCCCCACCAGCCTGGTGCTGACCCGCCAGGGCGTGCCGCATCAGGAGCGCAGCCCGGAGCAGCTCAAGGCAGTGGCTCGCGGCGGTTATGTGTTGCGCGATTGCGGCGGCGAGCCGCAGATCATCCTCATCGCCACCGGCTCCGAAGTCGCGCTTGCCGCGGACGCCTGGAAAAAGCTCACCGACGACGGTCTGCAGGTACGCCTTGTCTCCATGCCCTGCGCCGAGGTTTTTGAAGCGCAGGACGCCGCCTATCGTGAATCCGTGCTACCGGCCTCGGTACGCCGCCGGGTAGCGGTGGAAGCGGCGCATGTGGATTACTGGCGCAAATACGTGGGCCTGGACGGCGCCATCATCGGCATGCGCGGTTTCGGCGAATCCGCCCCCGCCAATGACCTGTTCCCGCATTTCGGCTTCACCGTGGAGAACGTCGTCACCGCCGCCCGCGGTCTGCTGGACAGCTGAGATGGCGCAGCGCCCGCGGGTCGCCATCAACGGCTACGGCCGCATCGGCCGCTGTGTACTCCGCGCCCTGCATGAACAGGGTGCGGAGGCCGGCCTGCAGGTGGTGGCCATCAACGAGCCGGAAGACCTGGACAGCATGGTCTACCTGACCCGTTTCGACTCCACGCATGGCCGTTTTCCGGGCCGGGTGGAGGAGGACGATGGCGCACTGCTGGTGGACGGCCGGCGCATCACCGTCACCCATGGAAGCCGGCCGGAGGACGTCGACTGGCGCGCCATGGGCATCGATCTGGTGCTGGAATGCTCCGGCAGCTTCGGCGATCGCGCCACCGCCGAGCGCTACCTCGCCGCCGGCGTGCCGCGGCTGCTGCTCTCCAACCCCATGCAGAGCAGCGGCGACACCGATGCCACCGTGGTCATGGGCATTAACGAGGGCGCCATCGCCGATAATGCCAAGCTGGTGTCAAACGCCTCCTGCACCACCAACTGCATCGTGCCCATACTGCGGGTACTGGATCAGGCCCTCGGCGTGGAAGCGGCCAGCGTGACGACCCTGCATTCGGCCATGAACGATCAGCCGGTGCTGGACGGCTACCATCGTACCGACCTGCGCCGCACCCGCTCGGCCATGCATTCCATCATTCCGGTTTCCACCGGTTTGGCCAGGGGTATCGAGCGGTTGTTGCCGGAGATGACGGGCCGTGTCGAGGCGCGCCATGTGCGCGTGCCGACCATCAACGTCTCGGCGATGGATGCCGTATTACAGGTCTCCCGGGATACCGACGTCGACGAGGTCAATCGCATTCTTCGTCAGGCAGCCGAGGGCGATTACGCCGGCCTCATGGCCTGGACCGACCTGCCGCACGCATCCTGCGATTTCAACCATGACCCCCACTCCAGCATTGTCGACATCACACAGACGCGGGTCAGCGGCCGGCGGCTGGTGAGCCTGCTGGCCTGGTTTGACAATGAATGGGCGTTCGCCAGCCGCATGGTGGATGTGGCCGTGCATTGGAGCGGGTCCTTCCGCTAACCGCAGCACATGCGCGTGACGGTTTTATAATTGAACAACAACCCGTCTCATATCACCCTTTTGACCACAAACACATCATCCCGAAAGGATTCACCGACATGTCCCAGAACGTACTACGCATGACCGAGCTGGCGCTCTCCGGCAAGCGCGTCCTCATCCGCGAGGACCTCAACGTGCCCGTCCGCGACGGCAGGGTCGGCGACGACACCCGCATCCGCGCCTCATTGCCCACCATCCGGCACGCGCTGAACGCCGGAGCGCGGGTGATGCTGATGAGTCACCTGGGGCGGCCGAAGGAGGGAGTGTTCGACCCCGAGGCATCGCTAGCCCCGGTTGCAAGCCACCTGGAAACGCTGCTGGAATGTCCCGTGCGCCTGCAGCGCGACTGGCTGGACGGCGTTGACGTTGGGCCCGGCGAGGTCGTGCTCTGCGAGAACGTGCGCTTCAACAGCGGCGAGAAGGCAAATGACGAGGCACTGTCGCGGCGCATGGCGGCGCTGTGCGACGTTTACGTCATGGATGCATTCGGCACCGCGCACCGGGCCCAGGCCTCCACACACGGCGTGGCGCGCTTTGCACCGGTCGCCTGCGCGGGGCCGCTGCTGGCCGCGGAACTCGAGGCGCTGGGCAAGGCCCTGGATAACCCGGCGAGGCCGATGATCGCCATCGTCGGCGGCTCCAAGGTTTCAACCAAGGTGACCGTGCTGGAAGCGCTGTCCGGAGTGGTCGATCAGCTCATTGTTGGCGGCGGCATTGCCAATACCTTCATCGCCGCCGCCGGTCACCCGGTGGGCAAATCACTTTATGAGGCGGACCTGGTTGACGAAGCGCGGCGGTTGATGGCGCAGGCGCGGAGCAGGGGCGGGGAGATTCCGGTGCCGGTGGACGTGGTTACCGCCAAGGCGTTCTCCGAGTACGCCAATGGCGAAATCAAGCGGGTGGAAGAGGTGGCCGAGGATGACCTGATTCTGGATATCGGCCCGCAAACCGCGCGGCTCTACGAGCAAATACTGGGCAAGGCCGGCACCATCGTCTGGAACGGCCCGGTCGGCGTATTCGAGTTCGAGCAGTTCGGCAACGGCACCCAGGCCGTGGCCGAGGCGATTGCGAGCAGCCCGGCGTTCTCCATCGCCGGCGGCGGCGACACCCTGGCCGCGGTGGCCAAATACGGGGTGAGTGACCGCATCTCCTACATTTCCACCGGCGGCGGTGCGTTCCTGGAATTTCTCGAAGGCAAAACGCTACCGGCGGTGGACGTATTGGAGCAAAGGTCCAAAGCCTGACATATCAAGCGCAGGGTGGACGGAGCGCAGCGACTGCGCAAGTATTCAGCGGCGTAGCCAAACCGCGACGCGGGGAGCGGGGTTCCGTTCCCGGACACGCCGTGAATACATCCTTGTAGGCTCGTCGGCGGCTTCCCTGCCGCCGACGGTCCGGGAACGGAACCCCGCTCCCCGCTCTGCCGTGCCAATACTTGCGCAGTCGCTGCGCTCCATCCACCCTGCGCCAGGCAGAGCCGGGGCTATTTCATCGGAATCAGTATGTCCTGATCTCCTGGTGCCTGGCCGTCCTCCAGGGTCACGATGGCGACATCGTCGCCGGCAAGCGTGGTGACGCTGACCGTGCCGACGGCCTCACCCTGAACCCAGCCGGCGGCCTGGCCGCCCGGTCCGCGAATCACCCGGCCCGGACGGTGTACGCGCAGCTGATCCCCCGCGCTCAGGCCCGAGGCTTCGCCGGCATTGATCGCCCAGCCCTCCGACTCGCGGCTGAAGGCGCGGGCAAACCAGGGCGCCGTCCGTGCGTATTCCAGGCTGAGTGTCAGCACCTCGTCCGCCAGGCTTTCCAGGGCACGTTCCGGCACCCTCCCATCCGCTTCGGGCAGGCTGAGATTTCTGGTGCGTGGTTCGCCGCCCAGTTCCAGATCGTGGTAGCGCACGGTCACGCGGTTCTCACCCTCGCCGGTGATGGATACCAGCATGCGTACGCCTGGATACTGGCGGAGCTGATTCGCGCAGTCGGCGGCGTTGCCGATGTCGCAGCCGGCATCGTTCAGCGCGGCGCGGCTTGCGGAATCACCCAGCAGGCGCACCGGATAATCCCGGGAGACGCCCGTAAAGACCCGGTTCAGGCGTTCCTGCAGAGGGGTATCCGTTATCACCGCAATGCGGGTGCGCTGGCCGTCCACGGCCAAGGCGGCACGGTCCGGTGTGCGCTCGCTGGCGCCGTCGGCTTCCAGTCGTGCCAGCGCAGCCTCCAGTTCCTGAATGCGATCTTCCTGCGCCTTTAAAGTGGCCTCGTCGGTTTCCTCTCGATCGCGATCGAGCAGGCTGGAGAGCAGGATCGGGTTATCCACGGGCAGGTAGTCCTCGCTCATCTCGCCTTCACGGTCCGGGTGGTGGCCGGTGCGCCCTTCGTCCGAAAGTGTCGAACAGCCGGCAAGCAGCAGACCGGCACAGCTCAGCAGAAACAGTCGGGGTGTCATTGCGAACATGAACAGAAGCCTCTTGGATCATGTGACAGGGTTGCGCACCAGGACTGCGGTGCGCGCATCAATCAGTGGTGCCCTAGTGTATCGCAAGCGTCTGCGCTGTTAACCCGGGGCCAAAAAAAAGCCGCCCCGAAGGGCGGCTTGCGGTCGTTTCCGTTATCCGCGCGAGGCGGATGCGGAATTAGAAGCGCTGTACGACGCCGACGGTGAAGCCGGAATCGTCGTCGCCGGCCGCAACCTGGGTGCTTTCGCCCCAGAAGGTCCGGTACTGCAGATCGTTGGCGTTCTCGATGTTGTCGTTCTCGACTATCGAGACCATGGCATAGAACGTGGTCTGCGGAACCGGGGCGTAGTGGGCCTGCAGATTGACCAGGCTGGCGCCGCTGTCATGGCTCATGTAGGTGCCACCGACGGCCACCTGCGAGGTGACGGCGTAGCGCGCGCCAGCACTCATGGTGACGTTGTCGGCGCCGTCAATAGCATCCACGTCGGCGTCCATATAGTTGGCGGACAGACGCAGGGCGCCGATGTCATAGGTACCGCCGACAACGGTCGTCGTGTTGCCGATCGTGTCAGCCGGATCATCGTGGTTCTGATAAGAAACGCCGACCCGCAGCGGACCGGTGCTGTATGCAATGGCGCCGGACGTGAAGGTCTGGTCGTTGTCAGGCACAGTCGGAGCAGCGGGGACAGCATTGCCCGCACCATTAAAGCCATACATGACCTGCGCGGTCAGGCCGTTCAGGTTTGGCGAGCTGTAGGTGACGGTGTTCGGGACCCAGGTGTTGAGAACACCGGCGGCGAACTGGCCGTTCACGGCCACGCTGTTGCCGCCCATGGCGAAGGTGCTGCCCCAGAAAGCGAAGGCCGGGTTCAGGCGCGTACCGGCGTCGACGCGACCGAAGTCACCGGAAATACCCACCAGCTTGTGACGGTTCAGGCTGTAGGCGCCAGGGCCGGTGCCGGTCGTGCCGCCCGAGTTGCCGGCGATCTGGCCGCCGAGCTGCAGGTGGCTGGTGAGGCCGGTGTTGCCGAGCTCGTAGGAGGACATGAAGCCCAGCTCCGAGGTGGAGAGGTTGTTGGTGAAGAAGCCGTTGCTGTTGTCATTGTCAGCAACCGCGCTACCAATACCCACGTCCAGGTTACCGTAAATGCGGACTTCGGCGTTGGCCGCGCCAGCGGCGAAGGCACTCACAACGGCGAGCGCGATAAGGGATTTCTTCATTTGTGGATCTCCTAGCGACTAATCACTTTTGTTATGCAGTTGGTCCGGCAGGCGATGTGTGCCCGGCGCCGAACGACCGCTTGAGTTCGGGAGTCATGCCCCCAGGTGCCAAGTGGTATTAATGCAACATTCCACCGTAGTGGTGATTCAATAATACAACACTTTCTATTTACTACAACCCCTAGGGATTATCAACATAGTTGAGAAGTCACATGAGGTTTCGTTGCGTCTAAGCAACGCTTTTGTGAAGGGGTTCACATTTAGAGTCTGAAAAGGCAGGAGGGCGGGTACGCGCGATGCTTGCCGGCGATGGGGCGTTTGCAGGTCCAGGCGTCTGAACGTCATGGAACCTGATACAGGCATGCTGGTCAAGTTTGTTGTCAATATCGCCATGCGATCGGCTGCTGATTGTGCGCCGTGACCGCGATGTCGCGCTGATCCCGACTCGCAGTGACAGCCCAAGGCCCGGCGATGTTACCCTTGTCCTGCAGAGCCGTTGAGGGGTGCCGTTGTGACCATGGAATGCGTCCAGGGCCCCGATGCCCCGCGCCACTGAAGACAGCCTTTGTGGTGGGCAAGAGGGCTGCGCGGTCCGGCTGGATTCGGCGGCGGGGAGGTATGGTGTGAACGGAGAGAGGGCGCTGGACTCGATCATCGCCGCGGCCGGGCAGGCGGACAGCCGTGATGATCTGCATGCCTTCTGCCGGCGCATCGCGGACCGGATAGGCGCTCGTTGGTACTTTTTCGTGCAGCGCGTGGCCAGCGCGTCCTTTGTCGACCCGCATTCCGATCTGGTGGATTGTTACCCGGCTGGCCTGATGAGCCGATATCGCGATCAGGACTACATCCTTGTCGACCCGGTCATCCGGCACTGCTATCAACATGTGGTGCCCGGCTACTGGAATGAAATCCACGCCGACCTCCCGCCCGGAACGCCCGAGCGCGCTCTGGTGAAGGCGCTGCGCGAGTACGGCCTGCTGACCGGTATGACCTTGCCGGTTCATGGCCTGAACGGCGAGATCTCCATGCTATGTCTTGCCCTGGACGAGGAAGGGCCGGACGTCGAGGCGCGGCTGCGCCACCACGCGGCCGACATCATGTGTCTGGCCGCCTACCTCCACGAGGCCGCGATCAGGGTACTGGGACGGGAACGGCAGGATGCGCAGATGGAGCCCCTGACCCGTCGGGAGCAGGAGTGTCTGATGTGGTGTGCCGAGGGCAAGACCTCCTGGGAAACGGCGCAGATCCTGGGCATCTCGGAGCGCACAATCATCTTTCATTTGCAGAATGTAACCGTGAAACTCGGCGTCAGCAGCCGTCAGCAGCCGTCAGCAGGCCGTGGCGCGCGCCACGGTGTGCGGCATCATTCTTCCGGTGATCCGCAACCTGCCCGCCCCATCCTGAGCCGCCCCCGCCCGCTTCAATTCCCCTCGGTCCGGCGGGCTGCTAGACTCCGGCAGTCAAATACATAGCGGGAGCGTGTCGTGTTGAGCATAGCCAGCCTGTTGCATGTGCTGTTTGCCGTCATCTGGGTGGGCGGCATGTTTTTCGCGTGGGTGATTCTGCGCCCGGTGTCGGCCCAGGTGCTGGAGCCGCCCGAACGGCTGATGCTGTGGCGTCGCGTGCTGGCCAAGTTCTTTGTCTGGGTCTGGAAGGCCGTGGTGCTGATCCTGCTGTCCGGTTACTGGATGGGCTTCTCGCTGTGGCAGCAGATGGCCAACTGGCCGCTGCATGCGCATGTCATGCACGGGCTGGGCTGGATCATGGTGGTGTTGTTCCTGCTGGTGTTCTTTTTGCCGTTCCGGCAGTTGCGGCAGGCGGTGGATGCCCAGGACTGGCCCGCCGCGGCGGGTTCGCTCGCCGCCATTCGCCGCCTGGTGGGCATCAACCTGGTGCTCGGGCTGGTGGTTGTCGTTGTTGCCAGCGGCGGCCGGTTCGGCCTGCTGGGCTGAGTGCCGGCGGAGAGTTGATCATGACGGATTATCGCATTGCGCCATCCATCCTGTCCGCCGACTTTGCCCGCCTGGGCGAGGAGGTGGATGCCGTGCTCGCCGCCGGGGCCGACATGGTGCATTTCGATGTGATGGATAACCACTACGTGCCCAATCTGACCATCGGGCCGCTGGTCTGCAGTGCCCTGCGCAAACACGGGGTCAAGGCCGAGATCGATGTACATCTGATGGTGCGTCCGGTGGACCGCCTGATCCCCGATTTTGCCGAGGCCGGCGCGGACTGGATCACCTTCCACCCGGAAGCCAGCGACCATATCGACCGCAGCCTGCAGCTGATCCACGATTGCGGCTGCAAGGCCGGGCTGGTGTTCAACCCGGCCACGCCTCTGACTTATCTGCGCCATGTCATGGACAAGGTCGACATGGTGCTGTTGATGTCCGTCAACCCCGGGTTCGGCGGTCAGGCGTTCATCCCATCCACCCTGGACAAGCTGCGCGAGGCGCGTGCCCTGATCGACGCCAGCGGCCGGCGGATTCGCCTCGAGGTGGATGGCGGCATCAAGACCGACAACATCGCCGCCGTTGCCGAGGCCGGTGCGGACACCTTTGTTGCCGGTTCCGCCATTTTCAGCGCCGATGACTACGGGCCGGTGATTGCCGACATGCGCCGCGAGCTCGCGACAGTTACACGATGATGCAAGGCATTACCGCGCTGTTGGTCGATCTGGACGGCACGCTGGTGGACAGCGTGCCCGATATCGCCGACGCCCTCGACCGCATGCTCGCGGGGCTGGGCATGGCGGCGGTGGGTGAGGAGCAGGTGAGGCTGTGGGTGGGCAGCGGTTCCGCCAGGCTGGTGGAGCGGGCGCTGACCTTGCGCTCCGGCAGGCCGCCCGCGGCCACCGAGCGCGACGCCGCATTTGCGCGGTTTCTGGATGCGTACGGTCAGCGGCTGTGGCGGCGCAGCCGGCTTTATCCGGGGGTGCGCGAAGGGCTGGACCGTCTGCGGGCGGACGGGTATCGTCTTGCCTGTGTCACCAATAAGCCGGAGGCCCTGGCGGTAACGCTGCTGGACGCCATCGGCTTTGGTTCCGCCTGGTTTCCGGTGGTGGTTGGCGGCGACACGCTGGCGGTGAAGAAGCCCGATCCCGCGCCGCTGCACCATGCCATGAATGCGCTCGGGGTCACCCCGGCGCAGACCCTGATGGTGGGGGATTCCGTCACCGATGCGCGCGCGGCGCGTTCTGCCGGCATCGGCCTTGCCTGCGTTCCCTACGGGTACAATCATGGCGTCGATATCCGTGAAGCGGAACCCGACATGCTGGTGGATAATCTGGTTGAACTGCACCGCCTGCTGCGGCAGGCCGCCTGAAGGAAATGGCATCATGAGCAAGGCACCGTCCGTACCGCGTCCCACCGCCCTGGATCGAATCCAGGACGGCAGCCATGAGCGATGGCCGGCGTGAACCGGTGCGCCGGCCATTCGGCCCGGCGTTGCAGCTCTTGACGCGCGCAACAGGACATCGACGGTAGCCATCATGAACAAAGACGCATTTCAGGCATTGGCCGATCAGGGCCACAACCGCATTCCGGTCATCCGCGAGGTTCTGGCGGACCTGGACACCCCGCTGAGCACCTACCTCAAACTGGCCGACGGCCCCTATTCCTTTCTGCTTGAATCCGTTCAGGGCGGCGAAAAATGGGGCCGCTACTCGATCATCGGCCTGCCGGCGCGGACCGTGGTGCGGGTGCATGAGAACCACATCACCGTGACTGACGGCGAGGTGGTGACGGAGTCCCTGCACAGCGACGATCCGCTTGCCTGGCTGGAGGACTTTCACGCCCGCTACGACGTGCCTTCGCCGCCGGGGCACCCGCACCTGCCGCGCTTCATTGGCGGCCTTGCCGGTTACTTCGGTTACGATACCATCCGGTATATCGAGCCGCGGCTGGCGGCGCGGAAGCCCGTGGACGACATCGGCGTACCCGATATCCTGCTGATGGTGGCGGACGAAGTGCTTGTCTTCGACAACCTCGGCGGCAGGTTGTATCTGGTCGTGCATGCCGACCCCACGGTGGAGGGCGCGTTCGATCAGGCACAGCTGCGGCTGGACGCCCTGGTGAGCAGGCTGCGCGCGGGCGGCGGTGTGGACAAGCTGCCCGGGCATGCGGCGCGCGCGGTGGAAGAGCAGGATTTCACGTGTAACTTCACCCAGGGCGCATTCGAGGCGATGGTCGGCCGCATCAAGCAGTACATCATCGATGGCGACGCCATGCAGGTGGTGCCCTCGCAGCGCATGACGGCGGACTATCGCGCCGCACCGCTGGACCTCTATCGGGCCCTGCGCTGTACCAACCCGTCGCCGTACATGTACTTCCTCAATCTCGGCGATTTCCATATCGCCGGCTCCTCGCCGGAGATACTGGTCCGCGTGGAGGACGGCGAGGTCACCCTGAGGCCGCTGGCCGGCACCCGCAAGCGCGGTGCCACCGAGGCCGAGGATCTGGCGCTGGAAAAGGAACTGCTGGCGGACCCCAAGGAAATTGCCGAGCACGTGATGCTGATCGATCTGGGCCGCAACGACGTGGGCCGCGTCAGCGAGACCGGCTCGGTGCGGGTGACCGATCAGATGGCCATCGAACGCTATTCCCACGTCATGCACATCGTCTCCAACGTCACCGGACGGCTGCGCGAGGAATTTTCACCGCTGGATGTGTTGCGAGCCACGTTCCCCGCCGGCACGCTCAGCGGCGCGCCGAAGATCCGCGCCATGGAAATCATCGACGACGTGGAGCCGACCCGTCGCGGGGTCTATTCCGGGGCAATCGGCTACTGGTCGTGGTCCGGCAATATGGACACCGCCATCGCCATCCGCACGGCGGTGATCAAGGACGGCCTGGTGCACGTGCAGGCCGGTGCCGGCGTGGTTCATGACTCCGTGCCTGCCTCCGAGTGGGAGGAGACGCTGAACAAGGCGCGGGCCATCGTCCGCGCCGTGGCCATGGCCGAGCGCGGCCTGGACGATCTGGGGTGAGGCGCACGTCATGCTGTTGATGATAGACAACTACGATTCATTCACCTGGAACCTGGTGCAGTATTTCGGTGAGCTTGGTGCCGACGTGCGCGTGTTCCGCAACGATGCCATCGGCGTCGAGGATATTCGTCGCCTGGCACCCGAGCGCATCGTGCTTTCCCCGGGCCCCTGCACGCCGAACGAGGCGGGCGTGTCCCTGGAGGTGGTGCGGCAGTTTTCCGGGCGGGTGCCGCTGCTCGGTGTCTGTCTTGGCCATCAGGCCATCGGCCAGGCCTTTGGTGGCGACGTTGTCCATGCCGGCCGGGTGATGCACGGCAAGGTCTCGGATATCCACCACAATGACGTCGGCGTGTTCCACGGCCTGCCTAACCCCATGGTGGCGACGCGGTATCATTCGCTGGTGATTGCGCCGGCGACGCTGCCGCCCTGTCTGGAAGTCACTGCCTGGACGTCCAATGAAGACGGCAGCATGGAAGAAATCATGGGCGTGCGGCACCGCGGCCTGGATGTGGAAGGGGTGCAGTTTCATCCCGAATCCATCCTCACCGAGCAGGGTCATGCCCTGCTGAAGAACTTTCTGGAGCGCCGGCCGGGAGCGGGGGCGACTGCCTGAGCGGCAGCCGCCCGCAGGTTCCGGTGAGGGTAAACATCAGCCGGTTACGAGGAGAAAAACAATGGATATGCAGGGGGCCATCCGCGCGGTGACAGAAGGCCGCAATCTGTCCCGCGAGGACATGACCACCGTCATGCGTACCATCATGACCGGCGAAGCCTCGCCGGCCCAGATCGGCGGGTTTCTGGTGGGCCTGCGCATGAAGGGTGAGACGGTGGAGGAGATCGCCGCCGCCGCCGCCGTGATGCGGCAGCTCGCTACCCGGGTTGCCGTGCCGACCGAGCACCTCGTGGATACCTGCGGCACCGGTGGCGATTCCACCGGCACCTTCAACGTCTCCACGGCCACGGCATTTGTGGTGGCGGCCGCGGGAGGCCGGGTGGCCAAGCACGGCAACCGCTCGGTATCCAGCTCCTCGGGCAGTGCCGACGTGCTGGAAGCCGCCGGCGCCCGGCTCGATCTGTCCGCGGCCCAGGTGGGCGGCTGTGTTGTCTCCGTCGGCGTGGGCTTTCTGTTCGCGCCGCTCTATCACTCCGCAATGAAACATGCCATCGGCCCGCGCCGGGAGATGGGTGTCCGCACCATCTTCAATCTGCTGGGGCCGCTGACCAACCCGGCCGGTGCCCCCAATCAGCTGCTGGGCGTGTTCAGCCCGGAGTGGGTCAGGCCACTGGCCGAGGTGCTGAAGACGCTGGGCAGTGATCGCGTGCTGGTTGTGCATGCCGAAGACGGTCTCGACGAGATCAGCGTGAGCGCACCGACATCGGTGGCCGAACTGCGCGACGGAGAGATTCGCGAATACAGCATAGAACCCGCCGATTTCGGCATGGCGCGCAGCAATCTGGACGCCGTGCGCGTGACCAGCGCCCAGGGCAGCCTGGCCCTGATCGGCCGGGCCTTTGCCGGTGAGACCGGTGCGGCCGCGGATATCATTGCCCTCAACGCCGGCGGGGCCATCTACGCCGCCGGGTTGACGGATAGCCACCGAGACGGTGTCGAGCGCGCGCGGGAGATCCTGGCGTCCGGCGCCGCGGCGCGAAAGCTGGATGAGTTCGTCGAGTACACCAATACGATTGCCGGATGATGGTTATGCCGATTGACGCCGGCACGGTGAATATCGGGTCGCGCCATGCAGACGTACAGCACAGAGATCTGATATGACGGAACAAGCGAACACCCCCGATGTCCTGAAGGAAATTCTCGCCCGCAAGGCGCAGGAAGTGGCCGAGAACAGTCAGGCACTGGATCTGAAGACCCTGCGCCGGGAAGCGCGCGCGGCGGATGCACCGCGCGGCTTTCTGCATGCGCTTCGCCAGCGGGTCGATGCCGGCGGGCCAGCGGTGATTGCCGAAGTAAAGAAGGCCTCGCCGTCCAAGGGGCTATTGCGGGCGGATTTCGATCCCGAGGCCATTGCCCGCAGTTACGAGCAGGGCGGTGCCGCCTGCCTGTCGGTACTCACCGACCGTGATTTCTTCCAGGGTCACGATCTCTACCTGGGCAAGGTCCGGCAGGCCTGCAGCCTGCCGGTACTGCGCAAGGACTTCATGATTGACCCCTATCAGATATGGGAGTCCCGGCTGCTGGGGGCGGATTGCATCCTGCTGATTGTTTCCGTGCTCAGCGACGACCGCATGGCTGAACTCAACGGCTTGGCACTGGAGTTGGGTATGGATGTCCTGGTGGAGGTGCATGATGAGGCCGAACTTGGACGGGCGCTTGCGCTTGCGCCGCGCATGGTGGGCATCAACAACCGCAATCTGCACACGTTTGAAACCGATATCCGCACCACGCTGCGGCTGTTGCCGAAGGTGCCCACGGGCACCCTGGTGGTGACGGAGAGCGGCTTTGCCACGCGCGAGGAAGTGACCGATATGCGGATGGCCGGGGTACATAGCTTTCTGATCGGCGAGACCTTCATGCGCGCCGCCGAGCCTGGCCGGAAGTTGGAGGAAATGTTCGGCCGGTCCTGACCTGTCACGCCCTCCGGCTGGTTACCGGGTATTGAAAATCACCATTGTCTTGCCGGCCACGGAGATCAGCTCGCGCTCTTCCAGGTCTTTCAGCACCCGCCCCACCATCTCCCGGGAGCAACCGACGATGCGCCCCAGCTCCTGACGTGTGATGCGGATCTGCATCCCGTCCGGATGGGTCATGGCGTCGGGTTCCTTGCAGAGATCCAGCAGGGTGCGGGCAACGCGGCCGGTCACGTCCAGGAAGGCCAGATCGCCCACCTTGCGGCTGGTGCGGCGCAGGCGTTCGGCCATCTGGCTGGCCAGAAACAGCACGATGTCCGGATCCTCGTGCGCCACCTGGTGAAAACGCGTATAGCTGATTTCCGCAATTTCGCAGGCCGTCCGCGTGCGAACCAGGGCGCTGCGGGTGCTGTCCTGACAGAATAGCCCCAACTCGCCGAAGAAGTCCCCGGCGTTCAGGTAAGCCAGAACGATTTCGTGGCCGTTTTCATCCTCGATAACGACGCTGACCGAGCCTTCGGTAATGTAATAGAGGGAATCAGGCTGATCGCCCGCGTATATAAGCCCTGTCTTCGCAGGATAGCGGCGCCGATGACAATGTCTGAGAAGATTGTCGATGGCGCTGTTGCTGGTGGTTCTGAGTTGCTCCGATTTCGCCTGCATGTTCTACCCCGTGGCATGTCGGCTGAGGATGTTCCCGGTCGCCGGCCAATCGCGCCGATCCCCCGATCGAACCCCTATGGAGGGGGCGTCGAGACTATCGCTGATCTGTTTCTCCGTAGGTGCGCGGGGCAAATCGGCGATCCTCGCTCACCATGTTAAACGTAAGTGAGGCACAAGTCTCATGCTTGCTTGCAATGGATGGGCGGATAAACCCGTTTGCCCCTGACGTCACAGTGATTATAATGCCTCCCCGATTCAAAAAGGGTCTCCGTAGGTTGTCGAGGCAAATTCAGGTCAACCTGCGTTGCAGGGAGTGACTCGAAATCCGCTCGCACCGGCAGAGATCCTTTTTCGCTTATCAGAGGCATGGCCTCGCCAAAAACTTCCCTGACAATGGAGACGCAGATGCGGGCAACGGTCAAGTGGGTAGGCGAAGCGACGTTCGAGGCGACCGCCGACAGTGGCCACACCGTGGTCATCGACGGTCCCCCGGATACTGGAGGCCGCAATCTCGGCTCACGTCCGATGGAGCTATTGCTCATGGGGCTGGGTGGCTGTACTGCCTTCGACGTCGTGCATATCCTTCGCCGCGGCCGGCATCCGGTCAGCGACTGCGTCGTTGAGGTCCAGGCCGAGCGCGCCGCGTCGCCGCCCAAGGTGTTCACCAGGATCCACCTGCACTACCGGGTGAGCGGCCAGGGCCTGAAGGATGCCGCGGTGGAGCGGGCCGTGAAGTTGTCCGCCGAGAAATACTGTTCCGCTTCGATCATGTTCGCCGAGGTTGCGGAACTCACCCACGATTACGAGGTCGCCAACACCTGAACATGCATCATCGTTGCAGGTGCCGGCGAGGCCGTCCATACGCCCATGATGGGAGGATGCGCAGTTGATGGAGTCAGACAAGCTGAGACTTCACGGATTCAATAATCTGACCAAGTCGTTGAGCTTCAATATCTATGATATCTGCTATGCCCGTAATGCCGAGCAGAGACAGGCATATATCGATTACATCGACGAGGTGTACAACGCCGAGCGCCTGACCCAGATACTGACCCAGGTGGCCAATATCATCGGCGCCAATATTCTCAATATCGCCCGTCAGGATTATGACCCTCAGGGGGCCAGCGTAACCATCCTCATTGCCGAGGAGGAAACGGTGGAGCCGTCACTGGTGGGCGGTGCCGCGCCGGGCCCGCTGCCGGACATCGTGCTGGCGCATCTGGACAAGAGCCACATCACCGTGCATACGTATCCGGAAACCCATCCGGATCACGGCATAAGCACGTTCCGCGCGGATATCGACGTGTCCACCTGCGGAGTGATATCGCCGCTGAAGGCGTTGAATTTCCTGATCCACTCCTTTGATTCCGACATCGTGACCATGGATTACCGCGTCCGTGGTTTCACCCGTGACGTGGAGGGCCACAAGCACTTTATCGATCACGAGATCAATTCGATCCAGAATTATCTGTCGGAGGACACCAAGGAGCAGTACCACATGATTGATGTGAACGTGTACCAGGAGCACATGTTTCACACCAAGATGCTGCTCAAGGAGCCGAAGCTGTCGAATTACTTCTTCGGTGAGACGGCGGAGGATTTCTCGGCCGAGGACAAGAAGCAGATCCAGCGCCAGTTGCGTCGGGAGATGGCGGAAATCTTCTATGGTCGCAATCTGCGTCCCGGGCAGGAAGTGTCCCTGGGCCTGGAGTTCAAGTAATCGGGCCTGTGTGTGCCGGGCGTGCAGGCGCGGAGTCACGGGCGGTCGTCCGCATCATGGCGGTTTCGATCCAGTCGGCCGGTGTGACGGGCGCGCACCTGGTTTCAACCTCTTACGCCCAGTAAGTCGTCTTCGTCATCACCTTCGATCCGAGCGCCATCAGACCCTGCACGGGGGCGGGGAGGTTCGCCGCGCCGGCGGTCTCCGCGCTTTGCGCATGCCTTGCTTCATCCTCGCGCATCTGTTCCACGATGGCGCGACTGATGGCGTCGTTCTCCGGGAGCCTGTCCAGGTGGCCGGCGAGGTGGGCTTCCACCTGGTGTTCGGTGGCGGCCAGAAAGCCCAGGCTCCAGCGGTCGCCGGCGGCACCGGCGAGCGCACCGAGGGTCAGGGCTCCGACATAGAAAAGCGGGTTCAGATAACTGGTATGACCGTCCAGTTCCTCGATTCGGTCGCGACACCAGGTCAGGTGATCGTTTTCCTCGTCGGCCGCTTCGCGCAGGGCCTCGCGCACCGCCGGGTTGCGGGCGGTCAGCGCCTGGCCCTGATAGAGCGCCTGCGCGCAGACCTCGCCGCAATGATTGACCCGCATCAGGCGGACGGACCGGCGCATCTGCGGCGCGTCGAGTTCGGGTCGCTCATGGCCCTCGGCGGGGTGCCGGCGGCCGGTGACCGGCGGACTGCCGAACAGTGTTCTCAGGCCGCGGTCTACTTCCATAATGAGGCGGTCGGCGGCTGAGTAATGGCTTTCCTTCATGGATGATGCTCCCTCCCGTGAGCCACAGATGCTACTATCTCCGGCCTTGGATAGACCAGTGACACGGTGTCTTCAGCATGTCCTACTACAGTCATCATGTATTTGTCTGCACCAATCAGCGCGACGACGGCCGCGAGTGCTGCGCCGGTTACGGCGCCGCCGATGCCCGCGCCTACGTCAAGGATCGCATCAAGGCGCTGGGGCTGGCCGGCCAGGGCAGAATACGCATCAATAATGCGGGCTGTCTGGATCGCTGCAGCGAGGGACCAGTGCTGGTGGTCTATCCGGACGAGACCTGGTACACCTACGTGGACCGCGAAGACCTGGACGAGATTATCGAAAGTCATCTGGTCAACGGCAAGCCAGTCGAGCGCCTGAGGATTTGATTCGACGGCGGCCCATACTTGAACGGCCCAATCCTTTCCGGTACTATCGCGGGCCTTCTTATCAGGAGCGTGAGCTCTCGAGGACAGATTTTCATGAAGACCTTTAGCGCGAAACCGGCGGAAGTCGAAAGGGACTGGTTTCTGGTGGATGGGGCCGGCAAGACACTGGGCCGCCTGTCCTCCGAGATTGCCCTGCGGCTGCGTGGCAAACACAAGCCGGAATACACACCGCACGTGGATACCGGCGACTACATCGTGGTCATCAACGCGGACAAGATTCGCGTGACCGGGCGCAAGGCCACGGACAAGATGTATTACCGCTACACCGGCTACATTGGCAACCTGAAGAGCATCAGTTTCGAGAAGCTCCAGGCCGCCAAGCCCGGTCAGGTGCTCGAGCTTGCCGTCAAGGGCATGCTGCCGAAGAACAGCCTTGGCCGCACGATGTTCAAGAAGCTCAAAGTCTATGCCGGCACCGAGCACCGGCACACCGCCCAGCAGCCAAGGCCGCTGGATATCTGACACGGTCGGCAGCAGAGCGAATACGGAACCAGTTATGGCAGAACAGCAATATTACGGAACCGGCCGCCGCAAGACATCGGCAGCCCGTGTGTTCATCAAGGCGGGCAACGGCCAGATCGTTGTCAACGGCAAATCGCTTGACCAGTATTTTGGCCGCGAAACCTCACGGATGGTCGTGCGGCAGCCGCTCGAACTGGTTGACGTTGTCGACAAATTCGATATCAGCGTTACCGTGTCCGGTGGTGGTGCCAGCGGCCAGGCCGGCGCGATCCGCCACGGCATCACGCGCGCTCTCATGGAGTACGACGAGGAACTGCGCGGCACCCTGCGCAAGGCCGGTTTCGTGACCCGTGATGCCCGCATGGTCGAGCGCAAGAAGGTCGGTCTCCACAAGGCCCGCCGCGCCACGCAGTTCTCCAAGCGCTAAGCGCTCAGCGGTTATTGGGGGATCGTCTAGCGGTAGGACTACGGACTCTGACTCCGTCAACCCAGGTTCGAATCCTGGTCCCCCAGCCAACAGAAACAAAGGGCTGCACCGAAAGGTGCAGCCCTTTGTCGTTTGGTCTACCTCCGAAACAACCAGATCAACAGCGTCAGCACTACGCTGACGACGATCGACGTCATAATCGGAAAATAGATGGTCCAGCCTTCCCGGCGAATGATGATGTCGCCGGGAAGGCGCCCCAGGCCAAGCCTGGACAGCCATGGCCAGAGCAGACCGATCGCAAGTATGACCAGGGCCGTAATGATCAGCGCGCGCTGCATGGCAATGGTCCGCTAATGCTCGCCCGCACGCAGCGTCCTGACGCCGCCTTCCTCCGCCAGCAGCACAATGTCCGCGGGACGGATGGCAAACAGCCCGTTGGTCACCACGCCGGGTATGTTGTTAAGGGTTTGTTCGAGCTTGATGGGTTCGTTGATGATTAGATCGTGCACGTCGAGGATGACGTTGCCGTTGTCGGTGGTGAAGCCTTCCCGCAGCACCGGCCGGCCACCCAGCTTGACCAGCTTCCGGGCGATGAAGCTGCGGGCCATGGGAATGACCTCAACCGGCAGCGGAAACCCCCCGAGTGTGCCGACCAGTTTACTGCTGTCGGCGATGCAGACGAACTTGCGGCTTGCGGCCGCCAGGATCTTCTCGCGGGTGAGTGCGCCGCCGCCGCCCTTGATCAGTTCCAGCAAGCGGTTGGCTTCGTCGGCGCCGTCAACGTACACGGACAGGTCATGCACTTCGTTCAGGGACAGCACCGGAATGCCTTCGGCTTTCAGCAACCGTGTCGAAGCCGCCGAACTGGACACCGCGCCTGGAATGTCATCCTTGATCCGCCCCAATGCCTGAATGAAGAAATTAACCGTGGATCCGGTACCCACGCCGACGATTTCATCGCGCTGGACATACGCCATGGCGGCCTCGGCCGCCGCTTTTTTCAGGGTATCGTTACCCATGCAGGTCTCCATGCTTTCATGCGTGAACGGATCGGGGAATACATCAGAGGCTCCTTAATGCAATCATACGAGCCGAGTTCGGGTTGGGCCAGACCTTCCGCCTTTATAACCGCCTGTCACTCCAATACACTGTTGCGCTTCTCCTTGAGCCGGAAGAACAAATGACACGATCCTATCTGGAACGCATCCTCACTGCCCGCGTTTACGACGTGGCGATCAATTCGCCCCTGGATCTGGCGCCGAATCTGTCGACCCGCCTGGGCAACGATGTTCTTCTCAAGCGTGAGGATCTGCAGCCGGTCTTCTCTTTCAAGTTGCGTGGTGCCTACAACAAGATTGCCAAGCTTTCCGACGAAGCCAGGGCGCGCGGCGTCATCTGTGCTTCCGCGGGTAACCATGCCCAGGGGGTGGCGCTCGCCGCCCAGCGCATGGGCATCCGGGCGATCATCGTCATGCCCCGAACCACGCCGAATATCAAGGTGGATGCGGTCAAGCGCCTCGGCGGACGCGTGGTGCTGCACGGTGACAGCTACGACGATGCCGCCGCCCACGCTGAAAAGCTGATGCAGGAAAAGGGCATGAGCTGGATTCCGCCCTACGACGACCCCGACGTGATCGCCGGCCAGGGCACCGTGGCCATGGAGATCCTTCAGCAGCATCCGGACCCCATTCATGCCATTTTCGTGGCCGTGGGCGGCGGTGGGCTTGCGGCGGGGGTGTCCGCCTACGTGAAGCACCTGCGCCCGGATATCCGCATCATCGGGGTGGAGCCGGAGGACACCCCCACGTTGTACGAATCCCTGCGCCAGAATCGCCGTGTAGTGCTCGACCAGGTCGGGCTGTTTGCGGACGGCGTTGCGGTAAAGCAGATCGGCAAGGAGCCGTTCAGAATCTGCCGTGAGCATGTCGACGAGGTGATTCTGGTCAATACCGACGAGATCTGTGCGGCCATCAAGGACATCTTCGATGATACCCGTTCCATCGTCGAGCCGGCCGGTGCGCTGGGGGTCGCTGGGGCCAAGAAATACGTGGAGCGCGATGGCGTCACCGGCAAGCGGCTGGTGGCCATCAATTGCGGTGCGAACATGAACTTCAGCCGTCTCGGGCACGTGGCGGAGCGCGCGGAGGTTGGAGAGCATCGGGAGGCGGTGCTGGCGGTAACCATTCCCGAACGGCCCGGGAGCTTCCGGCAGTTCTGTCAGACCATCGGCCAACGTGCCATCACGGAGTTCAATTACCGCTTTGCGGATCCTGCCAACGCGCATATCTTCGTCGGCGTCCAGCTCAACGACGGCCTTGCCGAGCGGGATGCGTTGCTGAAGCAGTTACGGGACAGCGATTACCCGGTTCTGGATCTCACCGAAAATGATCTCGCCAAGACCCATGTCCGTCACATGGTGGGTGGCCATGGGAACCTTGTGGACAACGAGGTGTTGTACCGTTTTGAGTTTCCGGAGCGGCCGGGGGCGTTGTTGAAGTTTCTGACCAGGCTGGGCCGGCGGTTCAACATCAGCCTGTTCCATTATCGTAACCACGGTGCCGCCTATGGCCGGGTGCTGGTGGGCATTCAGGTGCCGCCGGCGGATCGCGCCCGATTTGACGCGTTTCTGGACAAGCTCGATTACCGGTTTCACGAGGAGACGGATAATCCGGTGTATAGCCTGTTTTTGAGCTGAGGGCGGGGGCTCCGGGTACGATCCAGCGCCGGTCCGCCCGCCTCTCCCGTGCAGCTCAGCTCTTCCGGGCCTTCAGCAGTGCATCGCCCAGGGAGCCGAGGCTGGTCGCCGGCTTCTCCTGTTTGCCGGGTTTCGCCCCCCGGTTGTTGCCGCCACGGGGTGGTCTGTCGCCGCCGCGGTTGTTCCGGGCCGGGCTATCGGCGCCGGTCTCGCCGGGCAATGGATCCTGCAGGCGCATGGTCAGGGCAATACGGTTGCGTTTCAGGTCCACGTCCAGCACCTTGACCTTGACCACGTCGCCGGAGCGGGCAACGTCCCGTGGGTCCTTTACGAACGTCTCCGCCATCGCCGAGATATGGACCAGGCCGTCCTGGTGTACGCCCACGTCGACGAAGGCGCCGAAGTTGGTGACGTTGGTCACTACCCCTTCCAGGACCATGCCGGGTTGCAGGTCGGACGGCTTTTCCACGCCGTCCCGGAAGCTGGCGGTCTGGAACTCCGGGCGCGGGTCGCGGCCGGGCTTCTCCAGCTCACTGAGGATATCCCGCACCGTGGGTTCGCCGAAGCGCTCGTCGGTGTAATCGGCGGCGTTCAGGGCCCTGAGGAAGGTCTGGTCGCCGATAACCCTGTCCAGGGGGCGCTGATGCTTCTTCAGCAGGCGCTCCACCACCGGATAGGCTTCGGGGTGCACGGCGGAGGCGTCCAGCGGTTGGGGGCCACCGCGAATGCGCAGGAAACCGGCGGCCTGCTCGAAGGTCTTCTCGCCCAGACGAGGGACTTTCTTCAGGGCTGCACGGCTGGCGAAGGGGCCGTTGGCGTCGCGGTGTTCGACCAGCTTCTCGGCCATCGCGGTGGACAGCCCCGAGACCCGGGCGAGCAGTGCCACCGAGGCGGTATTCACGTCCACGCCGACGGCATTCACGCAGTCTTCGACGACGGCGTCGAGGCCGCGGGCGAGCTGCGCCTGGCTGACGTCGTGCTGATACTGGCCAACACCGATGGACTTGGGATCGATCTTCACGAGTTCCGCCAGCGGGTCCTGCAGACGGCGGGCGATGGACACCGCGCCGCGCAGTGAAACGTCCAGATCGGGAAATTCGCGGGCGGCGAGTTCCGATGCCGAGTACACCGATGCGCCTGCCTCGGACACCATCACCGGAGTGAGGCGTACTTCCGGATGCCGCTGACAGAGATCCCTTACCAGCTTCTCCGTTTCCCGGGAGCCTGTGCCGTTGCCCACGGCGACGAGTTCCACGCCATGGCGGGCGGCGAGCGCGGCCAGTGCGGCAATTGATGCGTCCCAGGCGTTGCGCGGCGGCAGCGGATAGATGGTCGCGGTGTCGAGAAGCTTGCCGGTGGCGTCCACCACCGCTACCTTGCAGCCGGTACGAATGCCCGGGTCGATACCCATCACGCAGCGGCTTCCGGCCGGAGGGGCGAGCAGCAGGTCGTTGAGGTTGCGGGCAAATACCTGAATGGCTTCGGCCTCGGCGCGCTCGCGCAGGGTGGAAAACAGATCGGTCTCGATGCGGGTAAAGATCTTCACCCGCCAGGTGAAGCGAACCAGCGCCGCCAGCCAGTCGTCGGCCGCGCGATTCTGGTGGCGGATGTCGAAGCGTGCGGCGATCCGGCCTTCACAGCGCCCCGGGTTGTCCTCCGGGTCGACCTGCAGGGTCAGGCGCAGCACTTTCTCCTTGCGGCCTCTGAACAGCGCCAGCGCGCGGTGTGATGGAATGGCCCTGACCGCTTCACGGTAATCGAAATAGTCGGAGAACTTGGCGCCGGTCTCGCGCATGTCCGGCGTGGCTTCCGAGATCAACACGGCCTGTCGCCAGGCGAAATCGCGCAATTCGCCGACCAGCTCGGCGTCCTCGGCAAATTCCTCGGCCAGCAGATGCTTGGCGCCGTCCAGTACCGCGGCGCTGTCCGCGAGGTCCCGGGCCGGGTCCACGTAGTCCGCGGCGGCGGTGTCGGGGTCAGTTTGTGGATGCTCCAGCAGCAGGCGCGCCAAAGGCTCCAGGCCGGCCTCGCGGGCGATCTGCCCCCGGGTCCGGCGCTTCTTCTTGTAGGGCAGGTAAAGGTCTTCAAGCCGCTGTTTGGTGTCGGCTTCGAGGATGGCCTGACGCAGGGCAGGCGTGAGCTTGCCCTGTTCCTGGATCTGCTCCAGTACGGTGCCGCGGCGTTCGTCGAGTTCGCGCAGATAGCCGAGCCGCTCGTCCAGCGTGCGCAACTGCGTATCGTCCAGGCCGCCGGTTGCTTCCTTGCGGTAGCGGGCGACGAAGGGAACGGTGGCGCCGTCATCGAGGAGGGCAACGGCGGCCTCCGCCTGACGCAGGTGGATGGAGAGTTCGCTGGCGAGCTGCTGAATCAGTTTGTCGGCCATGACAGTCGGTTCCTGTCGAATGCTGTTGGAAGTTGCGCCGGAGCGAGGCACGGGCAATCATTGCTGCCGCATGATAACGGAAGTTTCGAAGGGCGGGGATCTGTCTGCGATCGGAGACCGGTCGCCGCGTCCGGCTAGAACGACAGACGCAGGTTCATCGAGCCCATGTCGAAGTCTGTTTCGTCCTGGCTGATGCGCTCGTACTCGAAGTGCAGGTTCAGTTGTTCCGCGAGGCCGTAGCGCAGGCCCAGACCGTAGTAGAGGTCCCGCCCGCCGTCCGGGCCGGCGGGCGCTTCGCTGAGGTTGCCGACGCTGCGATCGCTGCCCCAGAACACCTGGCCCAGGCGGGCGTAGGGCGCAATGCCCGAGTCGAGTGGCAGCGAAAGCATGCCGGAAAGGCTCCAGCCGGTGGTATCCATCATGGCCTGGCTATCCGTCGGGCGGCCGAAATTCTGATAGCCCAGTTCCAGGGAAACGAACGGACTGAGCTGCACGCCGCCGGAAACCCGCCATGGACCCTGTTCGTCCGAATAACGTCGGTCGCGGTCGCCGAATTCATCGCTCTGGTAACCGCCCGCCAACCCGCTCTGACTGAACGAGCGGAACTGCGGGGTCAGGTAATCCTGTGCCTGAACCGCAACAGACGTCATAATCAGAGCTGCTGTCAGCACTCCCAATGCCCAGCGCCGCGCCATCCCGCCATACCCCTGTGTTTTCAGTAACCCCGATGATCGGAAGTATAGCTGTATTTGTAGCGCGATTTGTATAAAAAAGACAGAAAAACCGCTTTGTTGCGAAAATGCGACAGGCTCCTGGGCCATCAGCGCGACAGGATCACGCCGAAACCGAAGTTCACTCTCGGGGATGTTCCACCAGGCGAGCTGGCCGGCTTCGGCCAAAGGTAAAGGTCATCGGCATGGACCTCGGGGTAGCGGTATTCGGCGTCGCCGATGTTCCCGCTCCTGATTGATCTCAGCGTGCCTGTAACGGTGACCAGACGGTCCGGGCTCCAGTCTGCCGGTTCAAGGTACTCGGGGTGAATCACCAGGAAACGCCCCTGGGACGAGCGGTCCGGCTCGGGTTGCTGGTTGCGTCCGAGGGGGTAGGCCAGCAGTTCCAGCTGGGTTCCCTGTTCGAGAGGATTTACGGCGATGATGCGACCACCCCAGATCACGCGCTCACCAACGGCGCCATCGCCCGCGCTCGCGGCCGCGCGCGGTGCGAGATCGGCCACGCCATCGGTGTGAAAATCGGGGCCGGTGGTCGCGCAGGCACCGAGCAGCAGCGACAGGGTTGCAATGAGCATGACGGCAGGGCGCTGAAGCATGATCTGGCACCTCACCAGCGACGAAGTTGATAGGGGTGTGGATACCACGGATCCCGGTACCAGGGGCGATACCAGGGGTCATGCCAGTACAAGGGGTCGTGATAGTAGCCCGCGTCCGGATTCTGGCGCGGCTCCCAGAGGTGGTGGCCTTCGGCCAGGACCTTCGGATAGGGATAATCATATTCGCCGACCTTGCGGATCGCCACGCCATCCAGTCTGCCGACGGCGGTGATCAGGCGGCCGCGCTTGTAGATTGCGGGGTCCAGAAAACCATCGACGACCGCCAGGAAACGGCCGCTGCTTGCATCTTCTTCCTGGGGGCGTCCGTTGCTTTCCAGTTTCCGGCTCACCACTTCCACCAGGGTCACCTCGGCGCGGTTTTCGAGGCCGGCAATGGTGCCGCCCCAGCGCACCGTCTGGCCGCGGTGTTGCTCCGGGTTGCTTCTGGCGGAGGACAGGCTGGGTGCAGGGGTTGTCACCTCGGTGTCGATGCCGGCGGGCGGGCGTGTCGCGCAGCCGGCAAGCAGAACAATACCCAGAACGACAAACGTCCATGCCCGCATGATGTCTCCCTCGCACAATTACGCTAGTTGAATTATGACCACGATCGGGCCCGGGGTGTTCCCTGCGAGGTTGTTCGGCCGTGGATCGTCAGTCGTCGTCGCGCACGGCCAGTTCGGTATGCGTGGCAACCTGGACGCGGGCCAGCAGGCCGGACGTCCTGGCCTGGAAATCAGCCATATGCTCTTCCGGCACGGGGGCGCCGCTGGGCAGGTTTACGGTCATGGGATTGAAGTGGTTTCCATTCACGAGGAATTCGTAGTGCAGGTGCGGTCCGCTGGCCAGACCCGAGCGCCCGACGTAACCGATGATCTGGCCCTGTTCGACGCGGCTGCCTGCCTTCAGGCCGTCCGCGTAGCGGGACAGGTGGGCGTAGAGGGTACGGTACTGATTGCTGTGCTGGATGATGACGGTGTGCCCGTAGCCGCCCTTGCGGCCCCGGTGGATAACGCGTCCCGAGCCGCTGGCCATGATGGCGGTGCCGGTGGGGGCGGCGAAATCGGTGCCCAGATGCGGGCGCCGCACCCCGAGTACCGGGTGTTTGCGGTTGTGGCTGAAGCCGGAACTGATGCGGGCGCTCTGGATGGGGCGGCGCAGGAACGCCTTGCGCATGTTCTCGCCGTCCGGTCCAAAGTAGCCGGTGCTGCCGTCGGGCAATTCGAAATGCAGGGCGTTCATGCGGCGGTCGCGGTTGATGAGCTTGGCGGCCAGGATGCGGCCGTCGCGGACGCGTTCGCCATTGAGATACTCGGCTTCGTAGACCACCGAGAAGGCGTCTCCCGCGCGAATGTCCCGGTTGAAGTCGACCTGCCATTCGAAAATGCTCATGAACTGCATGAGCTGGCCATGGCTGAGCCCGGACTGGCGGCCGGCGAGAAAGAACGAGCGGTCGATGACCCCGGCGGTGTGCAGAACCCGGGTCTCGAGGGTCTGTTCTTCGATGTCTACGCTGAAATCATCGCCTTCACGGTTTACTACCAGGGTGCGCGTCTGATCGAGCTGATAGCGCAGGGCGCTCAGCTGTTTGTTCTCTGTCAGGCGAAAATGGATTTCGTCGCCGGGGTAGATACGGGTAAGCGCCTTGATCCGCTCGTCGGTATTGACTACCCGGTGAAGTTCCTGCGGACTGAGCCCGGCGCGCTTGAAGATTGCCGCCAGGCTGTCGCCGGAGCGAACGGTGACGACTTCGAATGGCGGCTCCGGGGGCGGCGCCAGGCGGGTGATCTCCTGAATGAGCAGGGGCTCGCCCGTGCCGCTGTCGTGATGGTTGGGCATCGGCAGGCTGAGATCGAGAAACGGGCCTGGCTGCCAGGTGCGGCCTCTGCCGTTTCTGGCCGTGGGCTGGTCCGGGTTTCTGTTCGGTTGGGTATCGGTTGTCTGTTGTTCGGTGTCCGGGAGTTCCGCCGAGACGATGATTTCGGTGGGCTCGGGCGAGCGGGCGAAGGCCAGTATCACTGCGCATGAGGCGAACGCCACCATCGCGGTCAGCAGCCGGCGTCCGATGTGTCTGCGGCGTTTCGGCATGCCGCCGTTGCGGCCCGGTTTGTAATCGAGATAGGTCAATCGTGAACCCCGCACCTGCTTTCTCCGCCAGGTTTCCAATGCCGGAAACCGCTTGCTTTCGCGAATCCGGGATCGGAGCGCCGGATTGTGCCGCGTAGTCCTTGGTGTTGTTGACGCGGCCGCGGGAGCTGGTCAGGGGCTCATTCATGCGGCTCGTCGAATCGCTACACTATATCAGTGTGCTCGAGTGCTCAAGCAACTTATTTTCGCAAGCGATTGCTTCTGTTGCCAAAAGAAGACTATTCAGGAGGTCGCGTGAATAAATCAGAGGCTCCTTAATCGCCTTGCCCACGGGCATGCTGCAAAGCCAGAGCTCCATGGGAATAGATCAGAGGCTCCTTAATGGTTGCCGAAGGTGAGTTCGTCCAATTCGTGAAGCTGGTTGGTTCTGATCATGCTGCGGACTTCTTCGACGTAATCTTCTCCTCGCTCGGAGTAGGATGCCAGCCCTTCGGCAAGCCGCAGGCCGTTCAGTTCGTTGCCATTGCGGCGCATGTCCGCGCGTATGCTTCGAAGCTGCCTATAGGCGGCGCCGATATTCAGCGTCAGCAGATAGTTCCTGACCGACGACTGAAGGTCCGGGAAAACGCGAATCAGGTAGGTTTCACCTTCGGGGCGTTGTTCGGGCACGAGGCCGGCGTCTTCCTCCCAGGTCCAGACGCCGAAAATGTTGTTGGCTTCACGGACGAAGCGCGAGGTGCCCCAGCCGCTTTCATTTGCGGCCTGGGCCAAGGCGAGCGATGCGGGGATTTCGTCCACGCGGCGCAGTAATGCGGCGCGGACGTCGGCATCGTTGAGGTCGCCTTCCACCCGATAGCGCGTGGCGATCTCGGTTGCCAGGGCGTAGGCGGGGTCGTCGGCATGCAGGTTGCCGCGGGCGAAGATGTCGAGCAACTGTTGGCGTTTGTACCGAAGCTGCGAATTCTCGGCGACGATCAGTGGCACCAGGGTGCGGAAGAACAGTGCCTTGCGGGCATTGACGTCCAGTTCGTCGATGCCTTTCGGGAAACGCTTCACCGCGAGTGCCGGAATGGTGTTGCCCGGTGGCCAGTCGAAGTCGGTTTCCTGGAAGGTGCGTTCAAGTTCAATGACCGTGTCAAGTTCGATGCTGCGCAGGGACGTCGGGGCGGTGAGGCCGCGGATGCCGTCGGATCCTTGAGAAGCTTCCAGGCGGAGGTCGGGCAGTGCCTGGTGGCCGAGCGTCAGGCCCACGACAAGCAGGATGACCGTGCTTGTCAGCACGAGTACCCGGTGATCGGTTATCGCCAGGCGCTGGGGTTGTGCTGGTTCGCCACTCACGGGCATTACCTCGTCTCGGGTTCCACGGCTGGAGCACCGTCCTGGCAGGCTCCGGTTCCGCTTTTCGCGCACCGACAGGCCCGCGGCCACGTGGTCGCGGGTGCGGTAAGCCATCCATGGGGGAGCACGAAGGTGGTATTTGTTCAGCGCGGTATTGTACCCGATTGCGATCGGGAGTGTTGATGGCTATTCCAGTGACAGTATGTCGGTCCAGTTTTGTTCGGACACCGGCATGACGGACAGGCGGTTGCCTTTGCGCACCAGGGCCATGTCCTCGAGTTCTGGGCGTTGCTTGAGTTCGGGGAGGCTGATGGTACGTTTCAGTTTTCTTACCAGGCGGATGTCGACCATGTACCAGCGCGGCTGGGCGGGGTCGCTTTTGGGGTCGTAGTGGGGGTCTTCGGGGTCGAATGCGGTGTGATCGGGGTAGCCTTCCCTGACGACTTCGGCGATGCCCACGATACCGGGCACGTCGGTGTTGGAGTGGTAGAAGAAGACCTGGTCACCGATGCGCATGTCGTCGCGCATCATGTTGCGGGCCTGATAGTTCCGGACCCCGTCCCAGTGCTCGGTCTGGTTCGGCCGGGACGCCAGGTGATCGATGCCGAAGACGTCGGGTTCGGATTTCATCAGCCAGTACTGCATGTGGTTCTCCCGCGGTCAGATTCAGAATTTGTCAACGTTGATGTTTCAGCAAGGCGCACCTGAATGCAGTGGCTTCGATCCGGTCGGCCGAGGCGGGTGGTCCCCGGCAGGCGGTCTCCCTGGGTAGCGGGGCCTAGAATAACCCGTCAG
>JBBDNK010000020.1:120601-322039 GCA_040877625.1 Aquisalimonadaceae bacterium
GGTGGTCCCCGGCAGGCGGTCTCCCTGGGTAGCGGGGCCTAGAATAACCCGTCAGGCCAGGCACGTCAGGCGCGGGGGCGTATCAGGCCGCGGTCCGTGGCGATGGCGGTCAGGGGCACGTCCCAGGGCTCCGCCGGGAGTTCATCGAGTTGCTGGAAGTGATGTGCGACGCCGACCAGGCGTGGATGCTGCCATGCCGGTCGATGGTGCACAAAACCGAAGGTGCGGTCGTAGAAGCCGCCGCCCATGCCCAGGCGATGACCTCGTGCGTCGAAGGCGACCAGTGGCGCCAGTACCAGGTCCAGTTGCCGTGGGCTGATCCGCGTGCCGGCTGCCGAGGGTTCGGGTATATCGAAGCGGTTCCGGATCAGGCGGCTGCCGGGAGTGTAACGTCGGAACCAGAGATGGTTGCCGCCGCGACCGGCGAGTACCGGCAGGTAGACTTGCTTGCCGTCGCGCCAGGCCGCTCTGGCCAGTGGTGTGAGGTCCGGCTCACCGTCGTTGGGCAGGTATAACGCCACATGCCGTGCCCGGCGCCAGGGCTTCCAGCGGTTCAGTACCGCCGCCAGCTGCCTGGACGCACGTTTTTGCTCGCGCGACGTGAGGCTGCGTCGGCGCGCACGGATGTCTCGGCGGATGTCGCCCTTGGATGCGATCAATGCAGATGCCTCGCGGTTGCCGGTTCGGCGTTCGATTCTAGCCCGAATGACGCATTAATTCGCACGATCAGCGCATGGGCACACGCCAGGTTTGGCCTTTCGCATAGAAGAAGGAGGGGATGCGGTGGGGGGTAAAAATGGGCATCCCCCGCCTGCGCCGTGCAGGTGTCGCCCCTTGAACCCTATGGTTCAGGTGGGGAGGACGAGTGGGTCCTTAGGCTTTCCGCACGGGGCGGACATGCACACCGGAGACCACCACGTTATTCCCCAGGCGAATAAGTTGAGGGTCAAGAATCGCTATTCCCGCTCTCGAACGCCGCAGGGGATGCCACATCTCCATGTTGGGGGTAAAGGCGGAGGACTGCAACAGGAATCGGCGAACATGCGCATGCCGTCACAGGTCACCGCTAGGCGTCGTTGCCGGTGCCGTCCTCTTTGAGGGCGGCGGCAAGGCGGCGATTCATGCCGGATACACGATCTTCCACCAGCCGGGACACGGACTCGCTGTTCTCCTGCGTCTGCAGCATTTCATGGGTGATATTGAGCGCGACCATCACCGCAATGCGATCCGAGCCGACCACCTTGCCGCTGTCTCTGATCTCTTTCATGCGACGGTTGAGGTAGGCGGCGGATTTCATCAGCGCGGCCTTTTCTTCTTCCGGGCAGGCGATCAGGTATTCTTTATCGAGGACGGTTACCTTTACTGGGTCGACGGACGGTTTCATCAGTGTTGTTCCATGGCCTTGAGGCGGCTGATCATGGCCTCGATCCGGGATCGGGCCATTTCGTTCTTCTCCAGCAGGCCGGCGCGTTCGGCGCTGAGCGTGTCCTGGGAGTGCCTGAGCACGCGGTTCTCTTCGCGCAGACGCGCGCAGAGATCCACCAGGCGTTCGACGCGCTGTTCGAGCTGCTGGATGTCTTCTCTCAGTTTTCGGGCATCGACGTCATTCATGTTTTACACCGCAAAGTCGGGCTTCCCCGTGCCAGCCCCGGCCAGCTCAATGGTAGGATACTGCTTTAAGGAGCCTCTGATCTATTCCCATGGAGCTCCTTAACATAGCCCAGCAATCATGATCCTGATGGAGCATCATGAACGTTAATCTCCCCGACTTCCACGATCTGGATACCGCACTGGCCGCTGTCGGCGCACATATGGGTGCGGCTGAAAGCCAGGGCCTGCTCTGCGGCCTGGTCAGCGCCCGCGCCGACGCCGATGCGGCGCACTGGATTGCCCAGGTGCTGGAGGATGCCGAGCCCAAGGGTGATCCCGCCCGCACCGCGGTTGAGCTGCTGGCCGCGACCTGGCAGGAAACCCTGAGTGGTCTCGAGGACTCCAACCTCGGGCTGGCGCTTTTATTGCCGGATGATGCCGTGACGCTGCCTGAGCGCGCCGTGGCGCTGGGGCAGTGGTGCCAGGGCTTTCTATACGGCGTCGGTCAGGCGGATCAGGGGAAGCTGCCGGAGCAGGTGCGGGAAGTCGTGCTGAGCCTGGCGGATATCGCCCGTATCGACAGCGAGAATACCGAGGAGGCAGACGAGGACGCCTACGCCGAGCTGGTGGAGTTTGTGCGCGTGGCGGCGCTGCTGGTTCGCGAGCACCTGCTGCCCGCGGCGCGCGGTGGGCCTGTCGATATCCGTCTGCCGTCGCAGGGCCCGGGCTCGACGCTGCATTGACTGTATTCAATCACTGGAGGTTGCATGAATCGCGATGAGTATCAGCACCGTCGGCGTGAGCTGATGAGCATGATGGGGGAGAATACGGTTGCCGTGCTGGCGGCGGCCCCCGAACAGGTGCGCAATCGCGACGTTTTGTACCCGTATCGTCAGGATAGCGATTTCTACTACCTGACCGGTTTTCCGGAGCCGGAGTCGGTGCTGGTGCTGGTTCCCGGCCGTGAGCATGGCGAATACGTGCTGTTCTGTCGTGAGCGTGATCCCGATCGCGAGGTCTGGGACGGGCCCCGTGCCGGTCAGGAGGGTGCCTGTGAACACTACGGTGCCGATGATGCGTTTCCCATTGACGATATTGACGACATCCTCCCGGGCCTGCTGGAGGGCCGGCGCAAGGTCTACAGCATGGTCGGCCAGAATGCGGAAATGGACCAGATACTGTTTGGCTGGGTCAATCAGATCCGCTCGCGCGCGCGGCAGGGTGCCCGTGCCCCCGAGGAATTCGTCTCGCTTGAGCACCTGCTGCACGAAATGCGGGTGATCAAGAGCGCGGCGGAGATCCGGTTGATGCGTGATGCCGCCCAGATCGCCGTGGCCGCTCACCGGCGTGCCATGGAAGTCTGTCGGCCGGGGATGCGCGAGTACGAGGTCGAGGCGGAGTTTGCCGGTATCTTTCGTCGCCAAAACGGTCAACATGCCTATTCGCCCATCGTCGGCGGCGGGCGCAATGGCTGCATTCTCCACTATGTGGAAAACACCGCCGAGCTCAACGATGGCGACCTGTTGTTGATCGATGCCGGATGCGAGCTGGACTGCTACGCCTCGGACATCACGCGCACATTCCCGGTGAACGGCCGTTTCAGCGGCGAGCAGCGAGCAGTGTACGAGGTGGTCCTGGCCGCCCAACTGGCCGCTATCGAGGAAGTCCGTATCGGCAATCACTGGAACCAGCCGCACGAGGCGGCGATAAGGGTGCTGACCCAGGGGTTGATCGATCTGGGCGTGCTCCAGGGGGAGCTGGACGGCCTGATCGAAACCGAGGCCTACCGCCCCTTCTACATGCATCGCACCGGCCATTGGCTGGGCATGGACGTGCACGATGTGGGTGACTACAAGGTGGACGGTCAGTGGCGGGAGCTTGAGCCCGGCATGGTGCTGACCGTGGAGCCCGGGCTTTATATCGCCGAGGGCACCCCGGGGGTGGATGCACGCTGGTGCAATATCGGTGTGCGCATCGAGGACGATGTCGCCGTGACCCGGGACGGGCCCGATGTGATTAGCGCCGGCGCGCCCAAGACCGTGGACGAAATCGAGGCATTGATGCGGACGTGACGGTACAAGGCGGCGAGAGCGACTTTGACCTGATTATCGTGGGCGGAGGCCTGGTTGGCATGAGCCTGGCCCATGCGCTGGCCGGTTCACGTCTGCGCATGGCACTGGTGGAGGCGGTCGCGCCAAGTATTGCCACCGATCCGGACTACGACGAGCGCAGCACCGCGCTGTCGCCGAGTACGCGGCGCATTTTCCAGGCGCTGGGCTGCTGGGAGGCGGTCGAGGGTGCGTCTGCCGCGATTCGCGAGATTCACGTTTCCGACCAGGGCGGTTTCGGCATGACCCGTATGAAGGCTGCGGACGAAGGGCTGGAGGCGCTTGGTTATGTGGTGCCCAATCGGGTGCTTGGCCGGGTGCTTGGCGAGCGCATTGCCGACCAGTCCAACCTCACCATCTATCGACCCGCGGAAGTGGAACGCCTGGAGGATCATGGCGACCATGTCAGCCTGCGGGTTCGTGCCGACGGCGAGGGCATGACGCTACGGGCACGGCTGGCCGCGGCGGCGGACGGCAGCCGTTCGGCGCTGCGCGCGCAGTTGGGGGTCGCCGCCCGCGAGACCGACTACGGCCAGACCGGCATCACCGCCACGGTAACGACCTCGTTGCCGTCGGACGGGCGGGCATTTGAACGCTTCACCCGTACCGGGCCGCTGGCCATGCTGCCGCTGCCCGGAGGGCACTGTTCTCTGGTCTGGACGGTTCGCAGCGATACCGCCGAGCACCTGCTGGCGCTGCCGGACGACGCCTTTCTGGCCGAACTTCAGCAGGCTTTCGGTTTCCGGCTGGGCCGCCTGTTGCGGGTCGGTCGGCGAGCGGCCTGGCCTCTGTCTCTGGTGCGCAGCCGCCAGCGCCGTCAGGGGCGCACGGTGATGGTCGGCAATGCGGCGAATACGCTGCATCCGGTTGCCGGCCAGGGCTTCAACCTGGCCCTGCGGGACGTGGCCGAGCTGGCGGAGCAGGTGCATGACGCCACGGCGACCGGCGGCGACCCCGGAGCCGACCAGGTGCTGAAGCGCTATCTGGCCGCCCGTGCTCCCGATGATCGCCGGGTCGTGACCTTTACCGATAGCCTGGTGCGGCTGTTTTCCAATCGGCTGCCCGGTGTACGCCTGGGCCGTAACCTGGGGCTGGTGGCCATGGAGCTGTTTCCCGCCAGCCGTCGCTGGCTGATGCGCCAGGCCATGGGCCGCGGCGTGCGGCCGTCGCGGTTGGCCCGGGGCCTGCCCTTGCAGTCGATACCGGAACAACGTGCCGCGGATAACCGGAGTGCTGCCAATGGCTGACCGCCTGCTCGATGTCGTGATCAACGGAGGCGGAGTGGTTGGTCTGGCGCTGGCCGCCGCCCTGGACGGCCATGGCCTGAAGGTGGCGGTGGTGGAGGCCCGCGAGCCACCTGCGTGGAACCCGGAACAGACTGACCTGCGCGTTTCCTCCATCACCGGCGCGTCCCGTCGCCTGCTGATGCGGCTGGGTGTCTGGGACACGCTGGAGCACAGCCGTGTCAGCCCCTTCGACGCCATTCACGCCTGGGACGCGGGCGGCGGCCTGGTGCGCTTCAACGCAGCCGATATCGGTGAGCCGTGGCTCGGCCATATCGTCGAGAACGGCTTGCTGCAGCGAACCCTGTACGACCACGTGCGCAGCCGCTGCAGGCAGGTCACCCTGTTCTGTCCCGGCAGCATCCAGGCGGTGGATCTGACGCCTGCCGAGTTCGTACGTCTGCGGCTGGATGACGGCCGCCGCCTGCGCAGCCGGCTGCTGGTCGGTGCCGATGGTGCCGATTCCGCAATTCGTGAACAGGCCGGTATCAGCGTGCGCCGCCGCGCCTATGGTCAGCAGGGCGTGGTGGCGGCGGTGCGCATGGAACAACAGCATGGCGGCGTTGCCCGACAGCGATTCCTGCCGGGCGGGCCGTTGGCTCTGCTGCCGCTGGACGACGGGCGCTGTTCCATCGTCTGGTCGGTGCCGGACGCCGAGGCGGAATCCCTGCTGGGGCTGGAGGACGCCGCATTCCGCGAGGCCTTGGGCGAGGCCTCGGAGCATGTGCTCGGCCCGGTGCTCGAAGTGGGTGCCCGGCGCGCCTTTGCCCTGCAGTCCCTGCATGCGGACCGTTATATCGCCGGCCGCGTTGCGCTGGTCGGGGACGCCGCGCATGTGATCCACCCGCTGGCCGGCCAGGGCGTGAATCTGGGCCTGCTGGATGCCGCGGCCCTGGCCGAGGTGCTGATCGGTGCCGCGGCCCGCGGCCGGGATCTGGGCAGCCTGCCGGCCCTGCGCCGTTATGAACGCTGGCGCCGGGGCGACAATCTGGTCATGCAGCAGGCCATGGACGGTTTCAATTGGCTGTTCAGCAATAGCGACCCGCTACGCCACACCGTACGCAACATCGGTTTCCACCTCACCGATCGCCTGCCTTCGGTAAAGCGGCGGTTCATGGAATATGCGGTTGGCGTGCGGGGGGATCTGCCTGGGCTGGCGAAGCCCTAGGGAGACACTGATCTATTCCCATGGTGCTCTGCGGAGCCATCCGAGCGCGCTGGCAAGGCGGCGTTCGCAGGCAATGGCCGTCGCCCTTGGCAAGAGACGCAACGCCGCCACCGGGCACGCTGCAAAGCCAGAGCTCCATGGGAATAAATCAGTGTCTCCCTAAGCGGGATTCATTCGGTTTGCCCGTCCTCGCCCATTGCAAACAGTGATGCATTGCCTCCCGCCGCGGTTGTGTTCACCGTGACCACCCGTTCGGTCGCGAAGCGGTGCAGGTAGCGTGGGCCTCCGGCCTTGGGGCCGGTGCCGGAGAGGCCTTCGCCGCCGAAGGGCTGTACACCCACCACGGCGCCGATCTGGTTGCGATTCACGTAGCAGTTGCCGACCCGCGCACGCCGCGTAATGTGCTCGGCCACCGCGTCGATACGGCTATGCACGCCGAGCGTCAGACCGTAGCCGGTGGCGTTTATGGCATCCAGCACCTGCTCCAGATCCCCGGCCTTGTAGCGCACCACGTGCAGTACCGGCCCGAACACTTCCTGCTCCAGTTCCTCGATGCCGCCGATCTCCACGGCGATGGGTGCCACAAAGGTGCCGAAGGCGGTATTCGGCCCCGGTTTCGATTCCGCGATGACGCGTATTGCCCGAGCGCGCATGGTGTCGATATGGCTGATCAGCATGCGTCTGGCGTCCGCGTCGATGACCGGCCCCACATCGGTGGACAGCCAGGCTGGATCGCCCACCACCAGTTCGTCCATGGCGCCGGCCAGCATTCGTAGAACATGATCGGCCGCATCTTCCTGCAAATACAGCACCCGCAGCGCGGAGCAGCGCTGGCCAGCGCTCTGGAACGCGGACGCGATAGCGTCCACCACGAGCTGTTCCGGCAGCGCGGTGGAGTCCGCGATCATGGCGTTCTGGCCGCCGGTTTCAGCGATCAGCGGGATGATCGCGCCCTGACGTCGGGCCATGGCCTGGGTGATCTGTCTGGTGGTGCTCACCGAGCCGGTAAAGGCGACACCGTCGACGCGTTCATCGCAGACCAGTTGCGCGCCCACGCGACCGTCGCCCGGGAGCAATTGCAGGACATCGGTGGGAATGCCGGCCTCGTGCAGCAGTTGCACCGCGCGGAACGCGATCAACGGCGTTTGCTCGGCCGGCTTGGCCAGTACCGCGTTGCCGGCGGCCAGCGCTGCGGTGACCTGACCGCAGAAAATCGCCAGCGGGAAGTTCCACGGGCTGATGCAGACGAACACGCCGCGCCCGTGCAGGCCGATCTCGTTGCGTTCACCGGTGGGGCCGGGCAAGGATTGCGGCGCGGCGAAATCGGCGCGCGCCCTGCCGGCGTAGTAGCGGCAGAAATCCACGGCCTCCCGCACTTCGGCCACCGAATCGGCAATGCCCTTGCCCGCTTCGCGCACGCACAGGGCCATGAGCTCGGCCATATGCGTTTCCATGAGATCGGCCATACGCTCCAGGGACGCGGCACGCTGCTCGACAGGGGCGGCGTCCCAGCCATGAGCGGCCTTCTCGGCCAGCGTCAGTGCCTGATCCACGTCCCCGGTGGTCGCCCATACAACCTCTCCCACCTTGCGACGGTTGTCGGCAGGGTCCAGGGCCGCGTGCGGCACGCCCGCCTGCGGCACGCCATTCAGCAGTGGTGCCGCGCTCCAGCCGCGTGCGGCGGCGTCATCCATGGCCTCGCCGAGGAGTTCCAGGGCAAGCGGGTCGGTGAGATCGACGCCGCGGGAATTACGGCGCTCGCCGCCGAATAAGTCTGCCGGTTGCGGAATCCGCGGATGCGGGATCTGCTTTAGCGCGCGTACCTGAACGACCGGGTCCGCCACCATCTCTTCGACCGGTAGGCGCTCGTCCTGGATGCGATTGACGAACGAGGTATTGGCGCCATTCTCCAGCAGTCGACGCACCAGGTAGGGTAGCAGTGCTTCGTGGCTGCCTACCGGGGCATAGATGCGGCAACGGACGCCGTCGCCGTCGGGTCTGACGATCTGCGCATACAGGGCTTCGCCCATGCCGTGCAGGCGCTGGAACTCGTACGCGGCGCTGCCCGCCATTTCCATCACCCAGGCGACCGTGTGCGCATTGTGGGTTGCGAACTGCGGGTAAATGCAGTCCGCTGCCTCCAGCAGGCGGCGCGCGCAGGCCAGATAGGAGACGTCGGTGTTCGCCTTGCGAGTGAATACCGGGTAGCCCGGCAGACCGGCGATCTGGCAATCCTTGATTTCGCTGTCCCAGTAGGCGCCTTTCACCAGCCGCACCATGAGCACCCGATCATGCCGGCGGGCCATGTCGGCCAGCCAGTCGATCAGGTGGATGCAGCGCTTCTGGTAGGCCTGTATGGCCAGGCCCAGGCCGTTCCAGCCGCGCAGCGCTTCGGCCGCGGAGACGGCGTCGATGACGTCCAGGGAAATGTCCAGACGGGCTGCTTCCTCGGCATCCACACACAAGCTTGTACCGGCGGCGCGGGCCTCGCTTGCGAGCTCGGTCAGACGTTTGGTCAGCATCGGCAGCATGCGCTCGCGCTGGCTGAACTCGTATCGTGGATGCAGGGCCGAGAGTTTTACCGAGATGGCGGCGGATTCGGCCCTGTCGCGGTTGCCGGAGTCGCGGCCGATGGCGCGGATCGCGTTGCGATAGGCGGCGAAATAGCGATCCGCATCGTCCATGGTGCGGGCGGCCTCGCCGAGCATGTCGAAGGAGTGGGTGTAACCCTGGCGGCGGTCGTCGCCGGCCCGGTTCAGGGCCTCGTCGATGTCGCGGCCGATGACGAACTGCCGGCCGAGGATGCGCATGGCCTGCCGCAGCGCCTGGCGGATCATGGGTTCGCCGCCGCGCTGGATCATGCGCCGCAGGGTGCCGCCCGGAGAGCGGCCGCTGTTCGTGTCCAGGTTTACAATCCGACCGGTCAGCAGCAGGCCCCAGGTGGACGCGTTGACGAACAGGGACTCGCTGTGGCCCAGATGCGCCTGCCAGTCGCCGCCGGCAAGCTTGTCCCTGATCAGCCGGTCCGCGGTTTCGGCGTCGGGGATCCTGATCAGGGCCTCGGCCAGGCACATGAGCACCACACCCTCCCTGCTGGAGAGGTCGTACTCGTGCAGCAAGGCGTCGACCCCGCCGTGGGACAGGCGACGTTTGCGCACCCCCCGTACCAGCGCCGCGGCGTGCCCGGCGATGCGGGCGCCCCGTGGGTCGTCCGTCTCGGCCAGCGTGGCCAACAGGCTGACCGCGCGGGCCTCGTTCATCCGGTAGGCCTCCCTGAGCGCCTGGCGCAAAGTCGACGATGCATCGGACCGGGTGATGATCATGGCCTCGAAGCCCCTCCGCGGCGTGTATTATTCGTCACCATGTCAGTATGGTGTCTGACCTTCCGCGCCGTTATCATTGCCGGCATAATGCATCCGTTGGAGAATTCGGTGGTCCGGATCAGTCGGGTCCGGCGAGTCGCGCTACACTCCAGGGGCCAGCAGCCACAGGCTTGAAGGATTCGGCATCATGCTGCAACGCACGCCGCTGAACGAATGGCATCGGTCCGCGGGCGCAAAAATGGTGGACTTCGCCGGTTGGGAAATGCCGTTGCACTATGGCTCCCAGCTCGAGGAACATCGGCAAGTCAGGAGCGCGAGCGGTCTTTTTGATGTCTCCCACATGGCCGTGGTTGATATCAGTGGCCCGGATGCGCGGGACTACCTGCGCCGGCTGTTTGCCAATGACATTTCCCGCCTCACCCATTCAGGGATGGCCCTGTATACCTGCATGCTCAACGATCAGGGCGGCATACGCGATGACCTGATCGTCTATTACCTGTCCGAGGCCCGCTATCGTTGCGTGGTCAACGCCGCAACCCGCGAGGCCGATCTGAACTGGATGCGCACCCACGCGGACGACCTCGATCTGCGTATCCGGGAACGCCGGGACATGGCCATGCTTGCCGTACAGGGGCCGCAGGCCAGGGTGTTGCTGGGTAGTCAGGTGGATGCCGCGGTGGCGCGGCAGATGGATGAGTTGACACCGTTCGGTGCCATCGAGCACGGTGATTGGCTGATTGCGCGCACCGGCTACACTGGGGAAGATGGTTTCGAGATCATCCTCCCCTCTCGCCAGAGCGTGGATTTCTGGGAGCATCTGGTGAACGTAGGTGTGCGCCCCTGTGGCCTGGGCGCGCGGGACAGTCTGCGCCTGGAAGCCGGGCTCTGCCTGTACGGTCAGGATATGGATCAGACGACCTCGCCTCTGGCGTCGGGCCTTGGCTGGAGCGTTGCCTGGGAAGCCGGGGATCGGGCCTTCATCGGCCGCGCGGCACTGGAGGGCGAGCGTGCGGCAGGGCCCGGCCAGGTGCTTCGCGGCCTGGTCCTGGACGGCAGAGGCGTGCTCAGGCCCGGACAGGAGGTTCGCTTGTCCGATGGTCGGATGGGTGGTGTTACCAGTGGCGGGTTTTCCCCGATGCTGGGCAAATCCATTGCCCTGGCGCGCCTGCCGGCAAACCCGGGAGACACCGGGAGCGTGGAGGTACGGGGCAGGGTTCTGCCGGTGAGGGTGGTCAAGCCGCCTTTCGTGAGGCAGGGCAGGGTTCTAGTGTGATTCACCACACTATTTCGTTGATGAGTAATGGCCGCGTTGTCCGGGCCGTCAGAGCTGAAGGTAGACAGACCAATGAGTGATGTCCCGAGTGAACTGAGGTATGCGCCTACCCACGAGTGGGTGAGGCAGGAAGACGACGGAACCGTCACGGTCGGCATTACCGGTCACGCGCAGGAGGCGCTGGGTGATCTGGTGTTCGTTGAAACACCGGAGATCGATGCGGAAGTCGAAGCTGGGCAGGCTTGCGCCGTGGTGGAGTCGGTGAAGGCGGCTTCCGACCTCTACGCGCCGGTGGCGGGTGTCATTATCGACAGCAATGGCCGCCTGACCGATGAGCCGGAGCTGGTCAATACCGATCCCTATGGAGACGGCTGGATCATGAAGATCCGCCCCGCCGATGAGGATGAAACGGAACGCCTCATGAGCGCCGACGATTACGAGCAGATGATCGCAGAGGAGCAGGAAGAGTAGATGACGGCATCGGCACTGATCAGCGGCTCCCTCGCCTACGACACCATCATGGTGTTCAAGGACCGTTTCAGGAACCATGTTCTGCCGGAGCAGGTTCATATTCTCAACGTATCCTTCCTGGTGGAAGAACTACGCAAGGAATTCGGCGGTTGCGCAGGAAATATTGCCTACAATCTGCGCCTGCTTGGCGATCAGGGCTACCCGCTCGCCACCGTTGGCACGGACTTCGGGGCCTATGCGCAGTGGATGGATAAGTGGGGGATCGCCCAGGACCATGTCCGCGTCATGGGCGAGCACTACACGGCCCAGGCCTACATCACCACCGACCTGGACGACAACCAGATCACCGCCTTCCATCCCGGCGCCATGAACGAGGCCCACCAGGTGAGTGTGCCGCTGGATGCCGGTGGTCGGGTCGGCATCGTTGCCCCCAACGGCCGTGACGGCATGCTTGCCCATGCGCGGCAGTTCGCCGCGGCGGATATACCGTTCATCTTCGATCCCGGTCAGGGCCTGCCCATGTTCAATGGCGAGGAACTGCTGGCCTTTATCGACCAGGCAACCTGGGTGGCGGTCAACGACTACGAATCCCGCATGCTGGAAGAGCGAACCGGCCTGGGCGTGGGGGAGCTTGCCAAGCGCGTCAAGGCGCTGGTGGTAACGCGAGGCAGCAAGGGCTCGGTAATCTATGCAGGCGGCCATCGGCTGGACATCCCGGCGGTGACGCCCAGCGCGGTGGTGGATCCCACCGGCTGCGGCGATGCCTATCGGGCCGGCCTGCTGCACGGCCTGCTGCATGGCCTGGACTGGAAGACCACCGGGCGTATCGCTTCCCTGATGGGCAGCATCAAGATCGCCCGCCACGGCACCCAGAACCATCATTTTACAATGGAAGACTTCCGCGCCTGGTATCAGGAAGCCTGGGGAACGGGATTGCCGGCCTAGAGAGACGCCAGAGCTCCATGGGAATAAATCAGAGGCTCCCTAGCAAGCGTTGACCGTGCGTTCGATCCAGCCCACCCGGGCATTGCCGACACGCAGTGTCACCGTGCCCTCACCGTGTACCAGCCAACGCACCGTGCGCCGATGGCCGTTGCCGGGGGAGCTTTGGTACCAGGGTAGATCGGCGCCATTGCCCATGCCCCGGCCCCAGCCATCCAGGTGCCCCAGCTGCTGATGGGATCTCTCCGGATGGGCAAGCCGGCAGTCACGTGTTTCCAGGTCGGCGTATAGGGGCGTGTTCCAGGGCAGGTGGTGCGCCGATGGCAGGCCGCGTGTGCCGAGATAGCCGTAATTCGCGGCGGTGGCGCGCACCTCGACAAGGCCTTCGGCCAGTCTGGTCACCAGCACTTCCTCGAGTACGATCCGCGGCAGCAGCCGCGCCACCTGCAGCCAATAACGGGTGAGGCCGGCACAGACGTCCGCGAGAGCCTCCGGGGGCGGGTTCCAGACCCCGATCAGTGGGTCATGCCCGCCCACTTCCACCGTGCCCAGTTGAGGGTGCTCGATTTGCCGCCAGCCCTGGAACACCCGGCCCTTGTTGTGCTCGGCGTCCCACTCCGCGAGCCGTTCGACTTCCTCCCGGCCGTGGGCCGTGTAGTTATCCACGAAACGATGCTGCTCGGGCATGCTCAGGCGGGCGAACAGGTCCCAGAGTTCGCATACCAGAGACAGGCAGCCTCGTTGGTGGTAGGCAAAATCCGATAAATCACCATGCAGGGGTTTGCCCGGGTCGTAGGTGAACTCTTCAAAGCCGCTGACCGTGGGATAGCCGGTGTGCTGTCGGCCCCACTCGGCCAGTTGCCGGTAGACGGCCAGATCCGCCGGGTTCATGTCGGTATCGGGTTTGTTACCCAGGGGCCGGATAAACACGCCGCCGAAGGTGTGCAGGTTAAGCCACGCGTAGAGATTGGGGTGGTCCACCGCAAAGCGGACGACGGCAATCGATTCCGGCTCACTGCCGGGGTAGGGGCCGGCACCGGTCTGTTCGGGCTCCGGCTGCCAGTCGTGCGGGAAGTTCCGGTTCAGGTCGGTGGTGCCGGCGAGGAAGTCCGGGTCGGGTATGGTCAGTCCGTCCCAGTTGGCAATGCGCCCTTCGGGGTAGAGGCGGTACCAGGGCGGCGGGTCATCCGGCCGCCGCGGCAGCATCAGCCCCGGATGGCGTTCGGATTGAACGAAATCACCGCCGGGGTCGGCGATGCGCAGGAAACGGCAGCGGCCGTCGCCATCCAGGTCCTCCGGCTCCCAGTACGGCGCCGATTTCTCCCCGGGCATGGGGCGCGGTACCGAGCGCACCATACCGCCCTGACGGAGCACCCGCTCGGCGCCGTCCGGCGATATTCGCGGCAGGATGTGGAATAGCACCTCCTGCAGTTCGGGCAGAACGGCATCCGCTATGCCGAGATCCTCGAGGCCGGTGTTCAAGTGCAGGCGGATAGCGGCCTCGGCAATAGCCAGGGCGACGCTGGACCCCGCCAGTTCCACGGCGTGCATATTGCCGTCCACCCAGACCGCGGGCCGTACCCGCTCCGGCTCCGGCCCGACGGTCAGCAGCCAGAGCTCCCGGTGTTCCGGCGTCTGTCCGAGACTCTGGAGCCGGACGATATCGGGGTAGGCGTCCGCCCAGGCCTGCATCTGCCGGGTAAGCCGGGTGTAATCCAGGTACTGCTCACGGAAGCCGTGGTCGAACGTGGATGGGTCCGGGTGCCTGGTCGTCATGGTGCGTCCCGTGGGCCGATGTGCGTGCTTCTTCCACAGAAATAGCACATTAGTCCCAGCTTAGCGCCCCGCCGGTGCGGTATTCGGTTACCCGCGTTTCGAAGAAATTCTTTTCCTTTTTCAGATCCATGATCTCGCTCATCCAGGGCAACGGGTTCTCCGCGCCCGGAAAGGCCTCTGCCAGGCCGATCTGGACGAGCCGGCGGTTGGTGATGAAGTGGAGATACTCCTCCATCATCACCGCATTCATGCCGAGTACGCCTCTCGGCATGGTATCGCGGGCATAATCCGCTTCCAGTTCCATGCCCTGGAGCACGATTTCGCGTACCTCGCGCTGAAATTCCGGCGTCCACAGGTGGGGGTTTTCCTGTTTGATCTGGTTGATCAGATCGATGCCGAAGTTCATGTGCATGGACTCGTCCCGGAGGATGTACTGGAACTGTTCGGCGGTGCCAGTCATCTTGTTGCGCCGACCGAGCGCCAGTACCTGCGCGAAACCGGTATAGAAGAAAATGCCCTCGAACACCACGTAGAAGGCGATCAGATCACGCAGCAGGCGCTGATCGGCCTCCGGGGTGCCGGTGGTGAAATGTGGATCCCCCAGGCTGCGGGTATAGGGCAAGGCCCACTCGGCCTTCATCGCCACTGCGGGTACCTCGCGGTACATGTTGAATACTTCGGCCTCGTCCATGCCCAGCGATTCAATCACATACTGGTAGGCATGTGTGTGCACTGCCTCCTCGAAGGCCTGGCGTAGCAGGTACTGACGGCATTCCGGGTTGGTGATGTGCCGGTATAACGCCAGCACCAGGTTGTTGGCCACCAGGGAGTCCGCGGTGGAGAAGAATCCCAGGCTGCGCTTGACGATGGTGCGTTCGTCCTCGGTCAGCCCGTTCGCTGATTTCCACAGCTCGATATCGCGGCCCATGGAGACTTCCTGTGGCATCCAGTGATTGGCCGAGCCCTCCAGGTATTTGTCCCAGGCCCATTGGTATTTGAACGGCACGAGCTGGTTCAGGTCCGCCCGGCAGTTGATGATTTGCTTGTCGTCGACGCGGATGCGCTGGGCGCCGAGTTCGATGGACTCGAGGCCGGTGGCACCGGCGTAGGCGTTCTGGTTTTGCATGGTTGATCTCCTTGATTCGTAGTGATCTCGCACAGGGTGGGTAGCGTTGCGCTCCATCCACCCTGCGCAGGCAATGTATGTCCGGGGTTACTGGCACGCCTCGCAGCCCGGGTCATCGATCGCGCAGGCGGCTACCCGGTTCAGGGCGCCGTCCGTGACCGTGCTCTTTTCCACATGGGTGGCCCCCATGGAGCGCAGGTAGTAGGTAGTCTTGAGGCCGGCCCGCCAGGCTTCGCGATAGAGCGCGTCGAGCTTCGGACCCGAGGGCTCGGCCAGGTAGAGGTTCAGGGACTGGGACTGATCCAGCCATTTCTGACGGCGTGCGCCGGCCTGTATCAGCCAGGCAGGGTCGAACTCGAAGGCGGTGGCGAACAGGCGTTTGAGGTCCTCCGGGACCCGCTCGATGGACTGCACACTGCCGTCGAAATACTTGAGGTCGTTCACCATCACCGCATCCCACAGGCCCCGCTGCCTGAGCGCATCCACCAGGTAGGGGTTGACCACGGTGAACTCCCCGGACAGGTTCGATTTCACGTACAGGTTCTGGTAGGTGGGTTCGATGCTCTGGGATACGCCGACGATATTGGCGATGGTGGCTGTCGGTGCGATCGCCATGACGTTGGAATTGCGCATGCCGCCGCGGACCTTGTCCCGCACATCGCTCCAGTCCAGCCGTCCGGAGCCGTCCATGGTGCAGTCGCCGTCCCGGGCTTCGGCAACGAAGGGGATGGAGTCCACCGGCAGTATGCCCTGGCTCCACAGCGAGCCCTGGAAGCTCTGGTAGCTGCCGCGCTCGCGGGCCAGGTCCGCGGAGGCATCGATGGCGTGGAAGCTCACGAGTTCCATGCTTTCGTCGGCAAGGTCCACGGCCTGTTCGCTTGCATAGGGCAGGCCGAGCCTGTATAGCGCGTCCTGGAAGCCCATGACGCCCAGCCCCACCGGCCGGTGGCGGAGGTTGGAACGTCGGGCTTGCGGCACGCTGTACCAGTTGATGTCGATGACGTTGTCCAGCATGCGCACAGCGGTCCGCACGGTGTTGCGCAAGCGTTCCCGGTCCAGCCCGTCCGTGCCGACGTGCGCGGCCAAATTGACCGAGCCCAGGTTGCAGACGGCGATTTCGTCATCCGAGGTGTTCAGCGTGATTTCGGTACACAGATTGGAGCAGTGCACCACGCCGGCGTGGCGCTGCGGCGAGCGCAGGTTTGCCGGGTCCTTGAAGGTGATCCAGGGGTGACCGGTCTCGAACAGCATGGTCAGCATCCGGCGCCAAAGCTGCTTTGCGGACACGGTTCGATGGTTGGGGAGCTCGCCGCGGCGGGCGCGTTCCTCCAATTCCTCGTAGGCGGTACGGAAATCCCGGCCATAGAGTTCGTGCAGGTGGCCGGCGTCATCCGGAGAGAACAGGGTCCAGTCGGCATCGGCGTCCACCCGTTGCATGAACAGATCCGGGACCCAGTGGGCGGTGTTCATGTCGTGGGTGCGGCGGCGGTCATCGCCCGTGTTCTTGCGCAGGTCGAGGAATTCCTCCACATCCAGGTGCCAGGTCTCGAGGTAGGCGCAGACCGCGCCCTTGCGTTTGCCGCCCTGATTGACGGCCACGGCGGTGTCGTTGGCAACCTTGAGGAACGGCACCACGCCCTGTGACTTGCCGTTGGTACCCTTGATGCGGGCGCCCAGGGCGCGGACCCTGGTCCAGTCATTGCCCAGACCACCGGCGAACTTGGACAGCAGGGCGTTATCGCGGATGGCGCCGTAGATACCGGAGAGATCATCGGGCACGGTGGTGAGATAACAGCTGGAAAGCTGCGGCCGTCGGGTGCCGCTGTTGAACAGGGTGGGTGTGGAACTCATGAAGTCGAAGCTGGACAGCAGGCGGTAGAATTCCACCGCCTTGTCTTCGCGGTCCACCTCGTTCAGGGCCAGGCCCATGGCCACCCGCATGAAGAAGGCCTGGGGCAACTCGAAGCGGATATCGTCCCAGTGCTGCAGGTAGCGGTCGTACAGAGTCTGCAGACCGAGGTAATTGAACTGCAGATCGCGTTCGGGTTGCAGGGCCTCACCAAGACGCTCGAGGTCGAAGCCGAGCAGCCTTTCGTCCAGCAGTTCCAGTTCGACGCCGCGGCGGATACAGGCGCAAAAGTAAGGGGCGTAGCGGTCCTGCATGTCGGCGGCGGAGGCGGCATCCGTCGTGCCGGCCACGAACGAGAGCGCCTCGGTCCGCAACTGGTCGAGCAGTAGCCGGGCGGTGGCAATGCCATAGGCGGGTTCCCGTTCAATCAGGCTGCGAGCGCACATGACCAGTGCGCGGGAGACCTCGGCCTCGGTCACGCCGTCGTAAAGATTGCGACGGGTTTCGGTGAGAATCCGCTCCGGGTCGGTATCGGCCAGGCCGGCGCAGGCCTCCCGCAGGCGGGTACGCAGAGCCTGCTCGTCCAGTGGGGCGCGGGAGCCGTCGGCGCACGTCATGGACAGTCCGGCCGCGGTCGGTTCGGCGGCGGGCTGTTCCTGCTGGCGACGCCGGGCGTGCTCTTCCCGATACAGCACATAGGCACGGGCCACCTTGTGCTCGCCGGTGCGCATCAGGGCCAGTTCCACCTGGTCCTGGATGTCCTCGATGTGAATGATGGTGGCGTCGGGCTGCCGGGTAAGGCCGGCTACCACCTGATGGGTGAGCTGCTCCACGGAATCATGAATACGCGCGGATTCGGCCGCATTGTCGCCCTCGGTTGCCAGAAATGCCTTCTTCATGGCAATGCGGATCTTGTCGGCATCGAAGGCGGTAAGCTCACCGCTGCGACGAATGACCTGCAGGCGGTCCGCCGGTTGTTGCGAGGGTATGGGAGCGGGCCGCTGGGCCCGGGCGCTGCTTGCTGACATGGTTGCCTCCAGTTGTCCGTTTCGGAGGAGCCATCGCGGGATCAGGATGAGCAGGGCAGGAACACGCCGCCGGCACGGGGGCGATTCTTACCAAGGCACCTTTGACGCGAAGGTTCCGGGTACTGGTCTTCGGAGGTATTCGGGCTCGACGGTTGGCGGCCTTGCGGCCATCCTCCATCACACCGTTGCGCGACAGCCCCGGATTCTCACCGGTGTTCCCCTCCGGCGCAGCCACTTTATGTGGGGCGCCATGTGAAGACGACTACAAGATATAGTGGATTCTTCCCAAAAAGCAAGCGTTACAGCGCAATAATTCCCTTCAGGCTCTGCGCGGTGCGTTCCCTGGCCAGACGGATGAAACCATCCATGTATTCCTTGTTCAGATCGTCGCTGCGCACGGCCGCATACAGCGTGCTCCAAAGCCCGTCACGCCCCAGCCGCAGGGCGCGCAGACCGGCCTGATCGAGGTATTCCCGCAAGGCCCAGTTGGGCAGGGCGGAGACGCCGCGGCCGTTCGCTATCAGCTGAATCAGCATGACCGTAAGTTCGGCGGTGCGCTCGGCGGCCGGCTGCACGCCGGCCGGGTCGAGAAAACGATGGTAGATATCCAGCCGGTTGCGGCAGACCGGGTAGGTAATCAGGGTTTCCGACGCCAGATCGGCGGGGTCCACCACGGCCTGCTCGGCCAGGCGGTGGTGCCCGGCCACCGCCAGCAGCATTTCGTAACGGAACAGCGGCACGTAATCGAGGCCGCCGAGATCCTCTGGATCGGAGGTGATCACCAGATCCACCTCGCCGCGGTACAACGCCGGCAGCGGATGAAAGCTGAAGCCCATGGACACGTCCAGCTCCACCGCCGGCCAGTCGATCCGGTAGCGGTCCATGGTCGGCATCAACCAGTCGAAACAGCTATGGCACTCGACGGCAATGTGCAAACGGCCCTGCCGGCCGTCGCCGGCGCCCTTGAGCGCGCGTTCCGCCGCTGTCACCTGCGGCAGGATGCTGTCCGCCAATTGCAGCAATTGCTCGCCGGCCGGCGTCCAGCGTAGCGGGCGGGTCTTGCGGAAAAAAAGTTCGGCGCCGAAATAGTGCTCCAGCCCGCGAATCTGGTGCGACAGGGCCGACTGGGTCAGGTGCAGTCCGTCCGCGGCCCTGGCCAGATTGCCCTGGCTGCGAATGGCCTGAAGGCTGCGAAGGTGGCGGAGTTCCAGAAACATGAATGAAATTCATATAAAGACTGAGGACAGCGAGATTGTTTCACGTTAAAGCGCTGCCCACAATCGTTGCATCAATCCATGCATAGGGGAGGCGCAGTGATGGCGACGACACATAACCTCGGTTTTCCAAGGATAGGTGCTGACCGCGAGCTGAAGCAGGCGGTCGAGGCTTACTGGCGGGATGAAATCAACCGGGATGCGCTGGAGCGCCGCGGCGAGGAATTACGCGCGGAGCACTGGCGCATTCAGGCCGAGGCGGGCCTGGAACGCGTGCCGGTGGGGGATTTTGCCTGGTATGACGGTGTGTTGGATACGGCATTGATGCTGGGCGTGGTGCCGCCACGCTTCGGTCGCGAGGTGGATCTGGACACGGCCTTTCACATGGCGCGGGGGCGGGCGCCCGGGCGGCCCGACGTCGCGCCCTGCGCGATGCTGAAATGGTTCGATACCAATTACCACTACATCGTCCCCGAGCTGGCGCCGGATCAGACCTTCCATCTGCATCCGGAGGCGCTGCTGGGGCAACTGCGGGAGGCCCGGACGCTGGGGCATGCGGTCAAGCCGGTGCTGCTGGGGCCGGTGAGCTTTCTGCTGCTGGCACGGATCACCGGCGAGGGTCATGCCCTGGATCTGCTGGACAGGCTGTTGCCGCTCTACGGCCAACTGCTGGAAAGCCTGCGGGATGCCGGCTGCGACTGGGTGCAGGTAGACGAGCCCTGCCTCGTCACGGACCTGGACAGCCGCGCGCAGCACGCCTACGAGCAGGCATACAACCGTCTGCAGGTGCCAGGCGTCAAACTGCTGCTGACCACCTATTTCGGCGCCCTCGGCGACAATTTGGGCCTGGCCGTGAATCTGCCGACGGACGGACTGCACGTGGATCTGGTCCATGGCGAAGGCCAGCTTGCCGCGGTGCTGGACCGGTTGCCGCCATACAAGGTGCTATCGCTGGGTGTGGTTGGTGGGCGCAACATCTGGCGCACCGACCTGGAACAGGTGCTGGACGCGCTTGAACCGGTGTGGGAACGGTTGGGTCAGCGGCTCTGGCTCGCGCCGTCCTGCTCGTTGCTGCATAGCCCGGTGAGCCTGGCCCGGGAGATCGACCTGCATCCGGATGTCCGTGCGTGGCTGGCTTTCGCCAGCGAGAAGGTTGCTGAGGTGGCGGTGCTTGGGCGGGCGCTGGCGCAGGGGCGCGACACAGTGGCTGACGTGCTCGCGGCCAATCGGCAGGCTTTGGCGGCTCGGCGCGGTTCGCCTCTGATCTGTAACCCCGAAGTTCGTCGGCGGATGGCCTGCGTCGATGAGACAATGACAGAGCGGAAATCAGCGTATGCCGAACGGGCGCCGTTACAGCAGGCAAGGCTGGGTTTGCCGCTGTTTCCGGTTACCACGATCGGCTCCTTCCCGCAGACCGCCGCCATTCGCCGCGCGCGGCGGGCTCACAAGGCCGGCCGCATTCCGGCCGACGACTACCGGCGGTTGATGGAGGCTGAGATCGCCGATGCGGTCAGGCGCCAGGAGGCGCTGGGCGTGGACGTGCTGGTGCACGGTGAAGCGGAGCGCAACGACATGGTCGAATACTTCGGCGAACAGCTCTCCGGCTATGCCTTCACCCGCTACGGCTGGGTGCAGAGCTATGGCAGTCGTTGCGTAAAACCGCCGATCCTGTTTGGCGATGTCGAACGTACCGCGCCCATGACCGTGACCTGGGCACGGTATGCACAGAGCCTTACCCGTTTGCCCATGAAAGGCATGCTCACCGGACCGGTCACCATGCTGCACTGGTCGTTTGTACGGGATGATCTGCCTGCGCGGGAGGTCTGCCTGCAGCTCGCCCTGGTCCTGCGCGACGAAGTCGTGGATCTGGACGCCGCGGGCGTGCCCGTCATCCAGATCGACGAACCCGCGATTCGCGAAGGCCTGCCGCTGCGTGCGGTCGACCGGCAGGCGTACCTGGACTGGGCGGTGCGTAGCTTCCGTATTGCCAGCAGTGGGGTCGGTGACAGCACCCAGATCCACACCCATATGTGCTACTCGGAGTTCAACGACATCATGGCGTCGATCGCCGCGCTGGACGCCGATGTCATCACCATCGAGGCCACGCGCTCCGGCATGCGCCTGCTGGAAGCCTTCACGGCGTTCCGCTACCCCAACGCCATCGGCCCAGGCGTTTACGATATTCATTCACCCCGCGTCCCGGACGAAGCCGAGATGCTGCGTCTGCTGGAGCGGGCGCTTCAGGTGCTGCCCGCGGAACGCCTCTGGGTGAATCCGGACTGCGGGTTGAAGACACGGGACTGGCCGGAAGTGGAGCAGGCCCTGGCCAACCTCGTGACAGCTGCGAGGCGCTTGCGGGAATCGGCGGCAAACGCGACAATCCCTCCCCTGATTCCTGACCCGAGCTGCCATGCCTGACGCCCGCGAAACATACCGACTGGTCATTGGCGCCGTCGTCCGTGAACTGCCCCTGCTGCGCGTGGACGACGGCCTGCGAATTGCCGTGCTCAACATCCTTGGGGATACCGAGCTGACGGAAGTTGCCGCCACCGGTCTGGCGGCCAGGCTGGCGTCCGTGGATTACGACGTCCTGGTGACCGCGGAAGCCAAGAGCATACCCCTGGCGCATGCGCTTTCGGTACGCACCGGCATGCCCTATGTGGTGCTGCGCAAGGCGTGGAAGCCGTACATGGGCGATGCCCTGCAGGCCACGACCGTCTCCATTACCACCGGCGTGCCGCAGACCCTGTACCTGGATGTGAAGGATTTTGACCTGCTCGTGCGTCGGCGCGTGGTGCTGCTCGACGATGTGGTCAGCACCGGTTCCACCTTGCGGGGCATGCGCCGCATCATGGACCAGGCAAATGTCACCGTGGCGGCCACCGCCGCCATCTGTACCGAAGGCGATGCACCGGACACCGCTTCCGTGATTGCGCTTGCGCACCTGCCGCTGTTCCGGGACTGAGCGCGGCCGCGCGAATAGATCAGAGGCTCTCTATGGCGCTCCGGCGTATTCCGGTTCGCGCAGACTGATTATCGGCCAGCCCGCACGCCTGGCCTCCTCCCGCAACGTCTCGTCCGGGTCCACTGCCACCGGGTGCGTGACCTGTTGCAGCAACGGTAGATCGTTGTGTGAGTCGCTATAGAACCACTGTTCGGACAGATCGCCGTCCTGATCCCGCAGCCAGTTTTCCAAAGCCGTGACCTTGCCCTCGCGGAAGGTGGGCGTATCGATCACCCTGCCGGTATAGCGGCCGTCCACAAACTCCGGTGTCGTGGATAGCAGGGCATCGACGCCGAACAGTGCCGCGATGGGTTCGGTGACAAAGCGGTTGGTGGCGGAGATGATCACGGTCGTGTGGCCCTGGCCGGCGTGGGCGTTGACCAGTTCGCGCGCCGCGGGCAGCACCAGCGGACGGATGCAGTCGTCCACGAATGCCTGGCGCCAGCCATGCAGGACCTCGGCCGGGTGCAGTGTCAGCGGCTGCAGCGAAAACCGAAGAAACTCGTTAATATCCAGCTCACCATTATTGTACTGCTCATAGAATCGGCGGTTGGCGGCATCATAGCTAGCCGCATCGACGAACCCGTGGTCCACCAGAAAGCGCCCCCAGAGGAAGTCGCTGTCACCGGCGAGCAGCGTGTTGTCGAGATCGAAAATGGCGAGTGGCATGGTTGTGTTCACTGGTCGATTGCTAAAGGGGCGCCATTGTAACGGAAGGACATTGTTGGATGCATTTGCCGCTGATCCCGTGAATGTGGAAAAATGGATTCACGATATTCAAAGGAATTCTCGCCAAGTGATTGATCCGGATGGGTTCAGACCAAATGTAGGCATTATCCTGACCAATGGTGAAGGCCGCGTGTTCTGGGCCCGGCGCATTGGCCAGGACGCCTGGCAGTTCCCGCAGGGCGGCATTGACGAGAATGAGACGCCGCGCGAGGCGCTGTATCGCGAACTGGCGGAGGAGGTCGGGCTTGAACCGCAGCATGTCGAGCTGGTGGGGTCCACCACGCGCTGGCTGCGTTACCACTTGCCCCGGCACCTGATCCGCCGCCACCACAAGCCATTGTGTATCGGCCAGAAACAGCTCTGGTTCATGCTTCGCCTGGTGGGCGGTGAAGAGTTTGTGCGGTTGGACGCGGGTGACAAGCCGGAGTTCGACCACTGGTGCTGGGTGGACTACTGGCACCCGGTCAGGGAGGTTGTGTTCTTCAAACGGCAGGTTTACCGCCGGGCACTCAAGGAGCTGGCACCACTGGCTTTTCCGGACGGTGTGCCGGAGCCCCCCGGCATGCCCATGCGCCGGCGCGCGCGCGGTCGTGGTGGAAACGGCCCCGGTTGACCGCTGCGGGCGACAGCCAGCGCACCGTCCTGTACTCTTGAATTCGTGCTTCCCGCTTAGCCGCGTTGGTGGATGCTAGCTCTGGCGTGGCGGGCAGACAGACAGCGGACAGAGTGCCGGTCGCCTGATAGCGGACCGGGTTTATCGTGCACGTGGGCCGGGTGAGATTGGATGGCCATACTCCAGACCCTTCACAGCATCATTCAGGAAGTCAATGCCGCCCGCGGGCTCGAGCATGCGTTGAACATTATCGTCAAGCGCGTTGCGGAGACCACGCACGTCGACGTCTGCTCCGTCTACCTTGTCGATCAGGACACTCAGGAATATGTGCTCATGGCCACCAAGGGCCTGAACGCAGATGCCGTGGGCCGCGTGCGGCTGCGCTTTGACGAAGGTCTTGTGGGTCTGGTTGGAGAGCGCAAGGAACCGCTCAACCTGGAGAATGCCGAGGCGCATCCGCGGTTCCGTTACTTTCCGGAAACCGGTGAGGAACGTTTCCATTCCTTCCTGGGGGCGCCGATCATCCATTTCCGGCGGTTGCTGGGCGTGCTGGTGGTGCAGCAGTCCGCCAGGCGGCGTTTTGGTGAAGAAGAAGTCGCCTTCATCGTTACCATGGCCGCGCAGCTGTCCGGGGCCATTGCTCACAGCGAGGCCACCGGCGGTGGCGAGGGCGGCATGCCCAGCCGCCTGCCGCTGGGCAAGCGTGCCCTTAACGGGGTGCCGGGTTCACCGGGCGTGGCCATGGGGCGGGCCATGGTAGCGTACTCCCCGGCCGATCTGTTCGCCGTGCCCGACCGGCCCATAGACGACCCCGACCGTGAGATAGCCGCGCTCCATGCGGCGCTGGAGGCGGTGAAGGCGGAGGTCAAGGATCTCGCTGCGCGGCTCGCCGACGCCATACCTTCAGATGAGCACCGCCTGTTCGATGTCTATCTGCGTATGTTGGAGAGCGAAAGCCTGGTTGCCGGCACCGAGCAGCGCATTCGCGCCGGCAACTGGGCCTGTGGTGCCCTGCGCGAAAGTATTTCCCAGCATGTCAGCGTGTTCGATGAGATGGAGGACCCTTACCTGCGCGAGCGGGGCGGGGATATCAGGGATATCGGGCAGCGCGTGCTCATGCGCCTGCAGCTCGATAGCGGAGACACCCGCTCGGTGCCGGAAGGCACGGTGCTGGTCGGAGAGGAGATCAGCGCCTCGCAGCTGGCGGAAATCCCCACCGACCGCCTGGTCGCCGTGGTCACCTCCCGCGGCTCCGGCAACTCCCATGTGGCGATTCTGGCACGGGCGCTGAATATCCCGGCGGTGATGGGCGTATCCGAGCTGCCGGTGGGCAGGCTCGAGGGCAAGGAAGTCATCGTTGACGGCTATGCTGGCCGTATCCACGTGGAGCCCAGCCGCGAAGTACGCAAGGAATACCAGCGTCTGCTCCGCGAGGATGCGGAGCTGTCGGAAGGGCTGCAGCCGTTGAAGCACGAGCAGGCGGTGACGCCCTGCGGCTTTCGCATGGGGCTGTACGCGAACACCGGCCTGATGTCCGACATCACCTCATCGTTGTCCAGCGGTTGTGATGGGATCGGTCTGCACCGCACCGAGTTTCCCTTCATGGTGCGAGAGCGGTTTCCCGGCGAAGACGAGCAGACCCTGGTCTACCGCCAGGTGCTTGAGCCTTTCATACCGCGCCCGGTGGTGCTGCGTACGCTGGATGTGGGCGGCGACAAGCCGCTGCCCTACTTTCCCGTGCGTGAAGAAAACCCCTTTCTGGGCTGGCGCGGTATCCGCCTGACCCTCGACCACCCGGAGATTTTCCTGACCCAGTTGCGGGCCATGCTGCGGGCCAATACCGGTTGCGGCAACCTGCGCGTGATGCTGCCGATGATCAGCCGCCTGCCCGAGGTGGAAGAGGCGCGGGCGTTACTGACGCGGGCGCGAGACGAACTGGAGGAGGAGGGTCTAAAAGTTGAAATGCCGGAGCTGGGTGTGATGATCGAGGTGCCTTCGGCGGTGTATCAGGCAGACCGGCTCGCCGAGCGGGTGGATTTCCTGTCCATCGGTACCAATGACCTGACCCAGTATCTGCTGGCGGTGGATCGCAACAATGCCCGTGTCGCCGACCTCTACGATGAACTTCACCCGGCGGTGCTGGCGGCGATTGAGCATGCGGTGCAGGCGGCCGTCGACCACGGCAAGCCGGTATCCGTTTGCGGTGCGATGGCCGGCGATCCCGCCGCCGCCATTCTGCTGCTGGGAATGGGCGTGGACGGCCTGAGCATGAGTGTGTCCAGCCTGCTCAAGGTCAAATGGGTCATCCGCAGCTTCTCCCGTGAACGCGCCCGCGAGCTGCTGGACCAGGCACAGGCGCTGGATGATCCCCACGAGATCCGGCGCATGCTCAATCACGCACTGGAAGAAGTCGGATTGGGTGGGCTGATCAGGGCCGGCAAATAGACGGCACTTTACGGATACAATTGACAATCACTCTCATTTGCATTCAGAATCGGGTTATCGCTGCAGGAGATCCGATTCATGTATGTCTGCCTCTGCAAGGGTATTACCGACGGACACATTCGCCAGGCCGTGGCGGGCGGCGCCCGCTCCATGCGCGAGCTGCGCAAGCGGCTCGATGTCTGCGGCGGCTGCGGCCGTTGCGGCGAGCACGCCCGGGAAGTGCTGAGCACTGCCTGCTCGGACATTCCCGCCAGGGCGGTGCATATCGAATTGCCGGCCTCGACGGAGGAGCCGATCTGGTCGGCGGCATGAATTGCGCCGCCGATATCGGTTGAAGATCCACACCTTCGCTTTCACGAATTGATTCCACTATAATGAATTAATGGTCTGATACGGGCCAAGTTGGCTTGTGCGCAAGGGATTGCAATCGCTCACACCGTGACCCTACATCCATCCGGTATGCGGAGGCCTTCATGAAGGGCGACCCCAAGATCATCGAGTTTCTGAATAAAGTCCTCTACAACGAACTCACCGCCATTAACCAGTATTTTCTGCATGCACGCATGTTGAAGAACTGGGGGCTGATAAAGCTCGGCGAGAAGGAATACGAGGAATCAATCGGTGAGATGAAGCATGCCGATAACCTCATCGAACGGATACTGTTCCTGGAAGGGCTGCCGAACCTGCAGGATCTCGGCAAGCTGATGATCGGTGAGGATGTGAGGGAAGTGCTGGAGTGTGACCTCAAGCTGGAGCACAAGGCCATCCCGGAGCTGCGCGATGCCGTGCAGTATGCCGAATCCGTGCGTGACTACGTTAGCCGCGATCTGTTCGAGGACATACTTACCGAAGAGGAAGAGCACGTCGACTACCTGGAGACCCAGCTGGAGCTGCTTGGCCGCGTAGGCCTGGAGAATTACCAGCAGTCGCAGATGTAGGCCGGACTCATTCAGCCTGCTGCCGTGGGCTGTCTGTTCAGAACATCATCGACAGGGACACGGTCCCGAATTCCGTGGCGCTGCCCCGCTGGGTGCGGAACTCCCTGGTGGAGAGTACTTGCGTGTAGGTAAGGCGCGTGCGCCGGCCGATATTCATGGCGCCGCCGAGTTGCAGCTCGCCGACGAATACGCGTTTATCGACACTGCGGCTGTCGGTGAACGTATTACCGTCGAGAAACAGGTTCTGCAGGACGGCTCTGCCGTCCACGCCGGCGAACAGATACCAGCCGAAATCGGCGCGGGGCCGAAACACCCCTGAACCCGGCAACGTCGGCGTGATGCGCGGCGGCCCCCAGTCCATGGGTAGATAGCGACCGAAGCGAACCGTGAAACCAATGTTCGCCTGCGTGAAGACATTGCCCAGAGCCACCCCCGTATAGGGCGTACCATCCCAGCCCCAGCCATCATCCGCAAAGCCGATCCAGGACCGCCACTGCCGTTCGTAACTCAACAGCAGGGCGGGTTCGTTGGCGAGCTGGCTGTCCCAGGCGGCCGGCATTTTCGCTCCCATCGCGTCATGAACGAACCGCTGGGTCCTGTCGGCCAGTGAAGCCGGCCCAACAACTCCGACGCTGAGTTGCAGGCGGTCGACGCGATAGTCGGTCTCCGAACCCAGGCCGACGGTGAGATAAAGCCAGCCGGCATAGGGCCGGTCATTCTCCGGCGGATCGTCCACCCGGATGTCGTTCGGCGTGTAAATGTTCTGCCCCAGGGAATAGCTCAAGGTCAGCTCGCCCTGAACGGCAAAGAAAGGCAGCAGCGCCGCGCCCCGTTTTACCCAGGTGGGGACGTGGTCGTCAGGGGACATCCAGGTCAGGCGCGCGCCGTTGGTATAGTAACGGTCCTCGCCGCCGAAGATATCATTCTCGTATTCGAGTGTGAGTGTTCCCCAGTCCGGTTCGTATGCCCATGCCGGCGCGGTCGTCAGGACTAAGGTCAGCAGCAGGGTCGACAGGCGGATGACGGACATCTGGTCAGGTGGTTCCTTTCGGGAGTCTGCGCTCCGACGCGGTGGAGCGTAACAATACCCAGTCCATTGCCCGGCTGGACAGGACGCGGCGCAAGTAACCGAATACATACGTCGGCAGGGTGACATAGTATCTGGGCCTCGGTCGTGGATGTTCCACGGCATGGACCAGACGCTTCAGTACCGCCTCGGGCGGCTGTGTAAATCCGCCGCTGGATTCCGGTGCGGTCAGCCGTTTCTCCAGTGCGGCATACTGCTCTGCGTGGTAGCTTCCGCGTGTGCTGACGTTGTTCCGGTACCTGGCATAGGCGTTGGCGCGGAAGCGGCTGCGTATCGGGCCGGGCTCAATCAGGCTGACATGAATTCCCGACCCCGCGAGTTCCATGCGCAGGGTGTCGGCAAGCCCTTCCATGGCAAACTTCGAGGCATTGTAGGCACCGCGATAGGGCAAGGCCGCGAAACCGAGTATCGAGCTGTTGAATACGATACGGCCGCTGCCCTGGCGTCGCATGGCGGGCAGAACGCCATTGGTCAGTTCCAGCGCACCGAACAGGTTGGTCTCGAACTGCGCACGCATGGTATCGCGGCGGAGGTCTTCGACGGCGCCGGGCTGACCGAAACCGGCGTTGTTGAACAGGGCGTCCAGGTGACCGTCCGTGGCTGCCAGCACGGTTTCCACGGCTGCGTGGATACTCGCCGAGTCGTCCACGTCAAGCAGCACGGTGTCCAGCCCCTCGCCGCGCAGACGGTCCAGATCGGCGTCCTTGCGAACGCCGGCAAATACTTTCCAGCCGCGCTTCTTCATGCCGTGAGCGCAGGCATGACCGATGCCCGTCGAGCAGCCGGAGATCAGTATGGCTGGACGTCGAGTACTGCTTTCTTCGGGCTGATTCGGCATTCTCATGTGGCTCCTTAAGCGTATTCCTGTCCAGCATCGCGGTTCCGTGCGCGTTGCACTTGTTACCGGCGCCAGTTGCCCGTATATAGAGCTCTGATCAAGACATTATCTGTTTCGAGGAATCTATCAATGCCGATCTATGAATATCAGTGTGAGGTCTGCGGCCATGAGCTGGAGGCGATTCAGAAAATGTCGGATGCGCCTCTGAGCGACTGCCCCGATTGCGCGAAACCGGCATTGAACAGAAAAATCTCCGCGGTTGGTTTCCGGCTCAAGGGCGGGGGCTGGTACGAGACCGACTTCAAGTCCTCGGGGCAGCGCAATCTTGCCGGCGACAAGAGTAGCAGCGGAAGCGGTACTTCCGACAGTGCCAAAACCGACAGTGCCAAATCCGGCACTGAAAGCAAGCCCGCGGCCAAGACCGGCAGCGACTGACCCCGGGCCGTTGCCGGAGGCCCTGTCCGACCTTGCGCCGCCGGGGGCGACCCCGTACCATTTCCCGCCTCGATTCAGGAACCTCTGAACAGGTTGCGCGCGTACGTATTCTGTTCAGAGGTTCCTGTGCGCCCGGAATCCCGGCGGACCGGGAATCACCGTCATGCAAACCCCATTCATTGGGACAAGGACCGGATTGCTCTATGCGCACTCATTACTGTGGACAGGTGACCGAAGAATACCTGAACGGCACCGTCGAGCTTTGCGGCTGGGTACACCGCCGCCGGGACCACGGCGGTGTGATCTTCATTGACCTGCGGGACCGGGAAGGCCTGGTTCAGGTGGTGTTCGATCCGGACAACCCGGAGACCTTCGCCCTGGCCGAACGGGTGCGCGGTGAGTACGTGCTGCGCGTGACCGGGCGGGTCCGCCGCCGGCCCGCCGGTACCGAGAACGCCACTATGCTCACCGGCCAGATCGAGGTCTTCGGCCAGTCGCTGGAAATTCTCAATACGGCCAAAACGCCACCGTTCCAGCTCGACGATGACGACGTCGGCGAGGACGTGCGCCTGCGTTATCGTTACATCGACCTGCGTCGCCCGGAGATGCAGGCGCGTCTGCGTACCCGCGCAAGGGTCACCAGCACGCTGAGACGGTATCTGGACAGCCAGGGCTTTCTGGACATCGAAACCCCCATGCTCACCCGTGCCACGCCCGAGGGCGCACGCGACTACCTGGTGCCGAGCCGGGTGCATGCCGGCGCCTTCTACGCACTGCCGCAGTCGCCGCAGCTGTTCAAGCAGCTGCTGATGATGGCGGGCATGGACCGCTACTATCAGGTCGTGCGCTGCTTCCGGGACGAGGACCTGCGCGCCGATCGGCAGCCGGAATTCACTCAGGTCGACATCGAAACCGCGTTTCTGGACGAAAAGCAGATCATGCAGCTCATGGAGGGCATGATTCGGGAGTTGTTCGCTACCGTGCTGCAGGAGGAACTGCCGCACCCCTTCCCGCGCATGACCTGGGCCGAATGCATGGACCGCTTCGGCATCGACCGGCCGGATTTGCGCATCCCCCTGGAGCTGGTGGAAGTCGCCGATCTGATGGCCGGCGTGGAGTTCAAGGTCTTCTCCGGCCCCGCCGCCGACCCCAAGGGCCGCGTCACCGCCCTGCGTCTCCCCGGCGGCGGCGAGTTGACCCGCAAGGAAATCGACGGGTACACCAGTTTCGTCGGCCGCTACGGCGCCAAGGGGCTGGCCTACATCAAGGTCAACGACCCCGCGCAGGGCCGTGAAGGACTGCAGTCGCCGATCATCAAGTTCCTGCCCGATTCCACTGTACAGGGAATTCTCGAGCGCACCGGCGCCCAGGCCGGCGATCTGATCTTCTTCGGAGCCGACAAGGCCAAGGTGGTGAACGAGGCGCTGGGCGCTCTGCGGGTCAAGCTGGGCCACGACCGCGGCTTGGTGGAGCCGGGCTGGCGGCCGTTGTGGGTGGTCGACTTCCCGATGTTCGAGTATGACGACAAGGACGGCCGCCTGTATTCGCTGCATCATCCGTTCACCGCCCCGCAGGTGGACGGGATTGAGGGCCTGAATCAGGGCGACCCCGAGCAACTGCTGTCCCGCGCCTACGACATGGTGCTCAACGGTACCGAAGTCGGCGGTGGCTCGATCCGTATCCACCGCCCTGACATGCAGCAGGCCGTGCTGGGCATGCTGGGCATTGGTGAAGAGGAAGCCCGCGAAAAATTCGGTTTTCTGCTCGACGCGCTCGAACACGGCGCCCCGCCGCACGGTGGTCTGGCCTTCGGCCTGGACCGGCTGGTGATGCTGATGACCGGCTCCAGCTCAATCCGCGACGTCATGGCCTTCCCCAAGACCCAGACTGCCAGCTGCCTGCTCACCGAGGCCCCGTCGCCGGTTGCGGACGATCAGCTGCGCGAGTTGCACATCCGCCTGCGCCGCACGGCCGTTGAGGGTGGCGAAGGGAAGAAGTCGGAGGAGTAGTAGGCGCCAGCATGTGTCCAATGGGGGGCAGAACGCTCCTTCGGGCGCCGGGGCTTCGATCCGGTCGGTCGGGGTGGCGGGCATGACGGTCAGTCGCTCCACGCTGCGCCCTGATCGCCCCGAAGGCCTGGCCGGACAACAGCACATCCCTGTGCTGTCGCCCGGTGGCCGCATCCCTGCGGCCACCCTTCGGGCCGGGCGGCCTTCGGGGCGGGGCTACGCGAGTCGCGCCTGCCCGTCATGCCCGCCACCCCGACCGACCTCGCACCTGTCGACAACATCTTGACGCACTACAACGAACAAGGGAGCACCCGCCATGAACATGCCCCCCTGGATGCGCCAGGAAGTCCGCCGTGATTTCGACCCGGAGAAGGTCGTACGAGTCACACCGCGGCTGCGGCGGATCACCGCCCCCAATCCGGGCGTAATGACCGGTCCGGGCACCAATACCTGGCTGGTGGGTAGCGATGAGCTCGCCGTGGTGGATCCGGGCCCTGATGTGCCTGAACACGTCGAGCGTATAGCGGCGGCCGGCGCCGGGCGCATCCGCTGGATACTCATCACCCATACCCATCCCGACCATTCTCCCGGCAGTCGCCATCTGGCCCGGCTCACCGGCGCGCCGGTCTATTCCCATCCGCTGCAACTTCAGGGTGTGCGCGACACCGCTTTTCGGCCGGACCGGCACCTGAACGACGGCGATGTGATCAAGAGCGACGATTTCTCTCTGCGAGCCCTGCATACGCCCGGCCATGCCGCCAACCATCTGTGCTTTCTGCTTGAAGAGGAACGGATCCTGATTGCCGGCGATCAGGTGATGGACAAGGCGACCGTGGTGATATCGCCTCCCGACGGGGACATGCAGGCCTACCTGACTTCGCTGGAGCGACTGAAAACGCTGGGCCTCAAGGGCATAGCCCCGGCCCATGGGCGGCTGCTGGAGGAACCGGACGCCTTGTTGCAACGGATCATCGACCACCGAATGGATCGCGAGGCCATGGTGCTCGATGCCGTTGTTCAGGGTGACCGTCTCATACCCGCCATGGTCAAACGCATCTATACCGATGTGCCCGAGGTACTGCATCGGGCGGCGGAGGGATCCGTCCATGCCCATCTGCTCAAGCTGCGGGCCGAGGGCAAGGTGCGCGGCGACAGCCGCGAAGGCGAGTGGCGGATCGTCTGATGGACTGCATTGCGCAATTGCACATTGCCGGCTTCAGTGCAGCAGACCGGTCAGCCACAAGGCCAGCGCCGCGGCTGCGCAGAGTGCGAGAATGGTGAACAGACCCAGCCGTAACAGGAACTGACAGGCAAGCGCAAACAGCACCAGCCCCAGCGCCAGCGGGTCAACGCTGCTGAAAGCAGGGATGACGACTTTCAAAGGCCCCCAGCTCAGGCGCCCTACCTCGGTAAACACCACATGGATGCCGAACCAGATGGCCAGATTCAGGATCACGCCGACCACCGCCGCGGTAATCGCCGCCAGTGCGCCGCTAAGGGCCGGGCGATTGCGCAGGGTTTCCACATAGGGTGCGCCCAGGAAGATCCACAGGAAGCACGGTGCAAAGGTCACCCATGTGGCCAGCAGCCCGCCCAGAATTCCGCCCAGTACCGGGTCAATCCCGGTCGCCCGAAAGCCGGCCAGGAAGCCCACGAACTGCACCACCATAATGAGCGGCCCGGGTGTCGTCTCCGCCAGGCCCAGGCCATCCAGCATCTCGCCCGGCGTCAGCCAGGCGTGATATTCCACCGCCTGTTGCGCCATGTAGCTGAGCACGGCGTAGGCACCGCCGAAAGTGACCAGCGCCAGCTTGCTGAAGAACAGGCCCACCTGCGTGAAAACATTGTCCACGCCTAGCGACCACGCGAGCAGGGCGACAGGCACCAGCCATAGCGGCAGCCACACGGCGGTCACGCGAAAGGCGTGCCAATGGGTGGGTGGTGCGCTCTCCAGGTGACGCTCGTCGACCGGTGCGTCGTCGTTGCCCGGCGTTTCGAAGCCCTGCCAGCCGAACCGGCCGCCCAGCAGACCCAGGGCCGCGGCCGTCAGCACAACCAGAGGAAAGGGCGCGCCGAACGCGAACAGCGAGATAAATGCCATTGCGGCAATCAGATAGCGTGGGCCGCTGCCCAACGCGCGCAGGCCTAGCCGGATGACCGCATTGATGACGATGGCAAGCACGGCGGCCTTGAGGCCGAAGAACACTGCCTCGACCATCGGCACGCTGCCTGCCAGCGCGTAGATCAGGCTCAGTGCCATCAGCGCCGCAACACCGGGCAGCACAAACAGCAGTCCCGCCATCAGTCCGCCCACGGTGCGATGCATCAACCAGCCGATGTAGATCGCCAGCTGCGTGGCCTCGGGCCCGGGCAGCAGCATGCAATAGTTCAGGGCGTGGAGGAAACGCTGTTCGCTGATCCATTTCTTTTCATCGACCAGAATGCGTTGCATCATCGCGATCTGGCCGGCGGGTCCGCCGAAGCTCAGCAGGCCGATACGCAGCCAGACGGCAAAGGCCTCGCCCAGGCTGATGGACCTCGGAGCACGGTCGGCACCGGCGGTTGTCGTGGTCGATGTTGAACTCAAGGCGCAATCTCCGATCAATGACGCGCTGGACGGCAAGAGCCTGCTAAGCTGATGATCCCACGAGTCACGACTCCGAACGAGGAACGCGCTATGAGTCAACGGCATGATCTGCGGACCGCAACCCTCGGCGGCGGCTGCTTCTGGTGTCTGGAGGCAGTTTACAAGGAACTCGAAGGCGTTGTGGATGTTGTGTCCGGATACGCGGGCGGCGCCAGGCCCAACCCCACTTATCAACAGGTATCCTCCGGCGCCACCGGGCACGCGGAAGTGGTACAGCTCACGTACGATCCGGAGGTGATCGGCTACCGGGATCTACTGGACGTGTTTTTCACTATTCATGACCCGACCCAGCTCAACCGGCAGGGGCACGATGTCGGCAGCCAGTACCGTTCGGTGATTTTCTGGCATGACGAGGAGCAGAGGGTAACCGCACAGGCGGCCATGCGGGACCTGGAGAACAGCGGTACCTTTGACGACGCTATCGTCACCGAACTTGCCAGGCTGTCGGCATTCTATCCCGCCGAGGCCTACCATCAGGATTACTTCGTCAGCAATCCCGAACAGCCGTACTGTCGGGTCGTGGTGGGCCCCAAGGTCGCGAAGGCGAGAAAGCATTTCGCGGACCGGTTGAAGCGGCTGTCGACCAGTTGATGTGCATTGCGGGCTGACGCAATTGCAGATAAAAAAAAGACGGAACCCGTTGAGGTTCCGTCTGAAACTTCGTAGTAGGCTACGAAGGAGGAGGAGATTCGGACCGCAGCGGAAAGGGAGTCTGGCCCGTTTCCTGCGATGATGAATGCAATGATACTCGACACCCGAACGTGGAAAATCCCGGCAGGTGGCATATCATCTATGAACTTTATTCACTAATCATGCGAGGTTTTTCACATGGATCGTGCATCCGAGATGCTGATCTTTGTGCGTTGTGTCGAGGAGGGCAGCTTTTCGGCGGCCGCCCGGGCCATGGATATGACGCCTTCAGCCATCAGCAAACAGATCCGCCGCCTGGAGGACCGTCTCGGTGCGCGGCTGTTCAACCGGACCACGCGGCGGATCAGCCTGACCGAGATCGGGCGGGATTTCTACGAGCGCTGCTCACGCATCATGGCCGAGATCGAGCTTGCCGAAGAATCGGTCAGTTCCCTGCAGGACCGGGTTACGGGCACGCTTCGCGTCAGTGCCACGTCGGCATTTGCCCGCGGTGAGGTATTGCCCCGTATCCGGACGTTCATGGAGCGCTATCCCGAGCTGAAGGTGGAGCTGGAGCTGACCGACCGCTCCGTGGATCTGGTGGAAGAAGGGGTGGATTGCGCCATCATGCTGCAGGAGCAGGTGGATGATCCTTCGCTTGTCGCCCGCAAGCTGGCGGTCAACCGCCGCATTATCGTTGCCTCGCCGTCCTATATCGCCCGGTATGGTGCGCCCAGGACACCGGATGATCTGCTCAACCACAATTGCCTGGTCCTCTATAATGTCTCCCGCTTCAACGACTGGGAGTTCGAGATGCCGGATGGTACCCACCGGGTCATTCATGTGGCCGGCAACTTTCGGGCCAATACCGCGGGTGCGTTGTTCACCGCGTGCATCGCCGGCGTGGGTGTGGCGCGGTTGTCTACCTGGCTGGTGGCGCCGCAGATTCGCGACGGCCAGCTGGTGCAGGTGATGCCGGAGTTTGCACACGAGGAGTCGGCCTATTACGTGCTGTTTCCGCAGGGCCGGCATCTGTCGCGGAAGGTGCGGGCCTTCGTGGATTTTCTGGTCGAACAGTTCACCCCGGTGCCGCCCTGGGAACAGGATGATCTGGAGCTGGCCGGTACGCAACGTGCGCCGCGCAAGTCCAGGGCATGAGCAGGTTGAGCAGCGAAGTCACCGGGACATCGCCAGTGCGCGCCGATGGCTCCTAGTGTGTTGGTTTCCCGGGAAGCGCATTACAGGCTTGCATCCGGAAGCGCGGCCGGTAAACATGCGCAGAGTTCAATTTTCCCGGACGCCAATGATCGCGACACCCTCCAGTGCTTCAGATGTGATTGCGCCGATCGGTGTGTTCGATTCCGGCATGGGCGGCCTGTCCGTGTTGCGCGAGATTCGGACGCTGTTGCCGCGCGAAGCGCTGCGATACGTCGCGGATGCCGGCTTCGTGCCCTACGGTCATCGGTCGCAGGCCGAAATTCTCGTCCGCTCGCAAGTGCTGGTCCGGTTTTTGGTCGGCCTCGGCGCCAAGGCCGTCGTGGTAGCCTGTAATACCGCCACCGCGGCCGCCGTGCCTGCGTTGCGCGGGGCCTGGCCGGATCTGCCGATCATTGCCATGGAACCGGCCGTAAAGCCGGCGGTGGCGGTTACCCGCAGTGGCGTGGTGGGCGTGCTGGCAACTGAAGGCACGCTTGCCAGTGCCCGATTCGCGGCACTGCTGAGCCGGCATGCCGGAGATGTTGAAGTGATAACACAGCCCTGTCCGGGTCTGGTTGATGCGGTCGAGCGTGGAGATCTGGATGGCCCCGAGGTCGGGGCGCTGCTGCGGCGCTATATCACTCCCCTGCTGGATGCGGGTGCCGACACCCTGATTCTGGGCTGCACACATTATCCCTTTCTGCGCGAGCGTATTTCCGGCCTGGTGGGGGCAGAGATCAGTCTGGTCGATACCGGAGCCGCCGTCGCGCGTGAGCTTCAGCGCCGCCTGACCGCCGCCGGACAACTGTCGCCGGCTGATCGGCCCGGCGACAGCCGGTTCTGGACCACTGGCGATGCGGAAATCATGGAACGCTTTCTGCAGCGGCACTGGCCGGAGCAGGGGTGCGCGGTCCAGCCCCTGAGCTCGATCGACGTGGTCAGGGCCGAACCCTGAACCGGGTGATTACAACCATCAATCGTCGCCGTTTTCCTCGGCCTTGCGAATGACGCCCAGCGTGACCTCCATGGTCCGCCGGATGTGCTGCTCGGTGGCGGCACAGGCCTCGTCGGCCTTTCGTTCCAGGGCGGCGTCGTAGATCGCCTGATGCTCACGGTGTACGTCGCGCGGGACGTTCGGTGACAGCAATGAAATGTTGCGGTATCGCTTGTGCTGATCGTACAGCGTGCGGTGCAGTCGCTGCAGCAGGCTGGATGTGCAGCCGGACAGCAGCGTCGAATGAAAGGCGTCGTTGGCCCGCTCCCATTCGTCATACGGGGCGTCCTGCCGCGCTTCCACCTTGGAGAGCCTGTGGTAGACGCCGACCAGGCGTGCTTCCCAGGCTTCGTCGCCGTTTTCAATGCTGTTGCGCAGGGTCTCGGTCTCGATGAGGATGCGGACGTTGGTGAGGTCTTCCAGATCGCCGGCGCTCATCGGCACTACCCGGAACCCGCGCTGACCTTCCGAGAGGACGAATCCATCCGCGCTGAGCCTGCTCAGCGCCTCACGCAGCGGCGTTGCCCCGACCTCGTAGCCGCTCCTTAGCTGATCTACCCGGAGTTTTGCTCCCGGCTTCAGTCGCCCTGCGATGATGTCGGTCCGCAGCCGCTGATAGGCGTAATCGGACATCGTCTTCGGCGGAGACGTCGCGTCCGACTCCGGTTGGCGCACGACCGTATTCATTCAAGATCCCCTGGCTATTGCCGTCTAGGCAGTTCACGTCCAATGTTCATCAGTATACGAGGTCCTGGACCAAAAAATAACCTCGATAATCGTTGCCAAAATCGAGATAAGGTGTCAGTCTCTGCGGCCACCCCGATTGGCCTCGCATGAGGCACCTGTTTGAAGAGCGGGCATGGCATCCAAGAGCGTCAATTTAACCCCAATCAGCAAACTTTTTCTGCAGGTTTTTCTGCCGTTCGCGGTGGGCCACTTCCTGTCCAACGTTTTCCGCACGGTCAACGCGGTCATTTCCAGCAATCTTGAATCCGAATTCGGCATTGGCGCGGCCGAACTCGGCATGTTGACCAGCGCGTACTTCTTCGCCTTCGCACTGTTTCAGCTGCCCCTGGGAATTCTGCTGGATCGCTACGGCCCCCGGCGCGTGGAAGCGATGTTGCTGATTATCGCGGGGCTCGGTGCGCTAATTTTTGCCGTCGGTCAGGGCCTGGCGACGCTCACTCTGGGGCGCGCTCTGATCGGGCTTGGTGTGTCCGCCTGCCTGATGGCCAGCTTCAAGGCGTTCAGCCTGTGGTTCGATCCTGGTCGGCTGGCGCTGGTGAACGGTTACCTGATGGCATTCGGCGGACTGGGGGTTGTAACGGCAACCGTGCCGGTGGATGCGTTTGTTGCCGTCACCTCCTGGCGCATGCTGTTCGTGGCCTTGGCGATTGCCTGTTTCGCCATTTCGGCCCTGCTCTGGTTTACCGTCCCCGAGCGTGGCCAGGCGCCGATCAGCGAGCCGCTGATCAAACAGCTTGCCGCCTTGATGGCCCTGTTCCGCACGCCCATTTTCATTGCCGTCATACCAGCGGCCTTCTTCTCTCATGCCCTCGGCCTTGCAATTGTCGGGCTTTGGTCAGGGCCCTGGTTTCGCGATGTCGCCGGCCTGCAAGGGGGTGCGGTCGCGGCCAATCTCATGTGGCTGGCGATGGTTACCGTCTTCGGCATGGCTGCGTGGGGCGTGGTGGCCGATCGGCTCGGGCGACTGGGTATTACGCCGCTGCAGGTTGGCGGCGGCGGCACGGTGATATTCCTGGTCGCCAGTGTGCTCATGGTCCTGCAGCCTTCCGATCATCATCTTGCCTTATGGATGTTCTATGCCTTCGCGGCAACATCAGGCTCCGTATTCTATGCGGGTCTGGTGCGGCGGTTTGACGGGCCGTTGGCCGGACGGGTCAATGCGGTGCTCAACGTCGTGGTGTTCTCCGGCGCGTTCATTCTACAGTGGGGCTTCGGCGTGGTGGTTCAGTTCTGGACGGCGCCGGACGGTCTTAACGGCCCCGGTGGCTACCAGGTCGCCTTTGCCATTACCGCGGTTGGGCAGAGTCTGTCTCTGGCGTGGTTCGTCGTCATGTCGCGCAGAGCGGCGACATGAGGCGTGCCCGAGGTCTCCGGGTTCAATAAAAAAATAGATATTAATGAAAAAATCGCTATTCTGTGTTACGGTCAACCTGAGCCTTTCCGACCAATAAAGGCAGTCATACAACAAACCGCAGTGGAGGAGTTGGATAATGAAATATACCAAACCGTTGGTTATTGGCCTGGCGGCCGGCGTCGCGCTGGCTGTTTCAGGTGCCGCCGTCAGTCAGGAGCAGCGCGTCCGTGTATTGACGGCGCCGACCGGCACGATCGTTCACACCACGGGTTCCGCAATTGCCAGTGTGGTGTCCCAGAAGACCGATCTCACGGTGCTTGCGACGCCGATGGCGGGTCCGCAGGTGTTTATTCCGCAGATCAATAACGGTCAGGGCGAATTCACGCTGTTGAACGCGGCGGATTCCTTCGAGGCCCTGCGTGGCGGCACAGGCTATAACGCGCCGCAGAAGAACCTCCGCCTGGCCGCGGTCGGCTTTACCAACGAGCTTGGTATGCTGGTGCGTCGTGATTCCGATATTCGCACCGCAGAGGATGTGAAGGGCCGTCGCGTGACCGGGGTATTCTCCGCTCACAAGACCTGCGAGCAGCTTTCCAATGCGCAGCTTGGCAATCTCGGGTTGACTTGGGATGACGTCAATGTGATCCCCGTGACCCACTCCCGTACCGCGGTTCAGGCTCTTGCCGAGGGACGAGCCGACGTGGCCATGTGCGTGCCGCTCGGTCAGCCGGTTGTGCAGGAACTCAATGCCCAGACGCCGATTCGGTTCCTGAGCATGGTGGATTCTGCGGACGCGGTTGAACGGGCCAGGGCGGCTTTCCCCGCCGGGCAGATCCGCCATTACGAGGCCGGCGCCAACGTGGGCGTGGTCGATGCGGTGAATGTCTGGAGCTATCCGTTCTATCTGCTGGCGCATGAAGGCGTCTCCGATGATCTGGTTTACAAGGTGGTGTCCGCCGTCAGCAGCAATGTTGAGGATCTGCGCGGCATCAGCGGCGTTTTCAAGCGCTGGATTCCGGAGAACATGATCGACGCGGACATCACCCTGCCGGTGCATGGCGGTGCCAAGCGCTTCTATGAAGAGCAGGGCATGTGGAATGCGGACATCCAGAAAGCCCACGAAAAGAACCTGCGGGACGCGCAATAACGCGGCCCGGCGCCAGCCGTTAAGGAGTGGAGTAATCCCATAATGACGGATCAGGATCTGCAACAAGGTACAGGCGGCAATCAGGAGCGTCTGCATGGAGTGTGGCGCTGGGTTGCCCAGTGTGTGCTGGCGGCGATCCCGTTGTTCGGGATCACCTACTCCTTCAGTCTCACCTCCTACTTCGGCTATGCCATGTGGGGGCAGCAGGCTGGCCTGGCTGTTCTTGGCCTGGGTTTGTGCGCGACGTTCCTCATCAGACCCGCCCGATCGGGAGGATCGGGCGGGTTGGGCCGTCCGCCGCTGCTGGACATCGTGCTGGCCGGCACCGCATTCGCGCTGTGCCTGTGGACGGCCATACGCTACGAGTGGCTGATGTCCATCGGTTACATGGGCACGGGCGTCGACTACTACATCAACCTCTCGGCTGCGGTGCTGACGCTGACGCTGATCCTCGAGGCGCTGCGCAGATTGACCGGCTGGATCATGGTGCTGCTGGTTCTGCTCAGTATGTTCTATGCGGTATTCGCCCGGAGCATGCCGGGCGCGTTCGAGGGGCAGTCGCCTCCGATCGATTTTTTCATTGCCTATCTGCACCTGGATACGTCCGGGATTCTGGGTACACCGCTGAGCGTGGTGGTCTCCACGGTCATTGCCTACGTGCTGCTCGGTAATGCGCTGTTCCGTCTCGGCGGCGGGCAGATCTTTCTGGACCTGCCTCTGGCGGCGATGGGCCGATACCGCGGTGGGCCGGCAAAGGCCTCGGTGCTCGCGTCTTCGCTGTTCGGTTCCATTTCAGGCAGTGCGGTTGCCAATGTCGCAACCACCGGCATCGTCACGATTCCGTTGATGAAAAAATGCGGTTACAAGCCGCATCAGGCCGGTGCAATAGAAGCCGTCGGCTCCACCGGTGGCCAGCTGTTGCCGCCGATCATGGGGGCTGCGGCTTTCATCATGGCCGAGTTCCTGGGTATCCCCTATACCGAGGTCGCGCTTGCCGCGCTGATTCCGGCCATTCTCTTTTATCTTGCACTGCTGGTGCAGATACATCTGCACGCGGCGCGCAACGGCATGCGTGCTCTGAGCCGCGAGGAGCGGCCGGATGCGTGGAAGACTTTCCGCAAATACTGGCCGTTCCTTGCCCCGATCGTGATGCTGTTGCTGCTGCTGTTCGTGTGGCGCTGGCGTCCGGAGCAGGCGGCGTTCGCCAGCCTGGTGGCGGCGCTGATAGCCACGCTCATGGTGGGAGAACAGTCCATCGGGCCGCGGACACTGTTCGACGTGCTGCAGGGCACGGGGCGTAGTCTGCTGGATATTATCGCGATTACCGCCGCGGCGGGCATTATCGTTGGCGTGCTCTCCGCCACCGGCCTGGGCTTTTCGCTGGGCCTGAGCATCGCCGCGGCCGCCGGTTCCGTCCAGATCGTGCTGCTGCTGATTGCGGCGGCGACCGCGATCGTCTTCGGCATGGGAATGCCAACCACGGCTGTGTATATCCTGATGGCAACGCTGATTGCGCCGGCCCTGGTGGCGGCAGGAATCGAGCCCCTGGCGGCGCATCTGTTCGTGCTGTACTTCGGCGTGTTGTCGATGATTACGCCGCCGGTCTGTCTGGCGTCGTTCACCGCCGCGTCCATGGCCGGAGCGGCGTTCATGCGTACGGGGTGGGAATCTCTGCGCTTCGGCCTGGTCGCCTTTATCGTGCCGTTCGTTTTTGTTGCGTCGCCGTCGCTGCTGATGCAGGACGGCGATTGGTTGCAGGCCAGCCGCGCCTTTGTGACGGCGGTGTTCGGTTGCCTGTTCGTCGCCGCGGCTGTTGAGGGTTACCTGCTTCATATGCTGCGGTGGCCGCTTCGGGTGCTGGCCGGCGTGACCGGCCTGTTGCTGATCACCCCGGAGGGCGGAACCGGCATTCTTTCCTTCGGTCTGCCCACGGACCGGATCGGCATTGTGCTCGCCGTGGCAACGTTCAGCTGGGCCTGGTGGCAATCCCGGAGCGCGAAGGCGCTTGCATTGAATAATTCGGCGGTGGGCGTGAACCCCCGCGTGAAGGCATAGGAGGATTTATCATGAATGACCTGAGTACCAGTGAGCGTATGGATGCGGACCAGGGCCGGCAGGCGCTACGTCCGCAGGATGTGGTGGACAACCGCATCGACGAGGGCGTGTTCCGCGTCGACCGCCGTATCTACACCGATGAGCAGTTGTTCGAGCTGGAGCTCAAGCGCATTTTCGAGAACGACTGGGTGTTTCTCTGTCACGAAAGCCAGGTCGCCAATGCCGGCGATTATTTCTCCACCCACATCGGCCGTCAGCCGGTGCTGGTGATCCGCGACAAGGAAGGCAACGTCAACGGGTTCATCAATGCCTGCGCGCACCGTGGCGCGCTGCTGACCGACCGTCGCCAGGGCAACGCCACGACCCTGCGCTGCCGTTTCCATGGCTGGTGCTACAACACCCAGGGGCGCTGCACCCGGGTCAAGAACGAGAAGACTGGCTGGCCGGAGGGCGCCGACAAGAGCCGGATGGGTCTGAAGCCGCTCGGCCGCATTGCCAGCTATCGCGGGTTCGTGTTCGGCAGCCTGAATCCGGACGTTCCCGAACTCGAGGCGCATCTGGGCGAGGCGAAGATCTTCATGGACCTGCTGGCGGATCAGTCGCCGGAAGGTATTGAAGTCATTGGCGGGCATTCCGACTACATCATTCGCGGCAACTGGAAGATGCAGGCCGAGAACGGTGTCGACGGCTATCACGTCAGCACGGTTCACCGTGTATTTGCGTCCACCGTGGTGCAGCGCGAAGAACGCCATGGCCGCGAAGGCATGGCGAAGACCGAGGCCGGGCGCATTGCCGGTACGGTGCCCACCGGCTGCTACGATCTCGGCAATGGCCACATGATGATCTGGGCGGCGCGTTCCACCCCCGAGGCCGGGCCGTTGTGGGAGTCGCGCGATCGCCTGCTGAAGGAATTCCCCGAGGGCAAGGTGAACTGGATGATCGAGCGCGGGCGCAACCTGTGCCTGTTCCCCAACGTGTTGCTCATGGACCAGCCGTCCACGCAGATTCGCATCTTCCGGCCGTTGTCCATCGATCGCACCCAGGTCACCGTGTACTGCGTCGCGCCGAAGGGTGAGAGCAAGGAGGCGCGCGCCGCGCGCATCCGCAAGTTCGAGGACTTTTACATGGTCACCGGCATGGCGACGCCCGACGACCTCGCGGCCCTCGAGGACTGCCAGAACGGCGCGCAAGGCGAGAAGTCGCGGTGGACCGAAGTTACACGCGGGCTTGCGAGCATGAAGCAGGGGCCGGACGAGGTCGCCGACGAGATTGGCCTGAATCCGGTTTCCAGCAATAGCGACTGGGATTTCGAGACGCTTTATTACAGCTTCTACCGCAAGTGGCTGGACAACATGGTCACGAAAGAGGACTAGGTGATGACCGCAATGATTGCAGAGCGCAGCGAGCTGCTCGCTGAGGTCAACGAATTTCTGGCGCTGGAGGCGGATTGCATTGATCGCCGTCGGTGGCAGGACTGGGTCGACATGTATACGGCGGATTCCGTGTTCTGGATGCCGGCCTGGCGCAGCGAAGATGAAACCACCGAGGATCCGGAGCGGGAAATCAGCCTGATCTACCTGCCGGACCGCGGCATTGAGGATCGTGTGTTCCGATTCACGTCGGGTGACTCCTACGCGTCCACGCCGCTGCCCACCACCAGCCATGTGGTTGGCAGTGTACGGGTGCTCTCCGATGAGGACGACACGATCGAGGTCAGTGCCAAGGCGGTGGTGGTCAGCATGGATCCGCGCATCGGTGCCTGCACCCGCGGTGTCTGGTACGACTACCAGCTGCGCCGCACCGACGACGGCCTGAAGATCGCCCGCAAGAAAGTGACCTTTCTGGAGCGGGTGATCGACGGCACCGTGGACGTCTATAACGTCTGAACGCTTTATTATCCGGGGGAAGCACGCATGCTGGCATTGTGCAAGACGGCGCCCGTCATCGACGGCCTTGAAGTACGCGAGATGGCCGAGCCCGAGCCCGGTCCCGGCGAGATTCGCCTGAAAGTCCGGCTCGCCGGCGTCTGCGGTACGGATATGCATATCTACCACTGGGCGCCTCGCATGGCCCGGCGGATGGTGCTGCCCCGTGTCATGGGTCACGAGGTGTGCGGAATTGTCGATGCCGTCGGCGAGGGCGTGGCCACCATCAAGGCCGGCGACCAGGTGAGTCTGGAGAGTCACATCTCCTGCGGCAGCTGCCGGCCGTGCATGATGGACCAGCGTCATTTGTGCGCGCACACGCAGTACCCCGGCATCGACATCGACGGCGGTTTCGCCGACTGGGTGGTGGTGCCGGCGAGCATCGCCTGGGTGAATCCGCCGGGGTTCTCGCAGCAGTTGTCGGCAATGATGGAGCCGTTCGGCATCGCCGTGCACGTCTGTGGAGAAGGCACCGGCGTTGCCGGCCAGACAGTGCTGGTGAACGGCTGCGGGCCGATTGGCCTGATGGCGGTCGGGGTCGCGCGCGCGCTCGGCGCCCGGCAGGTGATTGCCGTCGATCTGAACCCTCTTCGGCTGGCGACCGCCGAGAAAATGGGCGCCGATCAGTTGATCAACCCGGCCGACACCGATGTGGTCAAGTTCGCGCGCTCGGTAACCCACGGAGAAGGTGTCGACGTGGCGATTGAATTCACCGGTGCCGAGGCGGGTCTGCGGGCCTCGCTGGATTCGCTGCGTCGGGGCGGTGACTATCGCCTGGTCGGCGCGCCGTCCCATCCCGTGGAGCTGGACCTGACGCAATGGCTGCGTACCGGCCCCACCATTCGCAACATTCATGGCCGCCGTATTTGGCGGAGCTGGCAGGAAGCCGTGGACCTGCTGGATTCCGGCAAGGTCGATCTGTCGCCGCTGGTTTCGCACGTGCTGCCGCTGAAAGACGCCCGGCATGCGTTCGAGCTGGTGCTGCGCGGTGAGGCGGTGAAGCCGTTGCTGGCCATGAACGACTGATTTACGGAGGTGCCCGTGGCGGCAGCCAAATACAACGTAACCTGTGTATTCGAAGACGGCGCGACCGCGCGCTTCACGTCATCAACCATCGAGACGGTCTATCAGGCCGCCCTGCGTAGCGGCCTGCCGCTCGAAACCGATTGCCGGGAAGGCGCCTGCGGCGTCTGCAAGGCATTCCGTTCCGACGGTGACGGCGATATCGGCGACGTCAGTGACGAGGCGCTCACCGACGATGAGCAGGAGCAGGGGTTCGTGCTCTGCTGCCAGTACCGTGCACAGTCGGATCTCGTGCTCGAGTTCGGTTACCCCCTGTCGCTGTTGAAGAAGGAGACGGCGACCATCGATGCCGTGGTGGCCGAGGTGGAACCCGTGGCCGACAACGTGGTGCGCCTGGTGCTCACCACCGATGCCGAAGCGCCGGCCTTTCTGCCGGGGCAGTACGTCAACATCAGCGTGCCCGACGCCGTCAGCGGCCGCAGTTATTCGTTCGCCAACCCGCCGTCCGAACCCGATCGCATGGAGTTCTTCGTGCGCATCCTGGAGCAGGGCGAGATGAGCAATTATCTGCGCGACGCCGCCAAGGCCGGCGATGCGGTGAAGTTGCAGGGACCTTTCGGGCAGTTCTTTCTGCGCACGCCGCGCGCCGGGCGCATCGTCATGATTGCCGGCGGTACCGGTCTTGCCCCCATGCTCAGCATGCTCTCCGAGCTGGAGCGCGGCGAAGGCGAGCGTCCTCGGGTGACATTGCTCTACGGCGCAAATCACCCGGGCGAACTGTTCGGCAAGGAACGCATCGAAGCCTATGGCGACTGGGTCGATCTCAGAACCATCGTGGTCAGCGGCAATGATGACTGGTCGGGGCCTACCGGCTTCGTCACTGACCTGCTGGCCCAGGGTGGGCTGGATGACGCGGCGCTGACGGACGCTTATCTGTGCGGCCCGCCACCGATGATCGATGCGGCGCGCGAGGCCCTGACCGGGCTCGGCGTACCGGCCGCCCGCGTATTCGCGGAGAAATTCCTGCCTTCTGCGTCGTAGAGGCTCCTTAAGGAGGTGATGGACGGTGATTGATCTGCATGACATCCGCTACACGCGGCTCGGCACCCGGGACGTGGATGCCGCCACACGCTATTGCACGGAAATCCTCGGCCTGCAGAAGGTGCGCACGCGGGGCAACGCCGTGTATTTCCGCTCCGACAGCCGCGATCACACCCTGGTGTACTTCGAGGGTGACCCGGCCGATCACACGACTGCGTTCCATCTGCGCACCTTCACGGAGCTGGAACAGGCGCACAAGGAACTCGCGGAGGCGGGCCTCGCGGTGCGCTGGGGGACCGATGCCGAATGTGAAGACCGCATGGTCATGGCCTACGTGGAGTTCTTCGATCCCACCGGCAACCGCATTGAGCTGGTCTGGCGGCCCATGCATTCGGGCTGGCGTTATTTCCCTGCGCGGGACGCGGGCATTACCGGGTTTTCCCACATCGGCCTGCGCTCCACGGATCCGCGCCGCGATGAGCGTTTCTGGACCGGGATCATGGGCGCGCGGGTATCCGACTGGATCGGCATTTCGCCGCTGCTGCGGATCGACGAGATCCACCACAAGATTGCCCTGTTTCCATCCGACCATGCCGGTGTCCAGCACATCAACCACCAGGTTGAAAGCATCGACGATATCATGCGCAGTTGGTATTTCCTGAACAAGCAGGAGATTCCCATTACCTTCGGTCCCGGCAAGCATCCGACGTCCAGCGCCATGTTTCTGTATTTCGAAGGCCCGGACGGCATGGTCTTCGAGTACTCCAGCGGTGTGCGCAGCATTCATGACGAGACCAGCTATATCCCGCGGCAGTTTCCGTTCGAGCCGATCGGCTTCTGCATGTGGGGATCGCGGCCGAATATCAAGGAGTTCAAGTGACGCAGACCGTACCGACAGTGCCCACCTCCGCTCAGCAGCGCCTGGTACGCCGGGCCGCGCGCGCCCTCGGCCGCACCGGCCTGGCGCATGCCTACGGCCACTGCAGCGTGCGCCTTGACGCGCATTTCATGCTGGTTTGCGCGCCCTTGCCGATGGGGCTGATACCGCCGGATGCCGACGGCACGGTGGTCCCCATCGACGGCCCGCTGCCGGACGGCGTACTGGGCGAGGTCAGACTGCATCAGCAGATCTACCAGCGTCGCACGGAGATCAACGGTGTCTGCCGCAGCATGCCCGCCAGCCTGATGGCGCTGTCCGCTCTCGGCCGCGCGCCTGTTCCACGGCACGGCATGGGCGCCTACTTCTGGCCCCGGCCGCCGTTGTGGCCGGATGTGCAGTTGATTCGCGACGATCAGCGCGCCCGAGAGGCAGTCACGCTGATGGGCGATGCGCCGGCGCTGATCATGGCCGGCAACGGCGTTGTGGTCTGTGCGGACAGTCTGGAGAAGGCTTGCGTCCTGACCTGGTATGTGGAGGATGCCGCCCGTATCGAGCTGGAGGCCTTGCGTTGCGGGCTCTCCGATACCGGCCCGACATTGTCCGAGGATGCCGCCAGACGGCGCGCGACCTGGGGCGGCGGCATTGCCGAGCGGATGTGGGCTTTCATGACCGAGGGCGATTCGGAAGCGGAATAATGGCTCACGAATAAAATCGATATTATTTGTAATATCGACAATAAATGCTATCCTTCATGAAGATTGAACCGGCGGGCAGTCGCTGCCCCGTACGTGTTGACGGATAGCCGCCAAGCCACATCCAGCCGCCGCATTCGGCAGCGCTGGCGTTTTTCTTTTCGATGAATTCGAGGAACACCCGATGAAAGAGATCAAGCACTTCATCAACGGTGAATACGTCGCCTCCGGAAGCGGCCGCACCTTTGAGGATCGCAGTCCGGCCAATGGCGAGTTGGTTGCCATGGTGCATGAGGGTGGCCAGGCCGAAGTGGATGCCGCCGTTACCGCCGCGCGCGCTGCGCTGGAGGGGGAATGGGGCAGCATGCCGGTTGACCGGCGTACCGAGCTGCTGTGCAAGGTTGCCGACGGCATCAATGCCCGTTTCGAGGAATTTCTCGAAGCCGAATGCATGGATACCGGCAAGCCGCGGGCGCTGGCCTCGCACGTTGACATCCCGCGCGGTGCGGCCAACTTCAAGGCCTTCGCCGACCTGGCCTCGCGCCAGGCGACCGAGAGCTTTGTAACCGACACTCCCGACGGTGCAGGCGCCATTAATTACGGCCTGCGCAGGCCGCGCGGCGTGATCGGCGTGATCTCGCCGTGGAATCTACCGCTGCTGCTGATGACCTTCAAGGTGGGCCCGGCCCTGGCCTGCGGCAACACTGTCGTCGTCAAGCCCTCGGAGGATACGCCGCACACGGCCGCGCTGCTCGGTCAAGTCATGAACGAGGCCGGCATCCCCAAGGGCGTGTACAACGTCGTGCACGGCTTCGGCCCGGAGTCCGCCGGTGAGTTCCTGACCCGCCACCAGGGCGTCGACGGTATTACCTTCACCGGTGAGAGCCGTACCGGCAGCATCATCATGAAGGCCGCCTCCGACGGTGTGCGACCTGTGTCCCTGGAACTGGGCGGCAAGAACCCCACCGTGGTGTTTGCCGATGCCGATATGGACAAGACCATTGAAGGCAGCATGCGGGCGATCTACACCAACTGTGGTCAGGTCTGCTTCAATACCGAGCGCGTCTACGTCGAGCGTCCGATATTCGAAGAGTACGTCGAGCGGCTGAAGGTGGAAGTGGAGAAGCTCAGGCCCGGCCGCTGGGATGATCCGGATACCAACATGGGGCCGTTGATCAGCCTGTCCCACCGGGATAAGGTGCTTTCTTACTACCAGCGGGCAGCCGCGGAAGGTGCCAACGTGGTTACCGGCGGCGGCGTGCCGGAGATGCCGGCGGATCTGGCCGAGGGTGCCTGGATCGAGCCCACCATCTGGACCGGCCTGCCGGAAGATTCCGCGGTCATCCGCGAGGAGATCTTCGGCCCCTGTTGCCATATCCAGCCCTTCGATACCGAAGAGGAAGTGGTGAAGATGGCCAATGACACCGCCTACGGACTCGGCGCCACGGTCTGGACCGAGAACCTCTCCCGCGCGCACCGCATGGCGGCGGCGCTGGACGTCGGCATGCTCTGGGTCAACAGCTGGTTCCTGCGCGATCTGCGCACCTCGTTCGGTGGCAACAAGCAGTCGGGTATCGGCCGCGAAGGCGGCGTGCACGGCCTGGAGTTCTACTCCGAGCTGCGCAACGTCTGCATCAAGCTCTGAAGGGGGCACTGATGAATCAAGAGAAGATCCAGCAGTACGGCGACGAACTTTACACCGCGTTGCGTCAGCGCAGCGCAGTGGCGCCGCTGACCGAGCGCGAGCCGGCGATCACCATCGAGGACGCCTATCACATCTCCAACCGCATGCTGGCGCGACGCCAGCAGGACGGCGAGCAGGTGATCGGCAAGAAGATCGGCGTCACCAGCAAGGCCGTGCAGACCATGCTCGATGTCTATCAGCCCGACTTCGGCTACCTGACCGACCGCATGGTTTACGCCAACGGCGATGAGATACCGGTCAGCGACACGATGATCGCGCCGCGAGCCGAGGGTGAGATCGCCTTCATTCTCAAGCACGATCTGATCGGGCCCGGCGTCACCTGCGCCCAGGTGCTGGCGGCCACCGAGTGCGTCATGCCGTGTTTCGAGATCGTCGATTCGCGCATCCGCGACTGGAAGATCCGCATCCAGGACACGGTCGCCGACAATGCCTCCTGCGGTGCTTTCGTGCTCGGCGACGCCGCGCTTTCACCGCGCAGGATCGATCTCACCACCTGCGGCATGGTTATGGAAAAGAACGGCGAAATCGTCGCCACCGGTGCGGGCGCCGCGGCGCTCGGCTCGCCGGTGAACTGCGTTGCCTGGCTGGCCAACACGCTTGGCGCCTTCGGCATTCCGCTCAAGGCCGGCGAGGTGATCCTGTCCGGCTCGCTGGTGCCGCTGATACCGGTGACGGCGGGTGATTATGTACACGTGAGCGTTGGTGGTCTGGGTACCGCCTCGGTCCGTTTCGGCTGATTCCCAGGGGGAGTGCAACCATGAAACTCAAGGCAGCGATCATCGGTTCCGGCAACATCGGTACCGATCTGATGATCAAGATCATGCGCCACGGCAAGCGCCTGGAAATGGGTGTCATGGTGGGCATCGACCCCGCCTCCGACGGCCTTGCGCGCGCGAAACGTCTGGGCATCGAGACCTGCGCCACCGGCGTCGACGGCCTGGTGGAAATGCCGATCTTCAAGGACATCGACGTGGTGTTCGACGCCACCTCGGCCGGTGCCCACGTCCACAACGATGCCCTGCTGCGCAAGCGCAAGCCGGGCATCAAGGTCGTCGATCTGACGCCGGCCGCCATCGGCCCGTACTGTGTGCCGGTGGTCAACCCGGAAGCCGGCCTTGAAGGCTCCAACGTCAACATGGTGACCTGCGGCGGCCAGGCGACGATCCCCATGGTCGCGGCGGTGTCGTCGGTGACCAAGGTCCATTACGCGGAGATCGTCGCCTCCATCGCCTCCAAGTCCGCCGGACCCGGCACGCGGGCCAACATCGACGAATTCACCGAGACCACCTCGAAGGCGATCGAGGACGTCGGCGGCGCCACGCGCGGCAAGGCCATCATCATCCTCAACCCGGCCGAACCGCCGCTGCTGATGCGCGATACCGTGTACACGCTTTCCGAGCTCGCGGATGAAGCCAGGGTGGAGGCCGCGGTCAACACAATGGTGGAGCGGGTCAATGCCTATGTGCCCGGTTACCGGCTCAAGCAGCAGGTGCAGTTCGAGCGTTTCGGCGCCGACAACCCGCTCAATGTCCCCGGCGTGGGCAGGATCAGCGGCCTGAAGACGTCGATCTTTCTCGAGGTTGAGGGCGCGGCGCACTATCTGCCCGCGTATGCCGGCAATCTCGACATCATGACTTCGGCGGCACTGGCCACCGGCGAGCAACTGGCCGAGCGGCTGCAGGCAGCCCCCGCGGCCACGGCCTGAGGAGACCATCATGGACAAGAAGCTCTATATCTCCGACGTCACCCTGCGCGACGGCTCGCATGCGATCCGCCACCAGTACAGCGTCGACAACGTTCGGCAGATCGCCGCGGAACTGGACAAGGCCAGGGTCGATTCCATCGAAGTCGCCCACGGCGACGGCCTGCAGGGCTCGTCGTTCAACTACGGCTTCGGTGCCCATACCGATCTGGAATGGATCGCGGCGGTGGCCGAGACCGTGAGTCACGCCAAGGTGGCCACCCTGCTGCTGCCGGGCATCGGCACCGTGCATGATCTGCGTGCCGCCTACGACGCCGGTGCCCGCATCGTCCGTGTGGCCACGCACTGCACCGAGGCCGACGTCTCGAAGCAGCATATCGAGGCCGCGCGTGAGCTGGGCATGGACACTGTCGGCTTCCTGATGATGAGCCACATGAACACGCCCCAGGGGCTGGCCGAGCAGGCCAGGCTGATGGAGAGCTACGGTGCCACCTGCATCTACGTGGTGGACTCCGGCGGCGCACTCAACATGAACGACGTGCGTGATCGTTTCCGTGCCTTCAAGGACGTGCTCAAGCCCGAGACCGAAACCGGCATCCACGCCCATCACAATCTGTCGCTGGGGGTGGCCAACTCCATCATCGCGGTGGAAGAGGGCTGTGACCGTATCGACGCCAGCCTCGCCGGCATGGGTGCGGGTGCCGGCAATGCGCCGCTGGAGGTGTTCATCGCCGCCGCCGATCGCATGGGCTGGAATCACGGTTGCGATCTCTACACCCTGATGGATGCCGCCGACGACATCGTGCGGCCGCTGCAGGATCGCCCGGTACGGGTGGACCGCGAGACGCTGGCGCTGGGTTATGCGGGCGTGTATTCGTCCTTCCTGCGCCACGCCGAGGCCGCCGCGCAGAAATACGGGCTCAAGACCGTGGACATTCTGGTCGAGCTCGGCAGCCGCCGCATGGTTGGTGGCCAGGAAGACATGATCGTCGATGTTGCGCTGGATATGCTCAAGGCGCGCGAAGAGAACAAGACCGCCAAGGCGGGGGGAATGGCATGAGTCTGAGTAAAGAACAGGTCGAAAAGCTGGCCGAGCACCTGGAAAACGCCGAGCTGGAGCCGCATGACGTCAAGAAGATCACCGACGATCATCCGGACATGGACTTCAATGACGCCTACGATGTGCAATGGGCGATTCGCCGGCGCAAGGAAGCCCGCGGCACCCGCATTGTCGGCATGAAGATGGGCCTGACCTCGCGGGCGAAGATGGAGCAGATGGGCGTGGATACGGCCATCTACGGCTTCCTGGCCGATTACTTCGAAGTGCCGGACGCCGGTGAGATCGAGATCAGCAAGCTGATCCATCCCAAGGTCGAGGCCGAGATCGCCTTCGTGCTGAAGAAGCCGCTCAAGGGCCCCGGTTGCCACGTCGGCTCGGTGCTGGCGGCGACCGACTTCGTGTTACCGGCGGTTGAAGTCATCGATTCGCGTTACGAGAACTTTCGCTTCGACCTGACCAGCGTGATTGCCGACAACGCGTCGTCGTCGCGGTTCGTCACCGGCAGCCAGGCGCGCTCGCCCGGCGAGGTGGACCTGCGCAACCTCGGTGTGGTGCTGGAGAAGAACGGCCAGGTGGTCGAGCTGGGTGCCGGCGCCGCCGTGCTCGGCAACCCGGCAACCAGCATTGCCATGCTCGCAAACATGCTCGGTGAACGCGGCGAGGAGATCCCCGCCGGCAGCGTGATCCTGTCCGGAGCCATCACCGCGGCGGTGGCCGTCGAGGCCGGTGATGCCGTGACCATGCGCGCCCAGGGCCTGGGCTCGCTGTCCATGCGTTTCGTCTGATTGACCGGAGCGTTCCGGATTGAGGAGCTGATATGCCGATTGCCAACATACAGATACTGGAAGGCCGCGACGATGCCGACAAGGCGCGCCTGATCGAAGCGGTCACCGATGCCATTTGTGAAAGTCTCGGCTCCCGCCGGGAGGCGGTGCGGGTGCTGGTACAGGAAATCCCGAAGACGCAGTGGGGTATTGCCGGCAAAACGGCCAAGGAACTGGGCCGCTAGACCATGGCACGTCATGCGGACGATGCGGCGGTTTTCGGTGGAATGGGCGCGGCGTATCTCGACGCGCAATATGATGTCGAGCAGTCGGTGCCTGATTTCCAGGCCTATATCCGCGACTACACTGCTCGCAGCGACGCGGTGCGGTCGCGGTTGGACTGCCGCCTCAACGTTGCCTACGGCGCCGGCGAACGCCAGCAGCTGGATGTTTTCCCCGCGCAGTCGCCGGGCTCGCCGGTGAATATTTTTATTCATGGCGGTAGCTGGCGGGGTTCAAGCAAGGATAGCCGCAGCTTCCCCGCCGAGGCCGTGGTGCCGGCCGGCGGTGCCTGGATCGCCATCAACTACGGCCTGGCGCCCGCGGTGACGCTTCCCGAGATCGTTCATCAGATCCGACAAGCCGTGCAGTGGGTCTGGCAGCATGCCAGGTCCTTCAATGCCGATCCCGAGCGCATCTTTGTTACCGGCAATTCAGCAGGCGGCCACCTCGCCGCCATGCTGGCGGTTGAGGGATGGCAGAGCGACTACGGCTTGCCGTCGGATGTCGTCAAGGGGATCTGCCCGATCAGCGGCATCTTCGACATGCGTCCGATCTGCCACACGGGCATTAACGATAGCTTGCGGATGAGCCCCGGGACTGCCGAGAGCTGCAGTCCGGTTCTGCATTTGCCAAAGCAGGCCTGCCCGGCGGTGATCATGTGCGGCGGCGATGAGCCGGCCGAGTTTCAGCGGCAGTCAGTTGAATTTTCCGAAGCCTGGCGGCAGGCCGGGCTGACGGTGGCGGACGAGGCAATCATTGCCGGCGAGAACCATTTTTCAATCGTTGGCGGCCTTGGGGATGCCCGGCATCCGCTGGGACGGGCAATGCTCAAGCTGATGGGGCTGGCTCCCTAAGGCTCCCTGGCGATTCAGCGATCGTGGCTGCGAACTTGCGGGTCCGTCATTTCGGGCAGAACCAATTGCCGGATGCCCGTCGGAAAGCGGTCAGCATCCATTACGCCGGCCGCTCGCATGTCCCGCTCGGTCAGTTCGGCGGCGTAGATGATGTGGCTGCGCATCAGATCGCAGACCCCATCGATGTTGCGCGCCAGAGCCAGCTCCATCATCTGCTTATGCTCGCGCAGCAAGTCCGATGGAATCTTCTGGTATTTGACGAAGATGCGGCGGTAGCGCTCGGTCTGGTCGTAGAGGCGATCGCAGAAGTGCTTGAGCCAGGGTGAGCCGCAGGCGCCCATGATGGCAAAGTGAAATGCCCGGTGACTGTCTTCCCACTCGGTGGCGTAATCCCTGTCGTTGTCTCTGGAGGCGCCCGCAACGGCGTGCTGAAGGCGGTGAAAACAGCTGACAACTTCGACTTCCCAGTCCAGGTCTCCCTGTCGAACCGAGTCTTCAATTGCCTGTATTTCAAGCCGCAGCCTCAGTCTGGCAACGTCGATCAGTTCGCCGAGCGATACCTCCACCACCCGGAATCCCTTCTGATCCTCGGCCCGGACCAGGCCGGAAGCGGTCAGATGGGAGAGCGCCTCCCGCAGCGGACTGGAGCCGACTCCGTATTGCGCCTTCACACGTTCCGAGAGCAGCTTGGTGCCCGGTTTCAGGCGTCCCGAGATGATATCGGCGCGGATCTGCTCATACGCGGCACCGGACTGCGTCTTGGGCGCCTGCGCCCGCGTCCAGGTGATGGGGCCCCAGTTGGAAATTGTCGATCCCATGCTACTTTCGCCGCCTCGTCTGTTGCTTCGGTAAACATTGTTCCCCGGTACGCCTGATGCGTTCGCATGTTTCTCTGACATGCTAACGCATCAGGCGTATTCGCGTGCGGTCATGGGTCCGTCTGGCGAGCTCTTCATCACCGCCTGCGTTTGCTCGGCATGCATCGCCGAGATCAGTCGTCTTTCTTTTCGTCGAAAATCTTGTTGATCATTTCAGCGGCGATGTTGAAAGCCGGCAGGCCGCGGAACAGGAATGCAAGACCGGCAACCGCGTGCAGTTCTTCGCGGGTTGCGCCGGCGCGGACCGCGCCACGGGCATGGTATTCGCTGGCCGGTGCCACATGCGAGATCAGAATCCCGAACAGGATCAGCTGTGCGGTCTTGTCATCGAAGCAGTCCGGATACATGGCCCGCTCACGAATGTTCTCAACCATTTCCAGCAGCCCGGGGTCGACTTCCATACCCACCCGGACGCGGTGCTGGATGCGTGGCGGCACAAAGCCGATCAGCTTGTCGTAGATCTCGAAATACTCTTCTTTGGTCTTGTCAGTCATGTCGCTCTCACTTGTTGCGAATTGCGTGTGGATGATGCTGTTTGGCCGGGCGGTCTCAGGCCTTGTCGACCATGGCGATGCAGTCGATCTCGACATTGACGCCGGCACGATGGGGTGTTGCGCCGATGCAGGTGCGGGTGACTTTCTCGCCCTGCATGAAATCCTTGAAGGCCTCATTGAACGCAGGGAAGTCGGCGACATCCCTGAGAAAGACGCGCATGTTCACCACATTGGTGAAATCGGCGTCGGCGGCAGCCAGCACGTTGCGCAGGTTCTCCAGCGTGCGCACGGTCTGGACCTTGATGTCACCGTCGACAACCGTGCGGGTTTCGGGGTCCAGCGGCCCCTGTCCGGATACGAATACCATTTCCCCGACCCGAATTGCCTGGGCCAGGGGACTTGCGGCCTGTCCGGCGGTGAATCCAGTGGTCGGTGCTTTACCTGATGTGATGATCTCTTTTTGCATCTTCGGTGGCTCCTCTCCGGTAGGTGCTGCGGGTACGGTCATTCGGCGTGCACGAAGGCGACCGGGTTTGCGCCGATCACTTCACTGCGGTGGCGGGAAAATATCTCCATGTCGTGGCCGACCACGACACGACCCAGATCGCCATCAACGACCGACAGCATTTCTTCGTAAGTCTCCAGCATGCGCCAGGGATTGCCCTGGATATAGCCCGGCGGCCACATGCGTTCGATATTGTGATACCAGTAAGCGCAATCGCCGGCCAGGATGTAGGGACCATCGGCGGTTTCGATGACGATCCACTGCGAGCCGAAGGTGTGGGTGTCCGCGGCGAGCCGGCAGCGTATGCCGGGGGCGACTTCGGCGTCGCCATCGAGGTAGGTCAGGCGGCCTTCGGCCTCGATTCGTGCCAGCACCTCGAAGTCCCTGGGACTGATCGACGACAGTTTCCAGTTTCCCTTGTCGACCTCCTTGCCGGCGAAGCTCTCGACTACCGGGCGCCAGAGTTCCGCCTCACGGCGCTGTACGACGAAGCGGGCGTTGGGGAACGCCTCCATATTGCCGGCGTGATCGAAATGCAAGTGGGTGAGAATGACCAGCGTGATGTCCCGCGGGTGAACGCCCACCTTGGCAAGCACGGTCTCCGGCGTTTCGAAATCGTCGAAGTTGCGGCCGGTCATCGAACGGCCGCCGCCGAAGCCGGTATCGACCAGAATCAGCTCGTTGCTGTCGCCTGACTCCGGGCGGATCAGAGAGTAGATCATGGGGATCTGGAAGGTGCCCTGATTGCTCATGATTGGCGCACCGGCAACAAAATCTCCGGGCAAGCGGCCCTTCGCGAAGCACAACGTCCACACCGAATGATTCATCGGCAGGCTCCCCCTTTCTAAGTCTGCGCAGCTTGAATAAACGATGATTCTACAAATTTGGATATTAATTGACAACGTGGAGATTCGATTCTAGTCTCGAAATGAACAGGGGGGACGCTATGTCGAGACCATCCGACCAGGTCGGGAATAGAGACTGTGCGCCGTCAGGCGCTCCGGTCAAGGTTCTCGCCAATGGCCGAATCATCACGGTGGACAGTCGCGACGCGATTGCCGAGGCAATCGCCTGGCAGGGTGATCGCATCATCGCCGTGGGCGAAAATTACGCCGTGTGTAGCGCCGCCGGCGACGATGCAGTGGTCATCGATCTTGGCGGACGCGCCGTCGTCCCCGGCCTGATCGATACCCATGCGCACATGGACCGTGAAGGGCTGAAGGTGCTGGGTACGGATCTGAGCGGCTGCCGCCAACTGTCGGACGTTCTCGAACGCATTGCCGCTGCCGCCGCCGTCGCCGAGCCGGGCGCCTGGATCGTGACCATGCCGGTCGGCACACCGCCGTTCTACACCGACGGCCCGGACTCCCTGAAGGAAGGCCGCCTGCCGCGCCGCGACGAACTCGATGCGGTGGCACCGCGGAACCCCGTTTATATCCGCCCGATCTGGGGCTACTGGCGTCACGCGCCGAATCCGGAATGCCTGGTCTCGGCAGCCAATAGCGAGGCGCTGCGGGCCTCCGGTATTTCCCCGGATGCCGGGGTGCCGGCGCAGAGCGTCAGCTTCGAGCGTGACGGCGCCGGCTGCCTGACCGGCATCATTCGCGAAACCACCGCCATGCCCATTGTCGAGCTGGTCATGCTCGACGCCGCCTCGCGGTTCACCGCCCGAGACAGGGAAACAGGGCTGGTTGCCGCCATGCGAGCCTACAACCGGCTCGGCACCACCAGCATCTATGAGGGCCACGGAGTTGCCTCGGAACTGTTCCGAGCCTACCGCGCCTGTCAGCACCAGGGTCGAATGTCGGTGCGCGCGCATCTTACCCATAGCCCGTCCTGGCGGACCATCGGCGACGCCGATCCGGCACGGCTGCTGGAGCAGTGGGCCTACTGGGCGGGCGCCGGCGGTCTTGGCGACGACTGGCTGCGCATGGAGGGGCTGTTCGTCGAGCATCGCGTGGCGCCGGATGATCTGGTCCGTGCCGGCGCTGCGCCCTATACCGGCTGGGCCGGCTTTCACTACGATTGCGCCCTGCCCCGCGAAGCCCTTCGCGAGGTGTTGATCGCCGCCGCCCGCAGCGACATCCGCTGTGTAGCCATAGCGCCCGATCTGATCGACCTGCTTGTCGAAGTCAATCGCGTCGTGCCCATCGTCGGCCGGCGATGGATTGTCCAGCACGTCGGCCCGCTGTCGCGGCAGCGTTGCCAGCTCGCCGCCGAGCTGGGCCTCATCCTGACGCCGCTGACCACGCGGTACATCTACAAGGAAGGCGTGGCCTCGCCGGCCCGGCAGGGCCTCGCTGATGAAAGCGATTACGTGCCTTTGGCCAGGCTGGCGGACATGGGCGTTACCTTCTCTCTCGCCAGCGACAACTCGCCGCCTTCGCTGTGGCATTCGATCTGGCATGCCGTGGCCCGTCGCGACGGGACCGGTGCCGAGGTGCCGGGCGCCGATCAGAAGCTGAGCCGCATGCAGGCGCTGCGCGCCGCAACCATGGGCGGTGCCCGTCTGGGGTTCGACGAGGAGCACAAGGGCTCGCTGGAGCCCGGCAAACTGGCTGATCTTGCCGTCCTCAGCGACGACCCGCTGCGCTGCGACGAGGACGTCATTCCGGCCATCACTGCCGCGATGACCGTCGTGGGCGGCCGAATTTTTCATCTGGACAGGGCAGTTTTCACGGCCCCGGAAATCGCAGAACGTGGAGTCACCACATGAGCATCAAGGACCTGAACAGGACACTTCCGTCCAACCGCATGATCTTCGAACTACGCCACGATCCGGCACGGGTGGAACGTTTTCGCGCGGACATGGAGGCGGTGATGGAGAAATACGGCCTCTCCGAGGCCGAGAAAGAAGCCTTCCGCCATCAGGATATCCGCGCCCTCGCCAAGATGGGCGTGCACCCCTATTTTCTGCCGCAGGTCAGCCGGCTGTATCGCGGTGGCGCTTACAACCACAACGATAGCCCGGCCGCCGAGCTGTATCGCCGGAACATGATCGACAAGCAGGACTAAGGACAACAGATTGGAGAACGTACATGGGTAAGATCGTCGCCACTATCGCGCTGTCGCACGCGCCCGGGCTGACCGGGTGGCTGGATCAGGCGCCGCCGGAGCAGGCCCGCAGCCTGCATGAAGGCTTCACGCGCCTGGGTGACATGCTGCGTGCAACGAAGCCCGACGTGATCATCGGCATCGCTAACGATCACATCCTCAACATGCCGCTCGAAAACACGCCGGATTTCTGCGTCGGCACCGCCGCGCGCTGGCAGGGGCCGGCGGAATGGTTCAAGGACTGGCTCAATGTCGACGACTATGAAGTCGACGGCAACACCGAGGTCGCCCACACCCTGGTGCGCGAAGGCGACTCCCGTGGCGTGCGCTTCGCCATGGCGGACAAGCTGCTGTTCGATGACAACTGGTCCGTGCCGCTGAAGTACCTGACACCGGATTACAACATCCCGCTGGTGCCGATTCACATGAACTGCATCGTTCCGCCGCTACCCAGTCCGGAGCGTTGCTATGAAGTGGGCCGAGTGATCGCCGATATCGTCACCAATTGCCGCCCGGAGGGCGAACGGGTGGCGATCATGGCGACCGGCGGCCTGTCACATGACCCGGGCGGGGACCGCTATTTTGACGTCGACGAGGAATTCGATCGCTGGTTCCTGTCACTGCTCGAAGCCGGGGACACCGAGCGCATGCTACGCGAGTGCACCATCGAGCGGATGATGGAGGCCGGCGACGGCGGCACCAGCGAGCTGCTCGCCTGGATGGTGGCGCACGGCGCGGCCGGCGGCCGTCCGGCAAAGACAGTCTGCTATGAGCCGACCGCCTCGCTGCGCAGTGGCATGGGCTGCGTGAACTGGACGATGGAAAATGCCTGATTCAAAACTTGATAACCAGATCTGGACGGACCTGGAGCAGCAGGTCGATCCGGCCCACACGGCGCTGCTCATCATTGATGTGCAAAACGATTTCTGCGCCGACGACGGTTACATCGACAAGCTCCTGCAACGGGACATGTCCCAGTGTCAGGGCGTGGTCAAGCCGATATCCCAATTGGTCGACGAGGCCCGCAAGGCGGGGGTGCTGGTGGTCTGGGTGCAGGCCAATTACGCGCCGGAGAACCTCCCGGCGCCCGTGTTGGCGAAGCAAAAAGCCATGGGCGCCAGCATGGTCTGCTGTGCACCTGGCACATGGGGGGCGGAGCTTTACGGAGGGCTTGCCCCGGAGCACGGCGAGGCGGTTATCGAAAAGCATCGCTACAGCGCCTTCTCCGGTACGCCGCTCGACAATATGCTCCGCACACGCGGCATCCGCACCCTGGTGCTGACAGGCGTTCAGACCAACGTCTGCATCGAATCGACGCTGCGCGATGGATTCTCCAAGGGCTACTACATCGTCGTGCCAGAAGACTGCGTGGGCAGCCATACGCCGGAACTGCACCGCGCCACCCTGGACAACGTGCGCATGCTGTTCGGCACGGTGAGCACCGCGGGACAGCTTAACGATCTCTGGGCCGGCGGTCTGGCCCGGCACAAGGACATGAATGACGGAGGAAAGGCGAATGCCGCAGGCAAGTAGCATCTACAAGGGCTATACGAAGGAAGCGTTGAACCGTCAGTACGACGTGGACAACTCCGTGCCCGACTTGACCGTCTACCAGAAAAAGTACAACGCCGAGACCGAGCGCGTGCGCGGCGCCTACAAACACGTCCGCGATGTCGCCTATGGATCGCATCCGCTGGAGCTGCTCGATGTCTTTCCGGCGGCGCAGCCCGGTTCGCCGGTACACGTCTACATTCATGGCGGTGGCTGGCGGACCTCGAGCAAGAACGGTCGTGGCTTCCCCGCGGAGTCCTTCGTCAATGCCGGCGCGACCTACATCCCGATCGACTATCCGTTGGCGCCGGACGCCCGGATGGACGAAATCGTCGATGCCGTGCGCCGCGCGATCAGCTGGGTCTGGACGCATGCCGCCGAGCACAATGGTGATCCGAACCGTATCTACGTCTCCGGAAATTCCGCCGGTGGCCATCTGACGGCGATGCTGATCGCCGCCGGCTGGCAGGAGAAATACGGCGTGCCGGCTGACGTGGTCAAGGGCGCCACCGGGATCAGCGGCCTGTATGACCTGGAGCCGCATACCATCGTCGACGTACGCGCCTACCTGAACCTCGACGCCGAAGAGGCCCGGCGCAACAGCCCGACGCACCATCTGCCCGATCGGACCATGCCCATCGTGCTCGCGGTGGGTGGCGATGAGCCGGCGGAGTTTCTGCGTCAGTCCAGGGACTATCAGAGTTCCCTGGTCGGGCATGGCATCCACGCCGACCTGAAAATCCTGTCCGGACATAACCATTTTTCCATCATGGCCGAGATGAACCGCCCCGAGGGGGAGCTGTTGCGTGCAATGCTCGCACAGATGGGGCTGGCCGTTGCCAACACCGCAAAGACTAGAGGGGGATAAATGATGGCAAAGACGGATTCCGCCAACCGGATCGGTGACGATCGCTTGCGGAGCATGCTCAACATTTGCCGCTTTCATCGGCAGCATGAGCGTTTCCATACCACCGAGAGCATGCAGGTTGCCGTTGAACTTCGCAGGCACTCCAATGCACTCAAGCTTCTCGCCGACCGCTGGCTGGCAACTGCCGCCGAGAACGAGGGCGGCGGCAAGCAGGATTATGCCGATCCGCTGTTCCAGGCGGCGGGCTGCTATGACCTGAATGACATGGCGGGCATCACCACCACCGGCATCCTGTTCATGGAAGGGGAAAGCGAGCCGCGCGAGATCAGGATGATGCAGGCCCGGTTCAAGGAGCTGGCCGAGTATTACCGGGGCACCGGCAAGTGGCTCGACGAGAAGATGGACGCCGGTTGGGAGCGTGAGTCCGTGCTGCTCAATGTGGAATTCGCGGATATCTCCTATCAACGCCATTTTGCTCTGATCAACACCACCATGACCGGCCATGCCTATAACACCGCGGGCCGGATCATCGGCGCGGCGCACCAGAACCTTTCCTCGGTGGAGTTTCTGCCCAAGAAGATTCGCAAGGATCTCCGTGGAACCGCGCAACTGATGCGCACGACCGCGTGGCTGATCGACGAGGCGGCAGCCATTCTCGCCAAGCGCGCCGCCGAGAACGGCCTGGTTGACCGCTATTGGACCGATGTCATTGCAGGTCTGGAAAAGCGCGTCGGCACGGGGGCAGCCGCCGCCGCGCCGACCGAGGAGGAGGCGGTACCCAACCCACCGACCGCTAGAAAGTAGCAAGGCAGAAAGCCCAACCGCAATTGCGGAAATTTGACCGAAGAAGAACTACTCACAACACGTGGAGACGCAGTGATGAAGCTTATCAAGCAGCTCGCAATAGCCGGAGTCATGACGACCATGGCTGCCGGCACCGCCAATGCCCAGACCATCGGCCTGGGTACCGCACAGGCTGGCGCAACCATGACCATGGGTCAGGAAATCGCCAGGATCATTTCCCAGGACACCGACTACCAGATGCGCAGTCAGGGCTTTGCCTCCACCGGCCAGTACGGCCCGCGGGTAAACGCCGGTGCGCTGGAATTCGGCGTGTCCAACATTATCGAGATCAACTATCTGCGTAACGGAAAGGAGTTGATCGAAGGCAGGCCCCAGGAAGACCTGCGTCTGGCCATGGTCATCTACAACCTGCCGGTGACCTTTTACGCATCCGAGCGTTCCGGGATCACCAAACCCGAGGAACTGGTCGGCAAGCGCGTGCCTAACGGCTGGACAAGTCAGCCGCTGGGTCGTTGGCTGTGGAGCGGATTCTTCGCCAACGTCGGAATCGATTACGAGGACGTGAACGGCGTAGCGGTGACCGCCATGCCCCGGCAGTGGGACATGTTCGGGCAGAATCTGCTTGACGCGAACTTCTCCATCTTTGGTGGCGCGTTTACCGATGAACTGGCCAATCGCGCCGGCGGCATTACTTATCTGAATGTCAGTGATGATCCTGCCGCCGTTAAGCGTCAGCAGGAATTCCTGCCTTACAGCTATGTGAGCTCGGACCGTCATCCGCGTACTGGTGAAGTCGTGAACAACATCTCCTACGACTTTGCTCTGTTCACCAGCGCCCGGGTGCCGGATGAGCTGGTCTACGACGTCGTCAAGGCGCTGCACGCGAAAGCCGACGCGCTGGTGGCCCTGTATCGCGCCGAGGGGCGTGAAGTGAAATTCGCGGTGGAATCCGGCGTGCCTTTCCATGCAGGTGCCGAGAAGTTCTATCGTGAAGTCGGCATGTGGCCGCCGAAAAAGCAGAACTAGGCAGGACAGGATCTGGCCTCATTGTTCCGGGACGGCGTGCCCAGCCGTCCCGGAACAATGGGCGTTGACGCAGTTAACAGCGGTTTTTTAGGGAGAGTGGCCCGTGGCCGACGAAGACAGGCAGAAGAATGAACAGCCGGCAGCGCAGGGCGGTTCGCTACCAGCCCCTCAGGGCTTGCTATACCGTCTGGTGGATGTCTGGTTTCATCTCGGGGTTGCCGTGGTTGCCCTGTTCTGGGCTTCGGGTATTCCGGTTCGCATGGGTCTGCCGCTCTATACCGAACAGGTATTGGCCGCGCTGTTGATGTTCGCGGTTTCGGTTGCTTTCGTCGTGCTTGATATCAGGGGCAAGCCCCGATCGGGTCCGGTGCCGTGGTACGACTGGATAGCCGCGGTGATTGCCGTGGGGGTCTTCGCGTACCTGGCCTACGATTATCCTCGCCTGGGCGAGAACATTTTCTTCAACCCCGAAGAGAGCTTCTGGGTCAGCGTGATTGTCGTGCCGCTGGTTATGGAGACCCTGCGCCGCACCACCGGCTGGGCACTGCTCGGGGTTTTCATGGTGTTTTTCGTTTATGCGCTCTTTGCCGACCAGGTGTCCGGCACCCTGCAGGGGCGGGCGCAGGACTTCTACAATCTCATGCCGCTGCTGGCTATTGACGGCACGGCGCTGTTCGGCGCGCCGCTGTCGATCGTGGTCACCGTGGTGCTGGCTTTCATCTTCATGGGCCAGCTTCTGTTCGTTGCCGGTGGCGGTGACTTCTTCACCGACCTGTCGGCGGCGCTGATGGGCCGGACCCGCGGTGGTTCAGCCAAGATCTCCATCGTCGCCTCGGCCTTTTTCGGCTCCATCTCCGGCAGTGTGGTGGCAAACGTTACCTCCACCGGCGTGATTACCATTCCATTGATGAAGCGTGCCGGCTTCTCGCCAAAAATGGCGGCCGGCATCGAGTCGGTCGCGTCCAATGGCGGTCAGCTTATGCCGCCGGTGATGGGCGCCGCCGCGTTTATCATGGCTGACTACCTGGGTGTATCCTACGGCGACGTGCTGCTCGCCGCTCTGGTGCCGGCGTTGCTCTATTTCCTGGCCATTTTCATCCAGGTCGACCTGGAGGCCGCGAAGCTGAACATCCGCGCCGTAGAAGACATGGAATTGCCCAAGGTGCGTACTGTGCTGCGCAAGGGCTGGATCTTTCCCATGCCTTTCGCGGTGCTGATGTATTGCCTGTTCTCGCTCAATATGCCTCCGGAAACGGCGGCCATTTACGCTTCGCTGACACTGATCGTGCTGGGCGCAATCGTGCCCTACGAGGGCAGGCGGATTACGCCCGTGTCGGTCTGGAACGCGATGATCAATACCGGCCGGATTTCCGTGCAGATTGCCATCATCTGCGGTATCGCCGGCATGATCATCGGCGTACTGAACATCACCGGCCTGGGCTTCTCGCTCAGCCTGCTGCTGCTGCAGGCCGGCCAGGGCAGCCTGTTCATCCTGCTGGTGTTGACGGCGATCGTCTGCATCATCCTCGGCATGAGTATGCCCACCACCAGTCTGTATATTCTGCTCGCGACCCTGGCGACTCCGGCACTGATCGACCTGGGCGCGCTGCCCATCGCCGCGCATCTGTTCGTGCTTTATTTCGGCATGATGTCGTTTATCACCCCGCCGGTGTGTTTCGCGGCGTTTGCCGCCGCCAATATCGCCGGTGCACCACCCATGGCCACCGGTTTCACGGCCATGCGCCTGGGTTGGCTGGCCTACATCGTGCCGTTCCTGTTCGTTTACTCGCCGACCCTGGTCATGCATGGCCACTGGCTTGCGATCACCATGGCAGTGGTCACCGCGGTGGCCGGCATCTGGCTGATCTGCTGCGCCATCATGGGCATGATGTTTACCAGGCTCGGTGTGGTCATGCGCCTTGCGCTCGGCCTGACCGGCATGGCGCTGTTGATTCCGGCCGACGCCTTCGACGGCGCGCTGTATGTTGAAATAGCCGGCTATGTCGCGGGCGGTTTGCTGGTGTTCCTTGAGTACCGCCGAGGGCGCGCAGGACGGCGGCTTGCCGTGAACGCCTAGGATGCCGGATTCTTCAGCGATATCGGCGGCCTTCGGTGTTGCCGTCGCGCTGCTTCTGGCCGGATTGCGACGCGGAGTCCTCGGGCGACTTCGATGACCTGTTCAACTAGTCTTGGCCATTTCCACACGCGGTGATTATCGTGTCCAGATAGGTTGCCAACTGATCTTGATCTTCGACCATTCCTTGCATCAGGAAATAGTGCGTGAAATAATCACTGAAAGCTTCATTGTATGTGATGGTCTTTTTTTCTACGCCATGAAATGTTCCCGTGTGAATCAAGAGCTTTCTCTTGTTGATATCGATTTCATCAACAGAAATGTTATCAAGTGAAAATGTTTCTGTAAGTACTATATGTTCGTAGTTAATAATGAGGTCGTTCATAATGGCTGTTGCTGTTTTATATTCAGCGGACTCTATGTTTGATAGAGGGACATGACGGGTGTTGTACTTTGATTGAACCACTACGCCTGCGAAATCGGCTTCTGGGACGCTTCTTATCTGTAGAGCTGATACGCCGTTTCTCTGTCCAGAGGGTGAAAAATGAAACGGTAGAAAGTAAAATCTTTCCGTGGCCTGGCATTGTAGAGTCTGCTTCTCCTCCGAAGCCATGGGGTAGTCCTCAACTATTGATGCGCTCGCGGCCACGCTCGTCGCGACGAGGACAGAAGCCTTGCAAAGAGATGAAATGCTCTTCCGTGACACGACAAATCTCGCTGTTCTGTAACAGTTAATTGTAGCGGCGTTAGAAACCCACGTTTCTATGTTGCTTTGAATTCTCTTCGAATTCGACGCCTGTTTGGAAGAATAGCGCGGTATGGCGAGTGACAATCAGATCGCTTATTTCCGCATTGGCCGATTCGCGATCGTGTCTGGTCGATGTGTGTGAGGTAATGTAGCGTTTGACGCCCCAGTAGACGTCTTTGATGTCGAGCCATCCTTGGTGCGAGTGATCACTTGTTTCCCCTGCAATACCTTCATAGAACATAAATATGGACATGGCATTTCCCTTGCTCGTTAGATGTAACTGGTACTTGGTGTACAAAGAGGAGATACAGGGAGGAGATCTGGCAAAGACTTGCGCAGTTCTTCAAGAAGTGGGTCCTGTAGATCATCCTTGCTCGGGTACCCTCCCTCAATCCTTGGAGGCAATAGCGAGAAAGCTAGCAAACCAGAAGTCTAGGCGCAAGTTTCCGGCCCCCCATGGTAGTTCGGTGACCTTCCGGCGTCCGTCGGCCTGTTTCTGCGTGCCAACGTTTGGGACTCTCGTTGAATGCGCTTGCACGCTGTGAGGCTCCCTGGATTCCTGGCAGATGCTTAAATGCCCCGGCAAAGCTGTGGAAGGGATGGTACATCTGATGGCGATCTGACGCCTCGTGGCTTATGGAACGGTCCACTGAGGCGTTGTGGTGTCGTCCCGGCACGTACAAGTGCATGCGATGCGTTATTGTGTAGCGCTTGCTGCAAGGGTTTCGATGTAAGGGCCATGCAGTGGGCATCACCTTAATACCTGGGAAGGCATGACGCGACTACAACTCGAACGCCATCAGGTCTGGGTGTATCTGGCCGCCATTCTTGCCGGCCTCGGACTTGGCGGTTGGCTGCCGGTGCTGGGCGCGCAACTGGCCAGTCTGCTATGGCCATTGCTGGCGTTGTTGCTGTACGTGACCTTCACCCAGGTGCCGCTGGCTCGGCTACCGGCTGCATTCAGGGACGGCCGATTCATCGCCGCCGTGCTGATTGGTAACTTCCTGCTGATCCCGCTGCTGGTGTGGGGGCTGATTCAGTTCCTCCCTGAATCGCCGGCGTTGCGACTGGGCGTGCTGTTGGTGCTACTGGTTCCGTGTACCGACTGGTACATCACCTTTACGCATCTGGGGCGGGGTGATGCCCGCCGCGCCATCGCCGTTACCCCCGTCAATCTGCTCGTCCAGCTGATGCTGCTGCCAGTGTATCTGTGGTTGTTCATGGGGGAGGCGGAAGTTGCGGTGATAGATCACCGGCCGCTGGTCGGCGCTTTGTTCGGCGTCGTGTTGCTGCCGCTGTCGCTCGCATTCCTGTCCCAGCGCGTGGTGGCGAAACGGCCGCAGCGGCAGGCGTGGCTGGACTGGCTGGGTGGATGGGCGGTGCCGCTGCTGGCGGGGGTGGTGTTTCTGATTGCCGCCTCACAGGTGCAGGTCGTTGCGGGCGCGTTATTCGAGCTTGGCCGGGTGCTGGTGGTGTTTGCGGCTTTTCTACTGGGTGCCGCGGTTCTGGGAAGGGTGCTGTCGCAGCTATTCAGGTTGCCAGTGCCAGCAGGGCGTGCGCTGATCTTCAGCCTGGGAACGCGTAACTCCTTTTTGGTGCTGCCCATCGCTTTGGCGTTGCCACCGGCCTGGGAGATGGCTGTCGTGGTGATTGTATTGCAGTCACTGGTCGAACTGTTCGGGATGCTGGTCTATCTCAAGTGGGTGCCGTCGAAGCTGCTTGCCGATGTGCGTTGAGGACCGGTGAATCGCCGCGTGAACCCTTACCCGTGGGATGCAAGCCGGCGTTCGCCGCCGGTTATCCAGCCTTTCAGCGTTTCCGCATTGTGGCTGAGCACCAGGTAGAGGCAGGGTACGACAAACAGTGTGAACAGCATGGAGACGGTCAGCCCGCCGACAACGGACATGGCGAGCGGGCGCATGATCTCCGCGCCTTCGCCCATGCCGATGGCCAGCGGCAGCATGCCGAGCACCGTGGTGGAGGTGGTCATCAGAATTGGCCGCAGCCGGATCGTGCCTGCAGCCACCACGGCACGGGCTGTGGAAAGATGTAGCTGCCGTCGGCCGATTTCGATGTACTCCACGAGCAGGATGGCATTGTTCACGACGATACCGATCAGCAGAATCACGCCGATCAGAACCGGTGCGGAAACGGGGGTCGAGGTGGCCCACAGCACGCCGACCACGCCCAGCAGGGACAGCGGCGCCGCGACGATGATGATCAGCGGGTTGCTGAGTCGCTCGTAGAGCACCGCCAGGACCACGAACACCAGAAAGACCGCGAGCCCGATCACCAGTCCGAGTTCTCTGTTGGTCTCTTGAATCGTCTCCCACTGGCCACCGTAGATCATGCTGATTTCGTCCGGTGTGTCCATTGCCGCCAGTCGGGATTCCACCTCCGTCATTACCGAGCCCACGTCGGCCACATCGGTGTTGATATCGCCGTTCACCCTCACCAGACGGCTCTGGTTTTCCCGTTCGATGTGGGCCGGCCCCTCGCCCAGTTCGAACCGCGCCACCTCCCGCAGCTGTACCGGCCGGCCATCGACGCGGAACAGCATGAGATTGCCCAGCCGATCAGGGTTGCTGACCTCCTCCTTGGGCAATCTGACGCGGATGTCGTATTCCCGATTGGCCGTCAGATACTGCGTCGGCACCGCGCCGTCCACGGCGTCGCGTATGGCTCTGCCCACATCGGAGACGCGCAGCCCAAGGTCGGCGGCACGCTCGCGATCGACAATCACGCGCATCAGCGGACTCTGATCCTCTCGGCCGATCTCCACGCCCTGCAGGCCTGGAATACCCTGCAGCCGTGCCACCACCTCCGCCGCCAGCGAACCGAGCTGCCGCAGATCCTCGCCGACAATGCCGATGGAGAGGTCATCGCCGCTGGTGGTGAATCGCAGCCCTTCGATACGCGGCGGCCTGACGCGAATGCGCGCGCCCGGCAGGTCCAGTGCTTCCAGCCGCTGCTGGGCGTCCGCGACCCACTGCCCCGCGCTGATGCCGTCGCGCTGCGCTAATGGCACCAGGTGCACCGAGGTGCGAATGGTGCCGGGGCGTTCGTTGACGACACCGCCGGAGAGATGACCGCCGATCAGCGTGAACTGGGTATCCACGGCCGGCATCCCGGCAATGGTATCTTCCACGCGCCGGGCGATGTCGTCAGTCTCATGGGGTGGGGTTCCCGGCGGCAGCCAGACATTGATCTGGATATTGCCGTCATCCACCACCGGCAGGAACTCATTGCCAAGCTCGCCAAACACCTGCAGTGCGCCGGCGAAACTCAGCGCGGCAATGCCGAGCACGACCCAGCGCAGACGGAGTATCCGCGGCAGCGCACGCCGGTAGCGTCGCCGTAACCAGAGTATCAGCCGGTTGAATAAACGCAGTGGGGCACTTCGCTGCAGGCCGCTTTCGAAACGGATATCGGTGAGCAAGGCGGCCAGCATCGGAACCAGCGTTACCGCCGCGGCAAGCGTGGCGACAATGGCAAAGGAGATGGTCAGGATCAGATCGCGGAAAACCAGCGACGCAATGCCTGTCACCAGCAGGAACGGCAGCACGGCAGCCAGGTTGGTGGCGGTGCCGGCGATGATGGCCGACGCGACCTCTCTTGCGCCGTCATGCGCGGCCTGCGCGGGGGGCTTGTTCAGCTGCTCGCGGTGGCGGTAGATGTTCTCCAGCATCACGATGGCGTTATCCAGCAACAGGCCGACTCCCAGCGCCAGGCCGCCCAGGCTGATGATGTTCAAGGTCACGCCGCCCATGCCCATCATGGCGAAGGTGGCCATGATGGCGATGGGGATGGACAGGCCGATGACGAAGCTCTTGCGCAGGCTGCCCAGAAACAGAAAGACCATCAGCATGGCCAGCACACCGCCCAGAATGGCCGCCCCCGCCACCGAATTGATTGAGCCGCGAATGAAGAAAGAGGGGTCGTTCACCGTCCGGTACTGAATGTCGTCCGGGATAAAACCCGAGCGCTCCAGCCGCTGCATGGCGGCGTTGACGCTGTCGACCACGCCGACCGTATTGGCCTGCGGCAGTTTGAATACGGATACCTGTGCCGACGGCACGCCGTTCAGGCGAACGAACAGGCGCGGCTCGCGGAAACCGTCCCTGATCTCGGAAACCTCGCTTAAACGAATGCGCTGGTCGGCGCCGGCCGGCAATTCCAGCAGCACCTGGCGGATGTCGTCCACCGACGTAAACATGCCATCGGTCTTTGCCATCACGTCGAAGGTGGCGGAGGTCATCCAGCCGGCGGCGATATCCACGTTCTCCGAGGACAGGGCGTCGGTGACGTGCCGTATGCCGAGCCCATAGGAATGCAGCCTGTCCTGGTCCACTACGACTTCCACTTCCCGGACCATGCCGCCGGCGGCTTCTACCCCCGATACGCCGTGAATGGCAATCAGCTGCGGGGTGAGCTGGTTCTCCACCCAATCCCGCACATCGGCTTCCGAACGCGTGGTGGAGCTGAAGCCGGCCTGCCAGATGGGGTCCTGTGCGGGGTCGAATTTGTACAGTCTTGGCGGTTCGATGTCCGGCGGCAGCTGAGTCCGCGCCAGTTCCAGGTAGCGCGCAGCGTCCTGAAGAGCGAGATCGAGATTGGTGCCGTACTCAAAGCGCAGATTGACGTTGGTGCGCCCCTCGGATGCGCGGCTGTCTATGGTTACCAGGTTCTCAACGGCCGCCAGGTTGCGCTCCAGGACGCGGGTGACCTGCTGCTCCATCACTTCCGGAGCGGTGCCGGGGTAGTTCACCGTGACGCGGATCTGCGGATACTCCACATTCGGCAGCAGGTCCACCGGCAGGCGCTCGAAAAAGAACAGGCCAAGCACCATCACCACGGATGCCAATGCCAGCGTGCCCACCGGCCGTCTTATCGCGGCGCTGGTGATGCCGCGCCGGCCGCGCTCATCCGCGGGCGATGACATCCCGCTAACCCCGCCAGCCGACTATGCGCACGGCCTGGCCATCGCGCATGTCGATGGGGTTGGTGGCCAGCACCACATCCTCCGGTTCCAGCCCGTGGAGGATCTCCGTCCAGTCCCCCCGCGTGACGCCTACCTCGACTTCTCTGGCCCGGAGCTGGCCGTCAATGATCAGATAGACGTAGCGCTGGTCGCCATCCTGGCCAACCGCGGCCGCGGGGACGGCGAGTGCTTCGGGGCGCGGATCGATGGGCATGCGCACCCGGCCCAGATAACCGGGGCGCACACCCCTGTCGGACATATTCTCCGGCAGGGCAACTTCTACCATGATCAACCGGCTGTCAGGGTCCGCAGCAGGGTCTACGCGGAGGATGCGCGCGTCCAGTTGCTGTCCGGGGAGCGCATCCAGACGCAGCGGCACGTTCTGTTCCACTTGCAGATGGCCGACGTCCATTTCGGAGACGCCCAGGCGGATGATCAGCTCGTCCATGGAGGACAGCTGGAACAGCGTGTCCTGTGCCTGCACGGCTTCACCGGGCTCGATATGCCGCGCCGTCACCACAGCCCGGCGCGGCGCCGTCACGCGGCCAAAGTTGACCCGCGTCTGCCAGAGCATCTGCTCGCTGTCGGCGATGCGAAGCTGCGCGAGAGACCGCTGATACTCCGCCGAGCTGACCACGCCGCGTTCGCGTAGCTCGGCTGTGCGCTCATAGTTCAGCCGTGCCTCACCGGCCTGCGCGCGCGCCCGTTCCAGTTCAGCCTGCTCCTCGGAGACGTCCAACTCAACCAGGACGTCGCCCTGTTCAACGCTATCGCCGACGTCGACATGCACGTGATTCACGGTGCCGTTTGCACGGCTGGCAAGCCGTATGCGGATTCTGGGCTCAACGGTTCCGGAAGCGGAGAGTGTACGTGAGAGGTCGCGAGGCTGGATCTCGACGGCCGTCACCGCCAGTCCTCGGGTTTCCGACGCGTTGCTGGATGCCGCGTTAGGGTGCGACGGGTCGCAGGCGGAAACCAGCCACGCCGCGCACGCCAGTAGCACGGACGTGACAGCGCGGCGCTCGGACAAACGAGGCGGGACAGGCTTCGCAGGCATAAATGGCAGGCTAACACTAGCGGGCAGGCGACGACACCGGCTGTTGATGCCGCGCGGATGGGCGCGGGTATCGTAGGCGGAATGACCGACGAACCCCGGTTCCTCACTGGTTTGTGCTATGTCCAGTCATCAGAGCTGTCAAACAGTCGCCGATCAGACTCGGAGAAGAAGACGAATCGCACCAGCTCCGGCCCCGACAATTCTGCCATGACACTCTGTACGGTCCGCCGGGCCACGTGCGCGGCATCCTCTGGCGGATAGCCGAAGGCGCCGGTGGAAATGGCTGGAAAACCGATCGATCGAATGCCCTCCCGGTGAGCCAGCCTGAGCGCATTCTCGTAGCAGGCAGCCAGGAGCCTGTCGGCGGGGTGGTCCAGCCCATGGACTGGTCCCAGACAGTGAATGACGTATGCGTTGGGGAGATCGAACCCGGGGGTGATGACTGCCTCCCCCGGCGCGATAGGCGCCAACGGTGCACATGCCGCCGCCAGCTGCGGGCCCGCTGCGCGATGAATGGCACCGGCAACGCCGCCGCCCGGCATGAGTTGGGCATTGGCTGCATTAACCACGCAGTCCAGATCATTCTGCCGGGTGATATCCCCGACGACGCTTTCCACCTTTGTCGTTCCGATCAAGGTTTCCATTAGGTACCCTCCCGAACGTCATCGACATGAGAACACCTTAGTCTTTAAGGAGACCAGCGGCGAGGACCGCTCGGACCCTCCATGGTCATACCCGAACGTGACCGAGAAAATCGGCAAACCGCTCCGACGGTGGGTGATCCAGCAGATCGCGTGGATTGCCGTCATGAACGATGCGGCCGTGATCCATGAAAATCAGCCGACTGGCCACCTCGCCGGCGAAGCGCATCTCGTGGGTGACGATGAGCATGGTCATGCCGTCGGCGGCCAGGCGCTTCATCACTTCCAGTACCTCGCCGCGTAGTTCCGGGTCCAGGGCGGACGTTGGTTCGTCGAACAGCATGACCTTGGGATTGACCGCCAGCGCTCTGGCGATGGCCACGCGCTGTTGCTGGCCGCCGGAGAGCTCCGATGGCAGATGATCCGCCCGCTCGGACAGCCCCACGCGGGCCAGCAGCTCGTCGGCAAGTTTGTGCGCCTGTTGGCGGGACAGGCCGCGCACCTTGCGCGGTGCCAGCATGATGTTCTCGCGCGCCGTCATGTGCGGAAACAGATTGAACTGCTGGAAAACCATGCCGGTTTCGCGGCGAATGGCGCGCTTGCTTGCACCACGTTCGCCAAGCCGTTTGCCGTCTACCTCCAACGTGCCGGATGTCAGCGGCTCCAGCACGTTGAGGCAGCGTAGCAGAGTGGATTTTCCGGACCCCGAGGGCCCGACGATCACCACCACTTCCCCGGCCTCAACCGTCAGATCGATGTCGTGCAGCACCGGTGTTTCGCCGAAGTGCTTGCTCAGCCTGGCGCAGTGTATAAGGCTCACAGGATGGTCAGCCTCCGTTCGATCAGGCGCATGATCATGGCCAGGGTGAACGTCATCAGCAGGTAGAAAACAGCCACCGCCGTCCAGATCTCCAGGGCGCGGCCGGTCTGTGATGTCAGCTGCTCGCCTTTCTGGGCCAGTTCCGCCACACCGATGACCAGGAACAGGGCCGAGTCCTTGAGGCTGATAATGAACTGATTGCCCAGCGGCGGGATGGTACGGCGAAATGCCAGCGGGCCGACGATCGTCATCATCAGCTGCGGGTAGGACAGGCCGAGCGCCAGCCCGGCATCGTGGAGCCCGGGGTCGATGGACTGCACTGCACCCCGGACGATTTCGGTGATGTATGCGCCCGCGTTCATGGCCAGGCACAGCGACGCGGCGACAAACCCCGACAGTACGATATCCGTCGCCAGGGGCAGCGCGAAGTAGATGAACATGGCCTGTACAACAATCGGTGTGCCGCGGATTACCGAAACGTAGACGAACACGATCCAGCTTAGAACCGGAACCCGGGCGGCCAGCACAAGCCCGCACAAGGTGCCGATGATCATGCCCCCGCCGATGCCCAGCAGGGTGATCCAGGCGGTAAGCTGAGCGCCTTCCACCATCTGCGGCAGGGCGTTCCAGACGACGTCCCATCGGAAATCCATTGGGTTACCTCACTGGGCCGCCCATGCCGGCACGGGCGTGGGAGAGGGGGCCGCCGGAGTGTCCGAGGCGGCCAGTCCGGCGGTTATGGGGCATGCTCAGTCCGGTTGTTCGCCGAACCATTTTTCGTAGAGTTCGGCGTAGCGGCCGTCCTCCATCATCGCCAGCAGGGCGATGTTGAAATCGTTTCGCAGCTCGCCGTTACGTGGGAAGGCCATGGCGTAGGACTGGGCATCCAGGTTGTTGCCCACGGCCTTGACCTGGCCGTCTCCGGCGGTCTCGATGTAATAGAGGACATTGGGCGTATCGTGGAGGGCGGCATCGACGCGACCGGAGCGGACTTCCAGATAGGCCTGTTCGGCACGCGGGAAGCGCGTGATCTCGATGTCGTCGAGGTTTTCCTCGGCGTAATTGTCACTGGTGGTGCCCGTGGTGACCGCCAGGCGCTTGCCTTCAAGATCTTCGATGCCCTGTATCTCGTCGTTATCCTCGCGAACCATCACCATCAACCCGCTATCGTAGTAGGCGTGGGAGAAATCCATGGTTTCTTCGCGTTCCGATGTAATGGTGATGGCGGCAATGGCGCCGTCGACGCGACCGGTCTGCAAGGCGGTGATAATGCCGGAGAAGTTCATGGTGTTGTACTCGAAGTCCCAACCGTTCTCCTCGGCGATCGCCTCCCATAGCTCCACTTCGAAGCCGGTCCATTCACCGTCTTCCTGGAACATGAACGGGACGAACGAAGAGGGGATGGCAATGGTCAGGCGCTCGGCCTGAACCGCGGGGATGACGGCCAGCAGCAGGAGGCCGATGAACAGACGGCGTAGGGATTTCATGAGATGTTCCTCCATCCAGGGACTTGCGTCCGGTGGAAATTAGCTCCCTAAATGACCCTATGTTCAGTTGAGGGAGCTGTCAAACAGCGCATGGCTGCCGGGCTCTGCTCATTCTTCATGGTGGTCTGGCTGCTGATTGCTTGGGTGTTCTGAGGCCACGCCCGGCTGTTGATCTGGCAGTACCGCGCTCAGAAACCGGGCCAGGCCCTCGCGGTATTCGGCCCCAGCCTGCAGGAACCCGGTGTTATGGTCGCCCCGAATCGTCAATAGATCGCTGGATGAGCCGGCCGCCTCGCGCAAGGTCAGCGCATGCGCGTACGGAATGATCTCGTCGTCTTCGCTATGGACGATCAGCACCGGCAGGTCGATGCCGCGCAGATGGGCGCGGGTATCGTAGCGTAGCCGGGAGAGATGGCGGACCGGTAGCCAGGGGTAAAGCTCCGCTCCCAGCTCGGGCACTGAGACGAAGGCTGATTCCAGAATCAACCCGCCGAGGCGGTGCTGCGCAGCAGTCCACGCTGCCACCGCCGCACCCAGCGAGCGGCCGAAGGCGATGACACGTTCAGGCGGTATATCACGCGTGTCGACCAAATGGCGGTAGGCCGCTTCGGCATCCCGATACAGCCCCTGTTCCGACGGGCTGCCCTGGCTCTGGCCGTAACCGCGATAGTCGATGATCAACGTATTCACGCCCAGCGCATTGAAAATCCGCAGCGAGTCGAGGCGGTGCGAGATGTTGCCCGCGTTACCGTGGAAGAAGAGCAGCGTGCCGCGGGCATTCCCGGCGGCAACGAACCAGCCGTGGAGGCGAACGCCGTCCGCGGCCTCCAGTTCCACCGACTGGAAGTCCAGCCCGATATCCCCCGGTGTGGCAGTGAGCCCGCGGCCGGGAATATGGGGTAAATGCACCAGGCTGGACTGCATCGTATACATCAGCACGACCAGCACCAGATAGCTGGCCGCGATGATGAGCAACAGGCGAATGAGCAACGGCACGGCCAACGCCTCCCGGCGCGCGGTCAGTCAGCAGATTCTGGCGCCGGTCGCCGGTCATTGCGAGGCGGGCGAACGCCCCTCACCGGGCTTTACGCGCCGCCGCCCTTGAAGCGTTCCGGGCGAAAAGGCGCCAGCTCGATACCCGGTGATCTCCCCGCGACCAGATGTGCGATCTCGCGCCCGGTGGTGGCACCGCCGCACATGCCAACGTGGCCGTGCCCGAAACCGAACCAGGCGTTGCCGGCCGCGGGCGCCCGGCCGATGACCGGCAAGCTGTCCGGCAGACAGGGACGGTGTCCCATCCACTCGGTCGTGGCGCTGGTATCGAGATGAGGGAACAGATCCCTGCCGCGGGCGAGCAGCGCCTGCGCTCGCGCGTAACGCGGTGCGGCGCGCAGCCCCGCGAACTCAACGGTGCCGGCAAGGCGCAGGCCCATGGCCATGGGGTTTACCATCAGGTTGTGTTCCACCGCCATGACGGTGTGACGCAGCCCCAGGTTGGAGCTGCCGACGGTGACGTGGTAACCGCGCTGCGTTTCCAGTGGCACCCTGGCTCCCAGCTCGCGGGCGAGCGGTGCCGACCAGGCGCCGGCCGCCACGACGACGCCGTCCGTTGGCAGTAACTCGCCGTTATCAAGGCGCAGCGCGCGTACATCGCCGCCGTGACGTTCGAAGCCTGTCACGGCCTTGTGTACACGCACGGCGCCATCCTTGAGGCACTGTTCGTGAATGGCCTTCACCAGGGCGGACGGATCAATGGTGGAGCCGTTGTCGGGCGCCAGCAGACCGAAGCGGAACTTTCCCTTCAGATCGGGTTCGAGCGCTTCCAGTTCGTCGCGATCGACGTCGCGCAGGTCCACGCCGAGACTGCGGCGCAGGTCCATGCCCCATTGCCACTGCGCTGCGCTCGCCCGGGAAGAATAGACGTAGAGGCAGCCGCTGCGGCGGATCAGATGTGCTGCCTGCGCGCGGTCCACGAGTGGTTGGTAAGTCTCGAACACGGGGGCCAGCAGCCCCCGTAATGCGGTGGCGATCCGGGTCACCTCGTCGCGGCTGGAATGGCGAAGCATGCGGATCAGCCATGGCACGACTCTGGGCAGGTAACCGAGCCGGATCGTCAGTGGGCCAGCGGGATCAAGCAGCCAGTCAGGTACCTTGCGCCACATTCCGGGCATGCCTACCGGCAGGCAGGCACTCGGTGACAGCGATCCGGCATTGCCGAACGAGCAGGCTTCCCCCGCATCGCGCGGATCCACGATCGTTACCTGGTGCCCATCCCGTTGTAGCCACGCCGCCGTGCACGTACCCACGATACCGGCGCCGATAACGGTTATATGCATCCATGTCTCCTTAAAGCGGCGGGCGGACAGTTGAGTTGGCCGCGCTGGTGCCGGCGGCGTGACGCAAAGGCCGCATTGGCGCGGGAGACGGTGGAGCGATCAGCGCCGATGCCACCTCCTCCTCGATCTGGCGTACGGTGTCGCGCAGCACCGGAAGGTAGCGCCTGATTGCTTCGCATTCGGGCATGGCTGTGTGCGGCCAGGCAATGTTGATTGCCGCGATGGCATAGCCACGCAGCCTTACCGGAACGGCAATGGCTTCCAGTGGCGGATCACAGGGCGGAATGTAACGGGGGTCCTTGATCCCGTAGCCCCGGGCGCGCGTTTCGACCACAAGTTGCTGCAGCCAGGATTCCGACCAGGCCAGCCGGCTGCGGGGATGTCGGCTTCGCTTGAGAGAAAAAAGGATCTCGTCCTGTTCTTCGGGCGCGCAGAACGCCATGTAGGCGCGGCCCATGGCCGACCAGAGCATGTCCGCCCGCTTTCCGATGCTGCGGTATCCGCCAATCCGGTTATTGTTCTGATCCCCGGTCTCCAGTATCAGCATCTTGTTGCCGTCGCGAATGCCGATCGCCGATGGCCAGCCGTTTCTGAGCTGCAACTCCTCCAGATGGGGGGCGACCAGCTCGGTCAGGTGATCGAAGAAATTGGGCGTGCGTCCGCGGACATTGAGATCGGCCTTCAGTTGATAACGGCCGTCTCCCTGACGCCGGTAAACCCACCCGCAACTTTCCAGCGTACGCATCATCCGCAATACCGTGGGTTTCGGTAAATCAACGGCCTGCTGCAATTCCGCCAACGACATGCAGCCGCGGTCAGTCAGCATGCCGACAATCGACAGACCACGGGCGAGGGCACGAACGTCACCACTCATGGTTGGGTCTCCTCCATGTTCTCCGGCCGATCGTATCGTCGGCCGTGTTCTGACAACGATGTTTACCACATTCATAACCCAGTGGGCGAGCAAGAGATTTCACCAGGTGAAACGCGTCCTTGACGCTAGCAGGGCCGCGGCGCTCAATGGAATTCAAAAGGTCCGCCGCCCGAGTGACCGTGGTGGGCCGGATAAGAATGGCCGTCGGCCAGCGATGCTGTGAGGAGAATGCCACGTGTTTGCAACAGTACCGGGAAGATCGGGCAACTGGCGGAGAGACTTGCTTGCCGGGGTGGTTATTGTCCTGCTTGGGTTGCTGACAATCATCGAGGCCCAGTCCTATCCGACGGGGACGCTGGCGCGAATGGGGCCGGGGTATTTCCCGGTACTGATGGGCAGCGCGCTGGTCTTTCTGGGCCTGTTGATACCGCTGGTCGGCGATCCCTCCGGCGGTGACGACGAACAGGCGGACGACATGCAGGTCAACGCCGTGGACCGCACGCGGGGGTTTCTGTGCATTGTCGGTGGCCTGTTTGCTTTTCTACTGTTGGCCAGATTCGGCGGCATGGTGCCTGCGGCGTTTACGCTGGTTTTCATATCGGCGCTGGGGGACAAGTCTCACACGGTGAATAGCGCAGCCTTGCTGGCGCTGGTGCTGACGTCCGCCGCGGTTATCGTCTTCGCCTGGGGGTTGCAGTTGCAGTTCCCCCTGTTTCAATGGGGCTAAGGGGTCATGGACACGATAACCAACATGTCCTACGGCCTCTCCGTCGCCCTCCAGCCTGATAATCTGGTGTGGTCCATCTTCGGCGTGCTGGTTGGCAATCTGATCGGGGTACTTCCCGGTATCGGGGTACTGACCGCCATTTCGATCCTGTTGCCGCTGACCTACGCCATGTCGCCCGTTGCGGCGATGATGATGCTGGCCGGGATCTACTACGGGGCGCAGTACGGTGGCGGCATAACCAGCATATTGCTCAATCTGCCGGGCACGCCCACCAATGTGCCCACCTGCCTGGACGGTAATCCGCTGGCACGCCAGGGCAAGGCCGGTTCCGCGTTGTTCATGCTGATCCTGAGTTCATTCAGTGGCGCCATCGTGGGCATCACAATTCTGATGCTGTTTGCCCCGCTACTGGCGAAAGTGGCGTATAGCTTCGGCCCGGCGGAGTACTTCGCCATGATAACCCTGGGGCTGGTGGCGGGTTCTACGCTGGCCAAGGGCTCCCCGGTGAAGAGCCTGGCGATGGTGGTGCTGGGCCTGATCCTTGGGGTTGTGGGTGTGGACGTCAACACCGGCGTAAACCGATTTACGTTTGGCGTGACCGAGCTGGGAGACGGTCTTTCGCTGATCGCCATGGCCATGGGGCTTTTCGGCGTTGCCGATTTTCTGAGCAATATCAACCTGCCTCAGAGACGGCTTCCGAATACCGACAGGAAGGGGCTGTGGGCCATGATGCGCAGCACGCGACCGGAACCGGGCGATGTTCGAAAGGCCATCGGGCCCATATCCCGCGGCAGCATGGTGGGATCGGCACTCGGCGTCCTCCCTGGCACTGGCTCCCTGATCGCCACGTTCATGGCCTACGCCATTGAAAAGAAGATTTCCCGGACACCGGAGCGCTTTGGGCGCGGCGCTATCGAGGGTGTGGCGGCTCCCGAGGCGGCCAATAACTCGGCGGCACAGACCGGCTTTGTGCCGACCCTGGTGCTTGGAATTCCCGGCGATCCCGTCATGGCGTTGATGTTGGGCGCGCTGATACTGCACGGCATTCAGCCGGGCCCGGCCCTGATGGTGGACAATGCCGACATTTTCTGGGGGCTGATCGCGAGCTTCTTCATCGGCAACGTGATTCTGGTCCTGGTCAACCTGCCGCTTGTCGGGATGTGGGTAAAGCTGCTGTCAATTCCCTACAAGTACCTGTTTCCGTTTGCATTACTGTGCGTGGCGATTGGGGTTTACAGCGTCAATTACAGCCTCGTGGCAGTGACGATGGTCATCGCCTTCGGCGTGATGGGTTTTGTACTTAGAAAGATGAAGTTCGAGGCGGCGCCTCTTTTATTGGGTTTTGTCCTGGGGCCCATGTTTGAAGAAAACTTCCGTAGAGCCCTGCTGATGTCGCGTGGCGATCTGGGGGTGTTTTTCGTGAAGCCAATCAGTGCGGGTTTCCTGACTGTCACCATCCTGTTGCTGATATGGCTGATCGTGTCCGGCATGCGCTACAGAAAAGCACGGTTCAGTTCTGCGGCGCATCGTAAAACCGAAGTGCAGTAAGAAAAGCGTTTATTCGGCGCATGAGAAAAATACGTGAGGAGGAGGAACGAAAATGTTCAGAAAGGCACTTTTAAGTACTGTCGTTGGGGTACTCACCGCAGCAATGCCCCTGGGAAATGTCATGGCGGATTATCCGGACAAGCCGCTTCGTTTTTATGTGGGATTCCCGCCTGGTGGTTCCACCGATACGGTTGCGCGAATCATTGGCCCGGCCCTTGAAAAGCGCATGGGGCAGACGGTGGTTCTGGATAATCGCGCCGGCGGTGGTGGATACGTCGGACTGGAGGCGGTGTCCAGGGCGGATCCGGACGGCCACACGTTCGGTTTCGGCGTATCCGGCGCGCTGACCGTGGCGCCAACCCTGCGAGACGATCTGTCAATTGATCCACACACCGATCTGGTGCCGGTCAGCGGGGCGGTCATCAATCCGTTGGTGCTGGCGGTTCACAAGGACAAGGGAATAAACACGCTTCAGGAGTATATCGACGCGGCACGGGAGCAGGGCGGCATGACTTACGGCACCGCCGGCCCGGGCACCGCCATGCACCTGGCGGGAGAGCTTCTGGCCAAGATGACGGAAACGGATCTGACTCACATCGGCTACCGCGGCAATGGTCCGGCCATGAGCGATGTGCTTGGCGGCCATGTGGATTCGGTCATCCTCGACGTCACCACCCTCAAGCCGCACGTGGAAGAGGGAACATTGGTGGCCCTGGGGGTGACGAGCCCACAACGCACCGAGTTGGCACCTGATTACCCGACGTTTCAGGAAAGCGGCGTGGATGGATATGACGTGTCCTCCTGGTTCGGCGTGCTGACCACGGCAGGAACACCGCCGGACGTGGTGGCCAAACTCAACGAGCACATCGTGGCCGTGTTGAAGGACCCGGAGGTTTCGAGGCGGTTGCTGGAGGCGGGTCTGGAACCGGCGCCGTCAACGCCGGAGGAGTTCAAGACAATGATCATGAGCCAGTTCACGACCTACGCCGAATTAATCAAATCGGCAGACCTTGGCGGCAACTGACGGCAACGGCATGTGATGCGGCGCCAGGGAAGGTGCCCGCACGCAGGAGGATTTGTAGTGGACCACATCGTGTCGCAGTACTGGCCCCGGCATCTGCCACACCGCCTGATCTGGCCCGAAACGACAATTTTCCATCTCGTTCAGCTCGCCGCCGAGCGTTACCCCCGGCAGCCGGCCGTTCACTTCTTCGGCACGGAGTTGACGTATACGGCCTTTCTCGAGCAGATCGAGCATTTTGCAGGGTGGCTCAAGCGCCGCGCCGGGGTGCGCAAGGGCGACCGGGTCATGCTGTACATGCAGAATTCACCACAGTGGTTGATTGCCTATTATGGCGCGTTGCGGGCCGAGGCCATTGCCGTGCCCGTCAGCCCCATGAGCAAGTCCAAAGAACTGGCGTATTTCCTCGCCGACAGCGGTGCCAGGGTCATGGTTTGCGCTCAGGACCTGGTTGAGCAAGTGCAGGGCGTGCACGATGCCGCGGCCCCTGATCAGATCATCGTCGCCACGTATTCGGATTACATTCAACCGGGGCATGATTATCAGCTCCCCGACTGGCTCACGGAGACGCCGACACGTCCGCCGGAAACCGTGCCGTGGAAGGACGTCATGGATGCCGCCGAGTCGGCCGGGGACTTCACCGGCGAGCCGGACGACATCTGCCTGCTGCCTTATACCTCCGGCTCCACAGGGCGGCCCAAGGCCTGCATCCATACCCATCGGACGTTCATGCACAATATCGCCGGTGCGGCCTTGTGGCACTGGCCGTCTCCCGGTTCCGCCTTTCTTGCGCTGCCGCCCATGTGTCACGTGGGCGGCCTGGCGCATTCGGTTCATCTTCCCGCTTACGCGGCTGGCACGGTGGTTCCCTTGCCCAGGTGGGATGCACGGCTAGCACTGCAATTGATGGAGCGGGCGGGTGTTGCTCACGCGTCCATCTTGCCCACCGCGATCATCGATCTGCTGGCACAACCGGATCTGGAGCGCTTCGACCTGTCCAATCTGCGAAGAATCACCGCGGGCGGTGCATCCATGCCGGCAACCGTGTGGCAGGGGCTTCGGGAGAAGCTGGGCCTGGATTTCATCGAGGGTTACGGCCTCACCGAAACCGCGGCCACAACCCATCTCAACCCCATCGAGCGTCCAAAACGGCAGTGCCTCGGCATCCCCTTTTTCAATACCGAATGTCGCGTTGTCGACCCCGTCACGCTGGAGCCGGTGGGCGTCAATGAACCGGGCGAGATCGTTGTTCGCGGTCCACAACTATTCAAGGGTTACTGGAACCGCCCGGAAGATACCCGGGCCGCCCACGTGGACATTGACGGGTACGCGTTTTTCCGTACCGGGGACGTGGGGTATGTGGACGACGAAGGCTACTACTTCATGACCGACCGCGCGAAGCGGATGATCAACGCCGCCGGTTACAACGTCTGGCCGGCGGAAGTGGAATCGATGCTGTACGACCATCCCGGTGTCAGGGAAGTCTGCGTCGTCGGGGCCGCGGATTCCTACCGTGGGGAAACCGTGAAGGCCCTTGTCGTACGGGACGACGACAGTCTGACCGAGGAAGCACTGATTCAATGGAGCCGCAACCGCATGGCGGCCTACAAATACCCGCGCATCATTGCGTTCGTTTCCGAACTGCCGAAATCGCCGGTTGGCAAGATCCTCTGGCGGGAGTTGCAGGAAGAAGAGCGAACGCGCTCCCGGGATTCAGCTCGGGAATCGACTGGCCCGGGATCCTCATAAATTCCATCGAAGTTTAATGCTGGAGACGTCTGTGCATGAATAACAACGCAATTGGTATCGCCGGCTACGCGGAAATTCCCAATCGTTTGCGGACGGGAAGGAGCGCGTACGATCTGGCGGGCGAAGTCCTTGCCGAACTGCAGGACAAAACCGGCATCGGCCTGGAGGATATCGACGGACTGTCGGTGACCACCGCCCTCAGTGAGGCGGGCAACGCCTTCTACGCCGCCTTCATGTGTGAGGCATTGGGCGTCACGCCATCCTGGTTGCACCTCAGCGGCATCGGCGGGTGTTCGGCGTTGAGCGGGGTCAGATCGGCTATCTCCGCCGTGAACGACGGCCGCTGCCGGATCGCCGTCGTGCTGTCCGCCGACGCCACCAGTACCGCCCATCGCGGGGTGCCTGGCGCGCAAACGCCCGAGTTCCAGAACCCGCAGTCCGGCGCGCGTCCGCCCGCGGTGTTTGGCTTGCTGATGAGCCGCTATGCGCATCAGTTCGGCCTCAATGAAGAGGCCCTGGGTAAACTGGCGGTGGTTCAGCGTTCCCATGCGGTGATGAACGACAACGCCGTGCCCAAACTGCGCCAGCCGCTGACGCTGGAGGATTACCTGAACTCCCGGGTGATTGCGGATCCGCTGCGCATGCTGGACAGCGTCATGCCCTGTGATGGCGCCAACGCAGTTCTGGTCACCACGCGGGAAGAGGCGCGTCGGCTTGGCCTCACGACGATGGCGGTGCCAAGGGCCTACGCGGAAGTCACCAACTTCAAGGGCCGGGATCCGCTGGCGGACATCACCGACGTGGGCTTCTCCGGAATTGCCGAGCGGATCTTCTCCGAGGCCGGCATGAAGCCTGCCGATATTCGCATGTTCCAGCCCTACGATGACTTCACCATCGCCATCCAGTTGCAGCTCGAAGCGCTGGGATTCTGCCCCCGGGGCCAGGGCGCGGATTACATCCTGGATACCGATCTCACCTACAGGGGCACCCTGCCTCTCAATACCAGCGGCGGGCAGATCTCCGCGGGGCAGCCCGGCCTGGCCGGCGGCGGCCTCAATCTGGTGGAAGCGGTGCGACAGCTGTTCGGAGAAGGGGGAAGCCGGCAGATCGATGATCCCCGTAACGCGTTGGTGACCGGCATTGGCGCCATTCCCTACGCCCGCAACTGGGCGAGCAGCTCGGCCATGATTCTGGAGGCAATCTGATGAGTACGTCCGACGACAAGCGTGTCGCTCCGCCGAGAAACCGGTTTGTTGACTCGGAGGCATTCTGGCGGGGTACTGAAGAAGGCAAGTTGATGCTTCAGTACTGCACGGATAGCGGACGGTTTCAGCACCATCCGCGCCCGATCAGCCTGTACACCGGCAAGCGTAACCTGGAGTGGCGGCAAGTGTCCGGTCGCGGAACCATCTATGCCCATACCGTGCTACGTACGCCCAGCCTGGTGCGTGACCCGGACATGGTGCCGGTGCTGTTGGCAACCATCGAGCTGGATGAAGGCGTCCGCATACTGGGTAATATCCTCGCCGCGAAACCCGAAGAGATCAGCGTCGGCAAACGCGTGCGGCTTGCCTGGGATGAGATCGCCGAAGGCGTGAAGTACCCCGCGTTCGAACTGGATAGGTGACGGTGTTGCTGAGCCGATAACAGGGCGCGTAAACATGAATATCAACTACACGGCCGAAGAACAGGCGTTTCGCGCGGAGGTCCGTGGGTTTCTCGAAACGAAGCTGCCTTCCGACATTGCCCGGAAGGTGCGCACCGGCGAGCGCCTGACCAGAGACGATGTGGTGCGCTGGCAACGGATACTGAACGACCAGGGATGGTTTGCGGTGCACTGGCCGAGGGAATACGGCGGCACCGGCTGGGACGCCGTTCGGCGCTATATCTTCGAAGAGGAGTCGGCGGCCGCCTCGGCGCCGCCCGTGGTGCCCTTTGGCGTGAATATGGTCGCACCGGTACTGATCCGGTTTGGCACCGAGGCGCAGAAGCACTATTACCTGCCACGTATACTTAACCAGGAAGACTGGTGGTGCCAGGGCTACTCGGAGCCGGGCGCAGGATCGGACCTTGCCAGCCTGTCCACCCGCGCCGTCCGGGACGGAGACCACTACGTGGTCAACGGCCAGAAGACTTGGACCACGCTGGCGCATTACGCAAACAGAATGTTCTGCCTCGTGCGGACCGACCCCGACGCCAGGAAGCAGCAGGGCATCTCGTTTCTGCTCATCGATATGGACACGCCGGGCATCACCGTGCGGCCAATTATCACCCTGGATGGCGAACACGACGTCAACGAGGTCTTCTTCGACGATGTGCGGGTGCCGGTGGCGAATCGCGTCGGTGAAGAGAACCAGGGTTGGGACTGCGCCAAGTACCTGCTGACTTATGAGCGCACCGGGATAGCCGGCGTCGGCTATGCAAAGGCTGCATTCTCCCGCCTGAAGAAGATCGCATCGACGGTGATCAAGAACGGCCGCCCGTTGATCCAGGACCACACGTTCCGTATCAGGCTGGCGCAGCTGGAAATGGAACTGCTGGCGCTGGAAATGACCAATCTCCGCCTGATCGCCAGCGTTGCCGACGGCGGCGTACCAGGGGCGGAGAGTTCCATCCTCAAGATTCGGGGTACGGAAGTACGGCAGGCCATCACCGACCTGATGCGTCAGGCAGCGGGCCCGTATGCGCTGCCGCACAAGCCGGTGAATCCGGGGCTGGATGCGGATGGTGACGAAGCGGCCATCCTGCGCACCCTGGCGGCGCAATACTTCAACTTCCGAAAGCTGTCCATCTACGGCGGATCCAACGAGATCCAGAAGAACATCATTGCCAAGCGCATTCTCGGACTATAGGGCAGGGTATGGATTTCAATCTGACGGACGAACAGCGGATGCTCTGGGACACCCTGTGTCGGATGGTCGACAACGAGTACGACATCAACGCGCGGCACGCTCACGCCGAGTCCAAGTGCGGATTCTCCCGCGACATGTGGAGCCGGCTCGCGGACATGGGCGTGCTGGCGATCCCCTTCGCCGAGGAGAACGGCGGTTTCGGTGGCGGTGGCGTTGAACGCATGTTGGTGATGGAAGCGTTTGGGCGCGGATTGCTGCTGGAACCCTATCTGGCTTCCATCATCCTCGGTGGTGGATTAGTGGAGCGCGCCGGCGACCAGGCGCAGCGGCGGCGTTATCTCAAGCCGTTGCTGGAAGGCGAGCTTCTGCTGGCGGTCGCGCATCAGGAACCACAGTCCCGCTACAGTGCCACGGACGTGGTAACCAGCGCGGAGCGGTGTACTGACGGATTCCGCTTGCGCGGGCACAAGGCCGTGGTGTTCAACGGCGAAAGCGCCGGGCGCATCATCGTATCGGCGCGTATTGATGGCGCTGATGGCGGTGGGGAAGGCATCTCCTTGTTCATCGTCGATGCGTCCTCCCCCGGCGTGCATGTCCGGGGCTACCGCTCCATCGACGGTGGGCGCACCGCCGAGATTGAACTGGATAACGTCGCAGTCGACAGCAGCGCCCTGTTGGGAGAGCCGGGCACGGGCCTGGTTCACCTGCAAGCCGTCCATGCGCATGGCGCGTCCGCGCTATGCGGAGAAGCCGTTGGCATCATGGAGTATATGATCGACGCGACGCTCACCTATCTCAAGCAACGCAAACAGTTCGGCACCCCCCTGGCCAGTTTCCAGGTTCTCCAGCACCGCGTCGTGGACATGCGAATTCAGCTGGAGCAGGCCCGCTCGATGGCGATCCTCGCCGCCACGGTGGATCAGGCGCCGGAGGGCGAGCGGCAGGTGCGAGTGGCTGCCGCCAAGGCCTTCATCGGCCAGGCGGGTCGTTTCGTGGCAGAACAGGCCATCCAGCTTCACGGCGGCGTAGGCATGACCTGGGAATATGCGCTCAGCCACTACGCCAAACGGCTGGTGATGATCGACCATCAACTGGGGGACGCGGAGCACCACCTGGAGGCCGTCGCGTCTCCTTAAGGCTGGTCGTAGTGTCCGCCAATGGCGAATAGGTAAATGGACTTATCATCAAAACTGTATACCAGCCGGTCTTTTTGCGACATACGCTTTGACCATAAGCCGGATAGATTATGTTTTAGTGGTTCTGGCTTCCCGAGACCTGTGGAGGGATCATCAGACCGAAGCATTTCCTTGAGTAGCTTGCACAGTGCCTTATGAAGCTTTTTGTCCTTGTCGCGCATGTTCTCATAGGCTTCCCAGGTATTTCCCTCAAATACCAGTGATCTCATTCATCTGCTCGTCAGTTGGTTTGTAGCCTTGCCCGCGGGTGTGGGTTTCAAGAGAGTCAGCAATCTGTTGCATAAGGCTTTTGCTTTGAAGTACGTACAGGGTTTCTTGCTCCCGCTCCCAGTCCTCAGCACTCAATACCACAAAAGCCTCTCCCGCCCGCCGAGTTACCTTAAGCGGCTCATGCCTGCTAACCACTTGTTCCACAAGGTTTTTAAGGTTGTCTCTAAACTTGTTTACACTGACAGTGTCCATAAAATCACCTTTGTGTACGGAAACTCCGTACAACTATACATAAAAAGCCCTGACAAGGCCAAGCACGGCGACAGTTTTTTGCTGCTGACCTTGCCCCGAAGATCCTGGACAAGCTGGTGCGCCTGTACCCATGATCCGGGCGCCGGCGAAGAGCACGGTGCATGCCGTGCTGGATCGCCACGGTCTGGTCAAGCGCTGCCGCGCGAGGCGCTATCGCGCGCTCAAGGCACAGCGCTCGGCCATGACACCTTTAGTCGAGTTGGTGTGGGGGGTGGCGCGAAAAGCGACTGCGTCAGATCGCCTATAAGCGACGACCAGCACCCAAGGAAGGATTGAAGCACCCGTAGAACTGGCCGTTTCTGCGTCAAGGGGAGTTTTCCGAGAGCTTCATTATGTGGAGAGTTGTCACTTGACAACCTGTCAACTCTTGCCCAGACTTTGACGTCTAGGTGCAGGGAGAGCATATGCCCAGAAGACCCCATCCCAAAAAAGAGGTAGAAGCTGCCCCTCTTCATGCTGAGTCCAAGGGCTGGCGAGTTGAGATGGGAGGTAGTCATGCTTGGGGCAAGATGTATTGCCCCTTTAATCAAAAGCAATGCCGCTGCGGCGAATTCTGTATCACCAGTATTTGGAGTACCCCCAGGAGTCCCGCGAATCACGGCAAACAGCTTCGGCGCGTAGTCGACAACTGCGTTGGAAAGAGTCAAAGCGCAAAGGAGTGAAAGATGAGAGAGTATGATTTCACGCTAAAATATCGCCTTGGCAACCCCAACGAGGATGCTGAAAGGTATCTCGAAGCACTGGCGGAATCGGGATGTGAAGATGCAGTTGTTGGCGTTGGTCAGAACGGTCGCATTTCTCTCAACTTCATCCGCGAAGCTGAGAGTGCGCTGGAGGCGATTTCTAGCGCCATCTCTGATGTTCAGGAAGCTATCCCGGAAGCGAAGTTGGTGGAAGCCTCTCCTGACTATGTAGGGGTAACTGACATCGCGGAACTATTCGGTTTTTCCCGGCAATACATGCGCAAGTTTATTCAAATCAAGGGGGCGTCTTTCCCGGAGCCCGTCCATGAAGGAAAGCCGTCACTCTGGCACCTGACGGATATCCTGGCTTGGTTTCGGGAACAGGAGTCTCGAGACATTCAAAATGAGGTCTTCGAAGTTTCTCAGATCAATATGCAGTTGAACGTCTATAAATCCTGTGTAAAGGCAGCCGCTACTTTTCATGATGGCTTCAAGTTTGAGGCAAGCGTGCCTAACCCTGCGTTGCAGGGGGCGCTCCGCTTCGCGGCGCGCCCCTGAACGCGAGCGTTATCACACAAGGAGGTGCACAGATGAAGCAAACGGGTAGCTGTCTCTGCGGAGGCATTCAATACCAAATCTAAGGTCCTCTGACCGATGTCCTGAGCTGCCACTGTTCAATGTGCCGGAATCTTCATGTCTCGGCTTTCAGAACCCGCGCAAAGGTGCAACGCGTTGCTGCGGGAGATAAGGCGAATGTCGGCTAAAGGTATCCATCCGAGTGTTAGCGAATACCGTCTTCTATGGGAAGCTCTGAAGCATTACGAAGAGCGTCTTGAAAAGCTGTCTTCCATGGAGACCGACGAAGACAGGCAACTCGCTTATGACGAGAAACTGCAGGACTTGGAAGGAGTTCTGAAATCGTTAAAGGTTGCGGCAAAAGAGGACTATCAACTGGACCTTGAGTAAGGTCTGCTAACAATACGTGTCAGTCGGACAGGTTTTACGTCGCTCGTTCCTCGCTATGTAATACCTGCCGCTGCACTTTGCGGGGGGACGTCGGCTGCATGCCGTCCGTCGCGTAATGGCCTTGGCTGCGTTCATCCTCATGCTTGGGCAATTGGTGCAGGTATCGGCACAACATCTCGCTGCAACCGACGGCTTCGCCGCGGCTGAACTTCCCGTTATGGTCATAGGAAGAGGATGGTATGACGTTCGAAGAGTTGCGATCTGAAGTGCATGAAACTTATATGGAGTACTATGTTGCTGGATTTAAGAGCAACGATGTTTCTTTAATCGATAGGATTGTTAAATATCCAATCGCTTACATTAAAAATGGATCGGTGACAATGTGTGATTCCTATCCTATTGATCCAAAGAGTCTTAAAGAGAAAAAGGGTTGGGATCATTCTGTCGATTGGAAGTTTGAAGTTACAGCTGTCAATGCTAGCGAAGCACATGCAGTTGCCTCTGCTGTCAGATGCAGAAAAGATGGTTCAATAATTGAGCGTGTGCACGGGTTTTATGCTTTCACAAAAACAGCTGATGGATGGAAAATGTATGCCGTTGCGGATACAACCTTCTAATAAGGTGGACAGGGCCGAGGCCCAGGCGTCGGAGCGGATCGACGCAAAGAGCGAGATCGTGCGGCTGCGCGCGCAGTTGCGCCGCACCGACAGACTTCACGATCCGACACTTCAGCGTCGACGCGCGCAAACATCTCCTCGACTAACTCTTCCTCGCCTACCTTGAGTATTATCTTTAGCCAGACGCTGCGGCGATCAATTCTTCAAGGGAGCGATTTTTGAGGTGTTGCAGGGCGCGATCGCGTCGAACCCGCCGAAAACCCCTTCGGTCAAAAAGTGTTACCGATGTCTTCGGTATAATCTGTAACCCATGTCTCCGGTACAGACCCATTGGTAAATGGTGGGCCGTGTAGGATTCGAACCTACGACCAGCGGATTAAAAGTCCATTTCTTACGCCTATTACCCTGTTGTCCCTTCTTTTAAATAACCACATTGTCCTTGTAATAACAGCGTGTTGCCGTACTATGGGATCCGCTGGTGTTGTGTCGAGTTTGACGAATGGTGGTTATTTTATGGTTATTCTTTGATGGGCTGGCCCCAGCGGATTATTCCGCATTTGCCCGATGAGCGCGGTGCAAACAACCAACAATAACCAAGAATAACCAAGTGGAGGCAGCCTTGAAGGTAAAGATTACGAAGACGGCAGTAGAGAAGCTGGAACCGCCCGAGACTGGCGAGCGATTGGTGTGGGACACCGCATTGCCGGGGTTTGGGGTCCGAATCGTTCCCAGCGGCACCGTGTCCTATATCGTTCAGCGCCGCGTCAACGGCAAGCAACGCCGTATGACCCTTGGCCGCCATACCGTGTTGACTGCGGAGCAGGCCCGCAAGCGGGCAACCGTGAAGCTCGGCGAGATGGCGGACGGTGTGGACCACGTCAAGGAACGAAAGAAAGGGCAGGCGCTCAGTGTCACGCTCAATGAGGTCATGGAAGGTTACCTAAAGGATCGAACCGACCTGAAAGACCGTAGCCAGGCGGACATTCGCCGACATGTAAACAAGACATTCGAGGCTTGGGCGAACAAGCCCGTCACGGAGATTACCCGCGACAAGGTAGCCCGCCGATTCCAGGAACTCAGCGCATCATCCCCGGCGCAGGCAAACCAGGCATTCCGCAATCTGCGGGCATTGCTCAACTACGCCCGCGCCCGCTACCGCACCCCGGACGATGAGACGATTCTCCCGGAGAACCCTGTTTCCGTGCTCTCTGAATCCAAGCTTTGGAAGAAGGTCCGCGCCCGGAACAGTTATGTTCCGGTGGAGAAAGTAGGCGAGTGGTGGAACACATTGCAGGCGCTTCGCCATGACCCGGCTCAGACCAAGGCTGGCCGCACCGGCGCCGATATCGTTGCATTCCTGTTGCTGACGGGGCTGCGCTGGACCGAAGCGGCAGAATTGGAGTGGGAGCACGTAGACAAAAAGGCCGGTACCCTGCGCCTACTGGACCCGAAGAACAGAAGCCCGGTAACGCTGCCTCTATCCGAAGCCGTCCTTGCCCTGCTGGCCCTTAGGCCAAAAGGCCGCTTTGTGTTCCCTGGGCGAAACAGCGATAAGCCGGTGAATGATGCTCGTCCGACACTTCGCAAGATCGAGGCGGAAACGGGTATCCGTGTAACCCCGCATGATCTCCGCCGTACCTTCCGGGCCGTGGCAGGCAAATGTGGCATCGAGTTGTGGAAGACGAAGCTTCTGATGAATCACACGCTGTCAGGCGACGTGACGATCGATGCATACACCGATACGGAGAACTTGCAGTATCTAAGGCCCGAGGCCAAGGTCATCGCCGAATGGATCGAAGGACGAGGTTCAATTGCACAAGCCGAGAACGTCACGAAGCTATCGAAGGCGCGGCCGTGAGTATTCCATCGATCGGTAGTGAGCCGGACGGCAAGCCGCCTTAACTCTGAAGACGTCCCCGGCCCTTACACCCCGAAAACCCAGAATCAACCCCTCGACCCTTTGTCGTCCTTCAGCCTTCCGCCGGGGCCGTCCGCTTTAACGCCCAATGCTCGTGGAGAATGTAAGCGAACGGCAAGGCTAAAGCACGGACATCGTGCCCCGCCGACTAGCCTCCATATGCCGTCAAAATGATATCTGGCAAAAAGAGGAAGTCACGCGATTACGTGGCATCACCTGACACTCTGCGGTAAAGTCTTGAATATATTGGGGGACATGGGAAGCGTCGATCGATGATCTGCGGGATATCACGAAACCACAATGATTCAATTGTGACCGTCGTTGCTCTAATCACTGTTATATGCTCAATCCGATTGAGATGCCACCTTAAGCTTTGTGGATATGGAATATCTAAATCATGAAACTAAGAAAGCTAAAACTTAAAAACTTTAGGTGCTATCAACCAGAGACCTTGTTTGAGCTGGATGATCTAACAGCTATTATCGGCAAAAACGACATTGGCAAATCTGCATTATTAGAAGCGATAGACGCATTTTTTAACGACTCGATTGATAAAAGTGATTTGTCGACCGTAGCTGACGGAAACGCAATTGAAATAACTTGCTATTTTGAGGGTATCCCTGATCAAGTTATTCTCGACACATCAGTGGAATCCTCCCCATTAGATGAGGGTTTGCTCAATGATGATGGCCAGCTAGAAATCAAAAAAATATTCACATTCGGTGCTCGAAACTCTGTGGCTATTTATCTTGTAGCTAACTATCCATCGGACGAAAGGCTTGCCAATTTGTTAAGTATGAAAAATACTCCACTCAAGCAGTATTCTGATGAATTGGGTGTTGACCTAGAAGGGGTAAATAAAAGAAGAAACCCACCTATGAGAGAAGCTATAAGAAATCATGTCGGTGGCGATAGATCGATACGAGATTTAAAAGTAGATGGCAATGTTGATAATGAGGACAACTTAAAAGCTATTTGGAGTTCATTGAAAAAACTTCTTCCTGTTTTCTCTTTGTTTAAAACGGATAAAAGCTTTGATGACAAAGATGGGGACGTAAAAGACCCATTGCAGTCTGCGATTGATGAAGCACTGGGGTTGCCTGACATAAGGAACCTACTTGACCAAATTGAATCTAGGGTGAAGGAATACTCTACCGACGTAGCTGACCGAACGATCGAGAAACTGAAGAATTTCGATAAATCGATATCTGAACGATTAAAATCTGATTTTGGAAAAAATCCGAATTACAACAAAATATTCGACCTAACACTTCTAAACGAAAATAATATTCCGCTAAACAAGCGTGGCAGTGGGATTAGAAGGCTAGTAATTTTAAGTTTCTTTCAGGCACAAGCAGAAAAAAGAAAGGCCGAAAATAATGCGCCATCAATTATATATGCTATTGAAGAACCAGAAACGTCTCAGCACCCTAATCACCAGAAAATGATAATTGACGCATTGCATGAACTTAGTAAGGAGCAAGATGTTCAGGTTCTATTTTCTACTCATAGTGCGAATCTTGTTCGAGAGATACCAATTCAATCATTACGTCACATATCCATGAATGATGACAGCACTATAAATATTGAGTATGGAAAAAACATCAATGATGAAAATAATGAAGAAGTTATTAATAAGATAATTGAAACACTCGGTATTCTTCCAAATCCATCAGATCGGATTAAAGTGCTAGTTTATGTTGAAGGCAATCACGATGTTAATGCGCTAAAGAGATACAGCCAAACAATGCATCTTGATGATAACAATATTATCAATTTAATGACATCTGACAAAGTAGGATATGTAATTACAGGAGGATCTGCATTAAAGCACTATATCGAACAGCGGCATCTACATGGGCTTGGAAAACCAGAGGTGCATATCTATGACAATGATGTAAAAGAATATAGGACTGCGGTACAACGCATTAATGACGAGAATAATGAAAAAAAGATCGCTTTTAATACAACTAAACGGGAATTGGAAAATTATTTACATCATTCTGCCGTAGTCCAAGCCTACTCAAATCACGGAACGAATGACTTGCCTCTAGGAATCATTGAAGATGATATGGATGCACCTCTAGAAGTGGCTAGATGTCTAAATGGTATTACCAATAATAATTGGGATGATTTAGGGAATGAAAAGAAAAAGGAATTGGCGAGTAACAAAAAACACTTCCTAAATACTTTTGCGGTAGAGAGTATGACCGTTGAGCTTATAAGAGAAAAAAGTGGTTATGAAGAAATTTCAGGTTGGCTTTCTGCGATTAAACGCTTTGTTGATTAATCCGATCACAATCGCATAAATAATGCGCTCGTTCGGACGCATACTACGCTGCGCTTCGTTTGCACCGCACAGCTTAAACGTTAAGCATATAGGAGGTTCTAGCTATGGCAGGATTCTTTAAACGGCTGTTTGGCGCGGGTGCAGAGGATGATCTTCTGAATGGCATGATTGAACGATCCGAGAGGTAGCGCGTCATGGGTGTAACTATCGCCAAAGACTGCTATGAAAATGGGTTGTGCAAAGGTGAGACAGTTAGACTGTCTGAAATAACCCAGTTTATACATCAGAATCACTCATACAACTGTAGGGTCGTCGAGGGTGGGTTTCTTGATGGAATGAAGTCCTATCTGGACCAAGGTGTCGTAGTTGGTTTGAATGTTGAAGGTGGAGATATGGTCTTTGTGCATAAAGACCATGTAGATGACGTGCTCGGGAGAAAATAATGGATTGGTCATGGGTGGCATTTTTCATCACTCTGCCAATTGCGATTGTTGTTAGCATGTTTAGCCGAGGAGCAATGAACGCTCAGAATGTAGCCAAGCACGGCCCAGCAGCTGATTATCGTACAAATCTTGGAATGGCTATATTCGGATCAGTTCTTGGCGGGGCTGTTTGGGCGGCAATAATCACTGCGATCATCGGCTTCTTCTGAGAAAAATTTGTAACAAAGCAATGCACGCGGCGTTAGGAATGAGGAGAGAACGTGAAAACAGTAGGGGGAGTGATACTAATATCGATTGCATTTCTTGTTATCTGGCTGTTGGCAGCATTCCTTGCTATTGCCATAGCATTTCGCGGATGGGGAGATTCCGGTGTCGGGGAATACCTGCGTTTAGGAACTGCTTGGTTTATTTGTCCCGGTATTGGTGGATATTACGCACCAAAGATAACTACGAGTTGTATTTCCGGTCTCAATATCGATTCTGTGATAGCGTCTTTCATAACCATTGTTTCGATTATTTTTGTTATGTTTTTGGGGTTCTCAATGTTTACTTACGGCACACAGTTTGGTGGGAGTGTGTCGGAAATGGTCCAGCTTGGCCTCCAGTTTGCCTCGATGATTGTAGGCACCTTAATGGGAAAGGCGGCGGTGAAATCAAGTGCCTAATAAACATCGAATGACTCGCTAGCGATCCCTATTGTGACCCGTCATTCAGGTCGAGCTGGGACTTAATAAAGCATTGCAGCGCGGCCAAGCCGTTGACAATGCGGCATTAGCCCCACAAAAGTCGGTGTAGGAGCGAAGATTGCCACCAATCGATCTCGAATTCCTTGAGCGTGAACCGCTCGTTAGCGTGTTGCCGCCCGTAGTATGGCCTTGATGCCCCCCCGGAATCAGGTTAAGGCGCTGGTGGGAAAATCCAGTTTTCTGACCGCTTGGCCCATTCCAGAAAAGTCTGCGGGATACACCCAATCTTCGGCGCAATAGACTCAATCGCAGCCCATAGCGAGAGATACTCGACCGGTGCTCCTGTACCATGCGAACCGCCCGCTCGCGAACCTCGGGTGAGAACTTGTTTGTCTCTTCTTCATGGCTCCATCTTCTCAAGAGTTGGAGGTTCCACCAAGCCCGGGGCGGTTTAGATCTGTGTCATCGATGCCAATAACTTCTCGCCGTTCTGATTCGTCTTTACCAGAGGTTCCAGCGCTCTCTTTGCGCTTCATTTTGGGCGGCGGTGCGACCCATGCCCGCAATCGTTCGCCGGCTTGCTCGTAAAAATGCGGTACTGCCTCTTCCAGTTCCCTGATGAAGACTTGGTTTCCGGAGAACTTTCCGGCGAGGTCGACCATGTAAAAGACCTCGAACCCTGTGGGGGCACTGTTCGAATTCGTTGCGTCCAAGACGCTTGCGTCTTCCAGGACCTCGGACAGTGGCTTTTGCGTGTCCTCAGCATGACCTTTCCGGAAAGCCTTTATGTACATGTTCTGCGGGTTGGTTTTTGCAAGCTGGCGAGTCAGCCAATGGACACGTGCCGATGTGCTTTTCTTGTCCTGTGGCGCAGCGAGCCACATTCCGCAGAAGATGGTGCGCGTGGAAAGGTCAGCCGTGACGACGAGGTCGGCCGCAGCATTCGGAATTTCCAGTTTGCAGATTAGGGTTTTGTCGCGGACCAGATTTTCCGCATCGTCGTGGAGACGTTTCACTGGGTCTGTACGATGCGCGCGGGACAGTTTAAGCGATACCGGTTGAGCGAGCTTGCGGCTCAATATCAGGCAGAGATCACGCTGCTCCTGGTGCCAACTCGAGACCGTGTTTTCCACCTCCTCTGATCCTTTGCTTAGAGTGGATTTGCTCTTTACCTTACCGACGACGTCCTTCCACTCCCTGTTCATGCTGCTGAAGCCGGCGATGCCGCTTGTCTTGTGTGCAAGGTAGCGAAGCACCTCGTCAATGATAAAACGCTGGTCTGGCGACTCGATAGCGCCATCCTCGGTCAACAGGGAGGCCTGCGTTCGGATATAGGACCAGGACCAATGGTACAGATCGACGCCTTTGGTGAGGTTCTTCGGGAGTTTGATCGGGTGGTGGGTTGGCAGTGCCACAAACTGGTTACTGATCGTGATGACTGCATCGATTTTGTGCTGCTTTGCTTGCTGAATATATTCCTTCAGCTGCGTCTCATCAATCTCAGCGTTGTCGATTTTGGCTTCGATCAGCGCGCGCCACTGCTTTTTGCCGGTGTTCAGAATCAGTAGCCCATCGGGACGATCCTGCTTCTTCTTCTCCGCTTTGGCATTCTTGTCCTGGTGGAAGGTGATCTCCGTCCAGGCATCAAGGGTTGCTCGGCTGCCAACCCGAATGCTTAGTGATCCCAGCATTGCCTTTCGAAATTCGAAGACGCTCCGTAGCGCTGCCAGGAATATCGATGCGGCACGTTGCTCTTTGTTTGTATCAGCCACCACGGGAATGAGGCGTGCGGGCTCGCCAGTGCCAATGAAATCCGGTCTTCCAGTCACGATGCCCCCTTTATTGATTATTGGTTTCCCCAGCAACTACTTTGCCAGTCATTGCTCGGTAAGGACAGGCTGGCGTGAGTTCAGCATGGTGGGGTCGGTCCCAGATTCCCGGATTCGACGGTAGCTGGCGTCGCGTCTGCTTTGGGGTCCCCGCTGCATCCACAACTGGAAGCCAATTGCGGCACCAGCGGGCCTATACGCCACGCTCCTTTCCGCATCGCATCCATCGTCCTGGGGCTGTCGGCTGTTCACCATCCAGGCTGCACCGGCCAACCTGCATGTGTTTACATTCAATGCACCGGGTCATCCCCTCAGCGCGCATGGACGTCGGTGAACGGTCGAGCGCGTAGGCAACCAGCGCGCCTCCAACTGTCCGGCCGTGAATTGCATACCGCGGGGAACTATCGGATCCCGAATACGCGATGGGTGTCCGGGTCCGGACGACATTACGTGCCAGATCTTGCAAGCCAACTATGCCCATTTGATTCATCTCCGGAATGCCACGGACCCTATAGGGTTGCGCGCACCCTATAGGGTGTTGGTTCTGCGGCAGGTTGCACGTTGCACACCCTATAGGATGCAACGTGCAACCCTTTAGGTATCTGGACCCTTTAGCCTGCCTTCTGCGCGGGCACGTTTCAGATGCCGGGAAACCGTGGATTTGTTCAAGCCGAGTTCTGAGGCGATGTCGATTGGCTTTAGGTCGACATTCGCGAAGGTGATGACCTTTTCGTAGTTGGACTCTTCCAGGGTCTGGCGGCTCCAGGTCTGAGTTCCGTCTTCCTCAGCAATGAGGCGTGCGGTAAAGGGGGCAACCGCATCCCCGAATACGCCCCTGGCCTTTTCGAAGTGCACCTCGAACATTGCACCGTGCTCCGGCGAATAATCGCTCGGTTGCTTTAGCGCGATCACGGTGTCTAACACATCCTCGCGCCGACTGGTGCCGCGCTGTGCACCTCCTTTCCCCGCGTGGTGAATGAAAAGGACGGAACGCCCCTGGGCGCGCTGTCTAAGCGCCCAGGCCTGCACCGGTTGCCAGCTTTCCCCCTCATTCTCTTTGCCGGATCGCACCAGGGTTGAGAGATTGTCGACGACCACAAGCTTTGTCTGCGGGGTTACCTGGCTGTTAATGGCCGCTTGGCCTGCCTCGGAAGCGAGATCCGGCATGCCGAGCTCCTGGAGGTCTGGTGTAATTAGCCTCAATGGCACGTCGTCTGGCGGATTGGCATCCGACAGGATGATCTGACTGAGGCGTTCCTGGAGTGAGCTTGCTGGCATCTCTCCGTCGATAAACAGAACCTCTTGCGCCTTTGGAGCATTCCAGCCGAGGAACGATCCACCGCTGGCGACTGCATAGGCAATACCGAGGCTCAAATGAGTCTTTCCGACGCCGCGTGGCGCATAGAGCATGCTCAGCCCTTGGCCTGGCAGCCAAGGGTCGAGAATGGCTTCGCGCGGCGGTAGATTCAGCGCGAGGAATTCATGCAGCCCCACTGCCCGCACGGGATGCAATTGCGTCGATGCTTCTACCGCGAATGGGTGTACAGGGGACAGCATCAGGCCCTCCCGTGATCGCTGGTCGAGCGGCGGATACGCGAATTCAAATAGCTATCGAGGTCGCTGCGGCGGTAGCGCACAGCACGACTCCCCACCCGCAGGAAAGGTATCTGGGCACCAGCCCAGCGGTCTCGTTCAAGGAAAGCTTTGCTCACGTTCAGGTAGGCAGCGGCTTCGCGGGTGGTCAGCATCTGGTTATCCATCGGTTCGCTCCTGTTGTTGCATGGTTGACGCGAACAGAAGTTGCCTGATGCTTTGGCCGAAAAAAATCCCCTTTGCGCCGCAACCCTAAAGGGTGTTTGGAAACCCCTTTGTGCAATCTATATGGGGGTTTTCGGTGCAACGGGTCGACGGCCAGGCGCTCTGTTGGGAGCTTTCACCTTGATCCAATTGCGGAGCGTTTCATGTCCGTAGTCCGTGCCCTCGCAACCGGTTTCGCGAATCTCCGAACGCTGAGCCATGGCCTCGATCGTCATGGTCGGATTGTCCTGCCACAGTAGGGAGGCGATCCCCCGGCACATCTCTCGGTGACGCTGTGAAGTACGTAGTTGTTTCTCGGGTTTACCGCCCCCAGTGGCGGGTGCCACCTCGTCGATGGCACGGCGCAACTCACCGGGCACATCGAGGGTCTTGAGCTCAGCCCAATCAAGGAACTCTTGCGGACGCACGCATAGGCTGTCAGGGAATGCCGCAGACCGTACGATTGGCAATGATGCACCCGCGCAGCGCCTCGCAACGGCCTCAATGAGCTTTCCCTCATGTGAGGCTGTCTCCAGTTCCGCTGCCTGACCGGGAATCCGTAGCTTGTCTGCCAGCAGCAGGGAAATGGCTTCCGGCAGCGTCCAGAGATCGCACAAAGCCCAGGTTTCGTAGGAGAGTCCCTGCTTCTTTCCGTCCAAGGGTTTGCTGGAATCGGGGGTTTCACTACTCACTAAACAACCTCCTTCGTCTGGTGCCGGATGTTCGGCGCTTACCTGCGTTTTACGGCAAGCCGGTAGATGTTACCAAGGCGTGGCTTAAGCGCTCTGGAGCCAGGGGCCGGCGAGTAGCTGGAAAGCCATGCCGACGGGGAGGAATCCTACCCCCCGTTCCGCCCGGCTGGGCGTTTCTCGTTTGCGTCGCGGTCTGGCAGTATGCGCGCTTGGCAGTTGTAAGCGGCGAGAAGAAACCATAACGATGGCGATTACTATCCACCCGAAGGTCGGGCAAATCCTGCTGTGCGATTTCTCAGAGGGGTTTCGAGAGCCAGAGATGGTGAAGTCGGGGCGACCGGTCGTGGTGCTCTCCCCCGCTATGCAGGGCAGGCAAAGGCTTGTCACGGTGGTGGCGCTGAGTTCAGCAAGGCCTGATCCGGTTATGCCTTATCACTATCACTTGCCGAGGAGCTGTCTGCCTCAGCTTGGTCGCTTCGACCGGGCAGAAACCTGGGTAAAGGGTGACATGATCTATACGGTTGGTTTTCACCGCTTGGATCTCATCCAGTTAGGCAGGAGGAACCCAAATACCGGGAAGCGCGTCTACTTCTCCGATAGGCTGGGGCGGGAACGGATGAGGGAAATCTACTCGTGCGTACTGCGCGGACTGAACCTCAGCGCCTTATGTAAGCACCTGTAGGGACATGTGGGATGTGTCGGCCTGAAATGACAAGGCCCCCGAAGTGGGGGCCTGAACTCAGCCCAGCCTGGCTTGTCATCGCCGTTGGCTGGACTGGCTGCACTGGGCGGACCTTTGTGCAGTCTCGAATGCCCGATGCCGAAGCAGAGCGGGAACACGCTTATTGTGGGGTTAGCCAGCTTAACATTCAAGCATCACTTGATGGCCAGGATGGTGATAGTACGCTTATTGTGCCCTGATTCTTCCCTGTGGATAAGTGCTCTAAGTAATTGGTGGGCCGTGTAGGATTCGAACCTACGACCAGCGGATTAAAAGTCCGATGCTCTACCAACTGAGCTAACGGCCCATCAGGCGCGGAATCATACTGGAAAAGCCGTGATCGGCCAACCCGTCTTTGTATCGCCGTGATGGCGCCTAGCGCCCCTCCTCACGCATCCGGCGCAGCCGGTTCTCCGCGAGGGTGGCTACGGTGGAGTTCGGGAAACCTTCCCTTACCTGCTCCAGCGTCTCACGGGCTTCGCCGTAGTTGCCGCGTTCGTACTGAATGTAGCCCGCCTTGAGCATGGCGTCGGGTTGCTTGTTGTTATCCGGGTCTTCCATGACCGCCTGGAAGTGCTCCATGGCGGACTCGAAATCTCTCGCCACATAGTAGGATTCACCCAGCCAGTAGCGGGCGTTGTCTGCCTGCTGTGTGCCGGGATGGTCTTCGAGTACGCCGCGGAAGGCGTCACCTGCGGCGCCGTAACGGCCCTCCCGGAGCAGTTCGAAAGCAGCCCGATAGTCTGCCTCGGCATCGCCGTTTTCGGCCGGGTCGACAACCTCGGTTTCGTTCTGCTCGCCAGCCACGTCGGCGTCCAGTAACGGCGTTTCGGGAACGGTCAGTGCATCGCCAGTCTGCGACGGCGTGGAAGCAGTGTCCGTTGAACCGCTGTCGCCACGCTGTTCCAGGCTTTGCAGGCGCGTATCCACGTCCTCGTAAAGGCTGCGTTGCTGGCGCTGCAGTTCCTCCAGTTCGCGCTTCGCCACATCCAGTTCGCCGGTCAGGCGCTGTACTTCGCGGCGGAGCTGTTCGTTCTGATCCGATATTTCCAGCAGAACGCTGCTTTCGAGCAGGCGCTCAAGGCGGTCCAGGCGGTCGCTGGTGGATTGCGCGTGCACGCTCGGGGCAATGGCCAGCAGCAGCGTGGCCAGAGGCAGCCAGAGGCGGTTTCTGGTACGAATCACTGATCGTGTCATCGTCCTGTCCGTTCCTATTGATGGCAGCGCGCGCGGAGCCGTGCGTCTGTCACTGCCAATGTCGACTTGCCCGGGCCGGCCCCGGGCAAGTCATGGAAACTTCGTCTCCGTCGAAGTCCCGAACTTGCCCGAACTTATGATTCACCGCACTAGCGGTAGACCAGCTCGGCACGGCGGTTGCGGCTCCAGGCTTCTTCATCGCCGCCCAGTTCCGCAGGCTTCTCCTCACCATAGCTGGTTACCTGGATCTGCTCGTCTGAGGCACCGTTTATGACCAGCACACGTTTTACTGTGGCCGCGCGGCGTTCTCCCAGCGCCAGATTGTACGCCGGTGAACCGCGTTCGTCCGTATGCCCCTGGACCATGATGCGCTGATCGGGGTGGTCGGTGAGGAATGCGGCATGCGATTCGAGGATATCCATGTCCTCTTCGCGGATATCGCTGCTGTCAAAGGCGAAATAGACGATACGCCTGGAAATGGGGCTGTCCGGATCCTCCAGCATCTCGTCCAGCTCGGCGCCCTCAAGCATGCGCTGACCCTCCAGGCCACGCGCCTCGGCGGCACGCTCGCGGTCAATGGCCTCAAGCTCTTCGGTCGTCAGGCCTTCGCGATCTTCTACCCGCGTTTCTTCATCTCCGGTGGTGGCGCAGCCGGTGAGGAACAGCGCCAGGAGCGCAACCAGCAGCCAGCGAGTCTTGGATTTGCTTTTCATGGTCTTCTCCAGTGTATGAATGTCGATAATGGTGACAGCGAATCGGGGAGCGGATCCATTTGTTCAGTGTAACCAGCCGGCTAGCGTGACCATGCCGGCTCCCGGATGCGTTCACCTTCGGTTGACATGGTGCGACGGGCCTCGCCGAACAAAGAGACGGTCCCCAGTAGCGCCCGGCCGTTGGAGCGGGTGGCGTACAGCACCAGGGCGCCGTTGGGGGCAAAGCTCGGGCTTTCATCCTGACCGCCCGGCGTCATTACTCTGAACCGTTCGCCTTCCAGCTCCTGGACCGCGATCGCGAAGCGGCCGTCAACGCGGTGCACCATGGCCAGGCGTTTGCCGTCCGGGGACACTGTCGGCGAGGCGTTGTAGTTGCCTTCGTAGGTAAGGCGCTGGATGTCTGAGCCATCAATGCCGATGCGGTAGATCTGTGGCCCGCCGGCACGGTCGGATGTGAAGAGCACGGACTTGCCGTCTGGCATCCACACCGGTTCGGTATCGATGGAGTAATGGTTGGTGACCTGACGCAGGCGCTTGCTGTCGACATCGATAACGTAAATATCGGTCTGCCCGCCGCGCGTCAGTGCCAGCGCCAGGCTGTTGCCGTCCGGTGACCAGGACGGCGCACTGTTGATGCCCTCGTAGCTGGCGACCTTTTCCCGTTCACCCGAAGCCACGTCCTGAACGAAGACCTCGGAGCGGCGGTTTTCGAAGGAGACGTAGGCAAGCTCGCGGCCATCAGGCGACCAGTCCGGCGACATCAGCGGCTCGCGAGAAGTGAGAATGGTCTGCGGGTCATAGCCGTCGGCGTCCGCCAGCACCAGTTTCCATTGCCGTTCGCTTTCATTGCCCGACATGGCCACGTAGGCGATGCGCGTATTGAAGGCGCCCGGCCGGCCAAGCAGGGATTCGTAGATTTCATCGCTGATGACGTGAGCCAGGGTACGCAGGGCATCGGAACCCACCCTGAAGCTCTTGCCGATGAGGCGCTCGCCGGTGAAGACGTCGAGCAGTTCGTAGCGGACTCGGTAGTCGTCGCCGTCTCGCTCGATGTTCCCCACCACCAGGTTGTCCACGCCCAGGGCACGCCAGTTCTGAAACCGCACATCGTCGCGCCTGCTGGGCGTCTCGATGAAGTCTTCCCGGGGCAGGGCGGTGAACTGACCGGAGCGTTCCAGGTTGGTGGTGATCACCCCGGCGACATCTTCCGGCGGATCGCCGGATGCTTCCCAGCCGAACGGGACAATGGCGACGGGAAGGGCGGCTTCCGCGCCGCCGGTAATTTCGATGACCAGCTCGGCCTTGCCGAGCGAGGGCAGGAGCAGGAGAACCAGGGCGGCTGCCCACAGCGTGGAAGATGGTTTACGCATGATCATTGATCCGGGTTGAATCTGAAAGTGACATTGTCCAGGCCGGCGCGCCGGAATGCCTGGGCATCATCGGGTACCGGCAGCGGTGAGGCCCGGCGGATGGCATGTACCACCGAGCGGTCGAATGTGGCGTCGCCACTGCTCCGTACGATGTCGACGTTGGTCACCTCGCCGCTTGGCGCCAGGCGTACCCGCACATCGGCTGTCAGGCCCGCGGCGGAACCCGGCGGACGTGACCAGGCGTCCCGCACGACCCGGGCCCAGGCACTGACAAACCGCGTCCTCGCGCGCTGCGCGGCCTGCTCAGCCTGTTCCTCTTCCATCTGGCGCCGCATCTCGGCTTCCCGCTGACGCTGTGCTTCCTCGGCACGACGCTTTTCTTCTTCCTGCCGCCGGCGCTCCTCTTCCTCCTCCTCCTGTCTGCGGCGTTCTTCCTCGGCGCGGCGCTGACGTTCGGCTTCTTCCTGTTTTTGCCGCTCCTCCTCGGCGCGGCGCTGGCGCTCGGCCTCTTCCTGCTTTTGCCGCTCCTCTTCGGCACGCCGCTGGCGTTCAGCTTCCTCCTGCCTGCGGCGCTCCTCGGCTTGCCGTTGTTGTTCCGCCTGGCGTTGCTCTTCGGCCTCGCGCTGCCGCTGGGCTTCCGCCTGGCGTTCGCGTTCCGCTTGCTGCCGGGCCTGCTCCTCTTGCCGGCGCTGGTCCCGTATCCGTTGCTGCCGTTCCGCCTCCTGACGCTGCCGCTCCTGTTCAGCGCGTTCCTCGGCCTCTTCGGCTTCTCTCTGTCGGCGTTCTTCGGCTGCCTGCTGCTCGGCAATGGCCTCGCGCCGGCTCTGGAGTTCTTCCATGACTTCTTCTTCGTCCACGGTGATGGCGTGGATGATCTCGGGAGGCTCGGCCTGCTGAATCGTCATCCCCGGCGACAGGTTGACGACCAGCAGCGCAAGCAGCACCGCATGCACCAGTACGGAGTAGACGACAAAGCGTGCGTCGCCGAGCGATGTCCGCGGACGTCGCATGACTCAGGGCTGCTCCTGTCGAGGTTGCGTCATCAGACCGACCTGAGGCACGCCGGCGTCCTTCAGGGTGCTCATGGCTGTCAGTACATGTCCGTACGCCACGTTGCGATCCCCCCTGACCAGTACGGGCGTCTGCGGGTTGTTACGCATGATCCGCGACACCAGGTCGGTGATTTCCTCGGCGGAGATGGGTTCGTCCGGATCCGCGCCGATGCTGAGCATGTATTCGCCCGCCCCGGTGACGGTGACGACCACCGGATCCTGTTCCTGCTGCGGCAGGGGTTCGGCGGATTCCTGCGGCAGGTCGACCTCGACGCCCTGATAGAGCAGGGGCGCCGTGACCATGAAAATGACAAGCAGCACCAGCATCACGTCGATATAGGGTACGACGTTGATCTCCGACATGGGTTTGCGGCGGCTACGGCGGAGGGTGCTCATGGTTATCCCTGTCGTTGCCGGTCGACATTACCGCCGGAGGTGGAACCGTGCGAATGCCGCTGGAGGATACTGATGAATTCTTCCATGAAGGTTTCGTAACGGCTGCAGGTTCGTCCCGCCTCGCTGGCGTATCGGTTGTAGCCGATTACCGCCGGAATGGCGGCGAACAGGCCCAGAGCGGTGGCGATGAGCGCTTCGGCAATGCCTGGTGCCACCGTTGCCAGCGTGGCCTGCTGCTGCATGCCCAGGGCGCGGAAGGAGTTCATGATGCCCCAGACGGTACCGAACAGGCCGATGTAGGGGCTGACCGAACCCACGGTGGCCAGGAACGGCAGGTGGGATTCGAGGTCGTCCTCCTCCCGGGCCAGGGTGATGCGCATGGCCCGCTGGGCAGCCTCCACCTGGGCGTCCGGCGGCACGCCGGGCTGTTTGCGCATGCGTGAAAATTCCCTGAAGCCGGCGCGAAAGATGCGTTCCATGCCGTTGTCCGCTTCTTCGTTCGGGCCTATCCGCGCGTAGATCTCGGCGAGGTTGCCGCCGGACCAGAAGCGATCCTCGAACTCTTCGGCCGATCTGGCCGCATGGCGCAATTGAGCGCGTTTGCGAAACATCAGCGTCCAGGATGCAACCGAAGCGAACACCAGGATGAGCATGACCAGCTGGACCAGCAGGCTGGCATCGAGAATCAGCCGGACTATGGACATCTCATCTTGCATGGAACATCTCCGCGTTCATGGCTTCGGGAATGGCGCGTGGGGCCTGGGAATGCGCGTCAACACAGGCAACCCGAACGGTCGCCAGGCAGTAGGTCTGCTGCATGTCGTCCGACAGGATGCGCTGATCAAATACCAGGCTTGCACGCCGGTGGCCGGTGATCCGAGTCATTATCTGCAACTGGCTATTGAAACCGACGGGCTTCAGGTAACGGATTTCCAGGGAGTGGACAACAAAAACGATACCGAATTCATCACGGAGTACATCCTGTTCGAAGCCTAGACTCCGAAGCAATTCCGTGCGGGCCCGTTCGAAGTAGCGCAGATGGTTTGCATGATAAACCATTCCGCCGCTGTCGGTATCTTCGTAATAGACCCGAACAGGCCATGTGAATGCCGCCACGGTTCACCTTGATAGCTGTCTGTACGCCGCCGGTGTTCAATGTAAAGGAACTGTCGAAGAATTTACATGACTGCATCATGGTTGATGACCTGGCGCTGCGATTGGCCGCATGTCAGCGGGTTGCCGGCCCGGGGCGAGGGCCGGCAACCCGGTCGTGTGTAGATGCCATCCATGGCGCTTCCCCGGAATGGGCGAAAGGGAAGGTCGGCGCATCCTGCGAACCTGGGGCCTGAGGCCTGGGGCCCGATCGAATCGGACCAGACTGTTTGCAGCCATTTGCTGATGGCCTCACTTCGAGCAATTGCCGTGCCAGCTCCGTCAAGGCGCTGACAGATGGGCAATTCTCAAGGTTTCGGGCAGCTGCCGGTAAACGGAATGCCGGGAAAGTACCGACCCCTGTCTTCAAACGGAGACAGGGGTCGGCGGGTCAATCCTCTATAGTGTTGTTTCTAATGACGTTAGTACTGTCTCAATCAGGAGACAGCCTTGCTCAGTGTCGGCTGGCGGCCTTGAACAGTGATGGGTCAATCCGGTGCCGGTGCAGCAGTTTGTAGAACTCGGTACGGTTGCGCTTGGCCAGGCGGGCTGCCTGACTGACGTTGCCGCCCGTGGTCTGCAGCAGCCGGGCCAGATAGTCCTTCTCGAAGCGGCGACGGGCATCGGCGAACGGCAGAATGTTGCCGGGTGCGTCGTGCAAGGCGCTCTGAACCAGCATGTCGCTGATCATCGGGGTGGTGGACAGGGTCACGGTCTGCTCCACCACGTTATAGAGCTGCCGTACATTGCCCGGCCAGGGGGCGCTCACCAGGCGCTCCAGGGCATCCGGTGCGAAACCACGTACCTTCTTGTGGTACTTGGCGGCGAGCTCTCCGAGGAAGTGGTTGACCAGCAAGGGGATGTCTTCCCGCCGGTTGGCCAGCGCCGGAATTTCCAGCGACACTACGTTGAGGCGGTAGTAGAGATCCTCGCGGAAGCGGCCTGCCTTCATTTCCGCTTCGAGGTTGCGATGGGTGGCGGAAATGACGCGCACATCCACGGGAATGGCCTTGGTTGCGCCCACCGGCCTGACCTCGCGCTCCTGCAGCACCCGCAGCAGCTTGACCTGCAGCGGCATGGGCATGTCGCCGATTTCATCCAGAAGCAGAGTGCCTCCGTCCGCGGCCTGGAACAGGCCGAGGTGGTCGGCGGTCGCGCCCGTGAAGGCGCCCTTGCGGTGGCCGAACAGTTCGGATTCCAGTAGCGGCTCCGGTATGGCGCCGCAGTTGACTGCCACGAAAGGCTTGCTGGATCGGCTGCTGGCACGGTGGACGGCCTGGGCCAGCAGTTCCTTGCCGGTGCCGCTGTCGCCCCGGATAAAGACGCTGGCGTCTGAATCCGCGACCATGCGCGCCTTGCTCAGCACATCCTTCATCACCGCGCTGCGGGTAATGATGCTGCGCGACCAGTCGTCACGGGGGTCTCGGGGGCTGGCGCTGGTGCCGCCGGATACGTCGATCGCGGCTGCAACCTGCTCGAGCAGCTTCTGGCTGTCGAAAGGTTTGGTAAGGAAGCTGAATACACCGTTGCGGGTGGCTTCCACGGCGTCCGGGATGGAGCCGTGAGCGGTGAGTATGATCACTGGCAGGGTGGGATGCTGTTCGTGGACCACGTCGAACAAGGCCAGCCCGTCCATGCCGTCCATGCGCAGGTCGGTGATGATGATGTCCGGCCGGAACGCGGCCAGAACTGCCAGGGCGCTCTCACCGCTGTCTGATGCGGTCACGTCGTAACCAGCGGATTTGAGCCGCAGTGACAGCAGCCGAAGCAGTCCGGGGTCGTCGTCCACCAGCAGAATGCTGCGCCGTTCCATAATTCATTCCTCACGCGTGGTTGAAGGGGTCTGGCCGCGGTCCCGAAGGCTGCGCTCGATGGCCTTGAGCGCTTCGAGTTGTTCCGTCAGTTCGGCGTTGCGGGTCTGTTCGCGACTGACCGTTTGTACCAGTTCGCGAATACGGCTGCCCTGGGCAGCGCGTTGTGACAGACTTGAATGCAACAAGCGGGCCACTCCCCGAAAATCGCGCCCTTCATCCGTCTTCATACATTCTTCCATGGCCGTGGCCAGAGGCGGGATGTCATCCTGAGGCGGTGTGTCCATGGTCACGTAAAGCATTGCCAGGCGGACATTATCTACCCGGCAGCCGGCATCTTCCAACTGCGGACGCAAGGCGTCGTAGTGCGCGTGACGCTGCTCCTCGCTGAGCCCGCTCAAGTTGTCCAGTTCTTCCAGCAAGGCTTTTTTCGCATCAGATATGTCGCTTTCTGGCGACAGTGGTTCACAGTTATTCAGTTCGCACATGCGCTCGCTCAGTGCCTGGCATCCGGACAGGCCCAGCAGCAATACAAACACCACCAGCGGGCGCACGGATCCTGGACGCGGTTGGGGGGCGACGATGCTGTTCATGCGTTTGCATATCCTTGCTGGGTGAGAGGAAGCGTTACCCGTAGGCGAGTACCGGGAGACTCGCTGCCGTCCACCTCGATACGGCCGCCGTGTGCTTCCACGTACTCACGGGCGATGGACAGGCCCAGCCCTGAGCCCTTGACGTAGCCGCTGGCCTTGTTGCGCCCCTGATAGAAGGCGTCGAACACGGAGTCCCGGTCTTCGGCGGCGATACCGGGGCCTTCGTCCGCCACCTCGATAACGACGTTGTCCCCCCGCCTTTCCGCGATCAGCAGCACGCGGCTGTTCTCCGGAGAGAACTTGATGGCATTTGACAACAGGTTATCGATAATAGTGCGCAATTTTTCTTCATCCGCCATCAGATGCAGATCGTGCAGCCAGGTTTCCAGGGTAACGTCCTTGGCCAGCAGGGCGGGTTTGTGGTTCCGGGTCACGGCGTCCATCACCGGAATCAGCCTGACGTGATTCAGCCGTAGCATGCCGCTATTGCCGCCGCGCGACGTGCCGAAATTGAGCAGATCCTCGATCAGCCGCTGTAGCGACATCGCATTGCTCTGCAGAATGGCCGCCACCTCCTGCTGCTCCACGTTGAGCGGCCCCACCGCATTGTCCTGCAACAGTTCCGCGCCCTCACGGATGGCGGTTAGCGGCGTCTTCAGTTCGTGCGACATATGACGCAGAAAGCGGCTTTTCTGTTCCTCCAGGTCTTGTAGGCGTTGCCGCATCCAGTCCAGGCGATTGCCGAGGTGCTGCAGGTCCTGGGGGCCGGTCACCTTCACAGGGTGGGTGAAATGGCCATCACCGAGCCGGCGGATTGCACGGTCCAACTGACGCACCGGGCGGGAGATCAGCACCGCGAATACGCCGGCCGACAGGATGGTTAGCGGCGGCACCGAGACCGCCAGCCAGAACAGAAGCCGCTGTGCGGCGCTAGCCGTCTCCTGCATGACCTGAACTTCGCGGTCGACCATGCGGTTGCTGCCGGAGAGCACCTGCTGGGCCAGCCCATTGAGGTCCTGGAAGGTGGTGACCATGGCGAGCTGGTCCATATCGGCGCCGTCACCTTCGGTGAGGTTCTGGAACAGGGCGCGCTCGGCGACCATCAGGTTGTCCACCTGATCGCGCTGGTCGTCGTCCAGTGGCAGTCGGTGCAGTCGTTGGGCGGCATCCCGGAACTGCTCGTGAAGGTCGGTGTAGGCTTCGATCAGGGTGTCATCGCCGAGAATCAGATATTGCCGTCCGGTGCGCTCCATGCTGGTGAGCAGATCGATCAGCTGACGGCTGTTGGAGATGGCCTGCACGGCCTGGTAGACGGCGTACTGGCTCTGGTGTGCCACCCGGTCCACATGAACCGCGGCATAGCCGAGTGCCAGGATCAGCGGTAGCGAGACAAAGCCGAACCCGTACAGGACCAGCTTGAGCAGGGATTTGGGTTGGTACAGGGTCATGGCCACCGGGGATAGGTGCTCGTGTTAGCGCAGCGGCTCCGTGCCGTCGTCGAAAAGGTCCGTTATTTCGCTTCCGGGGGTCCGCGCGGGCGGGGTGCGTCCGAAGTAGGTGTAGGCGTTGCTGGTCGCCATCCGGCCTCGGGGTGTTCGCATGATATAGCCTTGCTGGATCAGGTAGGGTTCCAGGACTTCCTCAATCGTGCCGCGCTCTTCGCCGATCGCCGCGGCCAGATTATCCAGCCCGACGGGGCCGCCGTCGAACTTGTCGATAATGGTCAGCAGCAGCCGGCGGTCCTGGACGTCGAAGCCGTTGTCGTCGACGTTCAGCATGCGCATGGCGGCGTCCGCGATCTGCCGGCTGATGCGGCCGTCGGCCTTTACTTCGGCATAGTCGCGTACACGTCGCAGCAGGCGGTTGGCGATGCGCGGCGTGCCGCGCGAGCGGCGGGCAATCTCGCACGCGCCGTCCTCGTCCGCGCTCAGCCCGAGCAGGGCGGCGGAGCGGCGAATGATGGAGGTGAGATCATCGACCCCGTAATACTCGAGCCGCTGAACGATGCCGAACCGGTCCCGAAGCGGTGACGTGAGCAGCCCGGCGCGGGTGGTGGCGCCGACCAGCGTGAACGGTGGCAGGTCGAGGCGGATGGAGCGCGCGGTCGGGCCTTCGCCGATCATGATGTCGATGGTCTGGTCTTCCATGGCCGGGTACAGAACTTCCTCCACGGGGGCGCTGAGCCGGTGGATCTCGTCGATGAACAGCACGTCCCTGGGTTCAAGGTTGGTGAGCAAAGCGGCCAAGTCACCCGCCTTTTCCAGGACGGGGCCTGAAGTCTGGCGCAGGTTGACGCCCATTTCGGCGGCGACGATATGGGCCAGAGTGGTCTTGCCGAGGCCGGGAGGGCCGAAGATCAGCAGGTGATCGAGCGCCTCGCCGCGGTTGCGCGCCGCCGGGATGAAAATCTCCATCTGCTCGCGCACCGCCGGCTGGCCGACGTAATCGCTAAGCCGCTTTGGCCGGATGGCGCGGTCGACGGCTTCGTCCTCGGGTGCCGCATTGACGGCTACAAGCCGGTCAGTCTCGATCATGACGTGTCCGTAGCGAACTTCTTCTGGTGTTGATCATCTTACCGATTTCTGCAGTGCCTGTCGGATGATCTCTTCACTGGCCAGCCCCGCGGCATCGATCTTGCTCACCATGCGCCCGGCATCGGCCGGTCTGTAGCCCAGTGCCACCAGAGCACTAAGTGCGTCCGCGGTGGCATCGTCGCCGGCCGGGCCTCCGGCCGCGGCGGCATCCGTGGGCATGTTCGCGCCCGGGCCGCCGAGCTCGCGGACCCGGTCGCGCATTTCGATCACCAGCCGTTCGGCGGTCTTCTTGCCAACGCCCGGCATGCGGGTCAGGGTAGCCGAATCCTGATGCTCGATGCAGCGAATGAAATCCTCCACCCGCATGCCTGAAAGCAGGGTAAGTGCCAGTTTCGGGCCGATTCCGCTGACCCGGATGAGGCTGCGGAACAGGCTGCGCTCAAGTCGCGTGATGAAACCGTAGAGATTGTGCGCGTCTTCCTTGACCGCCAGATGCGTGTACAGACTGACCGTGCCGCCCAGCGGCGGCAGCTCGTAGAAGGTCGACATGGGTGCCTCCACCTCATAACCCACGCCGCGTACGTCCACGAGCAGCGCCGGAGGCTGTTTCTCGACCACCGTTCCGGTCAGGCGTCCGATCATCGTCTGCGTCTCCGCTGGCTGGCGAGGGCATGGTCCAGCTGATGCCCCAGACGAGCCTGTTGCAAATGACAGAGTGCCACCGCCAGGGCGTCTCCGGCGTCCTCCTGCAGTTTGCCGTTCAGCCCGAGCAACTGCAGCACCATCTGCTGGACCTGGCCCTTGTCTGCCGCACCGCTGCCCGTGAGGGCAAGCTTGATGGCGCGAGGGGCATATTCACTGATGGGGATGCCGCGGGTGGCACCCGCGCAAATGGCGGCGCCGCGTGCCTGTCCCAGTTTCAGTGCCGACGCCACATTGTGCTGCACGAACACCTGCTCCACGACGATGGCCGTCGGTGCCTCATTGCTGATGACCTCCGATATGCCCTCGAAAATGATTCGCAGCCGATCCGGAAATTCAGCGCTGCCGGTCCGGATGACACCGCTGGTGACGTACTTCAGGGCGGTGCCGTCACCGTCGATTACGCCGAAGCCTGTGGCGCGGGAGCCGGGGTCAATGCCGAGTACGCGGGACATGGAGGCCTATTCCGGTGGAAGACATGGGCGGCGGCGGGCGCCGGCATTGCCGTGGCGCGGTTCGGTGGCGGTCATCAACCCGCGGCGAAGGCATCCTCGTCAATGTCGGCATTGGTATAGACCTGCTGTACATCGTCCAGGTCCTCGAGTCGTTCCAGCAGCTTCACCATACGCGCGGCATCGTCACCGGTCAGCGCCACGGTGGTGGAGGGGCGCATGGTGATTTCGCTGTCCGCGGGCTCCAGGCCGGCGGCAATGAGGGCGTCCTTGACGGCGATGTAGTCATCCGGCGCGGTCAGTACTTCCACCGAACCGTCCTCGTTGGCGATGACGTCTTCGGCCCCCGCTTCAAGCGCGGCCTCCATGATCTGGTCTTCATCGGTGCCGGGTGCATAGGTGATCACGCCGGCCTTGGTGAACAGAAACGCCACTGAACCGTCCGTGCCCAGGTTGCCGCCATGCTTGCTGAAGGCGTGACGGACTTCCGATACCGTGCGGTTGCGGTTGTCGGTCATGACATCCACCATCACCGCCGCGCCGTTCAGGCCATAGCCTTCGTACCGAATTTCTTCATAGATGACACTGTCATCCTGACCAGAGGCGCGCTTGATGGCGCGCTCGATGTTGTCCTTGGGCATATTGACCGACAGTGCCCGGTCCACCGCAAGGCGCAGGCGGGGGTTGGCCGCCGGGTCCGGGTCGCCCATCCGTGCCGCTACGCTGATCTCCCGGATCATGCGTGTGAAGATCTTTCCGCGTTTCGCATCCTGGGCCTTTTTCCGATGCTGAATATTGGCCCACTTGCTGTGCCCTGCCATGCATTATTCCCGCTCTTGTCTACAGTTGACCGTGGAGAACGGGGCCGGCGCGGGCCCCGAGCCGGGCAAGCTTAGCATGCCGCCGCATTCTGATTAAGAAGGCATGTTGCAGAAAGGTGATTCATTTGTCATATTGTCCACCACGGCAGCAGGCGAATCGAAGGATCGGGGGCTGTTCCGTCAACGGCGTCCGTCAGGGCGTTTCGAGTAACAACAATAAGCTCCGGGGCCGTTCGGTCGGAGCTCATGATTGGAGGATCCACCAATGAAACGACTCGTCGCCGCGACGGCTTTTGCCGTGTCCGCGTTGGGTGCCGGCACCGCCGCATCCGCGGAAACCATCCGCATTGCCCATGTCACCGGTTTTACCGGGGCGCTCGAAGCCTACGCCAACCAGCTGTCCGTGGGCATGCAGATGGGCTTTGAGTACGCCACCAACGGCAGCATGGAAATCGAGGGCCGCAAGGTCGAGATCACCAAAAAGGATGATCAGCTCAATCCCGCCCGCGCTCGCGCACTGGTGGAAGAAGCCTATGCCGAGGATGACGCCCATATCGTGGTGGGGCCGGTTGCGTCGGGCGTTGCGCTGGCGGTACTGCCCATTGCCGAGGAATATGAGCGCATCATCATGCCGGAAGGCGTAGCCGATGCGATTACCGGAGCCGACTGGAACCGCTACGTGGTCCGTGTGACCCGCAACTCCTCTCAGGATGCCATCTCCAATGCCGTCGCCATTGGCAAGGAAGGCGTCTGCGTCTCGACCATCGCCCAGGATTATGCTTTCGGCCGCGATGGCGTTGCTGCTTACAAGGAGGCCATGGACGAACAGGGCGGCAAGGTGGTGCATGAAGAATACCTGCCCACGGACGCAACCGACTTCACGGCCGCGGCGCAGCGCCTGTTCGACTCCCTGCGCGAGCGCGATGACTGCCCGGAAGGCAAGTACATCTTCGGTATCTGGGCGGGTGCGTCCAACCCGTTCGGCCGCATTCAGGACCTCGATCCCGAGCGTTTCGGCATTCGCCTGGCGACCGGCGGCAACATTCTGCCCGCGCTGGTCGGCTATTCCGCCTTTCCCGATATGGAAGGCGCGACCTACTATTATTACGAATCCGCCGATAACGACATCAACGACTGGTTCGTGTCCAACCACTACCAGCGCTACAACGCGCCGCCTGATTTCTTCACTGCCCAGGGCTTTGCCCAGGCAATGGCGATTACCGCGGCGATACGGGCCACCGGTGGGTCTACCGATGCCGAGGACTTGATCAATGCGTTTCGCGGCCTCGTCTTCGATACACCCAAGGGCGAGATGATGATTCGGCCCGAAGACCATCAGGCCCTGCAGTCCATGTACCATTTCCGCATTGCCGCCGAGGAACGCAACGACTGGTTCCCGGATCGCAGCGGCACTGTCGGCGTGCCCAGGCTGGTCCGCGAAATCACGCGGCATGAGATGGACATTCCGATTCGCAACGGCCGTTGACCCGGTCCTGGTAGGGTGATCGGACGGCAGGCGGCGCGGCGGTTCACCCGCTGCGGCCGCCTGCCGAATGCGACGCAGCGCTTTGTGCGAGGTAATGAGTCATGGTGTCCGAGCGTCCCGTTCTCGAGACGGAAGGCCTGACCATCAACTTCGGCGGCCATTTCGCCGTGAACCGGGTGTCATGTGCATTTCATGCCGGTACGCTCACGTCCATCGTCGGGCCGAATGGAGCCGGCAAGACCACCTGGTTCAACCTTATATCCGGGCAGCTCCCTGCTACTGCCGGTCGCGTGCGCCTGTTCGGCGAAGACATTACCCGGCTGTCGGCTCCCGCAAGAGCCGACAAGGGCCTGGGCCGCGCCTTTCAGCTCACCAATCTGTTTCCGAACCTGACGGTGCTGGAGAATGCCCGCCTGGCGGTCGCATCGCGGCACCGCATCGGCCACAACTTCTGGCAGATGGTGACCAGCCGCCGGGACATCCTCGACCGGGCCGCTGCGTACCTGGATCAGGTTCATCTCGGCCACCGCTCGGATTCCCTGGTAGCGGAACTTCCCCATGGTGATCAGCGCAAGCTGGAAGTGGCATTACTGCTGGCGCTGGAGCCGGAAGTGTTCATGTTCGATGAGCCCACCGCCGGCATGAGCGTGGACGAGGTGCCCGTCATCCTGGAGCTTATCGACCAGATCAAACGCAAGCAGGACAAGGTGATCCTGCTGGTGGAACACAAGATGGATGTGGTCCGCTCTCTCTCCGATCGCATCGTGGTGCTGCACAACGGTGAGCTGGTTGCAGATGGCGAGCCCGCGGAGGTGATCGCCTCGCCCATCGTTCAGGAAGCCTACCTGGGTACCGCCCGGGGAGCAGCCGGGTGACGGACAGGATAAAAGAGGCAAGCTCATGGCTGAACCCATGCTGACACTGTCGGGTATCCGCGCGGATATTGATCAATATCACATTCTGCACGGCGTCGATCTGCAGGTGCCGCAGGGCGAATTGACGGTCCTTCTGGGCCGTAACGGCGCCGGCAAGAGCACCACCCTGCGCACAATCATGGGCCTCACCCGGGTGACCGCCGGCGGGATTCGCTTCGGAGGCGACGACATTACCGGCATGCCTACACCGCAGATTGCCCGCAAGGGTATTGCCTTCGTGCCGGAGAGTATGGGCATCTTCGGCCTGCTGACGGTGCGGGAGAACATGGTGCTGGCGGCGATCAACGGACCTATCGATCCGGCAAGGCTGGAGTGGGTTTTTACCCTGTTTCCACCCCTGAAGACATTCTGGGACAGGTCTGCCGGCAATCTTTCCGGTGGCCAGAAGCAGATGCTTGCCATTGCCCGCGCCATCATTGAGCCGCGTGAGTTGTTGCTGGTCGACGAGCCTACCAAGGGCCTGGCTCCGGCCATTATCAACGATCTGGCAGGGGCCTTCGAGGAGCTCAAGGGGCAGCGCGCCACCATTCTGCTGGTCGAGCAGAACTTCAATTTTTCCAGTCGCCTGGGGCAGTCGGTGGCGGTCATGGATGACGGACGCATCATACACAGCGGCTCGATGGCGGACCTTGCAGGCGATGAGGCGCTGCAGCAGCACTTGCTCGGGCTCAGCCTGGGTGCACATCAGTAACGCAGGGGAGAATCGCCCGTATGTCCACGCAGAATCAGATTCCGGACGAGGACCGCCCCTCTCCCGCAGGCTGGCGGGTACAGCTCACCAGGTTCAGGGAACAGAAGCCGCATCTGTTCCTGCTGCTGTTCATGGTGCTGATTCCGGCATTCGTGATGCCCCCCGTAACCTGGCTAACGCTGACCATCAGCGGCCTGGCCATGGGCCTGATGCTGTTCATCATGGCTTCCGGCATGACGCTGACCTTCGGTCTCATGGGGGTGCTCAACCTGGGCCATGGCGCCTTCATTTCCCTGGGCGCATTTGCCGGTGCCACGGTGGTGGCGTTCTGGCTGGGAGACTATGCCGGCAGCAGTTCCATGCTGGTCAACATGGCGGCGATCATTCCCGCCCTTGTCTTTGCGATGGCAGTGGCCGGTCTCGTCGGGCTGGTTTTTGAGCGCCTGGTGATCAGGCCGGTCTATGGCGATCACCTCAAGCAGATTCTGGTAACCGTGGGCGGTTCCATCATCCTGATGGAGTTGATTCATGTCATCTGGGGGCCGAACGAGATCCCCGTGCCGCGGCCGGATTCGCTGCGTGGCGCGGTGATCGTCGCCGATACGGTGCCGTTGATCGGCGGAATGGCGGTGGAGAAATACCGTCTCGTCGCAGTCGTGCTGGGTCTGGCGGTATACGGTCTGATGATCTGGGTGATTGATCGCACCCGGGTGGGGATTCTCATCCGCGCCGGCGTAGAGAACACCGAAATGGTGGAGGTGCAGGGTTATCGCATCAGACTGCTGTTTCTCGCCGTGTTCGTGGCCGGTTCAGCGCTCGCCGGCCTGGGAGGCGCCATGTGGGCCATGTACCAGGAGATTATCACCGCGCACATGGGCGACACCCTGATGATCTCGGTGATCGTTGTCATCATCCTCGGCGGGCTGGGTTCAATCAGGGGGTGCTTCTACGGCGCCATTCTGGTGGGTCTGATCAATCTGTATGTGGGTTATCTGGAGCCGCGGCTGGCCGCGGTGACGACGGTCGGCCTGATGATGGCGGTGCTGATGTGGCGTCCTCAGGGCCTCATTCCCGTCATCAAGGTCTGAGGAGTCACGGCCATGCTGAATACCATCTTCTCAGGCGACTTTCCGCGCAGTCGTATTCTCTCGGTCATGCTGCTGGCGATTTTCGTGATGCTGGCCCTCGGCCCGTTTCTGTTTCCGAGTACCCGTGCCTTTTCCACCCTGGGCATGATCTGCATATTCATTATAGTGGTCGCCTCCTACGACGTGATGCTGGGTTATACCCATATCGTGTCTTTCGCCCACACCATGTTTTTCGGCATCGGCGCCTATGGCGTTGCCATGGCCGTGACGGCCATGGGCAACACGTTTAGCGCAATCCTTGCCGGTACGCTCGCAGCCGTGGCGGTCACCATCGTGCTGTCGCTGCTGCTGGGGCTGCTGTCGCTGCGTGTGCGGGCAATCTTCTTTGCACTGGTAACGCTCGCCGTGGCCTTCGCATTCATGACGCTTGTAAACCAGCTCTATACCGTCACCGGCGGCGAGGACGGGTTGCGGGTAAGAGTGCCTCGGGAACTGGGGCCCGCCTTCAGGCCGTTTGACGGAACATTGCGTGGTTTCAGTATCACGACGTTCCTGTCCGGCCTGTTCACCCAGCCCTGGAATCTCGGCGAAGTGATTCGTGAAGCAATGTTCGACGTCCGCATCACCGGGCGTGACATCATGTATTACGTCACCTTCGCCTTCAGCCTCACGGCGTTCCTGCTGCTGCTGCGCATGATGAATTCCCCCTTCGGCCGCGTGCTGCAAGCCATCCGCGAGAATGAGTTCCGTGCCGAGGCCCTGGGTTATCGCACAGTCTATTACCGAACGGCGGTGGTGCTTGTGTCCACCGTACTGACGACCTTGGCGGGGGTGCTGTTTGCGCTGCTCAACCGTTACGTGAATCCGGAAAACACGCTGAATTTCGAGTTGATGGTGTTCATTTTGTTGATGTGCGTCATCGGCGGCATGGGCACGCTTTACGGCGCAGTGATCGGTGTCGCCCTTTTCATGCTGGCGGAAAATTATCTGCAGGACCTGCTGCGTGTACTCGGCGGCTATGTGGAGGGTATCCCGCTGGTGGAAAGGTTGGTCGGCCCGGAGCACTGGTTGTTCTGGTTCGGGCTGCTGTTCGTGCTCAGCGTGTATTTCTTCCCGAGGGGGATCGTCGGTCAGCTGCGGATGTGGTCGGCGAACCGGGCGCGTCGACGCGCGTTCGCCGCCGACGAAAACGCCAGAGAGCAGCGCGAATCTCAGGCATAGCTCTGCAGATTCACGCTGGATCGGTGGCCAAGATCGCGCGCATGGCGTTCCAGCCAGGCACTGGCGTGTTCGTAGCCCACATCCTTCAGATGGCAGAGGAACGGCCAGTCAGCATTGATGCGGCTGGCCTTGCCCATGTTCGCCATGGCGTCCTGGGTGTCTATCTGGTGCAGGTAGAACTGGCGAGAGCCCTTGCCCAGCCAGCTGCGTGATTGATTGTGCAACAGGCTGATCATCTGCAGTTCCCGTGTAAGGTTGGCATTGAACGCGATTTCGCTGGCACGGTCGACGATGTCGGAGACCTGAGTAGGTACCTCCGGGCGTATCTCCGGTGTGAGCTGAATCAGCAGCACGTCCGGAGCCCGGCACTCGAAGATCAGCGGAAACAGGGCAGGGTTTCCCGTGTAGCCGCCGTCCCAGTAGCTCACCCCGTCGATGTTGACCGCCTGAAACACCAGCGGCAGGCACGCCGATGCCGCCAGTACGTCGGCATTCAACTGATGATTGCGGCGCAGTTCAAGTTTGCCATTGTGTACATTGGTCAGGGCTACGAAGAGCCGGATGGCATCACTCCGGGCAATGGCGTCGAAATCGATCAGCTCCGCGGCAATCTCGCTCACCGGGTTGTAGCCGCCGAGGTTGAGTTGGTAGGGGGAGGCCATTCGGGTGAGGTTGCACAGCATCATGAAGCCTGGTGTCCAATCCCGGTTCCAGCCATGCAGCAGGTAATCCAGCGGTGTACTCTGCATGGGGCCCATGTGGGCTTTTCGATTGATGGCGCTCCACAGGTTCCGCAATGTCTCGCGCGCGCCGTCCGCGCCGCCGTGTGCCCAGCCACTGGCCAGGGCCGCCGCATTCAATGCACCAGCGCTGGCTCCGCTGATACCCTCAATCCGGATACCATATTCCAGCAAGCGGTCGAGGACGCCCCAGGTGTAGGCGCCGTGGCTACCTCCGCCCTGCAGCGCCAGGTTGATCCGGGAATCTGGTCCCAGACGCAGGCGTTTTCCAAACCTGCGCAGGCTGTCAAACATGAGTGTCCTCCCCGTGGCCGAGAAATTACTATACCGCAGCGCAACATGCCGGCAATGTGATCCATGCCCGGTATGATGCTACCTGCCTGAACTGCGCTAAATGCCGGGGGTGGGTTATATTGATTCCTCCGGGCCATGGGTAGCGGGATTGCCATCTTTGCCTCAGGCTGTCATATCGGATGTATCTTCCGCTGGATCGAACGGCGGCAAGTCTCGGAGATCGTTGTTTGTCGTTGAAGTTCCAGTTGACACCCAGGGGGCATGCCCCCTATCTTTCCAAATCCGTCATGTTGCGCCGCGTCACCGGATTGGTGCCAGTTTCCGAAGTGCAGCATTCAGGCCCGAGGTGCACGGTTCGAGCCGTTCGTTCGGGGCATTGTTCTCACAGTCGCCGTCATCGGACGGTGGGCTGACATCCCAAATATCCGGAGGATCCTATGGAAGAGGTCGTTATCGTTGCAGCCGGTCGCAGCCCGGTAGGCAACTTCAGCGGGGCGTTGTCGTCGCTGACTGCGGTGGACCTGGGGGCCCAGGTTATCAAGGGCGTTCTGGACCAGGCGGGGGTTTCGCCCGAGCAGGTCGATGAAGTGATTCTCGGACAGGTGCTGACCGCCGCCGCGGGCCAGAATCCGGCGCGTCAGTCGGCCATTGTCGCGGGGCTGCCGGATACCGTGCCTGCGATGACCATCAACAAGGTCTGCGGTAGTGGGCTGAAGGCAGTGAGTCTCGCTGCGCAGGCGATCGCCCTCGGTGATGCGGACGTGATCCTGGCAGGCGGTCAGGAAAGCATGTCCCAGGCTCCTCACGCACTGCCGAAGTCGCGCAGCGGTCAGCGCATGGGCGACTGGAAGCTGGAAGACACCATGATCAAGGATGGCCTGTGGGACGCGTTCAACCAGTATCACATGGGCGTGACGGCGGAGAACCTGGCGGAAAAATACGCCATCTCCCGCGAAGAACAGGATGCGCTGGCTGCGGAATCCCAGCGCCGGGCCACGGCTGCGGTGGAGTCCGGGCGCTTCCGCGACGAGATCATTCCCATCTCGGTGCCGCAGCGCAAGGGCGATCCCCTGATGGTGGACACCGACGAATACCCGAAAGCCGGTACCACCACCGAGACGCTGGGTAAGCTGCGCCCTGCCTTCAACAAGGAAGGCAGTGTAACCGCCGGCAATGCCTCGGGAATCAATGACGGAGCGGCTATTCTGCTGGTCATGTCCGCCCGCAAGGCGAAGGAGCTTGGTCTCGCGCCGCTGGCCCGGGTACGCGCCTACGCCAGTGCGGGCGTGGATCCCGCCATCATGGGCTCTGGCCCGGTTCCCGCAACCCAGCGTTGCCTGGCCAAGGCAGACTGGACCGTTGAGGACCTTGACCTGGTGGAAGCCAACGAAGCATTCGCGGCCCAGGCGCTGGCCGTCGGTCGTGAGCTGAAATGGGATATGGAGAAGGTCAACGTCAACGGCGGCGCGATTGCGATCGGGCACCCCATCGGTGCCTCCGGTGCCAGGGTGCTGGTCACTTTGCTGCACGAAATGCGGCGCCGGGATGCGCATCGAGGCCTTGCCACCTTGTGTATTGGTGGTGGGCAGGGTGTCGCGCTCGCGGTTGAGCGTTGAGTCCCATTCGTAAAAGATAATGACGATGAAGGCGGGCGGTGCGTGTGTGCGCCGCCCGCGCGACGAGACAGGGTGACTGGATGAGCGATGTACGAATTATCAAGAAGTACCCGAACCGGCGGCTCTATGACACGGCCATCAGCAGCTACATCACCTTGGTGGATGTCAAGCGCCTGGTAATTGACGGCGTGGACTTCCAGGTGGTTGACGCCAAGACCAAGGAAGACCTGAGCCGTACCATACTCCTGCAGATCATCAGTGAAGAGGAAGAGGGCGGCGAGCCCATCTTCAGCAGCGAGCTGCTCGCACAGATCATCCGGTCCTACGGCGGCAACATGCAGAATCTGCTGACCAGTTATCTGGAGAAAAGCATGGACATGTGGTCGGATCAGCAGCGCGCATTCCGTGAGCGAACGCGTGATTTCATGGATGCAAACCCGATGACCATGCTGACCCAGATTGCGGAGCGGAATCTGGCCATGTGGCAGGCCATGAGCGGCGTGGCAAAAACACCCACGCATGGCAAGTCCGGATCGGACCCGGCCGCCGAAGATGACAGGCGTCATCGTGCGGACACCGCATCCGGCAGTGAGCGAAAGTCCTCCGAGCGCCCATCCAAGTCCAAGTGAATAGCCCTTAAAAACAATGGAATACGAACGTTAGAGTAGGTCTTTAGATAAAGTTGACAGGTGACCCACCTGTCTCTATCATCCAGTCAGGATTTGACGCGGCGCACAAACGGGTGGTCTTCCCGGAGGGCGACTGTGGCATGGTGAAGGTCTCGGGTCCGTTTCCAGCAAGTGACCGAAAACGCACGGAACAGCGTTTCGTGCCAATGTCCGGCTCGCCGCCAGGCGTAACGGTCCCGGCCTGGCTCTCGAGATCGACGTGCTTCAAGTCTTCCCCGTGCAAGGCCATTCCCGCGCTACATCCCACTGCATTTATCTAGAGGACGGCCAATATGGCAAAGCGCGTAGCTCTGATTACCGGCGGCAATGGTGGTATTGGAACGGAGATCTGCAAGCAGATGTACACAGCGGGCTACACCGTGGTGACTACCTGCGTTGATGCTGAAAAGGAAGGCGTTGTCCAGTGGCAGCAGGAGCTGGCAAAACAGGGTTACAAGGTCGGCTGGGTTGAATGCAACGTCGCCGATTTCGATGCCTGTGCCGTAATGGCCGAATCGGTCCGCGCTGAATACGGCGCGGTGGACGTGCTGATAAACGCCGCCGGCATTACCAGGGACAGCTTTCTGCACAAGATGGACGTTGCAGGCTGGGAGTCGGTTATTAGCGTTAATCTGAACAGCGTGTTCAATGTTACTCGCCAGTTCATTGAGGACATGCGTGAGCGTGGCTTCGGGCGGGTGGTCAGTATTTCGTCCGTGAATGGCCAGACGGGGCAGTTCGGGCAGACTAATTACTCCGCTGCCAAGGCCGGTATTCACGGCTTTACCATGGCTTTGGCCAAGGAGGGTGCCCGCAAGGGCATCACCGCCAACACCGTCTCTCCCGGTTATGTCGACACCGCGATGACGGCTGCAATTCCCGAGGAAGTGCGTGCCGGTATTGTCGCCCAGGTTCCTGCCGGCCGCATGGGCAGGCCCGAGGAGATCGCACGCGTCGTGGTATTCCTGGCAGCGGATGAATCCGAGTACATCAACGGCGCCAACGTGCCGGTTAATGGCGCGCTGTTCACCAGCTTTTAGCGCGGCATACAGATATGGATGTCGGCGGCTGTTTATTTTTATGGAACTTTAGGCGGCCGCCGTTAGTCTTAGTGATATAAGCGCCGTATGGATAATGTCCAGTTTCGGAATGGAGCGTCAAGGCAGGCTGGAAAAGGATTTCAGAGTGTTGACAGAGTGGACTGATCGGTATATGCTGCGTAGCAACATGAAGGGAGAAAAAAATTGGGAGTCTCCTGAAGGAAGCTCCCACGGAACGCGCTCTCTTCTTATTAGTTTATTTTTGGTTTGAGATCGAACCTCCTGGCCGGAGATGGAGCGCTCGAACCTAACAGGATTACCGGTCGTGTGCCGGTTTGCTTCTCCTCCAAGGCGACACCTTGTCGCCTACCTTCGCCCCCTCCCTCGAGGGGGTTTTTTTTGTCTGCGGCTCGAACAAGCAGTGACTCAAGGAGCAGACAAGCGGAATACCATGCAAGGATTTTAACCGTTCATAGAACAATGACAAGTCTTTTTGATTGTGCGGCGCAATACTTATTCCTCTTTGTCATAAATGCTGCTGAGTGTTTTTCTCTTCCGTCACGGCAGACTCAACCGGCCAGTTTATTGACGATAGCGGGTATCACCTGATTGCGCGACATGCTTCCCAGGAACAGGCCCAGGTGTCCTCCTCGGCAGGCCAGCTCTCCATAGCGGTCTGACGGAATGAAGTCAGCCAGACTTCGGGCGGCAGCGGGGGGGATCAGATGATCTTCCTCCGCATAGATATTCAACACCGATGCGGTAATGTGGTCGAGCCGTACGAGCTTGCCTCCGATCGTCAGATCGCCGCTCACCAGCGCATTTTCCTGATAAAAGCGGGTTACAAATCGCCAGAACATCACCGCTGGCTGGTCCGGGCAATCGTACATCCAGGCTTCCATGCACAGGAATTCGTCGAGGGTTTCCGTCTGCCGGGCTACCAGAGGCAATAGCTCATAGCGGCGAATGAACAGGTCCGTCGGCCGCAATGCGGCAAAGGACGAGGACAGCAATTGTCCGGGAATGTTGCCGGTTATTCCGGAAGGCTGCGCCAGCGCATCCGCCAGGCGGTTTAGCGTGGTCGGGTCGATGTGGAAATCCAGCGGTGTCCCCAGCAAAACGAGATGGCGAATTCTGTCCGGCCATAGCGCGGCATAGCAGGCCAGCAACGTTCCCCCCTGACAGATGCCAATGGCATTCACCGCGTCTACTTTCCGGCAGCTCCGTATATGGTCCACCGCCAGATGCAGAAAACCATCCAGATAGTCTTCCAGATCCAGCTGACTGTCCGCGTCCAGCGGGTAGCCCCAGTCCAGCAGATAAATATCGAATCCGGCATTCAGTAACGGCCTGATCATGGAGCGGTGCTCGGTGAGATCCAGCAGATCCGGGCGGTTGATGGTGGAATAGACGAACAGCAAGGGCTGGCCGGCCGGGTTACAGTCGGGCAAGTGGTATCGACGCAGACTGAAGGGCGCATCCTCGAGCACCACGCTGTAGGGGGTCGCCCCCCGCTTGACGGGTTGCCGCTCCCGGCAGCGCCGCAGTGCCTGCAGCAGGTTCACGTCGGCGGTTGCAATCACGTCTTGTTTCCGTGGTTTGCAGCCGCGGTCTCGCGACGCAGCATGGCCAGGTCTTCGCGTAGCATTGCCACATCTTCACGCAGCATCGCGAGCTCCGTGGATTGATCCATGATATTGATTTTGCGACGCACCTGCTGCAGCCGCCGTTGTGTTCCCAGCAAATCTTCGCGGGTGGGGATGCCCAGCGCTCGAAACATGCCGTTCGCCATGCGTGTACCGCTGGTCCGCAACTGATCAATGGCAGCGTTCAGTTCACGCAGGCGCCGGGTATGTTCGGGGTTCTTCAGCATTGTTTGCCAGGCAGATTCCAGCGCATCCAGCCACTGCTGCCGAATGAAGTCGATATCCGTTGGCGGGCTGTCCGCACTCTCCAGTGCCTTTTGCCAATTGGTCAACGCAGTGGCCATCATCGTGAACAGGATTTCGGAATAGCGCTCGCCGGCGCCTTGAAACGCGGGAACGGCTTCCTGAAAGGCCTGCCAGTCGCCATCATCGGCCGCCGCAAGACCCAGGGCCGGCCATGTGCAGACGTGACCGAAGAGCTCGGTTGCCAGTGATGCGTCCTTGTTACCGTGCGGGGGCGCCCGAAAAGCGGAGAAATGCTTTAGCCAATCGGCCTCGTGGGCAAGCGGGTTGGTCACCGACGTTGCCAGCCGTGCCGCGTCCTGCATGGCCGTATTCACATGCGCGGCGAGGCATTGCTGCCAGTCGGAGGCGTTGGAGAGCGTGTGTACAAAGCGCCCCAGGGATTCATCGAGCAATTTGCTCCAGGGCTCCGGCGTAGACTGATCGCCGCCAGTCTCCTTCGTTCCCGTGCTGGCTTGTTGCTGCTCAAACCAGCGCAGCCATGCAGCGAGCGGGTCGGTGGATGTGGTCATGGAGCGAAATCCCGAGCGCTGTCGTGCGAATGGATGAGTGTTTCCTGATCGCGAACATTCATTACGAAACGATACAACAAGCCCGCTCTGCGTGCAGGCGGAGTTCAGCTCGCGCGACGTTATTCCAGTGGCAGTAATAGCATCGAGAATACGTGATCAAGCACCGTCGGGTGCTGCTCCTGCCATGAGCCGGCATGATCATTGCTGTTCTCGAGACTCGAACAGGCGAACGAGTTCGTTTCGGCGCGAAACGGCTCGGGAACGGTCATTGATCTCGGCGTCCGCGGCATCCGCTACCTGACTGAGCTGGTCCACGGCCAGGCGTAGCTGCCCGTGCATCTGGTAATACTCCGCCATTGCGAGTTTGCTTTCGTGGGGGCGTTCCGCCGCCGCGGCCGCGCGGGCATGAAGCTGGTGAAGGTGCATATCAGGCCCCTGGCGCTGGAGTTGTTGACGGATCAGGCTGCGCGCTTCTTTCGGCTTGTTATCGTCGATCAGGGCATTCGCCAGCCCGATCGTCAGTGGATAATTATTCGGAAACAGCGTCAGCCCCAGGCGGTAAAGCTCACGCCCTTCTTCCGCGTTCCCGGCTTTTCTGGCGGCCTCTGCCAGCGCCGCGTAGAAGGGGACGTGTTCACCCTCGGTCTCCAGAAGCGCATCCAGCAGCTTCCGGGCTTCGCCTGGTTGGTCAAGCTTGATAAGCGTCAGGGCAAGCCCGTATCGAGCCGCAGCCTTCTGTCCGTCAGTTCCGTTTTCCATCGCAGCACGGAAATGCCGTTGGGCATTTTCGGGAGTGTCCGCCTTGGCTGCGATCAGCCTTGCGCGCATGAAACCGAACATCGCGCTTTCACGAACATCGATCCGGCCGTAACTTTGCGCCCGAGCGCGGGACTCGGCCACGCGGGTTTGAGTGACCGGGTGCGTGCTGAGAAACTCGGGTGGCTGTTCAATATATTGTGTCGCCTGGTCCAGGCGTTCAAAGAACCTGGGCATGCCTTGCGGGTCGAGTTCGGCCGAGGCAAGTATGCGGATGCCGATATTGTCGGCCTCTCGTTCATGGGTGCGGGTATAGTTGATTCGATTCTGAACGGAGCTGGCCATGCCGGACATGGCGGCGGCGCTCCCCATCTCCACGTCCTGCATGCCCAGAAGAATGGCGGCGACCATGACGCCCAGCATTCGCAGCCCGCTGCCGCGGTTGGCGTCCATGGAGCGGGCGATGTGCCGTTGGGTGACATGCGCGATTTCATGGGCCATTACCGCCGCGAGTTCGCTCTCGCTCTCCGCTCGCATGACGAGTCCGCTGTTAATGCCGACGTAGCCGCCAGGCATCGCGAATGCGTTGATCGCGGGGCTGTCCACAACAAAGAACTCGAAGTTGAAGTCCGGGCTTTCCGTTTGAGACAGCAAGCGATTACCCAGATCCTGGATATAGTCCCGCAGTTCCGGGTCATCGGACAGGGGGACGCGCAGCCGAACGTCCCGGACCAGTTCTTCGCCGAGTCGCCGTTCCTGGGCAACACTGAGCGTGCCGCTGGCCGGGTCACCGATATCGGGAAGGCGGACCTGACCGTCTCCGGCCAGGCTCGAAGAGGCCTGGTTCTGGCCGGACACAGTACCGGTAACCATAACCATGGCTATCAGTAGCAGGCTGATGGCTTTCAGGATACGAAACAAGGCTACCTCTCGGGCATGGGCCGGATCATCGGAGTAAGCGCCCGTTTTTTCATGTCGTTATCGTACCGCATTTGACCCGACGGTCTCTGATACGTTCCTGTAAGGAGCCCCATGGGAATAAATCAGAGGCTCCTTAACCAGCTTCCCGTTCGCGGCGCGCGACGGCCTCGGTGTATCATGTCGCGGACCCGGGTGCATGTCCACGTGTGTCCCAGCCTAGGAGTCAGAAGGAATCATGCAGTTGATCCGAGATTGGTTTCGCCATCATTTCGACAACCCGCAGGTGGTGGGACTGGCTGCTGTGCTGCTGGTGGGCTTCGCCTTTTTTCTGTTTCTCGGCAATATGCTGGCTCCGGTCATTGCCTCGGTCGTGCTCGCCTACCTTCTGGAAGGGCTGGTCCGGCAGATGGAAAACTGGAATGTGCCGCGCTTTCCCGCGGTGCTACTGGTATTCTCCGTGTTCTTTGCCGGTTTGCTGCTGGTCTTTTTTCTCCTGATCCCGGTTCTGCTTGGGCAGGTCACGCAACTGGTCGATGAGCTGCCCAGGATCCTGAGCACCAGCCAGGCCCTGTTGCTTCAGTTGCCCGAACAGTACCCGCAGTTCTTTTCCCAGCAGCAGGTGACCGATCTCATTCTGGCGATTCGCCGGGAGGCACTGGACCTGAGTCAGCGCTTGCTGACGTCATTCTCGCTGCAGTCCGTGGTGCTGGGAATCACGCTGCTCGTCTATCTGCTGCTGGTCCCGTTTCTCGTGTTCTTTTTTCTGAAAGACAAGGAGCGTCTGATAGCCTGGCTGTCCCAGTATCTGCCGAAGGACCGCGAGCTGCTCACGACCATATGGAAGGATGTCGACGCACAGATAGGCAACTATGTGCGGGGCAAGTTTCTGGAGATTGTCATGGTCTGGGCGGTCACCTTCGTGACCTTTTACATGCTTGACCTGTCTTTCACCATGCTGCTGTCGTTGATGGTCGGGCTGTCCGTAATCATCCCGTACGTCGGCGCCGCCGTGGTGACCGTCCCGGTTGGGCTGATAGCCTACTTCCAGTTCGGCTTCGGCAATGAATTTCTCTGGGTGATGGCGGCTTATGCCATTATTCAGGGCATTGACGGTAACGTGCTGGTACCCGTGCTCTTTTCGGAAGTTGTCAATCTGCATCCAGTGGCGATCATCATCGCAATTCTGGTGTTTGGCGGGCTATGGGGGTTCTGGGGAGTGTTTTTCGCCATTCCGCTGGCGACGGTGATTCAGGCAATCCTGAAGGCGTGGCCCAGTCGGCCCGTTACACCGCGCCGGGAGCAGGCCGACGACGCCGCCTGATGCGTGACGCCGTCTTGCCAGTGCGCGCCGATGGCTCCGCAGAGCCCCATGGTAATAGATCAGAGGCTCCCTAGAGTGCCCTGACGGCTTCCAGCACTTCCTGTGCATGCCCCTTGACCTTGACGCCGCGCCATTCCCGGCGCAGCACGCCGTCGGCATCAATGAGGAACGTGCTTCGGTCCACGCCCATGACCTTGCGGCCATACATGTTCTTCTCCCGGATCACGTCGAACTGCCGGCACAGGGTTTCATCCGCATCGGAGAGCAGCGGAAAAGGGAACGCGTACTTGTCGGCGAATTTGTCCTGCGCCTTGATGCTGTCCCGTGAGGCGCCCAACACCACCGTGTTGGCGGCTTCGAAATCCTTGTACAGATCGCGGAAATCCTGTCCCTCCTGAGTGCATCCGGGCGTGTCGGCCTTGGGGTAGAAGTACAGAACGACATTCTTTCCCTTCAGATCACGCAGCGCGACGGTGCGGCCGCCATTGGCGGAGAGGCTGAAATCCGCCACGGGTTTATCCAGAGCTGTTTCGCTCATTCCGATAGCTCCTGTTTTGGTATTAGCCCTTGACGGGCTCAAAGATCGCGTCCAGGTTTAGCTGGTCGCAGAATTCCAGAAACTCTTCACGCAGTGTTGCGATGTGCATGCTGCCCGGCACGTCCAGTGTCATGTGCACGGAAAACATGGGTGTCCCCGTATGCGTTGCCGGATACCTGCTGGTGCTCAGATCACGGATGCTGATCTCGCGCGTGGCGAAGAAGTGCGCCAGCTGGTGAACGATGCCCGGATGGTCCATGGAGACCACGTCCACCGCGTAAGGCAGTAGATCCGAACTGGTTCGAGGCGGCGTGGTGCGTTTCCAGTGCAGGTGCATGCCCAGGTCCCGGCCAGCACCGTCCAGCTGGTTCTCCAGCTTGGCGAGCTCGTTCCATTTGCCGGAAACCAGCTGTATGACCGCAAACTCCCCGCCGAGCACAGTCATGCGGCTGTCGAGTATGCTACAGCCGCTGTCGGCAATGATCTTTGAGAGAGCATCTACAATGCCTGGGCGGTCTTCGCCGAGGGCGGTGATCACAAGCAGATTCTGCATGTCAGGGCGTATCCCCGGAACTGCGATTGGGCATAGGTTGTCCGCCCCGATATGGGCCGCCATTTGCCTCCGGCGGCGTATCCCGGGGCTTCTGCCTTCTGGCCCGCACGATGGCGCGGAAATTCCGGTCACGAAGGACAGGACACTCGGGCAGCCGTGAGTGTAGCATGGTCATCGGTTTGGGGAGGATGCGCCGATGCATGGTGGCTTGTCTGCGCACCGGCGCGATCGTAGTATGCAGTTTATTTTTTACGGGGAATCGAGCGATGTTCCGTGGAAGCATGGTTGCCATGATTACCCCCATGCACGACGACGGCGCCGTGGACGACGAGGCGCTGTCCCGGCTCGTGGAGTTTCATGTGGAAAACGGCACCGACGCCATCGTGGCGGTCGGTACCACCGGTGAATCGGCAACCCTGGACTATGACGAACACTGTCGGGTCATGCGCCGGGTGGTGGAACTGGTCCGGGGGCGGATGCCGGTGATAGGCGGTACCGGTGCCAATTCCACGTGGGAAGCCATCAAGCTGACTCGCTGTGCCATGGAGGGGGGGTGTGATGCCGCGTTACTGGTGACGCCGTATTACAACAAGCCCACGCAGGAGGGCCTCTACCAGCATTTCAAGGCGGTGGCGGATGCGGTTCCGATGCCGCAGATCCTTTACAATGTACCGGGCAGGACGGCGTGCGACATGCTGCCGGAGACGGTCGAACGGCTGGCCGACATTCCCAATATCGTTGCCATCAAGGAGGCGCAGGGTACGGTTCAGCGGGCGCGCGAGATCATCGAGCGTTGCGGGGATCGCCTGGATGTCTACAGCGGCGACGACGCCAACGGCCGGGAGACTATACTGGCCGGCGGCAAGGGCGTGATTTCGGTGACGGCCAACGTGGCGCCGGCGCTCATGCACCGCATGTGCATGGCGGCTCTGGAAGGCAACAGGGAAGAGGCCGAAGCGATCGACGCGCGCCTTGCCGCATTGCACAAGGCCTTGTTCGTGGAGTCGAATCCCATCCCGGTAAAATGGGCGGCGTATGATATGGGTCTGGTCGGGCCCGCGATTCGCCTGCCCATGACGCCGCTTGCCGAACATCACCATGAAACCGTCCGCCAGGCGCTGAAGCTCGCCACTGAGCTGGACTGATCGGGGAACGCATGACGCTCAACTTTTCCAGGCAGAGGATTCTGCTTATTTCCGTGCTGGTGCTGTTTATTGCCGGCTGTGCATCTCGCGACGTTGAGGAACCGGCCGGCACGGACCGGCTCACCGTGCCTCCGGATCTGTCTCAGGAGCGCCTGGGCGAGATTCCCGAGCTTGCGAGCCGTCGCAGCGCGACGCTTTCGGAGTTCGCCGCGGGTGGTGGGCGGACAACGGCGTTGTTGCCGGAGCCTCCGGGCATGGCGATACAGCGGCAGGGCGCTGACCGCTGGCTGGTGATCGATGCTTCGCCGGAACAGGTGTGGACCTGGCTCGGCGAGTTCCTTGAGCGCAACGAGGTGGAGGTCATACGTCGTTCGGAATCGCTCGGCGTGGTGGAGACGGACTGGCTGCCTCGTCCTCTGGGTGTCAGTGGCGGGGTGTTTCTGCCGCTGCCGGCGGATACCGACGCGGCCGTCCTGGAGCAGTACGTATTCAGGCTTGAACCGGGGACGCAGGACACGCGCACCGAACTGTATGTTGCTCATCGGCAGGCAGTACGGGTAAACGGCGGCGACGAAGGTTGGCGGCCGCGGGACAGCGACCGGGGTCGGGAGGTTGAGGCCTTGCGGACCTTCATGGTCCATCTGGGCATGAGTGATGCCATGGCGGCACGTGCCGCTGGTTCGTCGCAGTCGGCTCCCGCACTGTCCAGCATCGAGACTTCAGAGGACGGCCGCATCAGCTTGCTGGTGAATGAATCCTACCTCCAGGGCTGGCGTCGTACCGGCCTGGCGCTGGATCGCGCGGGCTTTACCGTGGAGGATCGCGATCGTTCGGATGGCCGCTATATCGTGCGCTATGATCCCGGCGCGGAATCTGCTCGGAAGAAGCGCGGTTTCTTTTCGCGACTGGCCTTCTGGCGTGATCATGAGCCGGAAGTCGAGCCGGGAAATTATGTTATACGCGTGCGCTCCGAATCCGGTCGTACCCGTCTGGCGGTAGAAGACGAGGAAGGCGAGGCCGTGTCTCCGGATCTGTCCGAGCGGCTGCTGGTGCTGATCAACGAGCAGCTTCGCTAGCGCCTTGCTCCCGAAGGCCGCCCGGCCTCGGGAGGCGGTGACCGTCTGAGCCGGGAGGCCTGATCGCTGCTCCAGCTCCTCGGTTGGGAGGTCGGTTGCGCATTACCGTGGCCGACAGTCCAGCCCATGACGGGCCGCAACCCTGTATCGAACCGTAACCAATGAGTCTGCAAATGCTCCGTTTGTCCGGTAGTCGTGCTCTTTCCCGTTTCCGACTTGATCGCTTGCTGCATGCCATTCAGGGTCAGATTCCCGCGGTTACCGGCGTTGATGCCCATCATGAACACTTCGTACAGCTCGATCGGGATCTGACGGTTGCCGAGCGGGGTGTCCTGGAGGCTCTGCTGCACTACGGCGAGCAGCCGGGAGTGTCCACACCGGCCCCGACAACATATTTGCTGGTGATTCCCAGACCCGGCACCATTTCTCCCTGGTCGAGCAAGGCCACGGACATTGCGCACAACTGCGGGCTGTCCGCGGTGCGTCGCATAGAACGCGGCGTGATCTACAGGCTTCGGCACACCGGCAGCCTGCATGCCGACGCTCTGGCCGTCATTCGCCCCCTGATTCACGACCGCATGACCGAGTCCGTGTTCGCCGCCGAGGCCGATGCGGACGCCCTGTTCGCCGCGCATGAGCCGACGCCGCTGATCAGCATCGACGTACTCGGCGGTGGCCGCGAGGCCCTGCTGCGGGCGGACCAGGAAATGGGTTTTGCACTGGCGCCGGATGAGGTCGACTACCTGGTCGAGCAATACCGTACGCTGGGTCGCAATCCGACGGACGTGGAACTGATGATGTTCGCCCAGGCCAATTCCGAGCATTGCCGGCACAAGATCTTTCGCGCCGACTGGATCATCGATGGCGAGCCTCGGCTTCATTCCCTGTTCGACATGATCCGCAATACCTACAATCGGCGCCCCGAAGGCGTGCTTTCCGCCTACAGCGACAATGCCGCGGTGGCGCAGGGGCAGGAGGTCGCGAGGTTCTTTCCGGATCCGGGGAGCAAGGTTTATACGCCCCATGCCGAAGCCTCGCATCTGGTCATGAAGGTCGAGACCCATAACCATCCCACCGCGATCTCGCCGTTCGCGGGTGCGGCTACCGGGGCCGGCGGCGAAATCCGCGACGAAGGTGCAACCGGGCGCGGCGCCCGGCCACGCGCGGGACTGGTCGGGTTCACGACGTCGAACCTGCGAATTCCCGGTTTCGAGCAACCCTGGGAGGCGGAAGCTGTCGGGCGTCCCGGGCGCATGGCCTCGCCGCTGGAAATCATGCGCGACGGTCCCATCGGTGCCGCCACCTATAACAATGAATTCGGCCGGCCGGGTCTCACCGGCTATTTCCGTACCTTTGAGCAGCGCGTGCCCGGCGCCGAAGGCGCCGAGGTGCGGGGGTTCCACAAGCCGATCATGATTGCCGGCGGCATGGGCGCCATTCGTGAAGGCCATGTCGACAAGCAGACCGTTCCGGCCCGAGCCCGGGTGATCGTGCTGGGTGGGCCGGCCATGCTGATCGGGCTGGGTGGTGGTGCGGCCTCGTCCGTGGCCGGCGGTACCGGTGACGAGGAATTGGATTTCGCTTCCGTGCAGCGCAGTAACCCGGAGATCCAGCGCCGCGCGCAGGAAGTCATCGATGCCTGCTGGGCGCTGGGCGAAGACAATCCCGTACGCTCGATTCACGATGTCGGCGCCGGCGGCCTGTCCAACGCCGTGCCTGAAATCCTGGAGGACAGCGAGCGGGGCGGTCGGCTGGTCCTGCGCGAGGTGCCGAGCCTCGACGCAGGCATGTCGCCGATGCAGATCTGGAGCAATGAATCCCAGGAGCGCTACGTACTGGCCATCATGCCCGATGACCTCGAGCGTTTCCGGGCGATCTGCATCCGCGAGCGCTGCCCGTTTGCGGATATCGGCGAGGCGACCGCAGAGCGTGAACTGATCCTCGCCGATGATCATTTCGGCAATGATCCCGTGCACATTCCCATGGATCTGTTATTCGGCAAGCCGCCGAAGATGACCCGGGACGTACGTCGGGCCGCCGTCCATCACCAGCCCCTGCAACTGGCGGCCGTGGATCCGGCCGAGGCCGCGGACCGGGTGCTGCGCCTGCCCGCGGTGGCTGCCAAGCACTTTCTGGTGACCATCGGCGACCGCACCGTGAGCGGCCTGGTGAGCCGGGATCAGATGGTTGGCCCCTGGCAGGTGCCGGTGGCGGATGTGGCCGTTACCCTGGACGACTACGAGGGCTACACCGGCGAGGCCATGGCCATGGGCGAGCGCCCGCAGCTCGCCCTGCTCAGCGGCCCGGCCTCCGGGCGCATGGCGGTCGGCGAGGCGCTGACCAATCTCGCGGCGGCGGCGGTGGGCAGCCTGCGCAACGTCAATCTGTCCGCCAATTGGATGGCGCCTGCCGGTCATGCCGGTGAGGACGCCGTACTCTATGACACGGTCGAGGCGGTTGGCATGGAGCTTTGCCCACGGTTGGGTATTGCCATTCCGGTGGGCAAGGATTCGATGTCCATGAAGACGGTCTGGGAGGCGGACGGCGAGGCGCGCAGTGTCACCTCCCCACTGGCCCTTGTAATCACCGCTTTTGCGGCGGTGGAGGATGTGCGCCATACCGTCACCCCGGAGCTGGTGCGCGATGAAGGCAGGACCAGACTGCTGCTGGTGGATCTCGGTGCCGGCCGCAACCGCCTTGGTGGTTCGGCCCTGGCCCAGGTGCACGGCTTCCTTGGCGATCGCGCCCCGGACCTTGATGACCCGGACGCGTTTGCCGCATTCTTCGACACCATTCAGACGCTGCTGAGGGAAGGGTTGCTGCTGGCGTATCACGACCGCTCCGACGGCGGTGTGTTCGCCACCCTCTGCGAAATGGCCTTCGCCGGGCGCCGCGGCCTGGCGGTGGACCTGCCGACGGGCGAGGGCGGGGTTCACGGCAGCCTGTACAGCGAGGAACTCGGCGCGGTATTACAGATCCGGGAGCAGGATCTGAACATGGTTCTGGCGCTCTTCGAGGACGCCGGTATTGCTGCTCTGGTACATGATATCGGCGCTCCCGGCGATGACGGCATCGTCCGCATCAGTCATGCCGGTGTACCGGTGCTGGAACGCAGCCGAGCGGATCTGCAGAGCACCTGGCAGGAAACCAGTTACCGGATGCAGGCCCTGCGGGACGACCCGGAGTGTGCCCGGGAAGAATACGAAACCGTGCGCGACGAGGCGGATACCGGCCTGCACGCTACGTTGACCTTTACGCCGGACGACGACGTTGCCGCGGCATATATCGCCCGGGGTGAGCGGCCGCGCGTGGTGATACTGCGCGAGCAGGGGGTTAATGGTCATGTGGAGATGGCCGCGGCCTTCCACCGTGCCGGGTTCAGCTCCGTGGATGTGCACATGACCGATCTGCTGGCCGGGCGCGTGGATCTCGACGGTTTCCAGGGCATGGTCGCCTGCGGCGGTTTTTCCTACGGCGATGTGCTCGGGGCCGGAGGCGGCTGGGCCAAGACCGTGTTGCACAACCCGGCTCTCCGGGAGGCGTTCGAGGCCTGGTTCAGTCGACAGGACACGTTCACGCTGGGTGTGTGCAATGGTTGCCAGATGTTGGCTAATCTGCGGGATCTGATCCCCGGCGCCGAACTCTGGCCGGATTTCGTGCGCAACCGCTCCGAGCAGTTCGAGGCCCGACTGGCGCAAGTCGAAGTGGTGCGTTCGCCATCGCTGTTTCTTGCCGGCATGGCGGGCTCGCGCATGCCGATCGCGGTCGCCCATGGCGAAGGTCTGGCGCGCTTCAGTGCCGACCAGGGGCCGCGAAAGGTAGAGGCCGCGGGCATCGTCTCGCTACGTTATGTCACCGCGCAGGGCCAACCGGCGACGAACTACCCTGCCAACCCGAACGGTTCGCCGGACGGCATTACCGGGCTTTGTAGTCGTGACGGCCGCGTGACCATCATGATGCCGCACCCGGAGCGGGTGTTCCGCAGCGTGCAGCATTCCTGGCACCCCGCCAGCTGGGGCGAGGATGGCCCGTGGATGCGCATGTTCAGGAACGCCAGGGTCTGGATCGGATAAGGTTTCCTGCAGAGGCTCCCTGGCCGATCGCATACGTGTTTTCCCTCAGTGACCTTTGGTACGGATTGTAAGAGACTGGGCTGCAACTCTCAGACTTGCAGAGAGTCAATACTGGACACCAGACCGAACGGGAGATGCCTGTTCATGCTAATCCGTATCAGGAAACGTTCCGACGTCACGCCATCCGAGATCACCCCCGAGTCCGTCTACCAGCGGCGTCGCGAATTCATGACCGGCGCCATGACCGTGGTTGCCGGTGCGGTGCTGGCGCCGCAGGCGGTGTTCTCCCGCACCCTGGACAACATCGATGAGCTGCGGCCCCTTGCCGATGTGCGGAAAAGCCCGTTCAGCACCGACGAGGAACTGAACAGTTTTGAAGACATCACCAGCTACAACAATTTCTACGAGTACGGCTTCGACAAATCCGACCCCAAGCGGCTGGCGCCCGGATTGCTCAGGGTTGACCCGTGGAGCGTGGAGATCACTGGCGAATGCAATCGCCCCGGAACGTTGGCCCTGGAAGATCTGCTCGCGCCTCACCCGCTTGAAGAACGCATCTACCGGCTGCGTTGCGTGGAGGCCTGGTCCATGGTGATTCCGTGGGTGGGTATCCCCCTGGGAGACATACTCAAGCGTTTCGAGCCCAATTCCCGGGCCAGGTACGTGGAGCTGACCACGCTTGAGGATCCCGAGCAGATGCCGGCGCAACGGGGCCGCTCGCTGGAGTGGCCTTATACCGAGGGCCTGCGCATGGACGAGGCAATGAACCCGCTCGCGATTCTGGCCGTGGGGCTGTACGGCAAGGAGATGCCGGCCCAGAACGGCGCGCCGATTCGTCTGGTGGTGCCCTGGAAATACGGATTCAAGAGCGGCAAGTCCCTGGTGCGGATCCGCTTCACCGAAACGCAGCCGCGCACGACCTGGAACATCAGCGCACCCCAGGAGTACGGGTTTTATGCCAACGTCAATCCCGAGGTGGATCACCCGCGCTGGAGCCAGCGCCGGGAGCGCCGAATCGGCACGTTCTTCCGCCGCAACACCGAGATGTTCAACGGCTATGAGGAGGAAGTCGCCGCCCTCTACGCCGGCATGGACCTGAGCCGTCGCGAGAACTGGTGAGGGCGCGGTGAGTGCAGTCGCAGCGTCCGCCGTCCGCTGGAAGCCGTTGACCGGCCGCGGCCTGCTGGCGGCAAAGGCGGCGGTGTTTCTGCTTTGCCTGGCACCGGCCGTGTGGATTGTCCTCGGCTTGTTCGACGGCCGCGCCGGGCCCAATCCGGTGGAGTACCTCACCCATGAAACCGGCCAGTGGGGGCTGCGTCTGCTGTTGATTACGCTGGCGATGACGCCCTTGCGGCGCCTTACCGGCTGGACCGCGCCAATCAGGTTCCGGCGTATGCTGGGGCTGTTCGCGTTCTTCTATGTGTGCCTGCATTTTCTGGTCTTCAGCGTGTTCGACCATAGCCTGAGCCTGGCCGGCATTGTCGAGGACGTGGTTGAACGGCCCTATATTCTGGCCGGATTTGTTGCCCTGCTATTACTGATCCCGCTGGCGGTGACCTCCACCAACGGCATGATGAAGCGCCTGGGCAGACGCTGGAAAACCCTGCATCGGCTCATCTACCTGATCGCCGGATTGGCCGTGCTGCATTTTCTCCTGCAAGTGAAAGCGGGTTTCGGGGAGCCGTTGATCTATACCGTGCTTCTGCTCTTGCTGCTGTCGTTCAGGTTGCCTGTACCCACGCGCCGCCGCCGCTGAACTAAACTGTCCATTTCATGGATGTCTGAGTTCATTGCTAGATCAGCCCGGGGTTACTCCGATGCGACCGATACCTTCGCTGATGCGAACCGATCAGCAGATCCCGCGCGCCGCCGACTGGTTGGCCCGACGGGCAAGCCTGTCCCCTGAGCGTGTTGCGCTCATCGACGTCCGCGACGGGCGCCGTATCACCTATCGGCAATGGGACACGGTGGTGAACCGCACCGCCCATTTTCTGGCCGCCGGTCTGAAGGTGAGCAAGGGCGATCGGGTGGCCGTACTGGCAAGCAATTGTGTTGCCTATCTGGATATCTGGTTTGCCTGTAACAAGACCGGAGCCATTCTGCAGAACCTGAACTGGCGACTGTCGAGTCGCGAGCTGGACGCACTGATTGCCGATGCCTCACCCGGGGTTCTGTTCTACACCGCGGATTTCGCCGAGACGGTGACAACGCTGCGGAGCATGGATGGCTGCGCCTCGATACGGCACTGGGTCGCCCTGGATGACGCCGATCCGGCAGCCGATCGCTGTCTTTCCGAACGCGACGTCCATGAAACCACCGCCCCACCCGACCCCGGGCTGGACCAAGATGACCCCTGGGTGATCTGCTATACCGGCGGAACCACCGGCCTTCCCAAGGGCGTGGTCCTCACGCACGGCAACATTACCTGGAATGCCGTCAATACCGTGATGAGCTGGGAGATCAATGCCGGCGATACCGCCATTCTCAATGCGCCCCTGTTTCATACCGGCGCACTGAACGTTTTCACCGCACCGCTGGTGCAGGCCGGTGGTGCGAGCGTGGTCTGCCCGGGGTTCGATGCCGATCAGGTGTTCGACCTTGTGGAATCCGGGACTGCCAATCTGTTCTTCGGCGTCCCTACCATGTTTAGTCTGCTGCAGAACCACCGACGCTGGGAGCAGGCTGATTTCTCCGCGCTGAAGCTGGTGATCAGCGGCGGCGCGCCATGCCCGCGACCCCTATTCGAGCGGTTCTGGGCGCGTGGGGTGGATTTCAAAACCGGCTACGGGCTTACCGAGGCAGGCCCCAATACGTTCTGGCTGCCGCCGGAGCAGGTGCGCGCGAAACCCGGCGCCGTCGGTTACCCGCTGTTTCACGTTGAGGTGCGGCTGCGTGACGAGGCCGGCGATCCGATAGAGGTGCCGGGCAAGACTGGCGAGGTGCTGATTCGCGGTCCGCACCGCACGCCCGGGTACTGGAACAACGCCGAAGCCACCGCGGCCGCCATCGATGCGGACGGCTGGTTGCACACCGGCGATCTTGCAATGTTCGACGATGACGGTGCCTACACCATTGTCGGTCGATCCAAGGACATGTACATCTCCGGCGGCGAGAACGTCTATCCGGCCGAGGTTGAGAGCGTCATCCACGGCCATTCAGCCATTGCAGAAGCGGCGGTGTTCGGCGTTGCCGATGCGACCTGGGGCGAAACGGGCTGTGCAGCGGTTGTACTCAAGCCGGGGCAGGCGCTGTCGGCCGCGGAGCTTCGGGCATGGCTCAAGGAGCGTATTGCAGGTTACAAGGTGCCACGTCGGGTGTATTTTCTGGACGAGCTGCCGAAGACGGGTGCCGGCAAGCTCGACAAGCGGGCGATCAGGAAAAAGTTCAAGGCGTAGACGGAGCGCGTGCAGTCACTCCGGCGTTATTGCGCCAGCCCCTTTCTGCCCGCCCAGTCGCGGGCAAACTGCCAGGCCACGCGTCCGCTGCGGGAGCCGCGGGTGAGCGCATAGCGCAGAGCCTCTTCGCGCAGGGCTTCCGGTTCGTCTTCGCTGACGCCGAAATGGGCGAGCCAATGATGGACGATGTTCAGATAGGCGTCCTGGTTGAACGGGTAGAAGGACACCCACAGGCCGAACCGTTCCGACAGTGAAATCTTCTCCTCCACCGCCTCGCCATGATGAATCTCGCCGTCGACCACCCGTGCTTCCTCATTATCCGTCATGTATTCCGGCAGCAGATGTCGGCGGTTGGACGTGGCATAGATCAGCAGATTGTCCGGAGAGGCACTGAGCGAGCCGTCCAGGGTGGCTTTCAGAGCCTTGTAGCTGGGGTCGTCGGCTTCGAAGGACAGATCGTCGCAGAACAGGATGAAGCGCTCGGGGCGATCCCAAATCAGGTCGATGATGTCAGGCAGATCCACCAGGTCGGTACGGTCCACCTCGATCAGGCGCAGACCACGTGAAGCGTAGGCATTCAGCATTGCCTTCACCAGCGACGACTTGCCGGTGCCCCGGGATCCCCAGAGCAGGGCATTGTTGGCCGGCAGGCCCTCCACGAACTGACGGGTGTTACGGTCCAGCAGCGCCTTTTGATGATCCACGTTCTTCAATGCCTGGAGGCTCAGATCGTGAGGGTGACGCACCGCCACCATGCGGCCCTGTTGCATGCGTCGGCGCCAGCGGAATGCGATCGTACTATCCCAGTCCGGCTCCTCCGTCTGCCCGGGCAGAAACTGTTCGATCTGCCGCAGTACCCGCTCGGCACGCGTGATGAGTTCGTCAAAATCACTGCTCATGGTGTTTCTGGGCTCCATGGCGGCCGCCTGACGGCGTCTACCATTGCAGATCGTCAGGAATTGGAAAATCGCGGTACGGGTCGTCCTCGTCCGGCTTTGCAGTCGGCTCCGCCCGACTGATGAAGGTGTCCGGCGAACGCTGGCTGATCGTTTCCGCCACCCTGGCGGGCACCAGGTGATAGCGTTCGCGGTGGCGGACGATGGCCAGATCCCCCTCGCCCAGCCTGCGCTGCTGCTCCTCGGTCACGTGAACCCGGCGGATGACCGTGCCCTGGGTGAAGTGATAGGCAATGGTGCCGTCGCGCATTGACAGGGCATGGCTTTTCAGCAAGTCGTCCACCTGCGATGCCGCCGCGCGGCGGGCCTTTTGCGCATCGCGTTGCTGGTTCAGCGAACGGTCGCGCTGCTGCCGTTCGCGACGCGTCTTCTCCGCCTCCGCCCGCGCCGCTTCGGTGGTCGCGGCCACGTCGCCGGCCGGCTGTTTTTGCCTGCGCTGTTTCGCATGGCGCGCTTCACGCGCCGCCTTCTTCGCCGCCTTCTCGTCCGCCAGTCCGGCTTTGAGAAGCTGTTCCCGCAATGCGTCACTCATGACCGTCTACCTCCTGAACGGTGTTTGCGGCCCGTATCCTCATGGCCGTCGGGCCGTCGGGCCGGCGGGCGGGTAATCTTGAGGCCCACGCGCGTGATTTGCCCGTTTTCTATCTCGCGAACCACGAATTCCATGTTGTTCAGCCGGACTCTGTCACCTACAACCGCCCGCTGCTTGAATAGCCTGAGCAGATAGCCGCCGAGGGTTTCATCTTCGCCCTGCTGATCGGGGATAATAAGATCATAGGCGCTCGCCAGCGCCGACAGGGGCGTATCACCGTTAAGGACGAAATCACCGAAGAATATATGTTCTTCCAGACGCGCCGGCCCGTGCTCAGCCACCAGCACCCGATCCAGCGCGGGCAGACGGTCCGGCGGGGTGAGGACGTAAATGTAGTCATTTTCCTGCAGGATCTCCGTGGAGGTGTCCTGCAGCGGGCGGCCATCGCGCACCATGGCAACGATCTGGCTGTTCTCCGGCAGGGACAGCCGGCGTACCATCTTGTAGATGGCCGGGCTGTCCGCTTCCAGCATGTAGCCTACCAGCTCGTACTCGGCCTGGCCCGGCAAATCAAGCTCCATCCGGTGCACGACGCGGCTGCGCGGCGGCACGTCAAGCTGTAGCCAGCGGGCGATCGGTGCGACCGTCCAGCCCTGTATCACCAGCGAAATCAGCACCACGAAGAAGGCAATGTTGAAGAACGTAAAGGCACCTTCGATTCCCGCCAGCAGCGGCAACAGGCCGAGCAGTATGGGTACCGCGCCGCGCAGGCCCACCCAGCCGATGAACAGCTGCTCCCGCCAGGGAAAGCTGAACGGCAACAGACAGGCCGCGACCGCCAGCGGCCGTGCCACCAGGATCAGCAGGGCAGCAACGACCAGCGCCTGGGGGGCCACCTCCAGCAGATCGCTGGGCGTGATCAGCAGGCCCAGCATCAGGAACATGACGATCTGCGCCAGCCAGGCCATGCCGTCGTGGAAGCGGCGGATATTCTGGGCGCTTTGCAGGCGCCGGTTGCCCAGCAGCAGACCGGCCAGATAGACGGCCAGGAATCCGCTGCCCTGGAGCACGGACGCTAGCCCGAAGATCATCAGCGCACCGGAAACGGCCAGTAGAGGATAGAGCCCGGGCGTCAGTCTGACGCGGTTGATCGCCCAGGCCAGCAACAGGCCGCCGGCTACCCCGGTTGCGCCACCGATGCCCATCTGCAGCGTGAAATCAAGCAGCAGGCCGAGACCGACGTTATCGTGTGTGCCGAGGATGATTTCGACAAAGGCGATGGTGAGGAATATCGCCATGGGGTCGTTGCTGCCGGATTCGATCTCCAGGGTAGCGCCGATGCGCTGTTTGAGCTCCAGGCCGTGGGCGTGCAGCAGGTAGAATACCGCGGCGGCATCGGTGGAGCCGACGATGGCTCCGATCAGTAGCCCCGCCATCAGCGGCGAGTCGAAAATCCATGCCGTCGCCAGCCCGGTAATGGCAACGGTAATGACCACCCCCAGTGTGGCCAGTGTTATCGCCGGACGCAGACCGACGCGGAAGCTCTCCACCTTGGTGCGCAGACCGCCGTCAAAGAGGATCACGGCCAGCGCGATGCTGCCGATCAGATAGGCGCTCTGGAAATCATGAAATGACAGACCGCCGGGGCCTTCTTCTCCCATGAGCATGCCGATGACCAGGAACACCAGCAGCAGCGGTGCGCCGATCCGGCTCGAGAGCAGGCTTGCCAGGATGCTCACCAGGAACAGCAAGCCGATGACGAGAATGACCTGGTTTGCAAAATCCAATCCTGAAGGCTCCTGGTAATCTGATGTACGGGCGGGCTAAATGCCGGGACGGCCCAGTATAACGGAAGGCAACCCATTCCCGACGCATGAAGGAAATCCGCGGCGACGAAATCGAATATCGGGGAATATGACGGCAGCAATGAACCGTTGCGCCGGTATCATCGTCGGGTCCTCCACGCCGAAGGACGGTACACTGCCGAAAAAGGGATCCACTGCATGAATGAATCCGATTGCCCATCCGCCACCGCGCTCGCTCGTCGCCAGGCTGCGGGCGAGGCCAGTGCCCGCGCCGAGCTTGAGCGGCGGCTGGTTCTGCTTGAGCGCCTTAACCCGCGGCTTAACGCGGTGGTTATCCGCTGCGATCAGACTGCGCGCGCGGAAGCTGCCGCGGCTGACGAGGCTGCCCGGACGGGACAATCCCTGGGCCGCCTGCATGGTGTGCCGATTACCGTCAAGGAATGTTTTGGTGTTCAGGGTACCGACAGCACGGCCGGGCTACCGACCCTGGTGGGGAAAACCTGCCGTACCGACGGGCCGCAGATCGCCGCCTTGCGGCGCGCGGGCGCCGTGCTCATGGGCAAGACCAATCTGTCCCAGCTTATGCTTTTCCATGAATGCGACAACCCGGTGTACGGGCTTGCGCGCAACCCGTGGGACGCTGCCCGCACCCCTGGCGGCAGCAGTGGGGGGGAGGCGGCGGCGCTCGCTGCCGGGCTATCCTGCCTCGGTCTGGGCTCCGATATTGGCGGCAGTATCCGTGTGCCGGCACACTTCTGCGGCGTGCATGCACTCAAACCCACGCCAGGGCGAGTGACACTGGCCGGCAGCATCAACCAGGAACTCTTTACCGGCCAGGAGGCCGTCGCCGATGCCGCCGGGCCAATGGCCCGGCGCGTGGAAGATCTGGCCACGGCCATGCGCGTGCTGGCTGACGCCGCGCCGGGCGATGCCGACCCCTCCCAACCGCCGCTGCCGATCATGTCCAGGCGGGATCAGGGCGTGGACGGCCTCAGCATTGGCTTCTATGAAGATAACGGCTGGTTTGCGGCCGCGCCCGCTGTACGCCGCGCCGTGCGCAGTGCGGCGGATGTACTTGCCCGTCGTGGTTGTCGGGTAACCGGTTTTCGGCCACCGGATACCGACACCGGCATGCAACTCTATTTCGCTCTGCTTACGGCCGATGGTGGCGACCGGCTCTGGCGCCGCATGCAGGGCGGGCTGATCGACCGGCGGCTGCGCAGCCTGCGTCGCCTCAGTGTGTTGCCGGTGGCGTTGCGTCCGCTCCTGGCGGCCTTGCTGCGAGCCGGTGGCCAGCGCGACCTTTCCCGTCTGGTGCGGCATACCGGGCCCCGGAACACCTCTGCGTACTGGGATCTTGTGGCCGAGGCCCGCGCCTGGCGACAACGGTTTCTGACCGCCATGAAGCATGCCGGTGTGGATGTGTTATTGTCCCCGCCCCATGCCCTGCCGGCCCTGATCCATGGTGCCAGTGAGTATCTTGCCGGCGCGGCATCCTATGCGATGATTTACAATCTGCTGGGTATGCCGGCTGGCGTCGTATCGGTGACCCGGGTTCGCGACGGCGAGGAAAGTGACCGGCGTCCGGGGCGGGATTTCATCCAGCGCCAGGCCCAGCGGGTGGAAATGGGCAGCGCGGGTTTGCCGATAGGCGTGCAGGTGGCCGCCAGGCAATGGCAGGATGCCCGGGTGCTGTCCGTCATGGCCGAACTTGAGCGGGGCTTCGCCGAGCGGCCGGATTATCCATTAGGAATGCAAGCAGGGGAGTAGTACAGCCTATGGTCACCGCAATCGTATTGATGAACGTGGATCGCCGGCATATCAACCGACTTGCCGGGGAACTGGCGGATATCAGGGGCATATCGGAAGTCTATTCCGTCGGTGGCGGATTCGACCTGGTGGCGGTGATCCGTGTCCCTGGCAACGAGGATCTTGCTGCGCTGGTCACGGAACATATGTCGAAGCTTGAAGGGATACTGAAAACCGAGACGTTGATCGCCTTCCAGGCTCACTCCCGGCACGATCTGGATAATATGTTCTCGGTTGGTTTATGAGGCGAGGGCAGGCCGCGCCATGTAGCCACACTGCCTGCTCTGGTTCTGGCGCAGGGTGGCATCAGGCGCGGCGAGCCCGCAACGACTGTTCAGGCCGAACGCTTTCCGGATTCGGAACCTGACCGGGAACCTGACCCGGAACTCTTGCCGGAACCGCTTTCCTGGGCTTTTGGCGGTGTTTCCTCGCCAGCACTTTTGGCTGCTCTGGATGCACCTTCCGCGCTTTCCTTCGTCGCCTCGGCACCGCGTTCGGCGGTCTGGCTGGCTGCCCTGGCGGTTTCTTCCGCGGTGGACTCCGCCGCCTGCACGACCCGGGACGCACTCTCCCTGCCAACCTTCTGCAGATCTTCCGCGAAATGGCGCTGGAGTTTGACCATCTCGTTCATGTCGCGGGAGATTTTCTCGCTGAACGTTCTGAGCAGTTCGGCGTGCTGGGACATGAAATTCTGCAGGCTCTGTGGGTCATTCACGTCCTGCAGGGCGCGAAGCTCCTTCATGCCCAGTTCCGAATAACCGCGTAATGTATCGAGCTGAAAATCGGTCACCTTCGCCATGTGATCAACCATGGCGCCCTGCAGCCTGCGTGCCGGCTGCATCATGTCTTCAAGCTGATGGTTTGCCTTTGAAAAGAGCTCCGTGTACATAAAAGGCCTCCTTGAGGAACGGGGTGTTTCCTGTGCAACGCAACGTGGGAATGGCGGGAGATCGCGTTGAAATGCGCGGACCTCACCCATCCTCCGGCAGCATGCGGGTAGAATGGGACGCCGGTCGCGACTGCCATAGCGACAGCAGGCAAACCAGCACTGGTTATGGTAGGACATAAACCGCCAGCGCGCGTTGACTGCGGTTGGAAAAACGCGTGGAGCAGCCGTCAATAATGTGTCGAGGACGTGATTTGGCGATGCTGGCGAGACATGTTGTCGGCCATGCGGCGATGGTCGGGGCAGTGAGCACCGGATCCGCTACTGTATGGCCGCGATCAACGCCAGGATCAGGGCCATCACCACGGCCACGGTCATGGCGGCCCACAGCGTGCGAAACCAACCGGGTAATTTCAGACGGACGAGGTCCACGATCAGTTGCGCTACATAGCCGACCGCCAGCAGCATCAGTGCCGGACGCATGGGCATGAGCATCGCCGCCAGGGCCAGCACGGAGGGGGCGACCCCGATCAGAAAGGTACGGCTGTCCGCACGTGAGTCCTTGAGTGTGAGTCCCCAATGGAGGCCGCCGTGGAAGGACAGCAGCAACGCCGCGTAGACCATGACCGCTCTCAGCAGCCAGGTCGCCAGCAATCCGTCGCCCAGCAGCCATGCACCGCCGGCACAGCCAAGTAGGAAGAGCGCGCTTGCGAGGCAGATCAGGTAGACGGTGCGGCGGGTAGGGTTGTCGTGCTTCAAATCCGGTAAATCCATGGTCCTGGAATTTGCGCGGCGTTATGCGGCGCGCGCCGCTCACCTGTCCGACAGCAACTGAAGGAATTCGCTCCGCGTGGATTGCGAGCTGCGGAATGCGCCCAGCATGACCGACGTGCTCATGGCCGAATCCTGCTTCTGCACGCCGCGCATCATCATGCACATGTGGCGCGCGGTGATCTGCACGGCCACGCCTCGGGCGTCGGTGACCTCCTGCAGGGCTTCGGCGATCTGTCGGGTCATGTTTTCCTGAATCTGCAGTCTGCGCGCGAACATGTCCACGATTCGGGCGATCTTGGACAGGCCGATGACCCGGCCGTTGGGAATGTAAGCAACGTTCGCGTGGCCGATGAACGGCAACAGGTGATGTTCGCACAGTGAATAGAATTCGATGTTCCTGACGATCACCATCTCGTCGTTGTCCGACTCGAAGACGGCGCCGTTGACGAGTTCGTGCAGATTCTGCTGATAGCCTTCAGTGAGAAACTCGAAGGCGCTGGCCGCCCGGGCCGGCGTCTTGACGAGGCCCTCCCGCTGCACGTCCTCGCCGACGGCAGTGATGATCTTTTCGAAACAAAGGGCCATGTCGGTACTCATGGGGGCGTCCTCGACTGTGGGCGGCGGCGCTCGGCTAAAGCGTGACCTGTGACTTCATGCCGAGTTCGTCAAGCGGTATCGGCCGCTCGATGGCGTAGCCCTGCCCGTAATCCAATCCGATTCCGGCCAGTAACGCCCGAACGGAATCCGTTTCCACGTACTCCGCGACGGTCAGTTTGCCGAGATGGTGGCTCAACTCATGGATGGACCGCACCATCGCGTCATCGGCGCCTTCGCGCGCCAGCTCACGGATGAATTCGCCGTCAATCTTGAGATAGTCCGCAGGCAGGTTTTTCAGGTAGGAGTAGGATGACAGGCCGCTGCCGAAGTCGTCCAGTGCGAAGCGGCAGCCCATCTGTTTCAGTTCACGAATCAGATCGGCTGCCAACGCCAGGTTGGCTACCGCGGCAGTCTCCGTGACTTCGAGGCAGATCTTCTGCGGCGGCACGCCGGTTTCCAGAAATTGCCCCTTGAGAAACTCCACGAAGCCCACGTCGCCGATGGTCTGCCCCGACAGGTTGACGCTGAGATGTTCGATTTCCTGCAGCCGGCCGGGGTTGCTGGACGCCCACCGGAACACCTCGCGGATGACCCAGCGATCCAGTGCCGGCATGCGTCCGAAGCGTTCCGCCGCGGGGATGAACAGGTCCGGGCGCATGTTCTCGTGCTGGTCTCCGGTCATGCTGATCAGCACTTCATAGAGCGGGCGGGTACTCAGGCCTTGCAGCGGTTCGATGCGTTGGCAACGCAGCGTGAGCAGACCGGCGTCGAGCGCCTGATCAATGCGGGTGGCCTGGGACATGCTCTCGCGCAGCTTCTCCATTTCGGCGTCGCCGGGGCTGTAGAAATGAATCCGGTTACCGCCCTGCTTTTTGGCGGTAAAGCTCGCGCCATCGCTGTCCTTGAGCAGGTCTTCTATGCTGTGGCTCTCCCTGGAGAACGGCACCACGCCGATACTGGCGGCGATTTTAACGCTCTCGCCACCGACCGTGAACCGATGCTGGCGAAGCGCGTTGAGGTGCTTCTCGGTGAGGGCCTCAGCCTCCTGGGCACTGCAACGGGTCATGAGTATGCCGAACTCATCGCCACCAATCCGGCCTACCAGGCCGCGCCGAGCCACGCCTTCCACCATCAGCTGGCCGACTTGCCGGAGAACCTGATCGCCGCCGTCATGACCGAGGCTGTTGTTAACAACCTTGAAGTCGTCAAGTGCGACATGAACCAGCACGTGTTCCTGCTCACCGGACGTGCGCTCCAGCAGAGCCCTGATGCGACGCTGGAAGGCGGGGCGGTTGAGCAGCCCGGTGAGTGGATCATGGGTGGCGGAGTGAACCAGCTGGCGGTTGAGCTTGACCAGCATGTCCTGCCAGCGGCGTTCGGTGACGGGGGCATTGAAATCCGTCTCCGCATCCGCGCGCTGACTGCCCAATTGAGTGGCCAGCGCCTCCAGCGTCAGCTCCGCGGCCTTCTTGCCGTTGCGGCCCACGAACACGAAGCGGTCCTGGTCGCGGCTGATCCAGGCCAGCCGTAACTGTTGACGGTGGCCGGCGTCGTCCCGGAGTTGAATCCAGTCACCGATGCGCAGCAGCTTGGCCTGACCAAGCCATTCCTGGGGGAGGTCCGGTTGTCCGGAACGCGATGCTGCTCCGTCGAACACCTGAGACGGCGGCAAGTCGGTGCTGTCCGACGGGCGCTTCAGCCATTGATCGATTTCCGTGATCAGCGCGCTGACCTCGACATGCGGACGATTGCTGGCCAGTAGCTGCTGCTGCACGTAGTGCAGCACCTTGGCTGGTTCCCTGGGCAGGCGGCGCCGAATGTCCGGGGAACCCATGCCCGCGGCAAGTATCTCCAGCGCGCGCAGGCCTCTGGTCCAGTCGGGGCTGTCGGCGCCCTGGCGCAGTTCCACCAGCACCAGGTGATTGCGCCAGCCCTGCTCGATCAGTCGCAGCACCGGTTGCGGCACGGCCTTGCCGCCCAGGCGTTTGTTCAGTGCCTGTTCAACGGTACGCCGCGCCAGTTCGAGCCGCTGAGCGCCCTCGCAGGTTTGCCGGACACGTTCCATACCGGCTTCGAGCGCACGCTGCGGTCGTTGCAGGGCTTCCTCCAGCTGTTCGGCCGCGGTGGCCAGCGTCTCGGGTCGGCCGTCAAAGTGATCCACCGCCTGTTCCAGGGCGGGGGTCAACTGCTCATGCAGTTTGAGGCGTTCGCTTTCGCTGCTGACGGCCATGATTTCGGCGGCGACATCCAGCGCATTCAGCAACCTGTGCAGAGCATGGTCGCGGTTATCCAGAATGGCGCCACTGCGGAATTCCTCCTGCAGCGCAAGCGGCTTCAGGCGCTTGCTCCAGTGACTGAAAAAAGGCTGCTCATCGATGTCCGGCCGGAGTTCGGTGAACCACTGGTCGAGCAGGTCCACGGTCTCGGTCTGGGCGCTGTTAAGTTGCGGCGGATTTTGAGGGAACGCCTGTGTCAGTGCCTTTTTCAGGCGTGCCGCAAGCGGTTGGTCCGGCTCGTCGGCCGCCTGGCGCAGTGCTTCACTCGCCTGGATCAGGGTATCCCTGGGTACTGCCGGGCGCGTATCGGCGCTGACATCCTCACCGCCGGCGTGTCTGCGCTGGGCGCGAAACAGGTTGCGCACACTGCGGGAAACGCTGCTCGCTGCCTGTGGACCGCCACCGCCGGTAAACGTCTCCTGTCGGGCCTGTTCGTTGCTGCCGGAGGCCGTTGGGGTATCCGCCTGATCCGGTTTAGTCTTCTTGTCGGCCGAGCGGCGGTCATTGTCCGCTCCCGGGCGTCTGTTCTGGATCGGCTGCCTCTCGTTTTCCAGATCGGGCAGGACGCCGGCCTCGCGCAGCAGGGCGTTCAGGCTGTCATACAAGGTATTCAGCTGCCCTAGAACGGAGCTCCCATAAGTGGGGTAGATCAGCAGCCGGACATCGTGGGGAAATTCCAGGCGATCAAGCTGTCGCGACAGTTCATGACAGAGTACGGCGGGAGAGACCGGGTTGCGGAACTCGTCGATGGGGCCGCCGGCGAGCTCGGACAACCGCCTGTGCAACAGGCGCAGGCGTCCGATTGAGCGTGTCTCGGCGCGCGTTATGATGTCGGAGCGGGCAAGCCAGTCATCGAAATCCTGGTCATTCACGAGAGAGAGTTGGTCCGGATTGCCGGCTTCGTGATTGTCCGGGCCGATGGAAAAGCGGCCCAGTTTTCCCCAATGGTCCAGTATGTCGTCGCTGAGTATGTTGTTGAAGCCCCGCTGATTGCTGTTAAGCGCATCCAGGGCGGAGAGCAGGTCGCTTTGTGCCGTATTGCCCTGGGCGTTCTCCGCGGAACGTAGCAACACGGTGTCGATCTGCCTTGAGAAGCTCTCCAGACGACTGGACAGGAATTCGGCTATCAGTCCACGGCACCTCGCCAACAGCGACCCATTGCGATGCGCCTGATCCTGTGTGAGCGGCTGCGATTGACGTTTGGCGTACAGTTCGTGATTGGCGGCGGAGCGCGCGCCGGCGGCGACGGTCATCAGTGCCGACACCACAGTGGGCTGTGGTGTGTGGAATGCGAGCCCGAACCCGTTATCCGTTACGCGGGCGACCCGGGAGTGAACCTGCCGGCGGCTGCCGGAAACCGGGTCGGTCAGCCCGACTTCAATCCAGTCGGATTGGCGCAGGTGCCGGCGCAGGCCGGTATCGGCCGTTTTGGTAGCCGGCTCGAGAAACAGGCCGCCTTCGCAGAAGTCAGTGACCACGAAGGCCAGCGGACCAAAGCCTTCGCCGCCGACATCGGCGTCCCAGCTGATTGAATGCCGCTTGTACGCCCGCCTTTCCGTCGCCATCCCCCCTCCGGGTTTTTATCCACGCCTGCAGTTCGGAGTATATCGGATAGGTGGTGCACGGCCTAACGCGGGAGCCTGAACGAAGCAGTGGCTTCAGTGCTCCGCTACGGTGCCGGCGTAGCGCGCGGGCAGGGCTTCGAAGCGGGTGGCGGATACCGGTGGACTGAACAGATAGCCTTGTCCTATGTCGCAGTCCTCTGCGTTCAGCTGCTGCAGCTGGGCACGGTCTTCGATACCTTCGGCGACCACTCCCAGACCAAGTGCCTTGGCCAGACTGATGGTGGTTCGCACAATGGCGGCATCCTGGGGGTTGGTGGTGATGCTGGAGATGAACTGCTTGTCCAGTTTGATGTAATCGATATTGAGCTGGCGCAGATAGCCCAGCGAGGAATAGCCGGTACCGAAGTCGTCGAGTCCGATCTGGACACCCATTATCTTGAGCTCGTCCAGCAGTTCCATCACTGTCTCGGGTTCGGTCATGACCACCGTTTCGGTAATCTCCAGGTGCAGCGCGGACGGGGGCAGGCCGCTCGTCTCCAGCGCTTCGCGCACGGTATCCAGAAACGCGCTGTCGGCAAACTGGTGTACCGAGACGTTTACGGAGATATAAAACCCCTCGCCGTAGGCCTTGTGCCATTCCTTCGCTTGCTGACAGGCTTGACGCAGGACCCAGGCTCCGATTCGGCTGATCAGTCCGGTCTGTTCCGCAACTTCGATGAACTCGGATGGAGAGACATTGCCGAAGACCGGGCTGTTCCAGCGCAGCAAGGCCTCGGCGCCCGTCAGCATGGCATCCTGAAGCCGGATCTGCGGTTGATAGACCAGCGACAGCTCCTGGTTGTCAAGTGCCTGGCGCAGGGCAAGCTGCATTGCAAAGCGATTGGCGACCCGGGTCTCCATTTCAGGGTCGAACAGCAGTACCTTCAATCCGGTCTGGTCCTTGGCATACCGCATGGCGATGTCTGCCTTGTTGAGCAGAGACTCCAGCGTCGTGCCGTCAATGGGTGCGCGACTGATGCCCATGACGGCATCGAGCAGCAGGTCGGATCGGTCCCAGTTCATGGGCAGGTGAATAGCGTCCATCAGGCTGTCGGTCAGCATCCGGATCAGGCGCTCGTCTTCGCGGGTTATCGCCGCAATGGCGAACTCGTCGCTGCCCAGGCGGCACAGTGCGGTGTTCCTCGGCAGCACGGCGGCGAGACGGTTGCCGACCTGGGTCAGCACGTGGTCCCCGGCGCGGCGCCCGAAGGCGTTGTTGACCTGTGTGAAACCACTGAGATTGATCAATATCAGGGTTAGCACCGAACCGTTGGGAATTCTTCGAATCAGGAAACGGAAGCGGTCATGGAAATGGCGCTGATTGGGCAGCCCCGTGACGGCATCGAAGAGGCTGATTTCCTCGAGATGCTTCTGCAGGGCTTCGCGGCGGGTTCGTTCCGTGGTGAGCCTTTGACTGAGACCGGTGTAACCACGGGTGGCCGCCACCGCGTCGCGGTGCTGCTGATTGGCGCGATGGGCCATGCGCAGATACAGCGTCAGCAGTACGAACCCGAGGATGCCGAAGCTGCCGACGATTTCCGATTCCGGCAGTCGTACCGCGAGCGCGGCTGAAACCGGACCCAGGGTGAGGATGACGCCGGGCGCGTAGATGCGATAGAACGTGCTCAGCGGGGTCAGCCCGACGGCGCCCACGGCGAACACGATCAGCGCGATCGACAGTTTCAGCGGGTCGGTCAGGCCCATGAGCAGAAAGATGCTCAATGCACCCCAGCCGGCGGAGGCGAGATAGTGCAGAATGGCGAATCTACGCAGCCAGAAGTTGGTGTCGTGGCGCTGGTGATGACGGCTGTAGAGCCCGGTGAGCAGTGTCAGCAGCACTTCCAGGGTCAGCATGACGCAGACCCACGCGAGTACCATCGGGCGCGGCAGATCGTTCCACACAAGGGCGGCGATCAGCAGCACGGTTATTGCCGCGGCCGAGTACAGCCCTTGCATGCTCTCGTACAGTTGCCGGGTGAGATCCTCCGTGATTCGCCGTTCAGCCACCCTGGCCGCACCACCCGTTTTGTCCGGGTTTATCGTTGTTGCTGCCACGCGTTTACGCACCGTGCCTTTTGCCAGGGGGCATTCGGGAATCCAGTAACTGCCAGCCTGTTGGCCGACAGACCGGTGAGTGCCGGAAGATTGCCCATCAGCACCACTCTCTGCCATCCGCGGGGGTGCTGCAAGCGGCAGAGGGGTAGTTACATTGAATAAAGTGATTGATTTCACACATTTTGGCAAATTTCAGTCTACAAACTTCAGAAAAGTTGACTGAAATGGTATGGCCGTCTGCATGTGGAGGCAGATATCCTCCGACAAAATCGCCCGCAAGGGGGGTTAATTGCTGGTCTTGACATGCATCTGCCCGGCGTAACGGGTCCGTGAAAATGCCCGAACCGGCTCGTCGGCTAGAATCATTTCATGGGAGGATGTTCATGAGCGCGGAGCAAACCGCCGCCCGCTGGCAGTTCTGGGTGGATCGCGGCGGTACCTTTACCGACGTGATCGCCCGCAAGCCCGACGGCCGCATGGCGGTACACAAGTTGCTGTCGGAGAATCCCGAGCGTTACCGGGACGCCGCGCTCCAGGGCATTCGCGCACTGCTGGGCCTGGATACGGGCGCCGAAATTCCCGCCGAGCACCTGGATGTGGTCAAGATGGGCACGACCGTTGCCACCAATGCCCTGCTGGAACGCAAGGGCGAGCGTACGGTGCTGGTCATCACCCGGGGCTTCGCCGACGCCTTGCGCATCGGTTATCAGACGCGACCCGATATCTTCGCGCTGGAAATCAAGCTGCCGGAACAGCTCTACAGCCATGTGCTGGAGGTGGACGAACGCCTGCGGGCCGACGGCACCGTGCTCTCGGCTCCCGACCCCGAGCAGGTCAAGACCGGATTGCAGGCCGCCTACGAGCAAGGCTACCGAGCCTGTGCCATCGTTTTCATGCACGGCTACCGGTATACGCATCATGAAGCCAGGGTAGCGGAACTTGCCCGTGAGGTCGGCTTCACCAGAGTCAGCGTGTCTCACCACGTCAGCCCGCTGATGAAACTCATCGGCCGCGGCGACACCACCGTCGTCGATGCCTATCTCTCGCCCATCCTCAAGCGCTACGCCAACCAGGTCGCCGCCGAGCTTGGCGACACGCGCCTTCAGTTCATGAAATCCGATGGCGGCCTCACCGATGCCCGCTACTTCGAAGGCAAGGACGCCATTCTGTCAGGTCCGGCCGGGGGTATTGTGAGCTGTGTGCGCACCGCCCGGATGGCCGGTTACGACGACATCATCGGCTTCGACATGGGAGGTACGTCCACCGACGTGTCTCACTTCAACGGTGAATTCGAGCGCAGTTTCGAAACCGTGATCGCCGGTGTGCGTATGCGTGTGCCCATGATGCGCATCCATACCGTCGCCGCCGGCGGTGGTTCGCGATTGTTCTTCGACGGCTCCCGCTACCGGGTGGGGCCCGAATCCGCCGGTGCCAATCCCGGGCCTGCCTGTTACCGCCGGGGTGGCCCGCTCACGGTGACCGACTGCAATGTCATGCTTGGCAAGCTGCAGCCCGCCTTTTTCCCCCGCGTGTTCGGCCCGCAAGGCGACCAACCCCTGGATACCGCAGTGGTGCGGCGGGAGTTCGAGGCGCTCGCGTTACGGATACGTGAAGCCACTGGCGACCGCCGTACGGCGGTGGAGGTGGCGGACGGCTTTCTGAAGATTGCGGTGGAAAACATGGCCAACGCCATCAAGTGGATTTCCGTGCAACGCGGCCACGACGTCACCGCCTATACCATGAACTGCTTCGGCGGCGCGGGCGGTCAGCATGCCTGTCTGGTCGCCGATGCGCTGGGTATGAAGCGCGTGCTGATCCACCCCTTCGCCGGCGTACTCTCCGCTTACGGGATGGGGCTGGCGGATCTCACCACGATGCGCGAGATCGCCGTGGACAGTCCGCTGGACCATGCCCTCGCCGATGTTCTGGAAACGCGACTGGCGGAGCGCGAGGCCGAAGGCCGCCGGGAGCTGCTGGCCCAGGGCGTGCGGGCAGATGCCGTCACCAGCGTGCACAAGCTTCAGCTCAAGTACGACGGTACCGATACCGCGCTACTGGTGGATTACGGCAGCGTCGCGGACATGCGCCGGTCCTTCGAGGCCGCGCACGAGCAGCAGTTCGGTTTCATCATGCCGGACAAGGACCTGATTGTTGCCGCGGGCGTGGTGGAAGTCATCGGCGCCAGCGGCGCCCTGACCGACGAACCCGATCTCCCCGAGCGCGCCGAGGGTCGTCTGGAGCCACTGCGGCGGGTACGGACATTCATGGCCGGGGACTGCCACCCGGCCACGGCGGTCTACGACCGTGAGCAGATGCAGCCGGGCGATACCGTCGACGGCCCCGCCATCATCCGCGAACCGGTCTCCACCATCGTTGTGGAGCCGGGCTGGCAGGTACGGGTCAACCGCAAGAACCACATCGTCATGGAGCGGGTGGAGCCGTTGCCCAGGCGCATGGCCGTGGGCACGGACGTGGACCCGGTGATGCTGGAGGTGTTCAACAACCTGTTCATGTCCGTGGCCGAGCAGATGGGCAGCACCCTGGAGAAGACCGCCTATTCCGCCAACATCAAGGAGCGGCTGGATTTCTCCTGCGCCCTGTTCGATGCCGAGGGTGGCCTGGTCGCCAATGCCCCCCACGTGCCCGTGCATCTGGGCTCGATGGGTGAAAGCGTGCGCGCCATAATCGCCGAGCGCCGGGCAAGCATGCTGCCCGGCGATGTATTCATGCTTAATGACCCTTACCACGGCGGCACCCACCTCCCGGACGTCACGGTGGTAACGCCGGTATTCGACGGTGCCGGCAAGGAGCTGTTGTTCTATATCGCCAGCCGCGCCCATCACGCGGATATCGGCGGGACCACGCCCGGCTCCATGCCCCCCGACAGCCGGGTAATTGAAGATGAAGGGGTGCTCATTACCAATTTCCAGGCCGTGCAGGCCGGAACTTTTCGGGAGCAGGCGTTGCGCGAGCTGTTTGGCGGCGGTCCGCTGCCGGCGCGCAACGTGGATCAGAACCTGAACGATCTGAAAGCCCAGATTGCCGCCAATAACAGGGGCGTCAGCGAACTGCGGCGCATGGTGGCGCACTTCGGCCTGGACGTGGTGCAGGCCTATATGCAGCACGTCCAGGACAATGCCGAGGAGCAGGTGCGCCGGGTGCTCGATGTGCTCGACGACGGCTTCCGGGAGAAGGAACTCGACAGCGGGGCCCGTGTGAAGGTCCGCATCCGCGTGGACCGAAAGGCGCGAACGGCTGTCGTCGACTTTACCGGTACCAGCGACCAGCAGCAGAGCAACTTCAATGCCCCCAGGGCCGTGACCCGGGCCGCGGTACTTTACGTGCTGCGCACCTTGGTGAAGGACAACATTCCGCTGAACGACGGTTGCCTGAAGCCCATCGAACTGATCGTGCCCGAAGGGTCAATGCTCAGCCCCGTGTACCCGGCGGCGGTGGTGGCTGGTAACGTCGAAGTCAGCCAGGTGGTCACCGACGCGCTCTACGGCGCCCTGGGGGTGCTGGCCAACGGCCAGGGAACCATGAACAACATCACCTTCGGCAACGACCGCTATCAGCATTACGAGACCCTGTGCGGCGGTGCTGGTGCCGGGGACGGCTTTGCCGGTGCCAGCGCCGTGCATGTGCACATGACCAACAGCCGCCTTACCGACCCTGAGGTGCTGGAAACGCGATTCCCCGTGCTGCTGGACCGCTTCGAGGTACGGCGAGGTTCCGGCGGGGCCGGTCGGTGGCCCGGCGGGGACGGCGCGGAGCGCCGCATCCGCTTTCTCGAAGCGATGACCGTCGCCGTGCTGGCCAACAGCCGCCGGATGCCGCCGGCGGGTCTGCGCGATGGCGCCGACGGTGCCTGCGGCCGGGACTGGATTGAACGCCGTGACGGCAGTCGCACCCGGTTGTCGGGGCAGGACAGTGCCAGCGTCGAGCCCGGTGATATGTTGGTCGTGCAGACGCCCGGTGGCGGCGGGTACGGAAAGCCGCCCGGCGGCTGAAAAGGGGGGCTCCTTAATCCGGGGGACTGGTCCGCCGGGCACAGAAATTTCGTGCATCACCGTGGGGCGCTGTTATGCTCAGGACGGTCTCCAGGCCCGGCTGTCGGCCTGGGCTCGGCCGAATACGTCAGCCGCCAGGTAGGGCGATCATAACAACAGGAATCCGCCCGGCAACGGTCCGGACGGAGCAGACGCGGCATGGCCACTCTCTCTTCCACGGCCATGCGAGGAGGCGCGATGAGGGTGGGCCTTGTTGTCGACTCGGCATGTGATCTGCCGAGCGACTATATCCGTAGTCATGGCATGTTCGTACTGCCGATCTCTGTCCGGGTCAATGACGAGCTGTTCGTCGACAGCCGCGATCCGCAGGCAACGCTCAATTTCCTGACCCGGGATCTGCTGCACCGGGACAGCGGTGCGGAAGCCGTTCCTTACCCCGCGGAAGACATTGCGCGGGTCTTTCTGGAAGAGGTCGTCCCCCAGTACGACTACGCCATTTGCCTGACGATCACCCGCGCGCGCAGCCGCATTTTCGATAACGTGATCGGGGCGGAGCGCATCATTCGCCTCGAGTCCAAGGCGGTGCGCGAGCAACTCGGCGAGCCGGGTCTGTTCGTGATGCGGGTCATCAATACGGAAACGCTGTTTACCGGACAAGGCGTGTTGGCCGCTCACGCCATCCGGCTTATTCGTCAACAGGTCGAGTTCGACGAGCTATACCAGCGGATCGAGGCCATGACCGCGAACATCTTCACGTACTGCGTTGCTCCGGATACTTACTATCTGCGCGAACAGGCCCGCGAGCACGGCGACCGCAGCCTGAGCTGGGCGACCTCCCTGATGGCCAGAACGCTCAATGTTGTGCCCGTCATCTGTGTCCACGCAGACGCAGCCTGCCTGGTGGCAAGGGCGCGCAGTTTCGACCGGGGCGTACAGCGTGTATTCGCCCACGCGGTTTCAAGGCTTCATGAAGGGCTGCTGGAGCCTACCATCTGTATCAGCTACGCAGGCAACCCGATCGCCGTCGAGACCATGCCGGGGTTTGCCGAACTGTCGCGCGTGGCCCGGGAATACGGCGTGGAAGTGCTGGTTACGATGATGAGCCTGGCCGGCGCCGTTAATACCGGGCCGGGAACGCTGACGTTGGGTCTGGCATCGCCGTCTCATGAATTCAGCGGATGAGCGCGGGGCGGCGGGCGGTCAGTATCTGGCCACTGAGTATCCTTCCATGTTCAGCGCCGTCGGCTTCCCCGAGATCATGTCGGCGACCAGTTTTCCCGCGCCGCAGGCGAAGGTCCAGCCCAGGTGGCCGGGGCCGCAATTCAGATACAGGTTGGTCAGCGGTGACGCTCCCAGGATGGGTGGGCCGTCCATGGTCATCGGCCGTAGTCCGCACCAGTATTCCATGCGGTCGTCGCGCACGTGTTGCTCCAGAGAGGGAAACGTCTTGAGCATCTGCTCGAGCACGCTTCGGGCGCGGTGTTCCCGTAATGTCAGGTCGTAGCCGGCGAATTCCGCCGTGCCGGCAATCCGTACACGGCTGCCCAGCATGCTCAATACCACCTTGTTGGCATCATCGATCACCGGAATCGCCGGCGGATTCGACCAGCCGTCTACCGGCAAGGTGGCGGAATAGCCCTTTACCGGATATATCGGCAGTCGAATCCCTGCCTGCCGTGCCAGTATCGGACTCTGGCAGCCCGCCGCCAGCACGTAGCGCTCGGCGCTGAGTCGGCCGCCGGGTATTTCCAGATACTTGATGTGGTCGCCCTGCCTGACGAGCCGGTTGACCGGCGTATCGGTCTCCACGGATACCCCCTGGCCGCGCGCAAGTTCGGCCAGCCGGGCCGTGAACAGATGCGCATCGCCGCTCTCGTCGTCCGGGTAGTAGAGCGAGCCGATCAGTTCATGGCCAATGTCGGCCAGCGCCGGCTCCAGGGCGATGGTTTGCCTTGGGTCCAGCATCGCGTGGCGAACGCCCAACTCCTCCATGAAGGCGGACGCGCGCAGAGCCTTGTCCTGGGACGCCTGCTCCCGGAAGATCTTGAGTATGCCGTTTTGCTGTCCATCGTAGCGGATGCCTGTTTCCCGGCGCAGGGTGCGAAGCATCTCCAGGCTGTAGACCGCAAGTTGGGAATTCAGCCGGGTACTGTGCTCGAAGCGCCGTCGGCGGCTGTAGCGAAGAAAGCCCAGGCCCCAGCCGGCCAGGCGCGGCAGCTGCCCGGGCCGGACCAGCAGCGGCGAGTTCTCCCGGCCGATCCAGCGCAGTAACTGCCAGATGACGCCTGGGGCGTTCCATGGCTCGGCGTGGCTGGCGTGAAGCAGGCCGCCGTTGGCGAAGCTGGTTTCCAGGCCTACCCCGGGGCCGCGGTCGAGCAGGGTGACTTCATGTCCGTGTTGTGCGAGGAACCAGGCAGTGGTCGTGCCGATGACGCCTGCTCCGATGACAATAACGCGCATTTGGGAGCCTCTGAGAAAACCAGGGTGGTACGCGGACGGGGGCGGGCGCCGGATTCAGGGCAGCGATTTCTCGAGTTTCCCCAGCGCGCGCGCCAGCAGCCGGGTGGTGCGGTAGAGCAGTTCCTCTTCCTCCGGCGCAAACGGCTCCGGCCTATACCAGGCTATTTCTCCCAGCGTCGCTTCGTCCGAGCTGACACTCAGCACCAGCATGGACTCGCACGGCTCTCCAGCCTCGTAGAGGCCGGCGTTCATGCCGTGGTCCAGCCTGCAGCTGATCCCGCTGAGCCGAAGATAGGGGCTGAGGCGAATCTCGAGCATGGTGACCATGCGCTGCGGATCGCCGCTGAGCACCAGGTCGCCCAGTAGCCGCGCCCCTGGCGAGTCATTGCGTTCGTCGTTGCCGGTGGTCGGCGGGTTCTCCGGCATGGGTGTTCCTCTCTATTGCGGTGTCATTCCGGCAGCTGCCGCGTGTTGTCGGTCAGGGACATCGCGCCGGTGACTGCGAAGCGTAATGCGTCCTCAACCGACATGTCCACGGTATGCAGTCGGCTTCTCGGAATCAGCAGGGTGAAACCGCCGATCTGATAACTTCCGGGAATATAGACGGCCACACGGTCAGTGTAGCGAAGTCCGCCGGGCAGGCCGGAGAGATCGTCTCGGGTCACCAGGCCCAGTACGCTGACTTCACCCTGGTCGAAGTCGACGGCCACCACCCGATCAAAGGCGCGGCGCCGTTCTCCGTTGAAGTAGACCATCAGGTCCTTGACCGCGGCGAGGATCTTGCTTGCCACGGGTACACGCGTCAGTAGCGCCTCGGTCAGTTCGACGGTGCGCTTCAGCAGCCAGTGATCGACGATCCAGCCCAGCGCGTAGAGCAACCCGATGCCGAGCATCAGACCCATGCCGGGCCAGTAATGCTCGTCCGGTACGACGAGCATGACCGTTTGCCCCAGCACCCATTCCACGGACGCCACCAGCCAGACCAGCAGATAAAGCGTGGCGAGGATAGGAATTACCGCCATCAGGCCACGCAGTACATTGCGCCAGAAATGCTGCATCTATTGGGGTCTCCTGGGGTCTGCTAACGCTAACAGGTCGGGTGCCGGGGCCGGGCTCCGGCTGACGAAGTTCTGGGCGTGCGCCGGTCAGTCCGCCGGCGACAGCCGCAGCAGCGGCGCCCGCCGGGCATCTACAAGAACGTAAAGGTATCCGTCCGGCCCCCGGCGCACATCACGTATGCGCCAGCCGGCGTCGTCCAGCAGGCGCTCCTCATGTGTCACCGCCTTGCCGTCCAGTTCCAGCCGGGCCAGATGCGTCAGTGCGAGTGCGCCGACGAACACGTTGCCACGCCATTCAGGGAACGCATCGCCATCATAATAGGCCATGCCGGAAGGCGCTATGGAGGGCGTCCAGTGGTGGATCGGCGATTCCATGCCCTGCATGCCGTCCGGACCGATTTCCGGGCCGTGGTATTCGCGTCCATGGGTGACTTTCGGCCAGCCGTAGTTGCTTCCGGCGCGAACAATGTTGATTTCGTCGCCGCCGCGGGGGCCGTGCTCGTGTACCCAGATCTTACCCGTTTCCGGATGCAGGATCATGCCCTGCGGGTTGCGGTGCCCCCAGCTGTAGATCTCCGGCAATGCATCGTCGTCGCCCACCAAGGGGTTGTCCGGTGGTACCCGGCCTTCATCAGTGAGCCGCAGAATCTTGCCCTGATGGTTGTCGAGAGTCTGGGCGCGGTCCCGCTCGCCGCGGTCGCCGCTGCTGATATAGAGGTAGCCGTCGTTATCGAATACCAGACGGGAGCCGAAATGACGCCCGCCGCCCAGCCGGGGCGCGGCCGTGAACAGCACCTCGAAGTCCGTCAACCGGTCGCTTCGCAGCCGCCCCCGGCCCACCGTGGTTGCATTGCCGCCGTCGCCCGGAGCGCTGTAGCTCAGATAGATCCAGCCGTTGTCCGCATGGTTCGGATGCAGTACGACATCAAGCAGGCCGCCCTGACTCACGGCCGCCACCTCCGGCGTCCCTTCGACGGAGGTCCTGTCGCCGGATTCCGGGTCGAACAACTGCAGGCGGCCGGGACGTTCGGTGATCAGCATGCGGCCGTCCGGCAGGAACGCCAGGCCCCATGGGTGCGCCAGGTCATCGGTGAGGATATCCACCCGGAATCGGTGGTTTTCACTGTCATGGATCTGCGCCGTGGCCACCCCGGCGAGGGCGGCGGACAGCAGTAGCGTGGCGGCACAGTGCATGATGGTGCGGACCATGGTGTACTCTCCGAAATTGTGCCAATGGTACAAGATAGACCAGAAGGTGTGGGCCGCGTTCAGCGGCGGCAAGGGCGCTCCGGGGAGGACGCGGCATGAAAACAACGGATCAGTGGCTGGAAGCCTACGGCGAAAGTCACCAGAACCGCACCAACAAGGTGATCCACTGGGTGTGCGTGCCGCTGATCATGCTCAGCGTGCTCGGTCTGTTGTGGAGTATTCCCCACGGTTATCTTTCCGCGCCGTTTCCGGGCGTGCCGGGTGACTTTATCAACTGGGCCACGATAACGGTGGTCGTGGCCAGCCTGTTCTACCTGCGCCTGTCGTTGCCGCTGTTCGTGGGCATGGTGGCAATTTCCGCCGCCATGCTGGTGATCTGCTACCTGGTGGATCATTCGCCGCTGCCCCTTGTCGGGTCCAGCATCCTGGTCTTCGTGCTGGCGTGGATCGGCCAGTTCGTGGGCCATCGGATAGAGGGAAAAAAGCCGTCCTTTTTTCAGGATCTGCTGTACCTGCTCATTGGCCCCGCCTGGCTGCTAGGCTTCGTGTATAGGTATTTCGGTATTCGCTACTGACCTGCGGCCGGACGGCAGACGCGGGTCGTTCGGCGTGCGTTATCCACAGAAGCTGTGGATAAGTGTGTGGATGAAACCTTGACGGAGTTCCCTGGGGCCTTGCTGATGAAGGAGTTGCATCGGATTGATGAACTTTTCATCAATCCGATGATAGCCTAATAAAAACAACCACATAGAAAAAAACACACCGTGTGCCTCGGAATTCTCCGGCATATAACATACCCCTCGCGTTGACGCCACAATTCTCATGTGGGAAAACTTCCCATCCGACCAGTAAACAGACGCCGAATCTGCTTCCCTGCAGCTTTCCAGCCGCTGCCGGCCTCGGCCATTGGTGGTATGCCAAACGTCGTATGTGCCCGAAAGTGACCGGGCGCCGGGGGAGTGGCTGCACCGATGCAGCTTGACCTGCTAGACTACGCGCCCGCCATCCTTCGGCCGTCCGCTTCCGCGGCGGCAACGCAGCGGCCAGGCACGCGTAAACAGACCTCGGGAGGTCGCCGATTATGGACGAGCAGAGCAATGCCTATGACGACGCGGCCCGTGATGTCGTGGCGGTGGCCAATCGGCTGGCGGATGCCGATGACGACGCCGACCTGCATGACATTGCCGACGGTCTGCTTGCGGGCGCCATCCACTACTGGCTGTATGCCCACCAGCCGTGTGACGACCCCCGTTGTGTCGATTGCGCCCCTTTGCGGACCGCCGAATGGCGCCTGCGGGAGCTCATGGACATGGTGGAGGAAATGGCCCGCGGCAGTGAATATTTCCATTCGCCGGACGATATGACGGCGGGAAGCGCGTAGTCGTGCCGGGCGAGCGCGAAGGTGTTGTCGGGTACAATCTCGAGCACAGCCCCGGAGCGGCGCCGCCACGGCATCTCATGGCGCGCCTGGACGCCTGGCGCACCGTGCTGTTCCGGCTGGCGCTGGTGGGCGGTCGGGATCCAGACCGCTACCATGGCCTTGGTTTCGGTAATGTCAGCCGGCGGCTTGCGTCAGGTTTTCTGATCTCCGGCACCCAGACCGGCCATCTTCCGGTATTGAACGCGTCCGGCTACTGCCAGGTGCTGGAATGCGATTCCGGTGCCAACCGGATCAGGTCAATCGGACCGGTGCCGCCGTCGTCGGAGGCGCTGAGTCACGGCGCCGTGTATGCCGCCCGGCCGCGGGCCGGTTGCGTGCTCCATGCACACAGCCCGGATATCTGGAATGCCGCCAGGCAGCTTGATCTGCCCGCTTCCAGCGCCGCGGTTCCCTACGGCACGCCGGAGATGGCTGCCGAGCTGGACCGCCTGTGCAGGCAGTCCGCGATGCGGGATCGCGGCATCTTCGCCATGGGCGGGCATGAGGATGGCGTCATCGCCTACGGTCCTGATGAGGAGACCGCCGGCCAGCTATTGGTGGCGACGCTGGCCAGGGCGCTGGCGCGTTGAGCTGCCGCGGTTCAATCCAGCTCGGCTCTGACCAGAGCGTAGAACCGGATCAGGTAGGCCACATCGCGATCCGCCCGGTGCGCCGGGCCGGATTCCTCGCGTGCGCGCTGCGCCAGCGCCTGTAGAGTCTCGGGCCAGTGCGGCGTCGCGCCGAGCGGGGCGGGCAACAGCAGGGAAATGTCCAGCAGGGTAAAACGGCAGGAGCGGTTTGCGGCCTTGAACAGGCGGCTCAGCCAGGCCTGATCGTAATAGCCGCCGTCACAATAGACCGCGCTGCCCGCCAGGTCCCGGTTCAGGGCGTCGGCTACCCGCGCGGGCGCCAGTCCGTGGCTTTCGATCAACGAGCGGCTGATGCCGGTAAGCCGCTCCGCGACCGGGTTCCAATCCTCCCAGTCGGGCTCGGGATAGACCAGGTGACTATGGATGCTGCCATTCGGAAGTGACCAGGCCACTTCGGTCGGGTAGCTTTCCAGAGGGTTCAGGCTGGAGGCTTCCAGATCCAGAAAGCTGGGCAGAGCCTGTTGATAGTCCCTGGCAAGATATTTTCCCATGATGTCGATCACTATAGCCTGTTCGGGTTATGGTTTTGGCTCTCCTCAGATAATACGGAGTACGCATGGAGCGCAAAGTTCAGGACACCACACAGCCGCCGATCGCCGCGGTCCGCCCCGTGTCCGCGGAGTTTCATGGTCACCGCCGTGAGGATCCCTACGCATGGCTGCGGGATTGCCGCTGGCGGGAGGCCATGCGCGAGCCCGCGCTGCTGCAGCCGGATATCCGAGCTCACCTGGAGGCGGAGAACGCCTGGACGGACAGCGTCATGGCGCCCCTTGGGGGGCTGCGCGGCAGGCTGGTCAATGAGCTGCGGGGCCGTATCCGCGAGGACGATTCCTCCGTGCCGATGCGTGACGGCGACTACTGGTACTACAGCCGTTACCGTGAGGGTGGTCAGCATCCGGTGATCTGCAGGCGAACGGGCGAAGACGGCGAGGAACAGATCCTGCTGGACGGTGATGACGAGGCGCGGGGCAAGGAGTACTTTCGCCTGGGCGCGATCGAGCACGGGCCCGATCACCGCTACCTGGCCTATGCCGTGGACGTGGCCGGGGCCGAAGTCTATGTGATCCGGTTCCGGGACATGCTCACCGGCGAGGACCTGCCGGACACGCTCACCGATGCCAACGGCGGTTTCGCCTGGGCAGCGGATGGCCGCACACTGCTGTATACCGTTCTCGATGCCGAACACCGTCCGCGCAGGGTGTACCGGCACACGCTGGGGCAGGATCCCGCCGGGGACGCGCTGGTCTACGAAGAACAGGACCCCGGCTTCTTCGTCGGCGTCGGCGGCACCGCCAGTGATCGCTTCCTGGTCATCGAATCCCATGACCACACGACATCCGAGACACGCGTCATCCCGGCGGATCGGCCGGATGCGGAGCCCCGGGTACTGGCCGCAAGGGAACGGGATGTGGAATACGACGTCGAGGACCACGGCGACCGCTGGCTGATTCACACCAACGCCGGCGGTGCCGAGGACTTCTGCATCATGACGGCGCCGCTGGACTTTGAAGGCCGTGCGACCTGGACGTCGCTGATCGACCATCAGCCCGGGCGCCTGATCGAAACCATGGTGGTCTACCAGAACTGGCTGGTGCGCCTGGAGCTTGCCGACGGCCAGCCTTCCATTGTGGTGCGTTCGCTGGTCGATGACAGCGAACATCGGGTCGGCTTCGACGAAGACTGTTATCAGCTCGGCGTGATTCCCGGTTACGAATTCGCCACTGACAACCTGCGCTTTACCTACAGTTCATTCACCACGCCTGCCCGGGTGTTCGACTATCACATGGGCGATCGCAGCCGGGTGCTGCGCAAGGCGCAGGAGATCCCCAGCGGCCACGAGCCGGCCCGCTATGTATCGCGGCGGCTGCTGGCCACGGCGCCGGACGGCGAGCGGGTGCCCATCTCCCTGTTCCACCACAGGGATCTGACCCCCGGCCCGGAGACGCCGCTGCTGCTCTATGGTTACGGCGCCTACGGCATCACCAGCCTGCCGGGCTTCGCGCCCAACCGGCTCAGCCTCGTGGACCGCGGTTTCGTCTACGCCATCGCCCACGTCCGCGGCGGCCAGGAGCGCGGCTACCGCTGGTACCGACAGGGCCGGCTGGGCGACAAGCCCAATACCTTCAGTGATTTCATTGCCTGTGCCGAGTGCCTGATTGCCGAGGGCTATACCGGTGTCGGCCGGATCAGCGTTCACGGCGGCAGTGCCGGCGGGCTGCTGGTCGGCGCGGTGCTCAACCAGCGCCCCGACCTGTTCCGCGCCGCCGTGGCCGATGTGCCCTTCGTCGACGTGCTCAACACCATGCTCGACCCGGAGCTGCCACTGACGCCGCCGGAGTGGCCGGAGTGGGGAAACCCCATCGAGGATGCGCAGGCGTACCGCACCATCCTGTCCTACTCGCCCTACGACAATGTGCGCGCCGTGGACTATCCGCACCTGCTGGTGACCGCCGGGGTTTCCGATCCGCGCGTCACTTACTGGGAACCGGCCAAATGGGTGGCGCGGCTGCGCGCCGTGTCCACCGGCAACGGCCTGCTGCTGCTGCGTACCAATATGTCCGCCGGCCATGGCGGCGCCAGCGGCCGTTTCGATTACCTGGAGGAAGTCGCGGAGCGCTATGCGTTCCTGCTGCACGCGAACGGGCTGGCGGTACGGGAGGGGCCTGCTGGCGGCGATGCCGAACCCGCCTCGCCGACCTGCTACGCCGACCAATTCCCGGATTACATGGGGCAGGGCCCGCGGCAGGGCTGAGACGCCGGGCCAGCCTCGGGAAATCGCCGATCACGGCATTATCCCAGTTGCGCTAGGATGGGCGGCACGGACTGTTCAGGAGGTTATCCGCATGGCCAGACGTGAGCACCGGTATGCCACCACCGTCAGCTGGACCGGCAACCACGGCGAAGGCACCGCAAGCTACAGCGCCTACAGCCGGGCCCATACCATTATGGCATCGGGCAAGCCGAGCATCGCCGGGTCTGCCGACCCCGCCGTCATGGGTGACCGCGCGCGCTATAACCCGGAGGAACTGCTGGTGGCTTCGTTGTCCGCCTGCCATATGCTCTGGTATCTCCACCTCTGCGCGAATGCCGGTATCAGGGTGCAGGCCTACGAGGATGCCGCCGAGGGCCTGATGGCCATGGAGGCCGACGGTGGCGGCACCTTCAGCGAAGTGGTGCTGCGCCCCCGGATCCTGATCGCCGATCGTGATGGCGAGCAGCGCGCCCGCGAACTGCACCAGGGTGCGCACGAACTGTGTTTCATCGCCCGCTCGGTGAACTTCCCGGTACGCTGCGAACCAACAGTGCTGGTGGAGCCCGGCGGTTAAGCGCCTGTCCATGATCTCGAAAACCCTTCCCCTGGCTGTACGGTTGGGCGTCTTCGCCGCCGTGTTGCTGCTGTTCGCCGTACTGCTGATGTTGTTCACGGGGCAGTTGTTGCAATTTCAGGCCCTGCTGGACCAGCGCCCGGCCTGGCAGCGCTGGCTGGTATGGGGTCTGGTGTTGTTGCTGCTGGGCGTTGTGGGGGCCGTCTCGGCGCGCCTGCTGTTCCGGAAAAGCGGCGGCGCTGAACGCGGACCGAGCAGGCCGACACCGGATCGCGCCGAACTGCAGCGGCGGCTGGACGATTACGCCGCCCGGGGCATGGATGTAGAACCCGTTCGGCAGGAGCTGCGGACGCTCGATGAGCGGCGTCATGCGGGCGAGATCGTCGTGGCTGTGTTCGGTGAAGTCAGCACCGGCAAATCGGCGCTGGTCAGGGCGCTGGTGCCCGATGCCATTGTCGCGAGCGATGTACTGGCGGGCACCACCCGCGGTCTGATCAATCATGACTGGATCGCGCCCGGCGGTGCCCGCGTGCGGTTGGTCGACATGCCCGGCCTGCAGGATCTGGACGCCTCCCTGGAAGCCCAGGCGCTGGACGAAGCCCGCCGGGCCCACGGGGTGCTTTTCGTCACCCAGGGGGATCTGCACCGCACCGAGTGGCGCTGGCTGGAACTGCTGCGTGGCCTGGACAAGCCGCTGGTGGTCGCGGTCAACAAGATGGATCGTTACCAGCCGGAGGCGCTGACACTGATCCGCGATCGGGTACAGGGCAGGCTGGGCGATGCGGTCGCCGTGGTAATGTGCACCGCCGGCGGTGAGCAGGAGGTGCTGCGGCGCCTGCCTGACGGCAGCGAGCAGAAGGACGTGCGACACCGCCCGGCCGAAATCCGCGACCTGCGCCGGGCCCTGCAGCAGGTGCTCGATGCCGATCCCGAGGCCTTGGAGCAGCTCCGCGACCAGGCGGTCTTCCTGCTCGCCGCCGGCAAGCTCGAGCAGGCCGTGCGTGGTCAGCGCAGGGATGCTGCCGACGCCCTGGTGGAGCGTTATTCGCGCCGTGCCGTGGTCGGCGCGCTGGCCGCCGTGGCGCCGGGTAGCGATCTGGTGATTCAGGGCGCCCTGGCGGGGTCTCTGGTGCGGGATCTTTGCGCCCTGTACGACGTACCGGTGCGGACCCTTGAAGTGGATCGAATACTCGGCGCCCTGCGCGGGCGCATGAGCGTGGCCCGCCCGGTGGTCATGGGCATCGCCGGCAATGCCTGCAAGGCCTTTCCCGGCCTCGGAACGCTTGCCGGCGGTGTCATTCATGCCGTGGCGTACGGCCTGTTGTTCCGCACCGTGGGGCTGGCCCTGACACAGACACTGGAGGAAACCGGCATGCTTGCGGAAGAGACCGTGCTGCGCCGGTTCGAGGAGTTGACCCGTGAGGATCTGGCAGCGCCTGCGAAGCAGCTTGCGCGAGCGGCTTACGAAAAGGAACGGCAGACCGGTACCGACCGACCCGAGTGACGCTGCGCGGTCGGAGGACGGCCCGCTCTGGCAGGTCCGCGACAGCCTGCGCGGGCTGCTTGACGACGCCCGTATTCCGGTGGAAGTGCGCTCCGCGCTGGAAGCAGATTTCCGCGCCGTGGAACAGTTGCTGGAGCGGCTGGAGAACGGCCATATCGATGTGGTGGTGCTGGGCCGCGTGAGCGTGGGCAAGTCATCCCTGCTCAATGCGCTGCTGGGCCGCGAGGCCTTTCGAACCAGCCCGCTGCATGGCGAGACCACGATGACCGACCGCCGCGCCTGGAATACCGTTGCGGACGGTCAGGTTCACCTCTGCGACACCCCCGGGCTGGACGAAATCGACGGCGAAAGCCGGGAATCGCTGGCGCACCGCGCCGCTTCCATGGCGGATGTCATCCTGTTCGTCATCGAGGGTGATCTCACCCGCGGCGAATGGGCGGCCCTGCAGGCGGCCACCGGGCATGCCCGGCCGGTGCTGCTGGTGCTCAACAAGGCGGACCGTTACACCGCCGACGAACTGCAACGCCTGCTCGAGCACCTGCGTGCCCGCACCGAATTACTCATGCCCGCCGCGCACGTGCTGGCCGCCAGTGCCGCGCCCGCACCGCGTACCGTGGTGGAAGTACGGCCGGACCGTAGCGAGCGGGAGCGAGTGGAGGCCCGGCAGCCGGATGTCTCGGCGGTAGCCGAGCGGCTGTGGGCGGTGCTGGACGGGCAGGGACAGGCCCTGGTGGCGCTGAACGCCGGGCTTTTCGCCAGCCGCCTCGGCGACGAAGTGGCGGCCCGCATCACCGAGTTGCGGCGTGATCTCGCGCGCCGGGTGGTGGACAACTACGCCCTCGGCAAGGGCGTGGCCGTTGCCGTCAACCCGGTACCCGCCGCGGATCTGGCCGCGGCCGCCGCGCTGGACGCCGGCCTCATCGTTCACCTCGGCCGCATCTACGGCATGCCGGTCAGCCGTCGGGAGTCCTGGCGATTGCTGGCGGTCATCATCACCCAGCTCGGTGCGCTGATGGGCAGTCTGTGGACCGTGAGCCTGTTTTCCTCGGCGCTCAAGCTTGGCACCGGCGGTGTCTCCACCGCATTGACCGCCAGCGCCCAGGGGGCCGTCGGTTATGCCAGTACCTGGATACTGGGACGGGTGGCGGAGGATTATTTCCGCAACGGCCGGTCGTGGGGTGAGGGCGGGCCCAAGCGCGCGGTGGAGGCGGTGCTGGAGAGTCTGGATACCCGGGCGCTGCTGGCAAGGGCGAGGGCGGATGTGCGCGCGGTGCTGGAGAGGAGGGGGTAGGGGCTGTCAGCGGTTGCGTGATGACTGTCGCAACTCCATCCCCACGGGCACATCACGGCCCCAGTCCTGCGGATAGTCCCCACGCTCCACTGCCCGCCGGAAGCTGCTGTAGGGCCAGTCCCCCGGCCGTTCCACCAGACCGTGCCGGACCGGGTTGTAGTGGATGTAATCGACATGCCGCCGGTAGTCGTCCTCATCACCAATCGAATGCTCCCGATAGCGGCGCTGCCAGACCTTGTGCTCGCCGCAACGGCGAAGCCCGTTGACGGCTGGTCTGGGAATGCCTCGGGAGAATCCGCTCTTGATCAGTCGCCAGCGTTTCGCGAAGTCATCATCGCCCGCGGGTAGCGTCCAGACGGCATGGACATGATCGGGGAGGACAACCATGGCGTCGATCCGGAAGGGGTGGCGTCCGCGTACCCTGCGGATGACTGTACGCAGCATCTGGACATTTTCCGGCGCGGCGAAAAGCGGGCGCCGGCGGAACGTGGCCACCGTGAAAAAGCAGGTGGCACCGGCGATGGCGGTGCGTCGGTAATCCCGCATGGGCGGCGTCCTTGCCGTTGGCGCATTATTCCAGCAAATCCAGATTCCTCACCGCGCCCTTGTCGGCGCTGGTCGCCAGCAGCGCATAGGCCTTCAACGCCGTCGTCACACGGCGCTTGCGGGGTGCCGCCGGCTTCCATCCGTCCGCCCCCTTGGCATCCACCGCCTGGCGCCTTGCCGCGAGTTCGTCATCGGAGATCGCGATCTCGATCGTCCGCGCCGGGATGTCGATGCGGATATGATCACCAGGCTCAATCAGGCCGATGTTGCCCTGCTCGGCGGCTTCCGGAGACACATGGCCGATGGACAGCCCGGAGGTACCGCCGGAGAAGCGGCCGTCGGTGACCAGGGCGCATTGCCGGCCCAGGCCCTTGGATTTCAGGTAGCTGGTGGGGTAGAGCATCTCCTGCATGCCCGGGCCGCCGCGCGGCCCCTCGTAGCGGATGATCACCACGTCACCGGCCTTGACCTGGCCGCCGAGAATGCCTTCCACGGCGGCGTCCTGGCTTTCAAATATTACCGCCGGGCCGTCGAAGCGCAGGTTGCTCTCGTCCACGCCGGCGGTCTTGACGATACAGCCACGCTCGGCCAGGTTGCCGTAGAGCACGGCCAGGCCGCCATCCTGGCTATAGGCGTGTTCGCGGTTGCGGATACAACCCGTGCTGCGGTCCAGGTCCAGATCCGGGTAGCGGGTGGACTGGCTGAACGCCACCTGGGTGGGTATGCCCGCCGGGCCCGCGCGGAAAAATTCATGCACCTTGGGGTTGTCGGTGCGCATCACGTCCCAGGACTCGAGGGCGTCCGCCAGGGTGGGAGCGTGCACCGTGGGCACGCTGGTATCCAGCAGCCCGGCGCGGTCGAGCTCGCCGAGGATGGCCATGATGCCACCGGCGCGGTGTACGTCTTCCATATGGTAGACCGGCGTGGCCGGCGCCACCTTGCACAGGTTCGGCACGCTGCGCGAGAGCCGGTCGATATCGGTCATGGTGAAATCGACCTCGCCCTCCTGGGCGGCGGCCAGCAGATGCAGCACCGTATTGGTAGAGCCGCCCATGGCAATGTCCAGGCTCATGGCATTGGTAAAGGCGGCGCGACTGGCGATATTGCGCGGCAGCAGCTTGTCGTCGCCGTCGCGGTAGTAGCGCATGGCGGCATCCACGATGGTGCGGCCGACGTCGCGGAACAGGCGTTCGCGGTCGGCATGCGTGGCAAGTGTCGAGCCGTTGCCCGGTAGCGCCAGGCCCAGAGCCTCGACCAGGCAGTTCATGGAGTTGGCGGTGAACATGCCGGAGCAGCTCCCGCAGGTCGGGCATGCGGAGCGTTCGATAACGCCCAGGTCCTCATCGGAGACGTTGGGATCGGCGGCGGCCACCATGGCATCCACCAGATCCAGGTTGCGGTCTTCACCGGCGAGCCGGGTCTTGCCGGCTTCCATGGGGCCGCCGGAGACGAACATCACCGGGATGTTCAGGCGCATGGCCGCCATCAGCATGCCGGGGGTGATCTTATCGCAGTTGGAGATGCACACCAGCGCATCGGCGCAGTGGGCATTGACCATGTACTCGACGCTGTCGGCGATGATGTCGCGCGAGGGCAGCGAATAGAGCATGCCGTCATGGCCCATGGCGATGCCGTCGTCCACGGCGATGGTATTGAATTCCTTGCCCACGCCGCCGGCGTTTTCGATCTCCGAAATGACCAGCTGCCCCAGGTCCTTGAGGTGCACATGCCCCGGGACGAACTGGGTAAAGGAGTTGGCCACGGCAATGATGGGCTTGTTGAAGTCGTCGTCCTTCATGCCAGTGGCCCGCCACAGCGCGCGGGCGCCTGCCATGTTGCGGCCGGCGGTAGAGGTTCTGGAGCGGAACTCTGGCATGGTGATACCTCGTGATCGGATTGTACGGCTAGCCGGACATTGTCGCCGCGTAACGGCTTGCGAGGCAAGTAACGCATTCAGTCTTATGCGGGGTGGAATGGATCCACCCCGCATAAGACAGGTATTACGCCACCAGTTTGCTCAAGTCCAGCTTCAGGCCCCTGGCGATGCGTTCGGCGAGATCCTTGTCCGCCTTGTGGAAATGCGGCATCTGCCGCTCCTGGATCTCCACCGGCACGCCGCCGATGTGATTGACGATCTGATTTACCAGGCGGTCCTTCTCCTCGGCGGTCATCAATCGATACAGGTCGCCGGCCTGGCTGTAGTCGTCGTTGCCGGCGCGGTGGTCGTAGCGGTCGGCATCGCCGTCGATGCGCAGCGGCGGCTCCTTGACGGAGGGGTCTTCCACCGGGCCGTCGAAGCTGTTCGGCTCATAGTTGACCTGTCGGCCGCCGTTGCCGTCGGTACGCATGAAGCCGTCGCGGTGGTAGGTGTTCACCGGCACCCGTGCCTGGTTGACCGGAATGTGCGCGTAGTTGACGCCCAGCCGGTACCGGTGCGCGTCCGCATAGGACATGATCCGCGCCTGCAGCATCTTGTCGGGCGAGTGACCGATGCCGGGCACTACGTTGGAGGGCTCGTATGCGGCCTGTTCCACCTCGGCGAAATAATTCTCCGGGTTACGGTTGAGTTCCATCTCGCCGACTTCGATCAGCGGGTAGTCCTTGTAGTTCCACACCTTGGTGAGGTCAAAGGGGTTGTGCTTGTAGGTTTCCGCGTCCTTCTCCGGCATGACCTGCACGAACAGCTTCCACTTCGGGTATTCGCCGTCTTCAATGGCCTGGAACAGGTCCAGGGTGTGGTAGTCCGGGTTCTCGCCGGCGATCTTCTGGCCCTGGGCTTCGGTCAGGCACTTGATGCCCTGTTGGGTCTTGAAGTGGAACTTCACCCAGAAACGCTCGCCGTCGTTGTTCCAGACGCTGTAGGTGTGGGAGCCGAAGCCGTCCATGTTGCGCAGGCTCGCGGGCAGGCCGCGGTCGCCCATCAGCCAGATCACCTGGTGCAGTGATTCCGGGGACAGGCTCCAGAAATCCCACTGCATGGTGTTGGAGCGCATGCCGGTGCGCGGATCCCGCTTCTGGGAGTGGATGAAGTCGGAGAACTTCAGCGGATCGCGGATGAAGAAGATCGGTGTGTTGTTGCCCACCAGGTCCCAGTTGCCTTCATCGGTATAGAACTTCAGCGCGAATCCGCGAGGGTCGCGCACGGAATCCGCCGAACCGCGCTCGCCGGCGACGGTGGAGAAGCGGATTGCCAGCGGGGTTTCCTTGCCGACCCTGGAGAAAATGCTCGCGCGGGTGTACCTGGTCATGTCGTTGGTGACCCGGAACGTACCGAAGGCGCCGGCGCCCTTGGCGTGCACCACGCGCTCCGGAATGCGCTCGCGGTTGAAATGCGCCATGCGCTCGAGCAGGTGAAAGTCTTCCATGAGCAGCGGCCCGCGCGGGCCGGCGGTTTTCGAATTCTGGTTGTCGGCGACAGGGGCGCCGGCAGCATTGGTCATCGTTTTTCTGGTGCTCATGATGGTTCTCCTCGTGTTTCGTTATTGCGACAAGGGAATTTCAACCAGGTTCACCATAGAGCAGGGGCAGAGGTAGGTAAAATTGATTGTTTGTTTTCCAACAATAGCTTTTATGTATCGTTATTGTGGGGCGCCTGGCGGTCAGGCTTTGGCCTTCCTTGCTTCCGGTCGCACACCCAGTAATGGTGCCAGGTAGTGGCCGGTGTGGGAGTCCGGGTGTGCGGCGACCTCCTCCGGTGTGCCGGTGGCGACGACGCCGCCGCCGCCGGTGCCACCTTCGGGGCCGAGGTCGATGATCCAGTCGGCGGTCTTGATCACGTCCAGATTGTGCTCGATCACCACCACGGTATTGCCGTGATCGCGCAGGCGGTGAAGCACGGCGAGCAACTGGTCGATATCGTGAAAGTGCAGCCCCGTGGTGGGTTCATCCAGGATATACAGCGTGTTGCCCGTCTCCCGCTTGGACAGCTCGCGGGCCAGCTTCACGCGCTGGGCTTCGCCGCCGGAAAGCGTGGTGGCGTTCTGGCCCAGGCGCAGGTAGGAAAGCCCGACTTCCATGAGCATTTCCAGTTTGCGCTTGAGTACCGGTACAGCGTCGAAAAATGGCAGCGCGTCCTCCACCGTGAGTTCCAGGATCTGGCGGATGTTCAGGCCCTTGTACTTCACTTCCAGGGTTTCGCGGTTGTAACGGTGGCCCTTGCAGACATCGCAGGGCACGTAGATGTCCGGCAGAAAGTGCATTTCCACCTTGATCACGCCGTCACCCTGGCAGGCCTCGCAGCGCCCGCCCTTGACGTTGAAGCTGAAGCGTCCGGGCGCATAGCCGCGTGAGCGCGCCTCCGGGGTGCCGGCCATGAGCTCGCGAATGGGGGTGAACAGCCCCGTGTAGGTCGCCGGATTGGAGCGCGGGGTGCGGCCGATCGGGCTCTGGTCGATGTCCACGACCTTGTCGAACAGGGTCAGATTGTCGATGCCGTCGCAGGCGGCCTTTTTCTCCGCCGCGCCGTTCAGCACCGTGGCGGCGGTGCGGTAGAGAGTGTCGTTGATCAGGGTGGACTTGCCGGAGCCGGAGACGCCGGTCACGCAGACCAGCAGTCCGGCGGGGATTTCGACGTCCACGCCTCTGAGGTTGTGGCCGTGCGCATTGCGAATCACGGCCATGCGTTGCGGGTCCGGCGTGTGTCGCCGGTCCGGCACGGCAATCCGCCGCCGGCCGGAGAGATACTGGCCGGTGAGGGATTCGGCATGCGCCTCGATATCCGCCGGTGTGCCCTGGGCCACCACCTGGCCGCCGTGGATGCCGGGGCCCGGGCCCATGTCCAGCACATGGTCGGCGGCCCGGATGGCGTCCTCGTCGTGCTCTACCACGATCACGGTATTGCCGATGTTGCGCAGGTGGCGAAGGGTATCCAGCAGGCGTTCGTTGTCGCGTTGATGCAGGCCGATGGACGGTTCGTCGAGTACGTACATCACGCCGACCAGGCCGGCGCCGATCTGGCTGGCGAGCCGGATGCGCTGAGCCTCGCCGCCGGAGAGCGTGTCGGCACTGCGGTCGAGGCTGAGGTAATTGAGGCCGACGTTGACCAGAAAGCGCAGGCGGTTACCGATTTCCTTGACGATGGGCTTGGCGATGTCGCCCCGGGCGCCGGGTAACGCCAGCCCCTCGAAGAAGTGCAGACTGTCGGCAACCGGCAGGACGGCAATATCCGGCAGCCGATGGGTGCCGATGAAGACGTTACGGGCGGCCGCGTTCAGCCGCGTTCCCTCGCAGTCCGGGCAGGTACGGTCGCTGATGTACTTCGCCAGCTCTTCACGCACGATAGATGATTCGGTCTCGCGGTAGCGGCGTTCCATATTGGGCAATATGCCCTCGAACGGATGGCTGCGTTTTCTGGCCTTGCCGTCCGCACTCATGTAGCTGAAGACGATCTCCTCCTCGCCGCTGCCGTAAAGCAGCACGTCGCGCACACGCTCCGGCAGTTCCATCAGCGGTGTTTCCACGTCAAAGCCGCAGTGCCGGGCCAGTGACTGGATCATCTGGAAATAGTAGGCATTGCGGCGGTCCCAGCCGCGGATGGCACCGCCGGCCAGGCTCACATGCTCGCTGGTGATGGTGCGCGCGGGATCGAAGAACTGCTTCACTCCAAGGCCGTCGCAGGACGGGCAGGCGCCCTTGGGGTTGTTGAACGAAAACAGCCGCGGTTCGAGCTCCGCCAGCGAGTAGCCGCAGACTGGGCAGGCGTAGCGCGACGAGAAGGTCAACTCGGGCCGCTGCGGCTCGTCCATCCAGGCCACGCGCACGATGCCGTCGCCGAGATTGAGTGCGGTTTCCAGGGAATCCGCCAGGCGACCGGCAAGTTCCGGGCGGACCTTGAAGCGGTCGACCACGGCGTCGATCGTATGCGCTTTCTTCGGGTCCAGGTCCGGAGTGGTGTCGAGGTCCACGACCAGGCCGTCGATGCGGGCGCGGATGAAGCCCTGCGCGCGCAGCTCGCGCAGCGCATGGGCGTGCTCACCCTTGCGGGTATCCACCACCGGCGCAAGCAGCAGCAGCCGGCTGCCCTCGGGCAGGTCCAGGATCTGATCGACCATCTCGCTGACCGTGCGCGCGTCCAGCGTCTCGCCGTGTTGCGGGCACCGCGGCGTGCCGGCGCGGGCGAACAGCAGGCGCAGATAATCGTGGATCTCGGTGACCGTGCCGACGGTGGAGCGCGGGTTGTGCGAGGTGGCCTTCTGCTCGATGGAGATTGCCGGCGACAGGCCCTGGATATCGTCCACATCCGGCTTTTCCATCATCGACAGAAACTGCCGCGCGTAGGCCGACAGCGACTCGACGTAACGCCGCTGGCCTTCGGCATAGATGGTGTCGAAAGCCAGCGAGGACTTGCCTGACCCGGACAGGCCGGTAATCACGATCAACCGGTCACGGGGCAGTTCCACGTCCACGTTCTTGAGATTATGGGTGCGGGCACCCCGGATGCTGATGAAATCCATGCGACGGCGGGCTCCGGGTAAAGGACAACCCGTGATTGTACAACGATGGCGGGGCGTACCGGGAAATTCCTCGCAGCGCTAGCGCTCCATCCACTCCGCGCAAGAACGCCACGTTTTGTAGTGCAGTGGTAACATGCGATCCGGATTTTTCTTTTCTGGAGCACGCATGACATCACTCGAACGCCGGGCCACCGCGGGGCTGGCCTCCATTTTCGGGCTGCGTATGTTCGGCCTGTTTCTGGTGCTGCCCGTGTTCAGTATCTACGGTGCCGCGCTGGGGGGCGCCACACCCGTCCTGATCGGCCTGGCTATCGGTGTTTACGGGCTCACCCAGGCGCTGCTGCAGATTCCCATGGGCTTCGCGTCCGACCGCTTCGGGCGCAAGCCGGTGATCGTGCTCGGGTTGCTGGTGTTCGCCGCCGGCAGCGTGCTGGCCGGCATGTCCGATCATATTTTCGGCGTCATCGCCGGCCGCGCCCTGCAGGGCGCCGGCGCCATCGCCGCGGCGGTGATGGCACTGGCCTCGGATCTGACCGAGCCCCGCTACCGGACCCGGGTGATGGCCTTCATCGGCATGAGTGTGGGCCTGTCGTTCCTGGCGGCGTTGATGCTGGGGCCGGTCATCGCCGCCGGCTATGGGCTGAGCGGCCTGTTCTGGTTCACCGCGGTGCTGGCGCTGGCGGCGATTGCGGTACTTTACCTGGTGGTGCCCGATGCCCCGTCCCGCCCGCGCCAGGCCGATGCGCGGCCGATTGCCGCTTATGTCGGCGAGGTCTTGCGCAATGGTGATCTGCTGAGACTGAATACCGGCATCTTCACCCTGCATTTCGTCATGACAGCGACGTTCATCGCCGTGCCGCTGGTACTGCTTACGCAGCTGGAACTCCCGGTGGAGCGGCACTGGCAGGTCTACGTGCCCGTGCTGCTGCTGTCGGTGGTGGGCCTGGTGCCGGCCATCATTATCGGCGAACGCTATCACGCGCAGCGGCTGATCACCTTGCTGGCGGTGGCGGCACTGGTGGCGGCCACCTTCCTGCTCGCCGCCACCGTGCATTCGGGCTGGCTGTTCCTGGTGCCGCTGTGGCTCTATTTTGCGGCCTTCAATATCCTGGAGGCGAGCCTGCCGGCGCTGGTCTCGCGTTACGCCCCGGCCTCGTTCAAGGGTACCGCGCTGGGCGTTTATTCCACCTGCCAGTTCGCCGGCGCCTTTGCCGGCGGCCTGTTCGGCGGCGTCGTGCTGGGGCTGGGTGGGACCTGGGGGGTGTTTCTGCTGTGCGGGGCGGTCACGCTGCCCTGGCTAGCCGTCACCGGGTCACTCAGGCCTCTGCCGGTTACCACGCCGCTTGAAACGGCCGATTGAACAGCCTTGCCGGCTGAACCGGCAGAGGGTGCAATGTGCATCCGCATTGGCTCGAACAGGAGCAGCCGTTTAACATGAGGTCGGGGGGCTTCCAATCAATCCTTGATCGACCACTGCGGAGCGCCTGTCTGACGAGGCATCCATGTCCGGATACTGGCCGCGGCTGATTGTCTGTATCGTCCTGCTTGTCGGGGCGCCGCTGGCCCATGGGGACGAATCCCCCGCGCCAGTGGTGGACCTTTCGGAATGGGATGTGGGTGCCGATCCCGCCCGCGAACTCCGCGAGGGGTGGACCGTACGGCGGGGCAGCACCGGGGCGTCGCCGTTACCGGCCACGGTGCCCCAATCCTGGCCCGCGACCCTTGCCGGCGGCGAGCGCCTGCCGCGTTTCGGCGAGGCCTGGTATGAGATCCGGCTGCGGCTGCCAGCCTCGGACGGGCCGCTTGCGCTGCGCCTGAGATCCTTTCAGGCGGCGGTCGCCGTGTATGCGAATGGGCAACGCCTGGCGCAGCGGGGCCGGCCCGGCGACGCACGCAACGAGGTGCCGGATACAAGGCCCCTGCTGGTGCGGATACCCTCGTCCGATACCGAAATCACCCTGACGTTGCACATCTCCAACCATTTTCATGGTGCCGGCGGCCTGCGCGAGGTTGTGGTCATTGGCGATCAGGCCTGGCTGGAACAGCGCCAGCGGCTGACGGACATGCTGATGGCCGCGCTCATTGGCGGGCTGTTGCTGCTGGCTGTCTATCTGCTCGCGCTGTATCCCAGGAAACGCGTCGCCGGCGGGCTGTGGCTGGCGGCCTTGCTGGGCGTGGTGGCACTGCGTATCGCCGCCGTATCCCACTTTCTGGAGTTTGTGCCCGGTGCCGGTTCGTCGGTCACGCAGCGGGTCGCCTACCTGACTGTCTTCCTGACCGGGCCGCTGGTTTTCCTGTTGCTGCGTAGCCTGTATCCGAATGACCTGCAGCGGTTCGCCGGGTGGCTGATCGGGGCTTTCGGCCTGGCGGGGGTGGCTGCCTGCCTGACCCTGAGCGTGCCGAACTTTACCCGACTGCAGTCACCGGTCGCTTTTGTGGTCATGGTGATGGCGGCCTACTTCGTCTGGCGGGTCGTGGTGGCGGTGAGAAGGCGCCGTCCCGGGGCCAGGCTCATTGCCGCGGGCACCGCGGTCATGGCGGCAGCGGTGTCTAACGACGCCCTGCTGTACGCCGGCGTGCTGGAGACGGTTAACCTGATCGCGCCCGGTATGCTTGTATTCCTGGCTGCCCACGCGTTTGTGCTCGGCGGCCGGGTGCTCGACACACTGACCGATAACGAATTGCTCAATGCGCGGCTGGCCGCACTCAATCGCAATCTGGAGCGCTCCGTGAGCGCGCGCACGCGGGATCTGCTCAGCCAGTCCGATCTGCTGATCACCACGCTTGAGAGCATGGAGCCGGCATTGCTTGCCATCAATGGGCAGGGCCGTGTGGTGGCGTTCAATCAGGCATTTCTGGCGTTGTTCGGTCTGTCGCGAAGCGAGGTCAAGGGCAGTACGCGTGATCATCTGCGCGAGGTGATGGCGGAGCGAAACTCGGCATTGGCCGGGGATGATGGCGAGGCAGGACTGCTGCCCCCGCCCGGCGCCATGCAGGCAGGGCATTCGGACCTGCACCTGTCCAATGGAGAAGTCATCGAAATCAGTCGCCGCCCCACCGCCACGGGCGGCTATGTTTCGACGTTCCAGGATGTTACCGCACAGCGCGTGGCCGAGTTGGGGCCGGAGGGTGGAGCGGTGGGCATCTGGGACCGCAATCTGCGTATCGGCAGGCTGACCTGCTCGGACCGCTACTGGTCAATGCTGGGCTTCAACCCCCAGGCGGTGCCACCGGACATTATGCACCGCCACATCGCCGATTGGCTGAGTGTGATCCACCCCGACGACCGGCGCATGGCGGATGCGGTCATGGAGCAAGGTCGACGTGGCGATATGCCGCTGCTGTTCAACTGCCGCATACAGACCCGCGAGGCCGACTGGCTTTGGGTGACGGTGCGAGGCCAGGTCATACGTGACGACCGCGGCGTACCGGTAAGGATGGTCGGGACGCAGACCGATATCGACGCCATTGTTCGGGCTCAGGAGGCGATGCGCGAGGCCAGGGATTTCGCGGAAGCCGATGCGCGCCATAAATCCCATTTTCTGGCCTCGCTCAGTCATGAGCTGCGTACGCCGCTGCACGGCATGCTGGGCAATCTGCAGCTGCTGGAGGCGGAAACCAGGGGCGACAGGCGCAAGCGCGTTCAGGCAATTCTCAGAGCCGGGCATTCCCTGCTCCAGCTAATGGACGCCATACTCGAGTCGGCTCGTGCCGAGGCCGGCCGGCTGCGTGTCAGGGAGGAGAATTTCTCGCCCCGGCATCTGCTGAACGAGGTGGTGGAACTGATGGAACCATTGGCCAGCCAGAAGGGTGTCGACCTTGTGGTGGATGTCGACGAACGTGTGCCGCCATGGTTGCTCGGGGGGCAGGTGCAGCTACGCCAGATTCTGATGAATCTGATTGGCAACGCGGTCAAGTTCACCGATCAGGGGCGTATCAGCCTGACCGTTACCCGACGCGGGAATGATCGCTACACCTTCGCCGTTGCGGACACCGGCCGGGGGATGACCTCCGCGAGCCTTAAGCGTATCTACGAAGAGTATTATCAGGATGATCCGTCGGCCGAGGCCGGCGCCGGTCTGGGGCTGTTCATCGTCCGGCGTCTGGCCGAGGCGCTGGCGGGAGAGCTGGAGGCCCGTAGCAGCCCCGGTGAAGGGTCCTGCTTCCAGTTGACCCTGGCCTTGTCGGCGGGAGATCCGGCCGACGTCGCGCATAAGCCCCAGCAGGCACCAGGCCCGTTTCGCCTGCTGCTGGTAGAGGATGTGGCGGTGAACCGGGTCATGACCAGCGAACTACTGAGCCGGGACGGTCATCTGGTTACCCCGGTCAGCAGTGGTGAATTGGCCCTCGAGGCGCTTGCCGGGAATCGATTCGACGCGGTGCTGATGGACATTCGGCTGCAGGGCATGGACGGTGTCGAGACGACCCGGCGCATCCGCGCACTGCAGGATCCAATGGCCCAGGCGGTGCCGGTCATCGCCCTGACCGCCAACGCCGATGAGGTGGATGCGGCGTTCCGGCTGGCCGCCGGTATCGATGCCGTGTCGCCCAAGCCCATCCGCCTGCCGGATCTGTATCGCAAGCTGGACGCCCTGTGCAATCGCGGCCGGGAAACGGATGTTACGATTGCACCCGAGCGGCAAGCCGCGCGGCCGGATTCCGATCGCCTCTGCGAACTCCTCGATGTGGTGGGCAGAACAAGGTTGCGTACGCTGATGTTTCAGCTTGAGGAGACCTTCATCGGCCAGCAGGTCCGGGTAACCGACAGCATGGCCCTCGGTGACCGGGAAGGGCTGGCCGCCGCGGCGCATCGGCTGGAGGGGGCAGCCGCCAACTTCGGCTTCGATGCAGTGGAGCGTGCGTCCCGCGCGGTGCGCAAGGCCGATGCCGACGACATGGTGGCGGCGGTTGATGGGCTGCAGCGCGCACTCAATGATGCATTGCCGGCGATTCAGGAATGGGTGAGCCGGCTGACAGATGCCGGAGATAACGGCGAATCCATGGAAGTGGGGGAAGTGTGAGCAGAAAGGAAGAATTGATTGTCGTGGTGGAGGATTCACCGGAAACCAGGCATCTGCTGGTCGCGTATCTGGAACAGCAGGGGTATACGGTCGAGCAGGCGGGCAGCGGTGGTGAGTTTCTGGCGAATCTTGAGGTCTGGAAGCCGGCGCTGGTGGTGCTGGATATCGAATTGCCGGATACGGATGGGTTGACCCTGGCCCTCGATGTCCGTCGCAAGACCGACGCCGGCATTATCTTTGCGACCATTCGGGACAATGATTTCGATCGGGTTGCCGCTCTGGAACTGGGTGGCGACGACTATGTGACCAAGCCCATCAATCTGCGCGAGTTCCTGGCCCGCGTCCGCAGCGTGCTGCGCCGCCGCGCACATAGTCAGTCCAGGGTGCTGCCGGTCTATGATTTCCTGGACTACAGCGTTGACCTGGTTCGGCGGGAACTGCGCAACCGCGACGGCGAGCGCCTTTCGCTGACCTCCGGGGAGTTCAACATTCTCGCCGCGCTGGTGGTGCACGCCGGCCAGCCGGTCACGCGCGAGTACCTGCTGGAGGCCGCAAGCCCCCGGGATACCAGGGATGTCAGCGAGCGCACAGTGGATACCCTGATACGGCGACTGCGCCGCAAACTCGAACCCAACCCGCACAAACCGAGAACCATCCTCACCGTGCACGGCATCGGTTACCGCATCGACGCCTAAGCAGCCTCCCGTCCCGGCGCCCTGCTCACCCGAGCGGGGGTTCGCCGGCGCGTAAGCCAACCCCTGAAGCCCCATGTGGACGCTTTCTTGTGAACACCGGTTCACAAGAGGTGAACCGTAGTCTGTTGGCGGATGACGACAGATCAGGCAGTTTGGTGAGATAAAAAAATAATGAGATCGAGTTCACAAAAATAAGCGAGCAGATCAGGGAAATGATCGGCTCCTGGTCGCTTTCAGCAGGCAGGGCACATTGAATGGATAGTCGCACTTCTTCCGGCGCGCGCGCGTGCAACGCCAAGCCCACCGCCGGTGCTCGGCCTTTCAAGTTCAGCGCTCCCCCCCGACCAACACCCGTATCGCTGGCGCTGATGGCGGCCATGGGCGTCCTGCCCGGTGGCGCAATCGCCTATGAAATTCCCGACACAACCGAGATCGTCAAGGATGGCCGCACCGCGACAACGGTGGATGTCAACGGCAACACCATTGATATAAACACTGGCACCCGGCGCGGCAACCGCGCCTTCAACTCGTTCCACGACTTCGTGCTCGCCCAGGGCGACACCGTCAATCTTCACCTGCCGAGTGACACCCGGCATCTGATCAACCTCGTCCATGACAGTCGTGCCATTATCGACGGCGATCTGTACAGCTTCATGCAGGGGCAGGTTGGCGGCAACGTCGTATTCGCCGACCCGCACGGCGTGGTCATCGGTCCGAACGGCGTGGTCAACGTCGGCAGTCTGCTGCTGACCACGCCCACCCAGGCGTTCATGGACCAGATGCTGGACGCCGAGGGCAACATCAACGATGGCCTGGTCTCGGACCTGCTGAAGGGTGAAGTGCCGCTGTCCGACGACGGCGCCATCACCATCGACGGCCGTGTCAACGCCAGCCATTCGGTCCGGCTGCGCGCCGCCGCCATCAGCGTGGGCGCCGCCCAGGGGCAGATAGACGTCACCGTGGACCAGGACCACCTCGCCCTGTTCGACGCAACCGTCAACACCGATGATCTCGACATCGCCGACGCCGTCGTACTCGATGACGGCGTCATCGAGATCGTTGCCAGCAACAGCGCCACCGGCCAGAACGGCGTCGCCAATGCGGAAGCCACCGTCACCGTCGGCGGCGCCCTCAGTGCCGACAATATCCTGCTCGCCGCCAGGGCCGAGGCCGTCGCCACCTTTGACGGCACCATCAACACGCTGATCGACGGCACCAGGGACGCGCTGGAACTGATCGGCTACGACCAGCTGCCGGATGTCGACTTCGCTCTGGCCATTGCCAATGCCACCGCCACCGTGGATGTGGCGTCCACCGCCAGCCTGACCGCCACCGAAGACCTCGACATCAGCGCCAGCGCCACCCGCGGTGCTACTGCCGCCGCCGACGCATCCGGCAGTTACGGCGGCGTCTCCGCCGCCTTCGGTCGGCTCGCCGGCGACACCTCGGCAACCCTCGCCGAAGGCGCCGTGGTGGATGTCGGCGGTGCGCTGGATGTCGCCGCGAGCAGCGACAACACCCTGGATATCTCCGCCGCCACCGTGGTCGACGATACCGGCATAGCCTCCGTGGCCGGCACCGTGGCGCTGGGTTTCGTGGACGTTTCCACCACCGCCTCGGTACTGGGGCCGATGGGTGACGGCGCGGTGGCGCTGAAGGCAGGGTCGTTGTCCGTGGATGCAAACTCCACCGACAGCTACAGCGTCACCGCCGAAGCCACCGGCGAAGCCGATGGCGGTGTCGGTATTGCCGCGGCCGTGCTGGACGTTGACACCACCACCCTGGCGCTGCTGGGCGGTACGGTGGACGTCGACGACGACATCACCGTCACTGCGGACTCCGATGTGTCCACCGCGGTTACCCGCGCCAGAGTCGGGGTGGGCAGCGCCCCGGCGGATGATACCGGCGACGACACCGCGGACGACGCCAGCGACGACTGGACCAGTTTCCTCGAAGGCCTGGTGGGTGATGCGTCGGAGGACTCAAAGGATGTCGAAGTCACCGATGTCGAGGACGAGAATACCAAGGAGTCCGCGCCCGGCTCCGAGGCCGGCGGCGGATTCCCGCTCAGTTTCGGCGCCGCCATCGCGCTGACCTGGCTGACCGATGTCACCGAGGCGCTGGTGCTGGACAACGCCCTCGACGGTGAAGACAACCGCACCAATGCCGGTGCCGATACCCACATTACCGCGGGCGGCAACGTGACCGTGGCGGCCCGTCGCGAACTGGCCGGCTTCGCCAATCAGGCCGTCAGCTCCGCTGTCGCCAATACCGAGAATGCGGGCGGCGTGGTGGGGATCAGTGCCGCCGTGGCCTTCGCCAATATCAGGACCACCGTGTCCGCGCGCATCGGTGACGATGCCGCGATCGAGGCCGCACGGCTCGGCCTGCTCGCCGATTACGCCATGCCGACCGCGGTGGACTGGGGCGATGACGGTGCTCCCGGCTCACGTGCCGATCTGGCCGCCGATGGTGCCGACCTTGAGACCTGGCTCAGCTCCTGGGCCGGCTCCGAGACGGGCGGTTCCGGCACGGTGGGCGTGGCCGGCGCGGTCAGCGTATTGATGATGGACTCCGGGGTCGAAGCCTCCGTGGGCGAGCGCGCCATGGTCACCCTCACCGGCGACGACGAACCCTGGAACACCGATCTTGGCGGCGGCGACGTACTGGACTGGGACGCGGTGGCGGATGTCCGCGCGGTGGCCGACCTCAGTGCCATCACCCTGGTCGGTGGCGGCGGATCATCCGACGGCGTCGGTCTCGGCGGCGGCGTCAACTGGCACAGCCGCCGCACCAGCGCCAAGGCCAGGGTCGGCGACGACGCCCAACTGCTCAAGAGCGGCCCTGGCGGCGGCACCGGCCTGGGGGTCGGCAGTGTCAACCTGGTTGCCATCCGGCGTGATTCCCTGGTCACCGTGGCGGACCTGAAGGGCGAGTCCGGCGGCGCGGTCGGCCTTGGCGTGGCCGTGGCTCTGGCCCTGTTCGACGGTGAATCCCGAGCCGGGATTGGCGAGGGTGCCGTAGTTGATGTGGACGGCGCCGTTTCAGTCTCCGCCGTGGGCGAGACCGAGGGCGTGACCCTGGTCACCAGCAGCATGTCCGCGGGCGGGGAAATCGGTATCGCGGCAACCGTCGCGTACACCGGCATCACCGGCGTAACCGAAGGGTCGTTGCTGGCGGCGAAAACCGATGCCGGTTCGGTCACCGTGGCCGCGCACAACACCAACAGCTACCTGACCGAAGCCGAAGCCTCCGCCAAGGGGGGTATTGGCCTGGGCATCGCCGCGGCCATTGCCGAAGTGGGTATGGATGCGCTGGTGCGGGTCGGAGGGACCATCGAATCCGCCGGCGATGTGCTCGCCTTCGGCATCAGCGAGACCACCGGCAGCAAAGTGAAGGCGGGCACCAGCGTGGCCGAGGCCGACGCCGGCGATGAAGGCGAGACCGACGACGGCAATGTCACCGGGGAAGGCGAAGAGCCTGTCGAGGTTTCCGATAGCGAACCCGCCGGAGGCACCACCGATTTTGTCGCCAAGCGTCAGAAAAACAAGGCCGACGATGTAGAGGAAAAGTCCGCCCAGGGTGAAGACCCCACCCCGGGCGACGGCGAACAGAGTGCCGGTACCAACCTCAAGTTTGCCGCCGCGCTGGGCCTGGCCGTTGTCGAGCAATCCGCCGACGTGCGGGTGGAAGACGACACGTCCATCACCACCTCCGCCGGAGACGTCGTGCTGGCCGGCTACCTGCGTGACGGCGGCGTGCAGACCCACGCCACCGCCGGTGCCGAATCCACCGTCAAGGACGGCGCCACCGGTATTGCCGTCAGCGCCGCCGTGGCGCTCGGCTTCCACCACAACAGCGCCGCCGCCATCGTCGGCGAGGGCGTGACCATCAGCGGCGGGCGCATCGGCATCGGCGCCGACGTCGCCATGCCCATGAGCTCGGACCTGTCCTGGGGCCAGTTCCTGGACATCGAGGACATCTACGCCGAGTTCAAGGACAACGACGAAACCCCGCTGCTGGACAAGCTCAAGGCCGCCATGCGCGGCTACGCCAGCGCCACCGTAAACGTGCAGGGTGAGGGCTTCGGTTTCGGCGGCTCGGTGAACTACGCCCAGCTCGACAATGACGCCACCGCCTGGGTGGGCGCCGGCAGCACGCTGACGGCCACCGACACCGTCGCCGCCGACGGCTGGAGCACCGATCTCAACGACGATATCAGTCTGGACTGGGATGCCGCCGCCGATGTAACCGCCCGCGGCGAGACCCGCAGCCTGGAAGTGGCCGGCAATATCAACTCGCTGTTCGACCTCAGCGCGAGCTCAGCCGAGGGCGGCGTACTGGTGGGCGGCGCATTCAACTGGGTGGACCGCGACGGCAAGGTGCGCGCCGGGCTGGGTGCCGACGTCACCGTGGACGCCGATTCCCTGCGCGTGTCGGCGGACCGCCTTGACCAGGTGGTGGCGATCACCCCCGGCTCCGGCGGCGGTGCCAGCATCACCGGCGTGGGCATGGTCACGGTTACGCGAATCGGTGGGGAGACGCACGCGTCCATCAGCAATACCGCGGATATCACCGCCGACAGCTTGGCCGTGCGGGCCAATCAGGACCTCTCGGTCTGGAGCCTGTCCGGCGCGCTGGCCCGGGGTGAGAACGTTGGTGTCGGCATCGCCGTGGCGGTGAACGATCTGCAGGCCGGCACCCGCGCCTGGATCGGCGACAACAGCGACGAGGCCGTCGAGGGCGAAACCACCGCCGGCACTGCCGGCTCGATCACCACCGCCGATCTCAACGTCAGGGCGCGCACCGGCGGCGTCGTCGGCAGCGGCGCCGTGGCCGGTGCCGAGGCGGCGAAATCCTCGGAGGCCGAAAAGACGGGTCTCAACGAGCAGACCACCGAACGCACCGACGAGCGCACCGCCGACGCGGATAGCGAGACCGTCGCCGTGCAGGACCAGGCGGCCGGCGATGAAGGCAATCTGAACAAATCCCAGGACCAGATCGACGGCGGCTCGGAAGGCCCGCCCTCCGACGGCAATGACGGCGGCAAGAACCAAAAGGGCGGCGCCAAGGTGGCGGTGGCCGGCGCGGCCACCGTGACGCTCGGCGACCTGAGCACCACGGCGGAAATCAACGACGCCACCATCCACCTGATCGACGGCGCCGACGGCGTCGATATCAACGTGCTCGGCATCACCGATGCCGACATGATCGCGGTTGCCGGCGCCGGCGCCCTGGTGCGGGCCGGCAGCGGCGGCGGCAGCGGTACAGCCATTGCCGGTGTGCTGGCGCTGAACCATCTCCGGAACACCACCCATGCCGGCCTGGTGGATACCACCATTACCGATGCCGGCGATGTTGCGGTGGAGGCACTGACCGCCGGTGATCTCATTGCCGTCGGCCTGGGCATGGCCGTCACCGCCGGGACCGATCAGGGCACCTCCATCGCCCTTGCCGGCTCCGTCGGCTACGTCGGTAACACCACAAGGGCCCGGATCAGCGGCGGCTCCATCGACATGGACGGCGATCTGCTGGTGACCGCCTACGACCGCACGCGCATGGCCAATGGCGGTGGTGCCATTGCCGTCAGCAGCAAGACGTCGGTGGGCGCGGCGCTGTCGCTGGGGCTGGTGAGCAACACGCTCAGCGCGGAAATCGACGGCACGCGGGTGGACGGCGCCGATAGCGTGATCGTGCAGGCCCTGTCCGGTACGCAGGTACTCGGCGGCGCGGGATCCGTCAGCGTGTCCACCAGCAGCAGCGGCCTGGCCTTCAACGGCTCCGCCGTGTTCCACAAGGTCGACAACGAAATCACTGCCACCATCAGGGGCGGCGCCGAAATCGGCACCACCGACGAAGTGGGCTCGGTGTCGGTGACCGCCGCCGGCACCACCGGCGTCGATCGGCTGGACGACCTGGTGGCTGGCCGCGAGGCCGATTCCGAGGTGGACTTCGATCTCGACGATTCCGAGCTGATGAACCCCAGCGACGAGCCGCCGGCCGCGGAATCCGGCACCACCGGTGAAGGCAACGATCCGGGCGAGGACTACGAGACCGAGGACACCGACATCGCCGCCCCGGATATCCAGGGCGAGACGGTTGTGGGTATCGCCGGCACCATCTCCGCCAGCAGCCAGGCCGCGGCAGGCGTCTCCTTCGTCGGTAACTTCATCGACAGCACCTATACCGCCAGCATTGTCGATGCCGGGATCAATGCCGCCGGCAACGTTCATGTAAAGGCGGCGGACAGTGCCGTGGTGGTGGGCCTGGCCGTGGGCGCCAGCGGTTCCGGCAAGTTTGCCCTGACCGGTTCGGCCACCGTGAACGAGATCGGCAGCAGCGCGCTGGCGTCCATCGGTGATGAAGCCGAACAGCGCACCGTCATCACGGCGGACAGTGTCGACGTCGTGGCGCTCAAGGAAGCCGACGTCTATGCCCTGGCCGGCAGCGTCGCATTCTCCGGCAAGGCCGGTATCGGCATCTCCATCGGCTACAACGGCATCGGCACCACCACCCATGCCGGTGTTGCCAACGCGGATCTCACCGTGACCGGCGGCGACGTGGCCGTGGACGCCGCCAGTACCTCCTCCATATACAGTGCCGCCATCTCCGGTGCGGGGGCGGGAACGGTGGCCATTGCCGGTTCCGTGAACATCAACGCCATGTCACAGACCGTGCACGCCACCGTCGACGACGCCGACATCACCTCGGACACCCTGCGCGTAGAGGCGGGGGACGCCAGCGGCGGCGACAGCGCGCGGATCTGGTCCCTGTCCGGTGACATCAAGGGCGGCGGTACCGTCGCCGTGGGCGCCAGCGTGGCCGTCAACCTGATCGGCAATGACTATCTGGCCGAGGTGCGCGACAGCGAATTGACCGTCGACAGCAGCGTCGACGTACTGGCCACCACGACCGGCGAAATCTGGACTTTCGGTGTTTCCGGCGGCGCCGCCGGCACGGTCGCCGTGGGTGCCGGCGCGGCCACCGGCAGCTTTGAATCCGATGTCACCGCGCGCATGTACGACACCGGCCTGGAAGGCGGTACCGCCGATGTGTTGGTGGGTGCCAGCGACAATTCTTCCATTCGCACATTCGCCGCATCCCTGCAGGGAGGCGGTTCGGTCGGTATAGCCGGCGCCCTGACCGTCAACACCATGGACAACGACATCATCGCCGAGATCGACGGTGGCGGTGCGGACCGGCGGATTCACGGCCGCAACGTCATGGTGACCGCGCTCTCCGATACCGACATCGGCACCGTCGCCGTGGGTGCATCCGCTGCCGGTAATGTGGCCCTGTCCGGTTCGGTGACGGTGAGCACGGTCAAGAGCCGGGTGCATTCCCGCATCACCGGCGGCGCCGATGTGCTGGCCGACAACAACGTCGGCGTGTTTGCGCGCAGCAAGGATCTGATCAGCGTGGTCGCCGGTGCGGTGAGCTTCGCCGGCCCCGGCCTCGGCGGCGCCGGCGCGGTCACCGTCAACCAGATGGAGGGCCTGACAGAAGCCGCCATCACCGGCAGCGACACCGTGGTGGTCGCGCTGGCCGAGGACGCCACCGACTTCATGGACGTCGGCACCGGCAATCTCGCCAATCCGCCGAGCGGCAATCCATTCGCCAGCATCTTCGGCGGTGCCGAATCGGACGAGGGTGCGGCGGAGGAAGCGCCCGAGGCGGAGGACTTCGCCGTCTACGACACGCCCACCCTGACCCCCGAAACGCGTCAGGTGACCGGCGTTGCCGTGGATGCGTTATCCCTGCAGCAGGCCGACGCCGGGGTCGCCACCGGCGCCCTGAACGTGGACTTTGTCGGCGGCGGCACGGCGCTGGCGGGCACTATCAACACCACGGTCATGGCCGGCGAAACCCGCGCCGTGATCGACGGCGCCACGGTCGGCCGACAGGCTGATCGCCGTCCCAACGACGACGTCAACGTCGTCGCCGGCCACCACAGCTACGGCACCAGCGTGGTGCTGGGCATCGCCGCCGGCAGCGTCGGCGGCACCGCCGCGGTGACCACCGATGTGTTCGACGGCAAGGCCGAGGCCATCGTCAACAACGCCAGCGTCCATACCGGCGGCGATCTCAACGTTGACGCCGTCTCCACCCGCAACCTGCTGGGCGTGGCCGCGGGCCTGGCCGTCGGCACCTATGCCGGCGCCACCGCCACCGGTGGCGTGACCTTCTTCGAGGGCGAGACCACCGCCGAGATCACCGGCGATACACGGGTCGAAGCAGGCAACGTTCGCGTATCCGCGCTCAGCGACAGCATCCAGCAGCTCATTTCCGTGGGCTTCTCGGCCTCGCTCGGCGGCGCCGGTACCGGCGGCTTCGCCATCGCCGCCAGCGAGAACGTCACCACCGCGCGCATCGCCGACACCATCGGCGGTGACAACGGTGTGTTCGCCGACGGCAACGTCATCGTCGATGCCGACAACACCACCGCCATCGACTCCGTGGTGGCCGCTGCCGCGGCCGGCGGTGTGGCCGTGGTCGGCGCTGTGTCGACGCTGATCGTCGCCAACGACACCCTGGCAACGGTCGACAATGCCAGGGTCGATGCTGACGGCAATCTCGATGTCACCGCCACCGATACCCTGGACATGGGCGCCCGGGCCGGCGGTGCCGCGTTCAGCGTGGGCGGGTCCGCCGCGCTCGGTGTCACCATCGCCTCGGTGAAGAGTAATACCGAGGCCAGCATCCTCAACAGCGACGTGGACGCGCTGGACGTCAGCGTCCAGGCCAGGCGCAACGGCAAGGTGGATCTGGAAACCTACCTGGCGTCGGTGGCCTTCTCCGGCGTCGCCATCAGCGGTGCCGTCAGCGTGCTGCTGTTCGGCGATGAACTGAACAACGATCTCGGTGACGATACCGACGGCGATCTCAATAACGATCTGCAGGGCGACGGCAACTGGGTCGGCAAGTCCGACGACTTTGCCAGCACCGATCACCTGACCGGCGAAGGCGAGGGCGGCGAGCAGGCGGACCGCAGCAACGGCCTGGTCGACGGTGACGACGATGTGCGCAGCCGCTCCACCTTCAGTGTCCACGACAGCATTTACGGCGACGCGGTGGACAGCACCTCCGCCACCATCGGCGGCGGCACCGTCGATGCCCGCCATGTCACTGTCAGCGCCACCGATGAGACCGCCACCAGCAACCTGGCATTGTCCGCTGCCGCCGGCCTGGTTGGCTTCGGCGGTTCCGTCGCCGTCACGCAGGTGAACAGCAATGTCGGTGCACAGGTGACGCCGGTCACCATGCATGCCTCCTCCCTTACCGTCGACTCGCTGGCGCGGGATGCCGCCGGCGGCAAGGCCGTGGAAGTCGATGCCATTGCCGGTGGCGCCGGCCTGGTCGGCGTCGGCGCGGCGGTGGCGGTGGGCCAGTACAACGCCAACGTCGCCACGCTGCTTGGTGGGACTATCACCCTCGGCGGCAATCTGAACGCGACCGCCACGGAGTCCGCCACGGTAGAGATCTCCGGCCTGGGGGCGGCGCTCGGCGCGCTGGCCGTAGGCGTGGTGGTGTCGCTGTCGGACCGCGAAAGCGAGGTGGCCACGACCTTCCAGAGCGATGCCGACATCAGCGGCGCGAACCTCGACGCCACCGCGACTGCCAACGGCCACAGCAACGTTGAAGGTCAGGTCGCCGCCGGCGGCCTGCTGGGCTCCGGCGTCGGTGCCGGCATCGACGCCCTGGACAAGACCAAGGTCACCCTGCAGGTCGATGGCGGCGCCAAGCTCAAGGCCGGCAACAACCTGAACCTGACCACACTGGCCATGCCGCGGCTCAGCGCCAGTGCGCTGACCGCCAGCGTCGCCGGCGGCATCAGCATCGGTGCCAACGTCGTGCTTGCCGAGGCACGCACCGACAACCGGGTGAACGTGGACGGCAATGCGCTGCTCGAGGGCACCAACGTGACCTTGCTCGCACGTAGCGACCGCGGCGCCTGGGACACCGTCTCCGCCGAAGCATTGGGGGTTTCCGGCGGTCTGTTGGCCGGCATCAACTCCACCGAGGCGGACGCCCGCAATCTGACCGAAACCCGCGCCCTGGTGGGCAGCAACGTCATCATCAACGCCACGGGTGCGGTGTCGGTCACGGCGCGCGGGCGGACCTCCCAGTATGCCGAGGCCGACGGCTATGCCTTCGGCGCCCTGGCCGTGGGTGCCAATGTCGCCACCGCCCAGGCGGGCGGCATCACCATCGCGCGGCTGGACGGCAGCCTGGGTTACGAAACCGATGAAGACGGTCTGGTGACGGTGCAGGCAGCCAGCGTCGCCGTACAGGCCATCAGCGAAACCCGTAACCGTGCCAGTTCCACCGCCGGCAGCGGCGGCATCATTGCCGGTGCCGCTTCCACGGCCCGGACGGGCGACAACAGCACCACCGAGGCACACCTGCAGGGTGGCGGTCACGGCAAGGAACTATGGGCCGGGGAGGTCGGGGTGACCGCCTTCCATACCAGCGATTTCAATGCCGGCGTCGACAGTACCCAGGCCTCCCTGGTGGGCATGAGCGGCGCCTGGGCCGATAACCAGGTGAATGCGAACGTACTGGCACGCGTGGGCGGCGACGCCGATATATCCGCCGGCAAGTTCGACATGAAGGCGCGGTCATCGGCAGTGAAGCCCGAGATCAGCGGCCAGAACGTCAATTCCGGATCCGGCGGCGCATTCAACGGCGCGGCGGCGAGCAGCAAGTCGGATATCAGCTTCAATACCCGGGCGGAGGTCGCCGCCGGCGCCGACGTCAAGGTAGTGGGCGACTGGCGCGACCCCGAGAACCTCACCGTGCTGGCGGAGAATATCTACCAGCTCTGGGATCGGGTGAAGCTCGATGCGGGCGGCGCCATCGCCATCGCCAGAGGTGAATCGGAGCTCCGGGTCAGCAGCGCCATCGCCGCCGTGACGATCGGCGCCGGCGCCAATCTGGCATCGGTGGGCGACATCATCCTGGCCACGTATACCGACGCCACCATCAGCGCCAATACCGACGTCAAGACCTACGGCGCGGCGGGCGCCGCCCAGGGCGTCAGCCGGGTGGACATGAACGCCCAGCACACGGTTACCGTGGGCGACAGCGCCACCATGGAGGCGCTTGGCTTCCTGCGGCTGCATGCGGGCCGCAACCTCAGCGACCGCCGCAGCCTGTTCGATCTGAACACCAGAACCGATCTCTGGAACAAAACCGCCTTTCCGGTGGAAACCGATCCGGATGCGTTCTCCAACGTCAGCCAGACCAATACCATCACCGTCGGTAACGGCGCCGATCTCGGTGCGGTCAAGGATGTCCACCTCTATACCGCGGAAGGCCAGCTGCGTCTGTACGCCAGAGGCGTAGGCAAGGATCTCTACCGCGCGGCCGCGGAATCCGTGGTAAACGGTGTCGGCAGCCTGGTCGGCGCTGGCGAGGTGTCGCTCGATATCACCGCCGGCGAGACCAGCAGTGCCGCCAACCTGACTGTGGCCGTTAACGGCGACGTGCGTTCGGGCATACGCAGTAACCAGCTGCTTCACATCAAGGAACTGGATACCGAGGAGCTGCTCGACGACTCCGGCAACGTGGTGCTGGACGAATTCGGCAACCCGGTGATCGTGCCCTTCGTCAGCGACGACGAAAAGAGCGAGGGCGTCAGCTACCGGGTGGTGGACTCTTCCCTGAGCGACACCATCCAGGCGCGGCTGGAAACGCTGTATACCTACCTGAGCAACTACAAGGGCGGCGAGACCGAGGAGGCCGCGTTCCGGGCCGAGATCAACATCCTCGAAATGCAGCTCGAGGAGCTGGCCAAAGAGGCCGGCTACGAAGAGGACGACTACACCTTCTATGTCGAAGGCGAGCGGCGCATCAACCTGCCGCGCGAATTCCCCATCGTGCTGGTGGAGGTCGATCCCATCATCGCCCGCCCCGGCAATGTCAAGATCACGGCGCAGGCACTGGTCGGCGCCGGCACCCTTGATGCGCCGGGCGACGCCACCATCGATATCCTTAACGAGACGCCGGCCTTCCTGCAGGTGTCCGATCTGCTGATTCCCAACGATGAAGGCGGGCAGATCACCCTGAACGGTGGCCTGGTCAACAGCGTTGCCGACATCAATGCCCGCAACCGCGTCGGTGCCGTGGCGACGTTCAGCGAGGTAAACACGGCGGAGAACTCGCCGTCGCCGGCCATTACCGTCAGCAACACCTGGAATCCCGCCACCTGGGTGTCCCAGGGCAGCGCTGACCGGCCACTGAATCCGGATATCTTCATCCAGGGCGACATCACCAATCTGCGCGGTTCGGTGACGGTGGAGGCCGCCTACGGCAGTGTCTACGCGGAGGGCGATATCCGCGCCAACACGGTGGCGCTGAGCGCCGGCCGCGATTTCATCCTCGCCTACCGGGACGGTTTCCGCCACATCGGCGGCGATCCGCGCAGCAGCGCGCCACCGGAGACGGATCCGTTCGTCATCGTCGGCAACAACATCGTTGCCAGTGCGCGCTATCTGAACATCAACGGCCTGATGCGCAGCGGCATCCCGGACTGGGCGGTGGTCATCGACAGTAGCGTGCTCGACGCTATCGCCGCCGCGCGCGTCAAGTACGAGAATGGTGAAACCAGCGGCCCCATCGTCGGCATCCGCAGCGCGACGCCGTCCACCGGCACCATCGGCTTCTCCTACGACTTTACGCCGGGCGATGAAGCCCTCGTGCTGGACATGGTCGACGTCCGCGGCGGCTACATGGAACTCACCGGCAAGATCATGAATACCGGCGGCGGCAAGCTCGAGGTGGTCGATGGTTACGGCCGCGTAGCGGTCGATAACCAGACCGGTGAGGATCTGCGCATCGTCGGCATCGACGTCGGCAACGATATCGAAGGCACCCTGCGCCTGAACGATACCGGGCGTTACGGCAACGAGGATGACGGCGAGCTGTGGTCGACCATCTACACCCGCGTCGGCGACAGCATCCAGACCTATGTCGGCCGCTACAAGGATATCCGCCGCAACGGCGACTACCTGGTCGGCAATGTCGACGGCACGACGGCGCGCACCACGCACTACGAAACCCGCTCCGGCCTGGACTATGTGTGGCTCACCGGCGAGACCAGCGAAATCACCATCGTCGAGACCTACTACTCCGACACCGCTATCGGCTTTATTCCCAGCGGCAGCGGAAACCTGTATTCACGCAGCGAGACATCCGGCGATGTGCAGCCCATTGACGATGCCGAATACGTCTGGCGCAACCTGATGCTGTCCCGCGCCGATCGCGACGGCGAGCCGTCCGACACCGTGCGCACCTGGTCCGACAGTTACACCATCGACGCCGACAGCGTCGAAGTGGATTACCACAACTGGACCACCTGCGAGACCAGGGTCATCGTCTGCGTGGAAACCCGTCAGTGGCAAAAAGTGACCACGACCTACGGTGCCAAGGAGATCTTCCGTAACGGGGTTCAGGCCGACTACGATATCCCGATCGAGTTCATCGGCTTCGACACCGGCACCATCGATGTCGACTCCGCCGGCCGCGTGATCCTGGCCGGCTCGGTGCTCAACCCCACCGGCGATGTCTCCATCAGCGGCAAGAGCATCAACCAGGCCAGCGAATCGGCCATCACCGTCGCGGACAATCTGAGCCTGGAAGCCGTGCAGGGCATTGGTGCCGATAATGCCTTGCGCATTCAGGCCACCGGCGCCGTGGACGCCGTTACCGCGTCCGGCGACATCAATCTTTACGGTGTCCAGGGCGATATCAATGTCGGCGTGATCGATACCGGCACCGGTAACGTCACTCTGGATACCCAGAACGCTATTCTGGGCACCGGCGCGGGCCACCGCATCAGCGGCAACCAGATCAGCCTCAGCGCCCGCCAGGGCGGCATCGGCGGCGCCGCCATGAACGCGCTGGTGAACATCGACTCCGGTGCCGGCGATGCCGGGCTGTTCAATGCCGAGGCCCAGCAGGGCGTGCACGTGCGCGAGCTCAGCGGCGATCTGCGTATCAATCAGATCAACGCCAACGCCAGCAACGTCACCGTGGTGGTCGACGACGGCGACATCGTCGATGCGAACACCGAGGAGCAGCGCGACGAACGCGCCATCGGCGATCTGCGCAACCTGTGGGCCGACATGGGCCTGACCGGCGACGACGCCAACGACGCCCTGGACCGTGAGCTTGAGGCGCAGGCCAATGCCGGCACCGCCGCCTACAAGCACTATTGGCGGCTGCGCGGGCTGGATGTGGACAGCGAAGGCAACTTCGTCGCCGACGATTACGACCCCGCGACCCAGGCACAGCTCGCCGACTTCGAGAAGGATTACTACCGCGACGTCAATGGCTGGACGGAACAGCAGATCACCGACTTCGAGGCCAACCGGCTGCAGGAGCTGGAGGATCTGCATGCCCGCTTCGGCGGCCTCGGCGACTACGACGACAACTTCAGCTACACCCTGAGCCAGGCCGAGATCGACGACATCTCCGCCGGTTATCAGTGGACCGAGGATCAGCTCAGGTTCTCCATCTCCCAGGGTCTGTTCAACCGCACCACCAACACTTCGACGTCCATCGAGGCGCCGAACATCATCGGCGCCAACGTCACCCTGGTGGCGAACAAGGTGGGCCGGACACTGGACGAGGATATGGTCATCGACCTCTCCGGCGGCCTGCGCAGCCTTACCGAAGATGAGCTGATCGCGCTCAGCACCGCCGAGTTCGACGACATCTCCTTCGACGACGACGATTTGGAGATCATCCGCATCCGCCGTATCGAGGATGTGGATCTGGACATCACCGGCCACGCCAGCGTGCTCGCCCAGGAGGATATTTTCCTGGGCAGCACGGACAACATCCGCCTGTTCAACGTACAGGGCGATGCCGTGCGCATCGGCACCAACGGGGCCATCGAAACCGGGAACCCCGGCGACACCGTGCTCTGGGGCAACCGGGTCATCCTGGAGGCCTCCCAGGAATACGTGGGCACCGCCGCCGCGCCGCTGATGACCGACATCGACGGCGAACTGACCGTGCGCACCGACGGAGCTCTGCACCTGATCAACCAGGGCAATCTGATGCTGGACCGCATTCGCGCCCTGGACAGTGCCAATCTCACGGTCAACGGCGGTTCTCTCATTGCCGCGCGGGAGTTCGGTGAAACCATCGCCTCGGCCATCGTCAATCTGGATGTCGGCGGCGACATCGGTGCCGCAGATCAGCGCGTCAATATGGAACTGACCAGCGGCAGCGGCCTGGTGAGCATTCTCGCCGGCGGCAATGTGTGGCTGGGCGCCGAGCAGGGCCCGTTCCTGGTCGACGGCGACCTGCGCCTCGGCGACAGCACCATCGACGGCGACTACGACATCGCCGACGTCCGCGACGTCACCTACCATGGGGAGATTCGCGTCGAGGGCGATGCCGGCGTGGACGCCCGCACCATCAGGACCATCGACGACGCGGCACTGGATGTCGTCGGCAACGCCACCCTGAACGCGCAGCTGGATATCGGTGAGTCGGCCGATCCGATGCGTGTGGCGGTGGGAACCATCGACGCCTCCAGCGATCAGGGCAACATCTACCTGCACTTCCTGCGCGACGTCAACGGCGGCAGCGTCAGCACGCTCAGCGGCGAGCAGATCATCGACGGCGATGCCGACGTGAGCCTGGATAATGTCGTCGCCCGTGACCGGATCCTGGTCGACGACCTTGACGGCCGCTTCTCGGCTATCAACATGACCTCGGGCGACAGCAGCATCGACGTTTTTGCCGAAAGCGCCGCCATCGAATTCGGTACCGCGGCGACCGAACTGCGCGTTATCACCACCGGCGAGCAGAGCCACGGCCAGCTCGACCCGGATGCCGACGGCACACTCAAGGCGGCCAACCTGGTCCAACTGCACGGCGGTGACGACGTTCGCTTCCGCAATGTGCTGGCTGGCGATGAAAGCGATATCCCGGCCGAGGGGGGCGATGCCGATCTGCAATCCGATCGCGGCAGCATCTACGGCAATTACGTGTTCGCAAGCCGCGACATCCGCGCCTTCGCCCTCAACGGCGGGCTCTACCTGACCCGGCTGGATTACGGCAACGAGTACGTGCTGCAGGCCGGCCGCGATATCGCCATCGGCCTGGGCAAGACCTTCGACAGCAGCACCGGCTCCATCTTCGCCGGCCGCAACATCGAGATTGCCGTGGCCGGCGTTGAAGGCGACCCGGGCGACATCCTGCTCGGCGGCATCGAGGCCCGCGACGGCCACATCATCCTCGACGCCTCCGGCAGTATCCGCGTTGCCGTCAGCACACCGCCGCCGGGCGAGGCGGGCGTGCCCACCTCCGGCAGCATGCGTGCGGGCACCTACGTCGACATGATCGCCGGCGGCGACATCGACGTGGAGAACACCATCAGCAGCGACGGTTCGCAGAACCTCACCGCCGGCGGCGCGATCACCGCCGGCCGTCTGCAGAGCGGCGGCACCATCACCGGCAGCGCCGGAGCGGGAATCGACCTGGGCCTGGTATCCGCCGCGGCGGATGTGGATCTGCGTGCCCTGGACGACATCGTCGCCCTGGTTCTCGACGCCGGCGGCAACCAGGTGCTCTCGGCCGACGGCCTGATCCGCTTCGACCGCCTGTACGCCGGCGGCGATGTCGAGGCCGTGGCGGGCGGCGATCTCAGCGGTGATCTTGCTGAAGTGATCGGCCATGCCGACTTCAGTGCCGGCATGGACAACGGTGTGCCTGTCGGACCTGCCACGCTCGACCTGGGCCGCCTGCATGCCGATACCGCCAGGCTGATCGCTTCTGAACGGATCCAGGTGGACAACGCCTTCATCGGAACACGCCTGGAACTGTGGTCAAGGATCATCGGTGCCGACATCACCCACGAACCGGCCGGCGGCCTGGAGCCGCTGCGGATGCTGGTGGCCGGCCCCGGCTCCGGCCACGCCGACAGCGCCATCCTCAGCATCGATGCCACCAACGGCGTGGTCTTCGATCTGATGCACAGCCGGTACGCCGACATCCGCACCACCGCCGAGGACGTGGAGATGGTCGACGGCTACACCGAGCTGATGGAACTGCGGACCGCCACCTCCCGGGTGTGGATGAACAATACCGACCCAACGGCGGTGGACTGGGAGGCGCAGCTCTATCAGCCCGGGTTCGCGTTCATCCACGACCAGCAGGGGACGCTGATTTATACAGACGCCTATGTGGTTCGTTTTGCACCGGATCACGAAGTCCGTGTCCCGAACTTCTCGCCCAACCACACGCCGGGCGGCCCGGATGTCGACGGCAGGGCGGCTGACCGCGATGCGCAACGGGCCTTGCGCCACAGCGCCAACACCCTGAGCAACGGTGTGTTTGTTCCGCTGGGCACATCGCAGCCGCCGGACGACCCCACGGGGCCGGACGACGAGGGTGAGGATGATGCAGTGAATCTGAGCGCGCTGCGCGAACAGTCGCTGGCCAACCTCACGGTATCAGCCTCTGGCACGGACCGCCGTACCGGCAATCGTTAATCACCGCCGACCCCGGGCGAAGCCTTGCCTTGCCCCGGCGGCCATCTGCAACAAGGAATGCTTTATGGCCCATCCCGTTCCCATCCGGTACCTGGCCGGAAGTCTGCTGTCGGCGGTGCTGGCGGCAGGTACCGTACAGGCACAGGTCGTGGACTCTCCGCGAATCAACCCGGGTGCCGCGCTGGAACGGCAGCTAGAGGAACTCGAACGGCTGGAACGGGAGCGGGAAACGACACCCGACGACCAACCCGCCATCGAGGGCGTGGAACCCGATCGCGAGGGCAATCTGCCGGACGACGATACGCCGCGCCTGCAACTCGGTGACATCCGATACAACGAATCCGCGTTCATATCCGCCGATGAACTCTGGGACATCACCGACGAGTACCTTGGCCGGCCGGTATCATTCGCCGACCTCAACCAGATGCTCGCGCGCATCAACGCCATCTACGCCAGCCGCGGCATCATCACCGCCCGTGCCGTCATACCGGCCCAGCGCATTGAAGGCGGCATACTCGAAATACGGCTGGTGGAAGGTCGCCTGGGCAAGCTGGTGGTAGAAGAAAATCACTACACCAGGGCCGATTACCTGACCCGCGGCCTGCCCCTGGAAGCGGGCGAGGTGGTGGACCTGCCCGCCCTGCGTGACGCAATTAACTACTTCAACCGCGTCAACGACGTGAACATGCGCGCCAACCTGGCCCGGGGCGAAGGCTTCGGCGAAACCGACGTCATTATCCGCGCCGCCGAACCGCCGCGTATCCAGGGCCAGGTCTTCGCCGACAACAACGGCGCCGAAAGTACCGGCGAAGGGCAGGGCGGCATCTACGGAATCTGGAACGGCCCGTTCGGCCGCGACGATCGCCTGACCCTGTTTGCCATTGGCTCCGAAGGCACCCGCAATGCCTTCATGTCCTATCGTCTGCCCATCAACCGCAGTGGCGGGCGGTTGACGATAGCCGGTGCCTACAACCGTCTGGAGATCATCGAGAGCGGGTTCGCCGGCCTGGATATCACCGGCGGCTCGTCCGAGATCAGCCTGGCGTACGACCAGCCTTTCCTGCGGGCGGACACCTGGTGGCTGGACGGTTACACCCGGCTATCGCGGTCCGAATCCGAAACCGAGATCGACGACGCGTTCGCGCTCAGCGACAACACCGTGGACCGCCTGAGCCTGGGGGGGCGGGTGCGAGGCTTCGGCGAGCATACGCAATGGTCCCTGCGCCAGGGCGTGACCGGCGGCCAGGTCGCCGAAAACATCTTCGGCGACGACACCAGCTTCTGGGCCCTGGACGGCGACGTCAGTCTCAGTGCCTTCCTGCCGCACCGGTTGATCGCCCGGTTCCGCGGCGGCTGGCAATACACCGACGACGAGGATCTGCCTTCCAGCGCCCAGTTCCAGGTCGGCGGCGTCTCCACCGTGCGCGGCTATCCGGTGAGCGCGGTTTCCGGTGGCCGCGGCGTTTACGGTAACCTTGAGCTGCACTGGCAGGCGCGGCCCGGGCTCGTACCCTTCACCTTTGCCGATGCCGGCTATGTCGACGGCGTCAGCCCCGGCAACGAAAGCATCAGTAGCATCGGCCTGGGGCTGAACTGGCGCCACCGCGCATTCGGCGCCGAGCTGGTGCTGGCGCATACGCTGGACGACGTCCTGCCCGACCAGGACGAGAATCGCCTGCACGCCCGCATCAGTTACGATTTCGCTCTATAAGGAGACACTGAATTATTCCCATGGTGCTCTGCGGAGCCATCCGAGCGCGCTGGCAAGGCGGCGTTCG
>JBBDNK010000021.1:0-4171 GCA_040877625.1 Aquisalimonadaceae bacterium
TCGAGCTGGCCTCAAAATGAGGAGCCGGGGTGCCTACCGTAGTGGGGGAAGTCCAAATTGCTTTGGAGTACATTCCGCGCTGTGCTCCAAAGCCGGCTGCTCATGAGCAACGCTAGTCGCCGAGCGTTTTAACGTTATGACGCTAGGCTCTGACGAGGAGGTACTAGCCATGGTGTTCGATTGACACGTGTCACGTGACAGAATACGCTTCAAGAGATGATCAAATCCTTCGCCGACAAGCGTACCCAAGAGCTCTACTCCAAGGGGAAGTCGAAGAAGTTTCCGCCAGATGTTGCTCCAAGAGCTGCCCGGAAGCTTGAATATGTGCATCTGGCTGACCAACTGGACGATTTGAAGGTGCCGCCCGGTAATCGGCTTCATTCGCTTTCAGGAGACAGGCAAGGCCAGCACGCTATTTCAATAAATGATCAATGGCGTATCTGCTTTCATTTTGAAGACGGTGACGCGTACAACGTCGAGGTGTGCGATTACCACTGAAGCGAGGAAACAACTATGGCTATTCCTAATACTGCCGGTATGGAACGCAAGCCGACGCATCCTGGCGAAATGCTAAGAGAAGATTTTATCCCGGACTATGGCTTGACCGTCGCGGGGCTTGCTGAATCTTTGGGTGTTTCCCGCCAGTCCGTAAATGAACTGTTACGTGAACGCCGTGCTGTGAGTCCTGAAATGGCTCTGCGGCTTGGTCGTTTGTTTGGTAATCCTCCAGAGTTTTGGTTGAACGCACAGCGCGCAATTGATTTGTGGACTGCGGCCCAATTGGTTAAGGATGAGGTTGCCCGAATTAAGCCATTGCATGCTGCATAACCAGGCCATGCATATCCAGCGCCTTATGGAGCAGAGCACCCGAGCGCTCGGTACAATGCAGATGTTTCCGGCCCTGCGGCGTGGAATGCGCCCTCTGTCCCGAAGCTGTGGCTTTATAACCTGCACTACTTTGAGGATCTGCTTGCCAGTGGGGCGGCAGACTGGGTGGATTGGCACAGGGATTACATTGCTCGTTGGATTGCGGAGAACCCGCCGGGTAGCGGGAACGGGTGGGAGCCGTACCCGACGTCGCTGCGCATAGTGAGCTGGATAAAATGGGCGCTCGCCGGAAACACGCTTACCGATTCTCCGCGAGCCATCGGGCTGCCATCCGCTCGCGCACCGTCTGCTCAAGCGCATCCTCGAGGGCGGTCGAGTTGATGTCCGTCGATGTACAGCCGTCGTTACAAATTGTTTTGGGGTACATTCCGCGCTGTGCTCCAAAGCCGGCTGCTCATGAGCAACGCTAGTCGCCGAGCGTTTTAACGTTATGACCCTAGACTCTGACGAGGAGGTACTAGCCATGAATGAACCGACCAAACGCGCTGCCGTCTACTTCGAGCCCGATCTCCACAAGGCGTTGCGCCTGAAGGCGGCGTCGACGCATCGTTCTCTTTCGGAGTTGGTGAACGAAGCTGTGCGCCATGCGCTGGCTGAGGATCAAGGGGATCTCGCTGCCTTCGAGGAACGCGCCGCCGAGCCGACTGTGACCTACGAGACACTGTTGAACAATCTCAAGGCCCCAATTTGCAGCCAACGGCTGCGCCGCCGCTGAACTGAGTTCGTTACTGCCAACGCCGCCGAGATCGTTGATAAGTGGGTTGACTACTTCGTGAAGAAGAAGCACATCACCCCGAAGATAGTCACTCAGAAGGTGAAGAATGTCAGAGCTATCGGTTAAATCCGCAACACACCGTGTTGGCCATATACTGGAAATCGAGTTCAACGACGGACAGGTAACGTGTGTTGATTTTGCACCATTCATCTTCTCCAGCGGTCATCCCGACTATGAGCCGTATAAATCGGTTGATACTTTCCTTGGCTACGAGATTGTTGATGGAAATCTAAACTGGGACGACTATACAATGATTTTCCCGGTGGAGGATCTTTACCACAATCGCTTAATCAAGAATCGCTGATTGGTTCGAGTGAATTGCATGGCAAGTCCATTGACCGGCCGGCAAAAGCTAGCGTCTTTCGCCGGCCAGTCATGTCTGGAACCCGAGCGCTCGGTATAATGCCGTAAGTGTCGTTAAATACTGTTGCTTTTCTGGTAGTGGCCTTTTTCTCCGCCGTTTATGTATTAGCGATGAATTTTCCCGCAATTGCCTAGCTGATTGGGTCTTCCTTTTAGTGTCGATTGCGACTGCAAAGACGATCCCACATGTTGCGATTTGCCAGAACCGTACGCTACCTGCGTATGGAGCAGGTGCTCTGGCGCGTTTGGTACCGCGTGCGGAGGGTCCGACCTCGCGGTGAGGTGGATCTGCCCCGCGCGATTACGGGCGGGCCCTGGGTGGCCCCCGTTGCGCCTGACCGCCGAATGGTTGGCCCGCGGACATTCGAGTTCCTGAACCATCAGGCAGATGTTTCCGGCCCTGCGGCGTGGAATGCGCCCTCTGTCCCGAAGCTGTGGCTTTATAACCTGCACTACTTTGAGGATCTGCTTGCCAGTGGGGCGGCAGACTGGGTGGATTGGCACAGGGATTACATTGCTCGTTGGATTGCGGAGAACCCGCCGGGTAGCGGGAACGGGTGGGAGCCGTACCCGACGTCGCTGCGCATAGTGAGCTGGATAAAATGGGCGCTCGCCGGAAACACGCTTACCGAAGAAGCGCGAAGAAGCCTCGGCCTCCAGGTTCACTGGCTGCGGCGAAACCTGGAATATCACATTCTCGGCAATCACCTGTTCGCCAATGCCAAGGCGCTGATCTTCGCCGGCCTGTTCTTTGAGGGCCGGGAGCCCGATGAATGGCTGCGCAAAGGGTTCGCGCTGCTGTGCCGGGAATTGCCGGAGCAGGTGCTAGAGGATGGCGGGCACTTCGAGCGCAGCCCCATGTACCACCTTATCGTGGTCGAGGACTGCCTTGATCTGATGAATATCCTGAGAGCGTACGGCGTGAATGGCCCGCTCGGTTTGGAGGATGCCGCGCACCGCATGCTGGCCTGGGGTGAGGTGATGGCACATCCCGACGGCGGAGTGCCGTTCTTTAATGACGCCGCATTGGGCATCGCTCCTGCTATTGCGACGGTATCAGCCTATGCCGTTCGGCTTGGGTTGCATCGCTCTGAGGCCCGAAAGACCAATCCGGTCATTTATCTGCGGGATTCCGGCTACGTGGCATTCCGCAATGCCGATCTCACGGCTTTCTTCGATATCGCCCCGGTGGGGCCGGATTACCTTCCCGGCCATGCGCATGCGGATACCCTCTCCGTGGAAGTGTCCATCGGCGATCAACGCCTGTTGGTGAATTCCGGCACCTCTTTATATGAGGCCGGGGATGAGAGGAACCGCCAGCGTGGTACCGGCGCTCACAACACGGTGATGATCGATGGCGAGGATTCATCGGAGGTGTGGGCCGGGTTCCGTGTGGCGCGACGGGCCTATGTCCGGGATGTCGATGTATCCCTGGGCGCCCAGCGAGCTGCGGCCAGTCACGAAGGTTACCAGCGGCTCCGTGGTCGGCCGGTCCACCGCCGGCAGGTGGTGCTCGAGGACGGCTGTCTGGAAATCACCGACGACGTAACCGGGCTGGGTGAGCACGCCCTGGAGCTTCGCTGGCATCTGCACCCGGATGTCGAAGTGAAGCAGGTGCGGCGGGTTGCGGACCGCACGGTGCTGACGCTTGCCTTTGGCTCACGTGACGATGAGCGCCAAGTCCGCCTGGCGATTGCCGGAGTTTCCGACTGCGTGGTGGAGTCAACAACGTATCACCCCGCCTTTGGTATCAGCAGGGACGCGCTGCGTGTCGTGGCACGGCTCTCGGGAGCCTTGCCTCGTTCGTTCGTCACTCGGGTTGAGCTCTGATTCGCCCCGGAACCCTTCTGGAGCGCCCCTTTGCGCATTCTGGTTCTCAGCTATTACTTCGAGCCTGATATATCTGCAGGCTGCTTTCGCATGACCGCCTTTGTACGCGCTTTGCGGCAGGTATTGCCGGAGGGCTCCAGGGTAGACGTTCTGACGACGCTCCCCGGGCGGTTTTCCAGCTTCAGTACGGAGGCGCCAGAGCTTGAAGATCACGGCGATCTCACCATCCGGCGGTTTCGGCCGCCGCCGCATCGCAGGGGTGACCTGCCCCACGATTTAGGACCAGCAGTTAGTTAGCGCAGTCCATCAATCAAA
>JBBDNK010000022.1:0-22544 GCA_040877625.1 Aquisalimonadaceae bacterium
GGCATGCTGCAAAGCCCCGCAGGGCGGGCCATCGGCGCGCACTGGACTGCGTTGGGGTTCTTGCCAAGGGCGACGGCCATTGCCTGCGAACGCCGCCTTGCCAGTACGCGCCGATGGCTCCGCAGAGCACCATGGGAATAGATCAGAGGCTCCCTGGCAGGTGCGGCCCGCGCTGGCTAACGCTCCCCCTTCAACCGCCGCCAAAGTGCCCGGCCCGTTTCCCGGTCCCGTTCGCCTTCAACATTCAGCGACACGGTTTCGATGGCTACGGCACCGCCCGCGCCTTGCGACGGGATGATGCGGTACCTGAACACATGCGGACGGTCATCGCGCAGCCATTCAAAGGCCTGGCCATAACGCAAGTCGTGAAAATAAAGGCTGCCGTCGCGATCCACCACCTGATAATAGCCGTCCGAGACCGCCAGCAGATCCCGTATGACCGGGTCGCCCATGTACGGGATCAGATGGTGGGCATTTCTGCGGAAACGCATGAAATCTTCCGGCCCGCCGTCATCCAGGCGGGAGTGGAAACCCACCAGGTAGCCATCCGGCAGCTCGGCGATGCCGCGCCAGAGCAGGTTGTTGAATATGGTCGGTTTCACGAAAACGCGCATCGGCTCCACACCCTGCTCGGCAAGTGCCACCTCGAAAACCTGCTGCACCTGTAGCTTGTTGACCAGGGTCAGGCCCAGATACAGGCTGGAGAGGCCGATTCCCGCCAGCGCCAGCCACTGCCTGGCCGGCCTTTGCCGCCCCAGCCAGATCAACACCGGCACGGTCAGCAGCAGCGGCAAGGTAAACAGCGGGTCGATAACCGAAATACTGGCAATGGCAAAGGCGTGATCGCTGAATGGCAGCAGCAGCCGAATGCCATACGAGGTGAACGCGTCGATGATCAGATGGCTGAGCAGCACCAGCCAGAACATCAGTGCCCACGTCTTCCACTGCACGCCCTGGCTACGATTCAGACGTGCCGCCAACCAGCCCAGCAGCAGCGCCACCAGCGTAACGAACAGCAGGGAGTGGGTAATCCCCCGGTGGAAGGTCAGGGCCGCGGCATCGCTCATCAGCGCCCCCAGCGGCACGTCGATATCCGGTATCAGCGCCGCACCAATCCCCCAGAAGACCGCGCGATTGCCCAGGCGCCTGCCCAGAGTTGCCTGGGCAATGGCACCGCCCAGCAAAGCGTGTGAAAGACTGTCCATCGGTGCTCCGCGCAGTTGAACTGAGGCCAGCGCCCAGTGTGCCGATCCGGCAGGTACGGTTCTACCCGTGCCGGGCGCTGTCTGTATAATCCGCCAAATTGACCAGTAGCTTTACCTTAATTCAGCATTCGGGGCGATTCTTGACAGCTACCCAATCTACAGCCGGCAACCGACGCCGCGCCCGGGCCGGCTGGCTGCTTGCCAGCGCGGGCGGCCTGGCCGTGGCCGGGGCCCTGGTACCGTTCATTCCCATGACGCCTGCCGGCGCCGCAGCCTGGCTCGCCGCCATTCTGATCTGGCCGGATATCAGCTATCGAACACGCATTCAGACAGGGATTCTCAGCGCGATCGGTGTGGTCGGCATGGCCTGGGGATACAGCCAGTCGATATCGCCCGACCTGGGACGCGCCCTGTCAGCCAATGTGGGGCTGATCGGGCTGCTCATCGGCGTCAGCTTCCTGCAACTGGTGGCCATGCCCGCCGATGCGAAGCATCAGCCTCTGCCTCGAGGCCGCGATGCATTCTGGACCACCATGATTGGTGCGCATCTGTTCGGCGCCGTCATTAACCTTTCATCGTCGCTGATCGTTGCCGACCGTATCCGGGTGCGCGGGCGTCTGGCGCCCAGGCAAACGTTGCTGCTGGTACGCGCGCTGACCGCGGCGGCCTTCTGGTCACCGTTCTTCGGTTCCATGGCGGCGGCGCTGGTCTTCGCTCCCGGCGCGAACCTCGGCCTGTTGATGATTGCCGGCGTTCCCATAACCTGCATCGCCCTGCTGTTCACCTGGCAAACCGTCGGTCGCAGGGCCAGCCCCCAGTTCGTCGGCTACCCGATCCGTTACGACAGCCTGCGCGTGCCCGGCCTGATGGCCGTGGCGGTCATCATAATCCACCTGCTGTATCCATCGCTCTCGGTCATTGCCCTGATCTCCCTGCTCGGCCCACTGCTGGCCGTCAGCATGCTGTTGCCGCGGGGCGGCTACGGGCGTCGGCAGTTGCACCAGCAGGTTGTGGCCAATCTGCCGCGCATGGGCAACGAGCTGGGGCTATTCCTCTCCGCCGGCGTACTGGCGGCGGGCCTGGGCAGCGTGCTGGCTGCCACCGGCGATTGGCTGCCGTTTGTCGATTACGGCCCGGTCGAAGCCTCGCTTGCCCTGATTTGCATGGTCCTGCTCGGCGCGGTCGGCGTGCATCCCGTCATCAGCGTTGCCGCGCTCGCCACCTTGCTGGCACCTCTGCAGCCCAATCAGAGCCTGCTGGCGATGACGTTCCTCTGCGGATGGGGGGTAGGCGTGGCGGTCAACCCCATGTCCGGCGTCGCCCTATCCTTTCAGGGCAGATACGGCGTCGACGGCTTCACCATTCCGCGGCTTAATGCCGGCTATGGTGCGGTGATGACCCTGGTCTGCTGCGTGGCGCTGACAGCGCTGTGGTGGGTAGTAAAATAACCCTGGTCGGACCATCGTCGCGTGCAAAACCCGGTGCCTTTTGACGTCATGCCGTGCGGTTACTCGCCGATCGTCATGAAAAACGGCACCCAGGCGATCAGCAGCAGCAAGGCCACAACCAGTTCGGTGCGGATGATCGTCCGCAGCCGCAGGCGGCCAGCCTCGTCCGCATCACCCATCACGACCTTCGACATCAGGGCATCGAACGTCAACCCGGCCAGGCACAATGGTGCGATGGTCGGCAGCAGCACGGTGCGGAAGAAATCAAAGCCTTCGTAGGCCTCCGGCGCGTTGGCACCGGGCGCGAGGACCATGGTGAACAGGGATATTGCAACCAGTGCCAGCCGCAACACGCCCAACGCAGCCAGATATCGGCCGATGACCTGCAGGACTGTGGCGGGGAGAGAAGATCCAGGTGCGTGGGTGGTCATTACGATCGCTTCGGTGGCAGAGCGGTAGCGCAAGCGTACTGATTATAATGCCTCGACCACAACCCGGCACGGCTCAATTATCGAGATGCCGATCCAGTATGTACTGCCGGATGGCAAGGCGGTCTCCCGGCGACACGTCGTTGTCATCGAGTGCGATAGCCACGTACTGGCCGCCCTTGCCGGGCTCCGCATCAGCCACCCGTGCAATCCGCCCCGAGAACGCAATCACCGGCTGCCCCGGCAGCGCCAGCCGCAGACCGCTGATACGGGACCCCAGCCGCACGATGGCATAGCCGGAGTGCCACAGGCGCAAACCTGTGCTGGACAGATCCAGCACCCGCACATCGCGGAGCCGCCCTCGCACATCGGAGACCACGACATGATCTGCGTCCTGGGGCGTGACGCGCAGGCCACGGCTCGGGCCTGAACGATCAACCACATTCGGGAAACCCAGCCGCAGACGCGGTGGCTTGCTCTCATGCTCCCGCGGCGATGATTGCAGCTGAAACTTGAGTGCCCATTCACCCTCGCCGGCAAGCAGCTCGACGTTCTCCGAGGTCACCAGCCATTGCAGCAGGTCTTCCTCGCCGCGCGGCAATTCCACGAATAACCCCTTGCCCCGAGCATCCGACTCCACATCGGTACCGTCGGCGCTTTTTCCCCGCGCGTCACCCGGCACTGCATCCGACCTGTCCCCGTCGGAGGGCGGATTAATGTAATCCTTATTGGCTGCCATGCGCGCCTCCCCCCTGGATAACGTCAAAGGACGTTATCGAACACTCCGCGACCGGACCCGAAGAAAATGAAAATTGCCGTAGAGCAAGTCCGGAAAATCGCGCCAGTGTCATTGTCAGGGCGGGCCCTGCCTATGGAACCGGCACATGCGGAGGTTACCCGAAAGGGCTATTGGAAAGGCTCTGAAATCCGATAAACCGTATCCAATCCCCGACAGTCAGGCATAGAGAGGCATCTTAAGGTCTGTTGAGCATACCCGGCAAGCACCGGGCAATTTCCGGGATGTTGTGGGCATCCGGCCCGATCAGAGGCTCCTTAACGTTTACCGCCGAACAGCTCGCGCCAGAAGTCGTAGACGGCGAGCGCTACGCAGCCACTGGTGAGGATGATCAGATCGATTCTCGGCACAAACAGCGGCACCGTGATGACAAAGGCGATCAGTCCAAGCAGCGCAATACCTGCCAGAATTTTTTCGGTCATCCGTTTTCCTCCCCGGAGAGCGTGCGCACCAGCCAGCGCGCGGTTCTGAGTAGCCGTGCATCCTGCCCGTACTGACCGACCAGCTGCACCCCCAAAGGCATACCGCCAGGCCCCGTCATAAGTGGCAGACTGATCGCCGGCAGACCGCAGAAGGTCCATAAACTGCAGAAAATGGGGTCGCCGGTGCTATCAAGCCCCTCGGGCGCCTCGCCCGGCGCCGCCGGCGTAACGATGGCGTCGAAGCGATCGAAAATGCGCCCAAGTGCATCGCGCAGCACCCGGCGCATGTCGCGCGCCGCCAGATAATCGGGCGCCGTCATTGCGCGGCCGTCGGCGACCAGCTTGCGGAATCTGTCGCTGGTCTGGTCCGGTGCGCGGTCGGCATAGTGGCCGAGGTTGCGTGCCATCTCCGCCGCCATTACACCACCGAGCCAACCGGCACCGCGCGCGAAAACTTCAGGCAACTCGACCTCGTCGACCTGCTCGCCCAGCGCCTCCGCGAGCTCGCCGAAGGCGGCCTGTGTCGCGGCGTCCGCGCTGTCCCAGAACGGTGTCTTGATGAAGGCCAGCGCCGGCGTTACCGGCGGCCTCGCCATTGCCGTGGCGGTCAAGGGCCCCGGGCTTTCAAGCGCATCCTCGTCCTGACCGTCCGGCCCCATCAGCAGCTCTGCCAGCGCGGCGTCTTCAACCGTGCGGGCAAAGACGCCGATATGATCAAGACTCGGTGCCAGCGTCAGCACGCCGGTACGGGGGACAGCCCCGTAGGAGGGCTTGAACCCCACCACCCCGCAGAACGAGGCGGGCCGGATCACCGAACCATTGGTCTGGCTGCCGAGCGCGAAAGGGACCATGCCGGCCGCCACCGCCGCCGCCGAACCGCTGGACGAGCCGCCGGGCGTGCGCTCCGGATCGTGCGGATTGCGCGTTTTGCCGGGATGATAATAGGCAAACTCGGTGGTCACCGTTTTGCCGAGAATCACGGCACCGGCGGCCCTCAGCCTGCGGGTCACGGTGGCATCCGCGAACGGCTGCCTGCCGGCATCGAGGGGTGTGCCGTTGCCGGATTGCATACCCTTGACGTCGATAATGTCCTTGAGCGCCACCGGTACCCCGTGCAGCGCACCCAGCGGCAGTCCGCGCCTGCGCCGCTGGTCGCGCTCCTCGGCCTCGGCCATTGCCTTGCCGCGGTCAAGGGCTTCCCAGGCCTGGACTCGCTCCTCCTCCGAGGCGATTCGCTCGAGGCAGGCCGCCACCAGATCGGCGGACCTCAGCCCGCCTTCGGCAATTTGACGCGCCGCCTCGCGCGCCGTCAGCACAGCCGACTCCATCGCCTGGTTCCGCTTAGGACCCATAAATCATCTCCGGCAGCCAGAAAACGATTCCGGGCACGTTGTAAAGCACGACCATGGCGAGGAGCACCATCGCCAGGTAAGGCATGCATCCACGGAATATCTCAACCAGTTGCACATGCGGCGGCGCTATGCCCTTGAGGTAATAGGCCGACATGGCCATGGGCGGCGTCAGGAACGAGGTCTGCAGATTCAGCGCCACCAGGATACCGAAGAACAGCGGATCGACACCGAACAACGGTAGCAGCGGCAGGAAGATCGGCACGAAAATGATGATGATCTCCGACCACTCCAGCGGCCAGCCCAGCAGGAAGATGATGAGCTGGGCCATGATCAGGAAGGTCAGCGGGGACATATCGAGCCCGGTGACGAATTCGGTGATCAGGTGTTCGCCGCCGAGGTAGGAAAACACCGAGGAAAACACCCACGAGCCGACGAATAGCCAGCAGACCATTGCCGTCGTCTTCATCGTCAGATAGACCGCTTCGCGCAACCGCTGCCAGGTCAGCGCACCGTAGATGGCCGCCAGCGCCAGACCGCCGAGCGCGCCTGCGGAGGCGGCCTCGGTGGGCGTGGCCAACCCGAACAGTATCGAGCCGAGCACGGCCATGATCAGCACCGCCAGCGGCAAAAACGAAGTCAGAACCATCAAAATCAGCCGAGCGACCGGAACGTCACCGACCTCATCGTCGCGCGGTTTCGGTGCCACCGAAGGCTGCAGCAGAGAGCGCCCGATGATGTAGACAAGATAGAGCCCGGCCAACAGGAAACCAGGCAGCAACGCCGCGGCGTAAAGCTGCACGATCGACACCCCCGACGCCGCCGCGTAAACGATCAGCATGATCGAGGGCGGGATCAGGATGCCCAGCGTACCGCCGGCGCAGATCACGCCCGAGGCAAAGCCGGTATCGTAGCGTGCCTTGAGCATCGCCGGTAACGCCAGCAAGCCCATCAGCGTCACCACCGCGCCGACGATGCCGGTGGCGGTAGCGAACAGCGCGCAGGTGACCAGCGCCGCCACCGCCATGGCACCGGGCAACCGCCTGGCGGCAATGTAGATCGTCGAGAACAACCGGTCGACGATGTTTGCGCGCTCGACGATGTAACCCATGAACAGAAACAGGGGCACCGCCGTCAACACCTCGTTCGCCATCACCGAATAGGTTTGATTGACGAACAGATCGAAGATGCGGTTATTGAACAACCCGCTCGCCCAGGTGTGCCACAACTCCCAGTTGTCGGCACCCGCCTCGACCGCGCGATCGTAACTGCGCCACATTCGTGACGGGTTGAAGTAAGCGTAGTAGCCGAAGGCGACGCCCAGCGCCATCAGCGTAAAGGCAATCGGAAAACCGAGGAAGATAATGAGGATGAAGATCCCCAGCATCATGAGGGCGATCTGAGGATCAGTCATGTGTCGTCTCTCCCGTGCGCGATCTGCTGTGCTTTGTCCAACTCTCCCGCGGCCGCTTTCTTGAGTAGCTGATCCTCCAGCTCCTCGACATCTTCCACGGTAGGCGGCCACTCGCCGGTTCTGATGCACAGAATGCAACGGAGAACCTGAGCGATCCCCTGGATGAACAGCAGCACACCCGCCACAACGAGCATGGTCTTGAACTGGAACACCGGCACACCCGCGGGCGAAAAAACGCTGACCTCCATATAGCGCCATGAGCGCTCCGCATACTTGGTGCCGGAGATCACCAGTGCGAGGACGCCGGGAAAGAAAAACAGGAAATAAAGAACCAGTTCGACCCGGGCCTGCGTACGCGGCTTCCACAGGCGATAGAGGAAATCGCCGCGCACATGGGCATTGCGCGCCAGCGTGTATGCGCCACCCACCATGAACATGGTGCCGTAGAGAATGTACGACATGTCGAAGGCCCAGGAGGTTGGAGCGTTGAAGACATAACGCACCAGGACCTCGTAGCCCATTCCGAACGCCATCAGCAGTATCAGCCAGGCGAACGCCCGACCGAACCACCCTGTTAGGCGATCTATGAACTTGACGATATTAATCATTGCGCGGATACACCTGCCGGATGGGACGGCATGGCGGCGGCAAAGCCGCCACGTCGGAGGTTTTCAAAGCCGTCGCGCCACGCATGGCCGCAACCGCACTGCAGTCGGCCCCCCGTTAGTGGAACAGGGGGCCACCTGCAGACGCGTGCCCTCAGAGCTTCAACTTGCCCGGGAAATAGTGCTCGTAGGCGAGCGCCAGATCGGGTTTGTTCATCAACTCGTAGAACACGACGCGTTCGGCCCATTCACGCTGGCTGGCCATGCACCGCTTCATGAAGTCGTCGTCTTCCAGCTCGACGATCAACTTGTCCCAGGCCTTCAGCTGCGCATCGAGAATCGCCGCCGAGGTACGGTGTACCTGGACGCCATGGTCGTTCTGCAGCGCCTGAAGATCCTTGGAGTACTGATCAAGCGCAAACGCCGTGTTCGCGGTGGATGCGGCCTCGACCGCGTATTCCAGGATGGCCTGCAGATCCTCGTCCAGATCGTCGAAGAAATCCTTGTTGAACAGGAACTCGAACGACTCACTGGCCTGGTGATACGAGGACAGCATGTAATTCTTGGCCACGTCCTGCGCCCCGAACCGCATATCGGAGGACGGATTGTTGAACTCGAATGCGTCGATGACGCCGCGTTCCATTGCCGGCACGATTTCGCCACCCGGCAACTGCGCGACGCTCATGCCCATTTCCTGAAGCAGATCGGCCGCGAGTCCAACGGTGCGGTACTTCAGGCCATTGATGTCCGAGACTGACGTCACCGGATCCTTGAACCAGCCGAACGGCTGAGCCGGCATCGGAAAGCCGTAGAAGCCGTAGACGTCGAGCCCGAGAATGTCCTGGGTGAGTTCGCGGTAGAACTCCTTGCCGCCGCCCTGGTGGAACCAGGCCAGCATGTTGGCGGCGTCGCCACCAAAGACCGGGCCGGTACCGAACAGCGAAGCGGCCTTGTGCTTGCCGTACCAGTAAACGGGAACAGTGTGGGCAGCGTCGAGCACGCCGTCATGGACGGCATCGAGCACCTGAAAGGCACCGACCACGGCGCCCGCCGGCAGCAGATCAATCTGCAGCCGGCCGCCGGACATCTGGTGTACCCGCTCGACATACTGGCGCGCAAAGTCCATCCAGATATCGCTCGACGGCCAGGATGTCTGCATCTTGACGACAATCGGGCGCTGCGCCAGCACCGCCGGTGCGACCAGCGTGCTCGCCGCCACGCCGCCGGCGGCGATCAATCCGCCTTTCAGGAATTGCCGCCGCGAGTTCGGCTTCGTATCGAGACTGGTTTCTATGGTGGTGGTATCGGTGATGGTATCGGTGGTGGTGCCTGTGGTGCTTTTCATTTTCTCTCTCCTCCCATTGCACACAACGTCAACTCTTTATTTTTATCGTTCGCGATCCGCCGGCCACATGAACGCATGCCATGGTCAGCGTCCGGGGCGCCGGCAATTCACCGGTCGCATCCGCTACGGCTTACCTGACACCTTTTGTATCCAGCTGGCTCCTCAGGGAATCTTCTTGCGTTTGGATATCCAGACTCGAGCAAAAGGGGTTCTCCCATAACTCTGGTTACCGCGGACCGAAGCGTGCTTGATCGCCGCCCTTTTGAAGCGACGATGAAGTCGGCAAACGACAGATCAGGTATAGCGCGATGACAATATAATGCAAGCACTTTTCAGAAATACGCAATGGTGCCCCGCAACACTGGGTCAGAATGAACCATTAGGGTTTCAGATTGCGTAATAATGACCGATAAACAGGCTCCTCGAATTCCATTCATTGACCATTCAATATGTGGGTAAACGGTAAATCAGGTAGCGCGTTCGACCGTCGGATGTGAAACTCGCCACGGAAAGCCACGTATGGTTAGCATAATAAGGGAGCTGATATAGACCAACGTCTCGACGGCTGCTCCTCCCGGCCGACCCGGATTATTGGCGTGAGGCGCCCATGTCCGGCGTGGATACATTTGACGATACGGACCCGACTGCACGGAAACGGACTATGGCAATTAGCACTACCCAGAAACGCGAGCGGGCACTGCGGACACGCAAGTTCCTGGAACAGCTCCTGTCCCGCTATCCCGCCTGCTTTGCGGGCAACGTGAATGACATTCGGCCGCTGGCCATCGGCATTCAGAAGACCTTGCGCGCGGACCTCGCAAAGGATGAGGACCTGGCGGACACCCCGGGCTGGTTGATACGGCAGGCGCTGGCACTGTACACCCGCGCCCCCGCTTACCTGGAAGCGACGATCCGCCGCCGCCTGCGCGTCAACCTGGACGGCTCCGACGCCGGCGAGATCAGCGATGAAGCCGTGCAGTTCGCCAGTACGCGCCGGGATGAACAAAAGCAGCGCCAGGTGGAACGGCGCAAGCAGAATGCACAGGCGCGGCGCAGGAAGCCGGCCAGACCGGCCAAACCGGCGGCGCCCTCGGCAGAGGAAATCAAACAGCGCAAGCTCAAAGCGCTGGCCGCGAAGTTCAACAACAGCTGATCTCGACCGCTTCACAGAGAGGAGTACCAGGGCTGAACCGCACGCGCTCCGACGCTGTCCACTCCAACGTGCATATGGGATGAGCGGGCAAGCGGCCGGACGTTACAAGAACACGGGCAACGGGGCAGTCGCATGGCAGTCAGGTGGGGAGTATCCGGAATTATCGTGCTGGTATTTGCGGCAGGATTGTTCTGGTGGCAGCAACCGCAGGCGCCCACGGCATCCGCTCCCGGCGGACAGGGGGCAGATCGCCAGGTCGTCGCGGTGGAGGCCGCACCGGTCGAAACCGGTGCCATCAGCGCCCGCATCACCTTCACCGGCTCGCTCAGCCCAGCCTCCCAGTTCGCCGTGGCCTCACGCATCCCCGGGCGCCTCGTAAGGCTCTACGCGGACCTGGGTGACAGCGTCGAGCCAGGCCAGGTAATCGCGCGCCTTGACGACGAAGAATCCGTCCAGCAGCTGGAGCAGGCCCGTGCCGAACTGGCCGTCGCCCGTGCCGGGCTGGCGGAAGCCGAGGCGTCACTGGAGGCGGCCGAACGGTCACTGCGCAGGACACGGGAGCTTCGTCAGCAACGGGTGGCGTCGCAATCCGAGCTTGATGCCGCCGAAACCGAGGTGCGCGCGCAGTCGGCACGCCTCGATCTGTCGCGCTCGCAGATCAGCCAGCAACAGGCCTCGGTGCGCGCCGCCGAGATCCGGCTTTCCTACACCACGCTGCGCGCCAGCTGGCATGGCGACCAGACGCCCCGCCTGGTGGCCGAGCGGTATGCCGATGAAGGTATCCAGCTGCAGGCCAATACACCGGTTGTAACGCTGGTCGCGCTAGACCCTCTTCGCGGTGTGGTATTCGCCGCCGAGCAAGACTACGCGCGGCTGCGCACCGGCCAGCCGGTCACCGTGACCAGCGATCCTCTGCCGGGGCGGGTCTTCGAGGGGCGGATCAGCCGCCTGGCACCCGTATTCCGGGAGGCATCCCGACAGGCGCGGGTGGAGATCAACGTCCCCAACCCCGATCACCTGCTCAAGCCGGGCATGTTCATCCGCGCACAGGTCGAGGTTGCGTCCCGGGATAACGCCACGCTGGTGCCCATCGATGCCCTGGTGGAGCGCGACGGCAGGCACGGGGTGTTCAGCATCTCCGACGACGGCGAACATGCGGAGTTCGTGGCCGTGGAGCGCGGCATCGAGGAAGCCGGGCGCGTGGAGATACTCAGCCCCGCCCTGTCCGGCCGGGTGGTCACCCTGGGGCAGCACATGCTCAGCGACGGCCTGCGCATTCGCGTGGCCGGCGACGACGCGAGGAACGACGGATGACGATGGCCGGCTTCACGGTTCATCGGCCGGTGTTCACCACAATGGTGGCGCTGATCGTGGTAACCATCGGCCTGGTATCCCTGACCCGGCTACCCATTGATCTGCTGCCCGACATCACCTACCCCACCATCAGCGTTTCCACCACCTACGAGAACGCCAGTCCCGAGGAGATGGAGCAGCTCGTCACCCGCCCGATCGAGGAAGCGGTTTCGGCGGTACCAGGAGTAGAGGAAATCAGTTCAACCTCGACCGAAGGCAGCAGCAACGTGCGCGTCTCCTTCGGTTGGGGCACGAATCTGGAGGAAGCCACAAACGATATCCGCGACCGCCTCGACCGCATCATCAACAGGCTCCCTGACGACGCCGACCGCCCCCGGGTGCGCAAATTCGACACCGCCGGTTCGCCGATCCTGCTGGTGGGTGTCTCCAGCAGGCTCGATCCCATCGAAGCCCGGCAGATTATTGACGAGCGCATTCGCCCACGCATCGAGCGCGTGGCCGGCGTGGCCGTGGTGGATGTCTGGGGCGGTCTGGAACGGGAGATTCGGGTAGAGGTGGATGCGGACCGACTACTGGCTTTCGGTCTGGATTTTGAAGATATCAATCAGGCCATCCGGAATGCCAACATTACCGTGCCCGCGGGGGACATCGAACGCGGCCGCTTCGAGATCCGCATCCGCACGCCCGGTGAATTCCGCTCTCTGGACGAGCTCCGAAGCACGGTACTGGACATCCGCGACGGCGCTCCCATCTACCTGCATCAGGTTGCGCGTATCCGCGATACCAGTCAGCGCGTCAGCCGGATCATCCGTATCAATGGACAAACCGGCGTACGGCTGGCCGTGCGCAAACAAAGCGATGCCAATACCGTACAGGTAGCGGACGCGGTCAAACGGGAAGTGACCCGCCTGGATGAGGATTTCCCCCAGTTCACTATTTTCCCGGCCATCGACAGCGCCCAGTACATCCAGCGTTCCATTGATAACGTCAGCCGCTCTATTCTCTATGGCGGCAGTCTGGCGGTGCTGGTACTGCTGTTCTTCCTGCGCAGTCTGCGCAGCACTCTGGTCGCCGCCACGGCCATTCCGCTGTCGGTAATTGCCACTTTCACCCTGATCTACTTCGGCGGCCTGACGTTGAACCTGATGACGCTGGGCGGCCTCGCACTGGGCGTCGGGCTGATGGTGGACAGCGCCATCGTGGTCATCGAGAACATATCCCGGCACCGCACCGAGTATGGCGAGACCGCCACGACAGCGGCCATTCGGGGCAGCGGCAACGTGGCCCCGGCAATCATCGCCAGCACCCTCACCACCATGGCGATTTTCCTGCCCATGTTCTTTGCCGAGGAACTGGGCGGCGTACTATTCCGCCAGCTCGCCCTCGTGGTCGCATTCGCCCTGTTTTGCTCCCTGGTCGTCGCCCTGACCCTGGTGCCCATGCTGATGGGCCGCGTCGGCGACCGGCGGCTGACACCACCGGCGCCCATCGAGAAGCTCAGCAAGGGTTGCGCCTGGATCGTCGACCGCCTCGAGCAGGGACATCAGCGCGCCCTGGCCTGGACCTTGAAACACCGCTGGACGGTGCTTACCGCCTCAGCCCTGCTGTTCGTCATCGCCATCGCTCTGGTACCGCGCCTGGGAACCGAGTTCATGCCGGCCACCGACGAGGGCGAGATCCGCATCGGCGTGGAGATGCAGCCCGGCACGCGCCTGGAACTCCTGGATGCCGCCGTTCAGCAGGTGGAGGCCGTGGTGGCTGAACGCACGCCGGAGATGATCAACCGCATGGTCAGCGTCGGTTCGTCCAGTTACCGAGCCTCCTCTCCCGCCTCGGCCAGCATCCGGATATCCCTGACGCCGGTCGCCGATCGCTCGCGCAGCACGGAGGCCATTGCCGATGATCTGCGCCGCGCGCTTGCCGGCATTCCCGGCGCGGTGATTCGCGTTCGAGCCAGCCAGGGCATGGCCCTGCGCGGACTCGGGGGGCAGGGGGACGAACGCCTTGCGGTGGAAATCCGCGGCTTCGATCTCGATGTGCTGGACCGGATCAGTCAGGAAGCGGGCGAAATATTGCGCCGGATCGAGGGCGTTACCGACGTGCAACAGACACGGGAAGGCGGCATTCCGCAACAGCTATTGCGCATTGACCGCGCCAGGGCCGCGGATCTCGGTGTCTCGGTCAGCCAGATAGCGCGAACCGTGGAAACCGCCGTGGGCGGCAGCACCGCGGGACAGTTTCGCGAAGGGGGCACGGAGCACCGGATTCGGGTTCAGCTCCAGGATGCCGAGCAAATGACACCGGAGGACATACTCGGCCTGATGTTGCCGGCGGACGGTGGCGAGGCGGTTTCCCTCCGGAACGTCGTGCGCTTTGAATCGGCCACTGGCCCCATTCAGATTTTCCGTCAGGAGCAACAGCGGATGAATACAGTCTCCGCCAACATTACCGGCCGGGACCTGGGATCCATAGTCGCCGACGCCCGCCAGGGCCTTGCTGAATTGCCCCTGCCCCGCGGCGTGGACATCGGCTTCGGCGGCGACGTCGAAGAGCAGGACGCGGCTTTTTCCGAACTGCTCATCAACCTGCTGCTGGCGGTGACCCTGGTCTACATGGTGATGGCCAGCCTCTATGAGTCATTGCGCGATCCGCTGATCGTGATGTTCTCCGTGCCGTTGGCCGCCATCGGCGTGGTGCTCACGCTGCTGTTCACCGGCACAACGCTCAACGTGCAGTCCTTTATCGGCTGCATCATGCTGGTAGGGATCGCGGTGAACAATGCCATCCTGCTCGTCGACCAGAGCGCCCGCCTGCATCGCCGGGAACGGCAGCCGGTTTACGACGCCGTCATGGAAGCCGCCCGCCGGCGCCTGCGGCCCATTCTCATGACCACGCTGACGACCATGTTCGCGCTGACCCCTCTGGCGATCGGCATGGGCGAGGGCGGCGATGCGCAGGCGCCCATGGCCCGCGTGGTGATCGGTGGCCTTATGAGCTCGACATTGATTACCCTGTTCCTGATCCCGGCTCTCTACACCTTGTTCCATCGCGATACGCATACCCAGGAGTCCCCCGCGACGTGCGCCGAAGCTTCCTCGTCACCCTGACCGCGCTGGCCTTGCTGAATGGCTTGCCCACCCTGGCAATGGCCGCCGGTGAACGGGTTGACCGGCGCGCCGTGGACATGAACAACCCGGGCCGTACGGCGCCGGCACTGCGCCTGGATGCCGGCGCGCCGGAAGACGCCGGTACCGCTCCGACCGGTCTCAATCTGCGACTTCCACGTGAATGGAATATCACCACGCCGGTCGACTCCGAGCCGCTGGAACTGTCGGTGGAGAATGCGGTCTTCCTGGCCCTGCGCAACAACCGGTCGCTGGCGGTACAGCAACTGGAACCGCTGATCCGCGGCACATTCGAGGCCGTGGAGCGGGCCCAGTTCGACCCAGCGGTGTTCGCTGAGGTGGTCAGCGGACGCAGCAGCGTCACCCGTCAGGACGAATTCGCCGGAGCGACATTCGCCGCACGCACGCAGACCGAACGTCTGCAAGGCGGACTGCGTCAGCGCCTCGCCACCGGCACCGACCTGGAGTTGTCGATCAGCGCCGATCGCGCGGATTCCGACCGCACCGATGAACAGTTCGGCAGCCGCGTTGGCATCGGCCTCACCCAGGCACTGCTGCGTGGCGCCAGCCGTGAATCCAACCTGGCCAGCCTGCGTCAGGCGGAACTGGACAGTCTGGCGTCGATTTACGAGCTCCGCGGCTTCTCCGAAGCCCTGGTCGCGGACGTGGAGAACGCCTACTGGGACTACATTCTGACCGACAGCCAGACCAGCATCTTCCTGGAAGCCCTGAATGTCGCCGAACAGCAGCTCGAACAGACTATCCGCCGGATCGAGGTGGGGCAGCGCCCGGAAACCGAGGAAACCGCCGCCCGCGCCGAAGTGGCACTGCGTCGTCAGGGGCTGATCAATGCGCGCAACCAGCGCGAGCGCAGCCGTCTGGCCCTGTTGCAACTGATCAACCCGCCCGGCGCGGGCTGGGCGGCGCCGATACGGAGCCTGGATTCGCCGCAGGTTGACGACTTCCCCCTCGACCCGGTGGAAGATCACGTGACCCTGGGCCTGCGGCTACGGCCCGATCTCAACGAGGCACGGCTGCAGGTGCAGCGCGGCGAGCTGGAAGTTGTCCGCACCCGGCACGGCATCCTGCCGCGCCTGGACCTGTTCGTGACCCTGGGCAAGACGGGGTACAGCAATGCCTTTGGCGATGCCTGGCGGGATATCGATGGCCCCAGCTATGAGCTGAGCGCCGGTCTGAGCTTCGAAGCCCCCATCGGCAACCGCACCGCCCGCGCCGAACGCCAGCGCGCCGGCCTCAGCCGCCAGCAGGCAGTTGAGGCCGTCAGCAGCCTGGCGCAGTTTGCCGCTCTGGACGTTCAACTGGCCTGGTTGGAAGTGGACCGGGCACGGGAACAGATCAACGCCACCGCCGTCACCCGCGCACTCCAGGAAGAGGTGCTGCGCGCGGAGCAGGCGCGTTTCGACGTCGGCAGCGGCACCGCCCTGGCCGTCGCCCAGGCTCAGCGCGATCTGCTGGAAAGCCGGCTCGACGAAGTCGAAGCCGCCATTCGCTACCGTCAGGCGCTGACCGCACTACACCAGCAAAGCGGCACCCTGCTGATCCGCCGCGGCATCGAGGCGCCCGGGGCGGAAGAAATCATCCTCCGTTAGGGAGCCTCTGATCTATTCCCATGGGCATGTGAATAAACCCAGAGGCTCCTTAACGCCGCAGTTTCTTCTCCATGCTGTCCACCTTGGCATGCAGCTCTTCCAGGAGCTGGACCATACGCTCGCGCTCGGCGTGCGCTCGGACCTCGGTTTCAACGCGCTTGGCGTCTTCCTCCTCCCAGTGCAGGGCTTGCATGGTGCTGACGATAATGCCAATGAAGAGGTTCAGCACGGTAAAGGAAGATATAAGGATGAACGGCACAAAATACAGCCAGGCATAGGGATGGACTTCCATCACCGGCCTGGCGATGCCCATGGACCAGCTCTCCAGCGTCATGACCTGGAACAGGGTATACATGGATAACCCCACGTTGCCGAACCAGTCCGGAAAGCCGGCACCGAACAGCTTGGTGCCCATGACGGCGAACACATAGAAGACCAGCAGCAACAACCCGGCAATCCAGCCGATGCTGGGAATGGCACGCAGCAGGGATTCGATAATCACCCGCAGGCGATCCACCGTGGACAATAGCCGCAATACACGCAGGATGCGCAGCGCCCGCAGGATGGAGAACGGCCCAGAATCCGGCATCAGGGCGATGCCGACGATCAACAGATCGAACACGTTCCAGCCGCTCTTGAAAAACCGTGGCCCGAACGCGAACAGCTTCAGCCCGATCTCCAGTGCGAATACGGTCAGCACCAGCCGTTCAGTCCATAGCAGAAAACCGCCAATATGGCGTTGGGCAAGTTCCGAGGTCTCAAGCCCCAGGGTAACGGCATTAATGATAATCAGCGTGATGATGACATTCTGAATCCGGCCGGACTCGATAAACTCACCGACCCGCTGCCTGAGCGAGCGACTCTGCACCATCTCCATGAAACGTTCTCACCCCTGCGAGGAAATCGGAAAGGCCACAGTATACGGGGTCGACGTCAAAACACCGCTGTCGTCACGACGAACAGCACGACCCCCACCAGGGCCCCCACCACGGTGCCGTTGATACGGATGAACTGAAGATCCCGCCCCACTGCGAGCTCCAGGCGCTCGGACAGGGTTTCACTGTCCCAGCTCCGCACGACATCGGCGATGAAACGGCCGATCTGCTCACGGAACGGCAGCACCAGCTCCCGCAACAGCAGGCCGAAACGTCCATCGAGGCGCTCCCTGGCTTCAGAGTCGTCACAGAGGGTCTGGCCGAAACGCTGGAAGCTGCCGATCAGCGCATGGCGGAAACGGGACTGGGGATCATTCAGCCCCTCGAGCACGTTGCCGCGCAGGTCGTCCCAGGCGGTTTCCAGCATCTCGCGCACTTCCGGACTCGCCAGCAACTGATCACGCAGGGCGTCCAGCCGCTGCCGGGCACCCTCGGAGGCATGTACCTGCTGCGTGAAGGCGTACAGGGCACGATCCAGCTCGAGCCGGGACGGGTGCTCGGCATCGCTGAGATCCGTCAACCATTCTTCTACGCCTTCAACAATCGCCTGCGCCAGGCGCCGGTCGAAGCGGCGGGGAATCCACCAGCTGCTGCGCTCCTCCACGCGCTGGTAGATGAGTTGACGATTGCGGGCGAGCAATTCGCGGGCCAGGATGACGCTGCGGTCGAATAATTGCTGGTGATGGCGGCCCTCCATGACCATGCGCAACAACCGCTCCGCCACCGGAACCAGATCCACGCGCGCCGCCTGATCGCGGAACGCATCGGCGTAAAAGCCCCTCACCTCCCGATCATCAAAGGCATTGAGCACGTCCGGCGCCATGACCAGCAGACGCTCCGCCACCAGCGCCGCATTGTCCCGCTCCCGCAGCCACTGGCCGAGCCGCAGGGCCGGCTCGGCATCTTCCAGCCGTCGCAGCACCATGTCCGGCTCCAGGAAATTGTCGGCCACAAAACGGCCAAGCCCTTCGCCGAGACGGTCCTTGTTGCGGGGAAGAATGGCAGTATGGGGGATGGGCAGGCCGAGCGGCCGACGGAACAGGGCCGTCACCGCAAACCAGTCGGCGATGCCGCCGATCAGGCCAGCCTCGGCGCCGGCACGCACCAACAGCAGCCAGTAGCCGGGCGCATCCAGCAGATAGGTGAAGAGAAACACCAGCCCGGCCACCAACAGGCAGGCCCCGGCAATGCGCCGGTGCCTGCGTAACACCTCTCTCTGCGAGGCATCGCTACCGGATGGCATGGGCCGGTCGGCCGCAGTCATCGGAGATCCCGGCTCATCTGGTCTTCACCCTGGTGTATACAACGCGCATATGGACACCCTCGCTGCGTGTTCAAGCCGACCCTGACAACCGTATTGCCGGGCTCCGGGGAAGCAGGAGACACCGATCACATAATCGGGTTCGATGGCGGTTCATACTGACCGCATCACGCTTGAACGACGATTCCGGATTTCCCAGATGCGGCTGTTTCCCCTGCTCCTGCGCACACTTCTGCTGCTCTCGGCATCCGGCCTCCTGACCGGCCTGGTGCTGATGGCTTGCGCAAAACCGGCCATGCAGAAATCCGGCACCCCCGCACAGTCCGCCCGATTGAAATCGGACAGTGCCGTCATGGCCGACGGTTTCAGCCTGCCTCTCGCCTTCTGGGCGCCGGAAACGGCCCCGGCGCGCGCCGTGGTCCTGGCATTGCACGGTTTCAACGACTACCACGCCGCATTCACCGAACTCGGCGGCCGGCTGGCCGAGGACGGCATACTCACCTATGCCTACGATCAGCGCGGCTTCGGCGCTACCGAAGGCCGCGGCATCTGGCCCGGCGTGGACACCCTGGTCGACGATGCCCGCGCCATGCTGACCCTGCTCCACGAACGGCACCCGCACCTGCCACTGTACATCCTGGGCAAGAGCATGGGCGGCGCCGTGGCCATCAACGCCGTCACCCGCGCTCCCGCCCCGCCGGTACAGGGTACCCTGCTGGTCGCCCCGGCGGTCTGGGCCAGGCAGACCATGCCCTGGTATCAGCGCATCGCGCTCGGTATCGGTTCCCGGCTTGCCCCTGGTTACAAGGTCACCGGCAAGGGCCTGGGCATCCGGCCCAGCGACAATGTCGACATGCTGCGCGCGCTCGGACGGGACCCCATGGTGATCAAGGAAACCCGCATTGATGCAGTGGACGGCCTGGGCAACCTCATGGACGCGGCCCTTGCCGCGGTACCTCGGCTGAGCAGCAACACGCTGATACTTTACGGTGAAAAGGATCAGATCATCCCGCACAGGCCAACCTGCCGCATGCTGGACATCCTGCCCAACGGCCCGGACACGGAGCTGCGCTTCGTCCTCTATCCGGACGGCTATCACATGCTCACCCGGGACTTGCAGCGCGCGGTGGTGCACGCGGATATCAGTGCCTGGCTGCTCTCCCCCAACGGCGTCCTGCCCTCGAAGCTGCAGACCGAACCCCGCACAGCTGTGCAACGGCTCTGCGGCAGGCCCCGAAGGACCGACATCTGAGTCGCTCACGGGCGCGGTGGTGCGATCCTGTCGGTCTCCAGCCAATTCAGATAATCGTCCAGAATCAGACGGTGGTCGAAAGCGAGTGCCAGACTGCGATCCGCCGGATCCAGAATGAACACGGCAGCCGCATCGTCATCCGCACGGGGCGTGCCCTCGGCGTCGGCGATATACACCGCGCTGGCCGTGTGGCCGCGCGGGTCCCGATCCGGCGCCGAATACAGGCCCAGCATCAGCCGCAGATGCACATTCAGCCCCACTTCTTCGCGCGCCTCCCGAATCGCCGCCGCCTCCACCGTCTCTCCGACATCCACGAAGCCGCCCGGAATCGCAAAACCGTAAGGCGGATTGGCGCGTTCGATCAACACGATGCGGTCGGAGCGTCCATCGAGGCGAATAATGCAGTCTGCAGCCAGCAGCGGAGTGACGGGGCGCATGAATTTTTCCCTTGTCCAATCGGAATGAAGAATGGCCGCCCGGTGGGCCGCATGGTAACCATAGACACGATTGGCGGCTCTGCCGTTCCCTGCCATTCGTGCAAATAACAAGGGCCGGATGTTGTCGGCAACCCCGCGCGCTCGTATAATCACCCGTTTCCGGCAGCCCCGCCTGGGTGCTGCCGTTTTGCTTTTCAGGAGAATGCTAACGGCCATGCAGCAGTCGCTCATGCAGACCTACGGTCGGCTCCCCGTCAGTTTCGAACGGGGGGAAGGCGCCTGGTTACAGGATGTGGACGGCAAGCGCTATCTTGACGCACTAAGCGGTATCGCGGTGTGCGGGCTGGGCCATGCGCACCCCGCGGTCACGCGAGCGCTGCAGGAGCAGGCAGGCCGTCTGCTGCACACCTCCAACCTCTACGGCATCCCCCTTCAGGAGCGCCTGGCGGCAAGGTTGTGCGACGTCACCGGTATGGAGCGCGTGTTCTTCTGCAACTCCGGCGCCGAGGCCAACGAGGCCGTGATCAAGCTGGCCCGTTTATGGGGTCACCACCGGGGCGTGGACACCCCCACCGTGCTGGTGATGGAAAACGCCTTCCACGGCCGCACCATGGCCACCCTCACCGCCACCGGCAATGGCAAGATTCAGCAGGGTTTCGAGCCGCTGCTGGACGGCTTTGTGCGGATACCGTACGACGACCTTGCCGCGGTAGACCGCGCCGCCGCCGAGCACGGCAATATCGTCGCCGTGCTGGTCGAGCCGGTACAGGGCGAGGGCGGCATCCGCATCCCCGCCGAGGGCTACCTGCGCGGCCTGCGTGAGCGCTGCGACCGTAACGGCTGGCTGCTCATGCTCGACGAGATACAGACCGGCATGGCCCGCACCGGCCGCTGGCTGGCTTGCCAGCACGAGCACGTCGCCCCTGATGTGATCAGCCTGGCCAAGGGCCTGGGCAACGGCATGCCGATCGGCGCCTGCCTGGCCCGCGGCGCTGCCGCCGAGGTACTGCAGCCCGGGACGCACGGCTCCACGTTCGGCGGCAATCCGCTCGCGGCCAGTGCCGGCCTGGCGGTGGTGGAAGCCATTGCCGACGACCAACTGGACGCTCGCGCCGAACAACTGGGCAAACGCATGCTGACCGGCTTCCGGGAGCAACTTGGCGAACTGCCGGGTGTGACGGATATCCGCGGCCTGGGCCTGATGCTGGGCATCGAGCTGGATCGACCCTGCACAGCGCTGGTCCAGCGGGCGCTGGACGAGGGCCTGCTGATCAACGTGACCGCGGAACGTGTCATCCGGCTGCTGCCGCCCCTGATCATCTCCGACGTCGAAGCCGATGAGATCGTCCACCGCGTGGTGCGACTGGTCCGCGGCTTGCTGACGACCGCACCCTGAACGAGGACATGCGCCATGCCCCCCCGGCATTTTCTTACCCTCTCCGATCTCAGCCATGACGAACTGCAGTTCGTCATCCGCCGCGGCCGGGAACTGAAGGATCTCCGGCGTGCCGGCACGCTGCACGAGAGCCTGCGCGGCAAGGTGCTGGGGATGGTTTTCGAGAAGTCCTCGACCCGCACCCGCGTCGCCTTCGAAGCGGGCATGGCCCAGCTCGGCGGCAGCGCCATCTTCCTGTCCCCGCGAGACAGCCAGCTTGGCCGCGGCGAGCCGATCGAGGATACCGCGCGGGTGCTGTCGCGCATGGTGGATGTGGTGATGATCCGCACGTTCGGACACGACAAGCTTGAACGCTTCGCCGCGCACTCGCGAGTACCGGTGATCAACGGCCTGTCCGACAGCCATCACCCCTGCCAGGTGCTGGCCGATGTGCAGACCTTCATGGAGCACCGCGGCAGCCTTGCCGGGCGCGAGGTCGCCTGGATCGGCGATGGCAACAATATGTGCAACACCTACATCGAGGCCGCCGGCCTGTTTGATTTCACGCTGCGTGTGGGTTGCCCGGAGGACTTCGAGCCCGATCACGGTCTGATCGCGGCGGCCGGCGATCGCGTCCGCATCTGCCGGGATCCGGTGGAAGCCGTGCGCGGCGCTCACCTGGTGGTCACGGACGTGTGGGCAAGCATGGGCCAGGAAGAAGAGCAGACCGCCCGCGAGCGCGCCTTTGCACCCTACCGCGTTACCGCCGCCATGATGGCGGAAGCGGCCGACGATGCGCTGTTCATGCACTGCCTGCCCGCCCACCGCGGCGAAGAAGTGGACGCGGACGTGCTTGAAGGCCCCTGGAGCGTGGTCTGGGATGAAGCCGAGAACCGCCTGCACGCGCAGAAGGCGCTTCTGGAATTCCTGTTGCTGAGTGAAAGCTCCGCCTGATACATGTTGTGGGGGGCCTCGGGAATTGCCTTGGCACGCGAGGGTGGGATGCCGGCCCCCCTTCCCGGACACGCCGTAAATACATCCCTGTAGGCTCGACGGCGGCATCCCTGCCG
>JBBDNK010000023.1:0-22391 GCA_040877625.1 Aquisalimonadaceae bacterium
CCCCCCCCCCCCCCCCCCCCCCCCCCCCCCCCCCCCCCCCCCCCCCCCCCCGGCCAGACCGAAGCCCCCTGACGCTGTTCAGAAAAAAGACGGGAAACACCCATGTCCGTGATCAAATCCAGAATCAACACCCGCTCCGAGGATTTCCGCGCCAACCGTGAGGCCATGGAGACCCTGGTGGACGCGTTGCGCGACCGGGTGGCGACCGTCAAGCTCGGCGGCGGCGAGACCGCCCGCCAGCGGCATGTTGCTCGCGGCAAACTGCTGCCCCGCGACCGCATCCGCGCCCTGCTCGATGTGGGCTCGCCGTTTCTCGAACTCTCCCAGCTCGCCGCCAACGACATGTACGACAACCAGGTGCCCGCCGCCGGCATCATCACCGGCATCGGCCGGGTCAACGGCAGGGAATGCATGATCGTCGCCAATGACGCCACCGTAAAAGGCGGCACCTACTTCCCGATGACCGTCAAGAAACACCTGCGCGCCCAGGAAATCGCCGCCCAGAACCACCTGCCCTGCATCTACCTGGTCGACTCCGGCGGCGCCAACCTGCCCAACCAGGACGAGGTCTTCCCCGATCGCGACCACTTCGGCCGCATCTTCTACAACCAGGCCAACATGTCCGCCGCCGGTATCCCGCAGATCGCCGTGGTCATGGGCTCCTGTACCGCCGGCGGCGCCTACGTGCCGGCGATGGCCGAGGAAAGCATCATCGTCAAGGAGCAGGGCACCATTTTTCTCGCCGGCCCGCCGCTGGTCAAAGCCGCCACCGGCGAAGTGGTCAGTGCCGAGGATCTGGGCGGCGCCGACGTCCACTCCCGCACCTCCGGCGTCACCGACCATTACGCCCTGCATGACGCCCACGCTCTGGGCCTGGCCCGGCGCGCGGTTGCCAACCTCAACGGCCGCAAGCAGATCGACCTCGCTATCCGCGAGCCGCGCGCCCCCCTGTACGACCCGGAGGAACTGCACGGCGCGGTACCGGTGGACCTGCGCCAGCCCTATGACGTGCGCGAGGTTATCGCACGCATCGTCGACGGCTCCGAATTCCACGAGTTCAAGGCGCTCTACGGCACCACGCTGGTCTGCGGCTTCGCCCATATCCACGGCTATCCCGTGGGCATCATCGGCAACAACGGCGTGCTGTTCTCGGAGTCCGCCCTGAAAGGCGCGCATTTCGTGGAGCTTTGCAGCCAGCGCGGCATTCCACTGGTATTCCTGCAGAACATTACCGGCTTCATGGTCGGCCGCAAATACGAGGCCGGCGGCATCGCCAAGGACGGCGCCAAGATGGTCACGGCCGTGGCCTGCGCCCGCGTACCCAAATTCACGGTGATCGTCGGCGGCAGCTTCGGCGCCGGTAACTACGGCATGTGCGGCCGCGCCTTCTCGCCGCGCTTTCTGTGGATGTGGCCCAACGCGCGCATTTCGGTGATGGGTGGCGAACAGGCCGCCAACGTCCTCGCCCAGGTGCACCGCGACGGCCTCGCGCGCGACGGCACGCACTGGAGCGAAGACGACGAAGCCGCCTTCAAACAGCCGATCCGCGCCCAGTACGAGGCCGAGGGCAACCCCTATTACGCCACTGCGCGTCTCTGGGACGACGGCGTGATCGACCCCGCCGACACCCGCATGGTGCTGGGCCTGGGCATCTCCGCCAGCCTCAACGCACCGGCAGAACAGACCCGCTTCGGCCTGTTCCGTATGTAACCCCGCGCGTATATTCAGCGACAACCGGCATGGAGCGGCACAGACCGATGTTCGACAAGATTCTCATCGCCAATCGCGGCGAAATCGCCTGCAGAATCGCTCGCACCTGCCGGGCTCTGGGCGTGCGCACCGTCGCCGTGTATTCGGAGGCCGACGCCGGCGCCCGCCATGTCGAGCTCTGCGACGAAGCCTGGCTACTGGGGCCTGCCCCGGCCCGGGAGAGTTACCTGGATGCCGACAAGGTCCTCGACATCGCTCGCCGCAGCGGCGCCCAGGCTATTCACCCCGGTTACGGTTTCCTGTCCGAGAACGCCGCCTTCGCCGATGCCTGCGAGGACGCCGGTATCGTCTTCATCGGCCCGCCGGTGGAAGCCATTCGCGCCATGGGCTCGAAAAGCGCCGCGAAAACCATCATGGAAGACGCTGGCGTTCCCCTGCTGCCCGGCTATCACGGCGCCGACCAGGATGAGGATTTCCTCGCCGCCACCGCCCTGGAAATCGGCTACCCCGTGCTGATCAAGGCGGTCGCCGGCGGCGGCGGCAAGGGCATGCGCCGGGTGGACGCGCCGGAGCAGTTCGCGGACGCTCTCGCTGCCGCGCGCCGCGAGTCGCGCTCGGCTTTCGGCGACGACCACGTCTTGGTGGAAAAGTACCTGCTGCAACCGCGCCACGTGGAGGTACAGATATTTGCCGATAGCCACGGCAATACCGTGCACCTGTTCGAGCGCGACTGCTCGGTGCAGCGCCGCCACCAGAAGGTGATCGAGGAGGCGCCCGCGCCCAACCTGAACGCCGGCATGCGCGAGGACATGGGCGCTGCCGCCGTGGCCGCGGCCGATGCCATCGGCTACGTCGGCGCCGGCACGGTGGAGTTCATCATGCACCGCGACGGCAGCTTCTACTTCATGGAGATGAACACCCGCCTGCAGGTGGAGCACCCGGTCACCGAGATGATCACCGGGCAGGACTTGGTGGCCTGGCAACTGCGCGTCGCCGCCGGCGAGCCCCTGCCCCTGGCGCAGGAGGCACTGCGCGTGGACGGCCACGCCTTCGAAGCGCGGATCTACGCCGAGGACCCGTCGCGCGACTTCCTGCCCGCCACCGGCACCATCCGCCATCTGCGTACGCCGGCGGAGAACCGGCACCTGCGCATCGACTCCGGCGTGCGCGAGGGCGACGAGATCAGCGTTCACTACGACCCGCTTATCGCCAAGCTGATCGTCTGGGACCGCAACCGCGACGACGCCCTGCGGCGCCTGCGCCTGGCGCTGGACGCGTTCACCGTGGTAGGCACCACCACCAACACCCGTTTTCTGGCCCGGGTGGCCGGCCACCCCGCGTTCGCCGCCGGACGCATCGACACCGGCTTCATCGAGGACCATGCAGAGGAACTGTTCCCGGCCCCGCAACCAGTGCCTGATCAAGTGCTCGCGGTCGCCTGCCTGTTCGAACTGCTCAGCGTCAACCAGGCCGCCGCGCATCGGGCGCAAGCCTCCGCCGACCCGTGGTCACCCTGGCACGGCACCTCCGGCTGGCAGCCCAACAGCGACAACTTCCACACCCTGCACCTGCTGGACGGCACACGGGACCTGGAAGTGATCGCCCACTACCGCCGCGACGGCTTCCTGCTTGAACTCCCGGATGGGGAGATTCGCATCGATGGTCAACTGCACGCGGACGGCACCCTGCGGGCGGTACTCGACGGCGTGCGCATGACCGCCCGCGTGTTGCGGCACGGCGACCGGCTCACCGTGGTGCTCGGCGCCGACAGCAGGGAACTGGTCGTCCACGATCCGCTGACCGCCGGCATGGAAGACGAGCTCCGGGAAGGCAGCCTGACCGCCCCCATGCCCGGCAACGTGTTGGCGGTGCTGGTGGAACCGGGCGACGTGGTCGAGGAAGGGACGGCGCTGATGGTGCTGGAAGCCATGAAGATGGAACACACCATCCGGGCCTTTACCGCCGGCGTGGTGGACCATGTGAATTACGGCGTCGGCGACCAGGTCGCCGAAGGCGCCGAACTGCTGGCCATCTCCCCCGAAGCCGAATGATATGCTCACCGCTCAGCGAACCGGAGGACGCGCCATGCAGCTGCCGGCAACCGTGAACATCGTTGAAGTCGGCCCCCGTGACGGCCTGCAGAACGAAGCCGCCGTCATTACCGCGGACGTGAAACTGGACCTGATCCACCGCCTGGCCGAGACCGGCCTGCGAACCATTGAGGCCACCGCCTTCGTGTCACCGAGATGGGTGCCGCAGATGGCGGACCACGCTACCGTGCTGCGCGGCATCCGGCGCCGTCCGGGCGTCTCCTACCCGGTGCTGACCCCCAATATGAAAGGCTTCGAGAACGCCGCCGCGGCCGGCGCCGAAGAAGTCGCCGTGTTCGCCGCCGCCTCGGAGCGCTTCTCCCGTACCAACATCAACTGCTCCATCGACGAAAGCCTGGAGCGATTCGCGCCGGTACTGGAAGCGGCGCGCACGCGGGGCATCCGGGTGCGCGGTTACATTTCCTGCGTGCTGGGCTGCCCCTATGAGGGCGATGTCCCCGCCGCCGCCGTGGCCCGCGTTGCCGACGCGCTTTACCGCATGGGCTGCTACGAAATCTCGCTGGGCGACACCATCGGCGTCGGCACGCCGCTCAATGCCCAGCGCATGGTGAGTGCGGTCGCCGAGCACGTGCCCATGGAGCACATCGCCGCCCACTTCCACGACACGTACGGTCAGGCGCTGGCCAACCTGTTCGCGGTCATGCAGCTTGGCGTCAGCACCATGGACAGCGCCGTGGCTGGCTTGGGCGGGTGCCCCTATGCCAAGGGCGCCTCCGGTAACGTCGCCACCGAAGATGTCGTCTACATGCTTGACGGCCTGGGTATCCCGACCGGCGTAGACCTGAACGGCCTGGCCGCCGTCGGCCGCTGGATCTGCGGCCATCTGGGCCGAACACCAGTCTCCAGAGTGAGTCAGGCACTGGCGGCAAAGTCCTGAACAGAGGACGTTTGCAGCTGCAATCCGTGGCTCGTCTCGGATCTTCTGCAGGGAGCCAACCTCGAATCGAAGTAGGTCAGCATAAAAACATCTATCCCTCAGAAAACAAATGTGTAAGCCACGGATCGCTATCTGTAGATAACCGAGTCAAACTAACATATCTACAGAGTGCATTTCCTCCAACCCTTCATACGACACAATGTACACTCAAATATTGCCCAACAAATAATTATCGATGGCGCTGGATACTATAACCTCTTCCTTTACAGAACGTTCAAAAAACGTCTCCTTAAGAGTTTTCGCGCAAGATGCGGGCGTAGTATTCAATTAGCTCCTCATAACGGCGGGATCGAGCTGCGGAAAGACCGATCACTGAAGAGACCAATCCTGTGGCGATTATTATACTGAATTCGACCTGTAAAATTGATGCAACCAATATAACCAGTATAAGAAGAAAAAGCGTTTGAAATAATATAATAGAAATAGCGTTCCCACGAAGGGCCAAGACATTTAGTGCGGTAAGGACAACTGACATCAATGACAGGCCGGCAACGAATGGCACGCCCACCGTCTGCGCCGGAAAGTGTGAGAAGTGGCCAAACGCAATTGTGGCAACGGCGCTAGCGATGGAAATGACGCCAGCAACAAAGACGAGTATGAATATTGGAAAATAGCGAAAAGTTGCCCAGCGCCATTCGTTGAAGTAGTTCATTGCGCCTCCTCGTAGACCCCGATACCAAAACTACTTACCGTGCCCGAGGTGGTGCTGCCGGCGAATGCGAAAGCACTGCTGAGAGCATCCCGTACCTGGGTGATCGTGGCTCGACGAACCTGAGGGGCAGTGAGTCGCTTGGGGACTCTGCCTCCACGTTGAACCGCCTTGAGCATGCTGTTGGATATACGTGGGTTCTGTATTCTGATCAACTCTTTGGTTAATCGTGTGCGTTCTGCGCGAGTAAGCCCCCGTAGGATGTCGATCATGCTTCTGCTGGAAGCAGCTTTCGTCATCTTTACCATCCGCACAGTCGTCAACGCTGACGTGCCGGCTCCGGTTAATGACACGAAGTCAAGCGCTTTGGCTGTGTTTGTGTACCACGTTTGGTTGTCGAGATGGTCGTTGATGTTCGGGTCAATAAATTCAGCCGCAATTCGTCCAACGCTATTAACACACTGTATTGTGCTGGCCGAAGCAGCAGAAATGCCGATCACGGTGACGGCCGCGCTTGCTCCGCCACTGAAGGGAATAGCTATCGTGCCGCTGGAAACTACCAGCCAACTGAGAACCGCACCCGTGCACGCCAGAGTTGCGCCCAGTGCCTCAGCGACAATGTGCGAATCGAGTTTGTCTTCCTGCAGATCGCTTGCGAACTGCTGTGGGGAGACCGACTCAGGGGATTCCCGGATGATGACTTTAATGGGCGTCATCCGGCACAAGGGCTCGAATTTGCGCAGTTCCACGACGTTGAATTTGCCATCCATGTAGACGACGCCCGCGCCGGTCAGGTTGGGATCGCTGTCGATGGTCTGATAAAGGTGCGGCAGGTCCAATGTGGTTTCCAGACGGGCGCGAAGCTGTTCACGCTCGCGGGCGACTCTGGGTTCCAAGAGGTGTTCTGTCGTCGCAGCCATTTGACGGATTCCTTGTCTTGAAGGCTGTAAAGCGGGGCGGACGCCACCGTGAACGGCATCCGCTTGCCGTCGTTTCTATCGCTTGGTGTTGGTGGCGGTGTCGAAACCCACGGCGACAGCGGCCAGGGCGTTGCCGTCTTCGTCGTATGGGATGTATTTGAACTCCAGATCCACGAAGCTGATAGTAATGTGCTCCATGGGCCGCTCGGTATCCTGTCCGTTGGCAACCACTTCGTAGTTGCTGATCAGCGCGTTCTTCAGAGTGTATTCCACGTAGACGTCGGCGCCGGCGCCGCTACCCGTCTTGGTAAGGTGAAGGACCACGTCCTTGCCCTTGCCGCAGCAGGATTCGAGAAACAGGCCGGTCGAGGCGCTGTCCATGCTGCGGGTCACCGTGAGGTCGGAGATCTCGGCGTTGGAGGACTCGCGATCGTTCTGCGTAGAGGTCTTTGCGGAGATATCGCGGGAGACGCCCCAGCGGAGGTTGCGGACGTCCATCCACTCCTTGTGATTGCTGTCCGCGGACTCGCCTTTTATTCCTTCGAAGTGCATAAATATAGACATGTTTGATCGTCCTTGTTGTTCATTATCCCTGGAGGTGCAGTGTCGCCGCCGATGGAAAAAGGGACGGAGTATCACGCGGAAAATATCGATGGTCGGGCCGCGAATTCCGTGAGAAGCATACCTTCTTCTTTTCAGCGACCGTTCGTAATCTACAAGCCGTTTAGTAGCTTGTCAACATGCTCAATTATCTCAAGCGATGGAGCCTCATTTATATACAGGGCAGCTCCACGGTCTCGGCCTTGACTGATTATCGTAGCAGCGGTATTTCATGTCACACCTCATCAATTGCAAGAATGCAGAGGTGTCCAATTCACCGAGGCAAGTTCAATGCGTATCGGTCGTGCCATGCCGTGGGACTAGCATCAAAATGCTGGAATGCAAGACCTGACCCTAATGTCATTGGAAGCTCTTTCCGTTACTTAAATTTTGCTCCTTTGCTTCTCATTCTGTTCTTGATTTGAATTGCATGCGCGCACCCCTCAAAGCGGGCGCTTTCTGGGGTCACTTCACCTTTCATCGGTGTCACTTGTTTTTCATGGTCAAGCATTGGTAGTCTAGTCGTCTTTATCATCATCGGTGCATATCTCTTCAATACTTTTTTGTGTTCCTGATGCCAGGCAGTCGGGTTCTTCATGCTCTTGAGCAATCTTCTTGTACTCAGCGCTTTTGCGCTTGGCGTACTTTTCCATCTCTTCGCGCGTCCACCCCTTTTTTTGTCGGGCTTCGGCAAGTCGTTTGATGTTTTTAGTCATCACAACACATCCTTACTGAGATAGTCACCTTTTGCCACATAAGTATAACCATAGTTCTCATACAAGGTTTTTACCTTATCATTAACAGGGTTCATAATTCTTATGTGATTAGCGTTAAGCATGCGCGCGTAGATTTCATAAGCTAAAATGATCTTATCAAATACGCTGGGCCTTGCGCCAATGTCTCGGGGCATGGCTTCCACTATATCAAGGCGTAAACCAGCCGCGTTGTAGGTTGGCCGTCCTAACGAGATAGCCACAAGTGTATTTCTGTCCCATAAAGCCACTTCAAAACGTTTAGGATATCTCATTCTATAATAGCTATAATTCTTTCGCCAATCCCAATCGTATTTTCTAAAAGTTGATTCGCTCCATAGCCTGGTTGCGTCAAGAGCCTCTTTAGTAATTTTGGTTAGCTTGAGTTGATCGTCTATTGAGGCTTGGGCTATTTCCAGCGCAACCGCTCTAATTTTTCCATATCTTCTTTCAGCGTCTATCCGTGAAGGTAGAGACATAGATCTGCATCCTTTCAGAATTGCTTAAATATTAATTGTATATGCTTGGCAGCACAATAATAGATAGGGGGGGGATGAAGCAACGTTGGAAAGGTGAAAAGATCGAACCTGTCACATGCATACAAACCTCCTCCATGAGAAAACTGTAAAGGCCAATTGCTGACCGGCTTTTTAACAATTCCTTGTCGCAAGGCCAAATCTAGCAAAGTGACGAGGCGTGGGCAACCAGAAACGATTACCCGCACCCCCACATCTACGCGATGGGCCCACGACCGGATTTGGCCCACTCCATGCGGCCGGTGTCGCGATCAGACACCGGCCGCCTGCCCGAGCCCGTCAACGGATCGAGTCATGGCCTGGTGCACGCCTGATTCAGCGCATCACCAGCACCGGGCAGGTGGCGTGGTGCAGCACTCGCTGGGTCACGCTGCCGATGAGGACTTCCCTGAAATGCGAAAGGCCCCTGCGACCCATGACGAGCATGCATCCAGGCGCCCCTTCAGCGTGCGCCAGAATGGCCTTGGCCGGGTCGCCGGTCAGCAGCTTGTCTTCGGCCTTCGCTCCGGTAGCCGACATCGCATCGCGCGCCGCCTTGAACGCGGCGCTGGCGGTGTCGTTGCGCAGTTCTTCAAAGGCTTCCGGTGAGAAATACTTCAACTGCTCTCTGGTCGGCGCCTCGCTGGGAATTCCGAACATCTCGAAAGCCGATTCGGGAAAAGCGAATAGCAAGCGCACGGGCACGCCGAGCTTTTCGGCCAGCGTGCCTGCATAGGCGGCGGCGGCATTTGCGCCTTTTGAGCCATCCACGGGTACCAGAATGATGTCGGGCAGCGCAGTCATGAGCGTATCTCCTCGCGTTGGCCAGGCCGACGATCGCAACCAGAGTACAACCTCGGCAATTATTCACCTGAATCGAGTGTATCTCCTGGGACGCCATGTCCCGCTTGATTCAGATCATGAATGCATGGAGAAACGCGGCACCGCTGACGGCATCCCCCGCGCCCTCTGACTCTCCGGCAAGACCCCCAGCTAGATTTTCAAACAGACAGTACGCTTGCGCATGGTGATCCGGCACTTCTCTCCGGTAGACTAACTCCATTACCAGGGAGAGCAACGCCATGAGCGACTACCACGCCCCTTTAAGGGATATGAAGTTTGTCATGCAGGAGCTGCTCGACATGGAGGCCATCGCCGCTCTGCCCGGCTTTGAGGAAGCAACCCCGGAACTGGTCGACGCCGTCATCGAAGAGGCCGCCAAGTTCGCCGGCGGCGTGCTTGGCCCCCTCAACCGTATCGGCGACCAGCAGGGCGCTGCCTGCAAGGACGGCGAGGTCACCACCGCCGACGGCTTTGCGGATGCCTACAGCCAATACGTGGAAGGCGGCTGGAACGGTCTGGCCGCGCCGGTGGAGTTCGGTGGCCAGAGCCTGCCCGGCCTGGTGGCCACCGCCACGCAGGAAATGTGGCAGGCCGCCAATATGGCATGGGCGTTGTGCCCGATGCTGACGGCTGGCGCCATCGAGGCCCTGCGCCGGCACGGAACCGACGAGCAGCAGCAAACCTATCTGCCCAGACTGGTCAGCGGGGAATGGACCGGCACGATGAACCTGACCGAACCGCAGGCCGGCTCGGACCTGGCCGCGGTACGCACCCGCGCCGTCCCCCGGCATGACCACTACATGATCAAGGGTCAGAAGATTTTCATCACCTGGGGCGAGCACGACTGCGCGGAGAACATTATCCACCTGGTGCTGGCGCGCACGCCGGATGCTGCCGAGGGCGTCCGGGGCATCTCCCTGTTCATCGTGCCCAAGTTCCTGCCGGATGCCGACGGCAATCCGGGGCGCCGCAATGATCTGCGCTGCGTTTCCCTCGAACACAAGATGGGCATTCACGGCAGCCCCACCTGCACCATGGCCTACGGCGATGAGGACGGCGCGGTCAGCTACCTGATCGGCGAGGAAGGCAAGGGCCTGGCCTACATGTTCACCATGATGAACGAAGCCCGTCACAAGGTCGGGCTACAGGGCCTGTCGATTGCCGATCGCGCCTACCAGCAGGCACTGCGCTACGCCGGCGAGCGGGTCCAGGGCCGGCCGGTGGGTCAGCGTGATGCGCAGCGGGTCAGCATCATCCATCATCCGGACGTCCGCCGCATGTTGCTCACCATGCGCTCGCAGACCGAGGCCATGCGGGCACTTTGCTATGACGCCGCCTGGTCCATGGACATGGCCGCCCATCACGCCGACGCGGCCGTGCGCCAGCGCCAGCAGGCGCGGGTGGATCTGCTCATTCCGGTGGTCAAGGGCTGGTGCACCGAGCTTGGGGTGGAGATCGCCTCGCTGGGCGTTCAGGTCCACGGCGGCATGGGTTACATCGAGGAAACCGGTGCCGCCCAACATCTGCGGGACGCCCGTATCGCCCCGATCTATGAGGGCACCAATGGCATCCAGGCGGCCGATCTGGTCGGCCGCAAGGTGGCCAGGGACGGCGGCGGCACCATGAATACCGAACTCAACGCGCTGACGGCCGTGGCAGCCCGGTTGGAGGCCACCGGCGACACTGATCTTGCGCCGCTCCGCAAGGCCCTGACCACGGCGATCGACACCCTGCGCCAGGCCACCGAGTGGGTGGTGACCACCCATGACGAGAACCCAGCGGCGGTCGCCGCCGCGGCGGTACCGTACATGATGCTGGCAGGCTACGTGCTCGGCGGCGGTCTGATGAGCCGCAGCGCACTGGTCGCGACACAGGCCCTGGAACGCGGTGACGGCGAACAGGAATTCTATGCGACCAAGCGCTTGGTGGCGGGCTTCTATGGCGAGCAGATTCTGCCCCGGAGCCAGGCCCTGCTACCGGCAGTCATCAGCGGCGGTGGCAGTGTCTTGGCGATGAAGACGACCAGCTTCTGAGCGGCACAAATCTTCCGTGCGGACGGTCGCTCGAACGCTTATGCGTAGACCAGCGAGAGCATCTCGGCGACCATGACCGGCTTTTCCGCGCCCTCCAGTTCCATTGTGTAGTCCCGTCTGACCAATACGCCGCCATGCGCCTTCTCGACGCCGGCGATGGTCATGTGAAGCCTGACTCTTGAGCCGACTGGAACGGGCGCCGGGAAGCGAACCTTGTTCAGCCCGTAGTTCAGCGTCCGGCGCTGGTCACCGATTGTCAGCATCCCCGCCGCGAGCCCGGGAACCAGCGACAGCGTCAACATCCCGTGCGCCATGGTTGTGCCGCCGGGCAATTCCCTGCTGGCGCGCTCCACATCGACGTGAAACCAATTGTGGTCTCCGGTGACGTCGGCGAAGGCATCGACCATTTTCTGATCGATCAGTACCCAATCGCTTGGCTCCACTCGCTGGCCCACATGGTTCGCGAGTTCCGCTAACGTTTCGACTTCCATCCACTCACCTCCACGTAATGCACCTTTGTCATGCTCGGCGGCTTTCGATATCCCCGACCAGACCCAATGCTGCGTTCCGGCAGAGGTAAATCAAAAATGTATACGCTCAATCTGTGGACGTACTATACGCCACTTCCATCAGCGACCATTCACGGCACGCAATCAGACCGTATACTGCCATTACCGCCGAGAGAAAGCCGTTCTCTTGACGCCCTATCGCGCGAAAGAGGAAACTGAACGTATACAGACGGCATGACCATGCCGACGGCGATGGATTTTACCAACCGCTGGATGCGACGCCACACCGTATCCGGCGCGGGCACACTCCCTGACTGGATGCCAGACCAGATGACCCTTGACGATCTGTACGCCATGCCCGGCCATCTCATCAGGCGCTCTCAGCAAATAGCCTGGGCCATATTCATGGAAGAATGCGCCGATTTCGGAATTACGCCCGTGCAGTACGCCGCTCTTATTGCTGTCGAACAGAGCCCGGGCATCGACGCCACCCGCCTGTCCGCCCTGATCGCGTTCGACCGTTCCACTCTCGGCAACGTCCTCGAACGCCTGGAAGCACGCGGCCTGATTGCTCGTAGCGAAGACAAAAACGACCGCCGTGTGAAGCTGCTGCGGCTGACGAGGCAGGGCCGCCGTCTGCTCGCCGACGTCAAGCCCGCCGTGGGACGCGTTCAGGAGCGCATTCTGGAACCGCTGCGGCCACCGGACAGAGAGCAGTTCATGGTACTGCTCGAGCAGCTGGTCTCGCTGAATAACGAATCCTCCCGCGCACCCCTGCGCCTGCAGACCGCCGAGCCGCCCGATTCCGACAGCCGCCGCGGGAAGAAACCCGAGCGGCGCAGCGGCGCCGGCCCCGCCGCCGCCGACAAGAAGACCACCTGACCACATCGCGAAGGCGTCTGATTCAGCCGGCACATTGCGCGGGCCGAGCGATCAGGAGCCCAGATTCCGCAATCGGCGGATGCGCAGATCCAGTGGCGGGTGAGTGGCCATGAGGCGGCTGGCGTTTTCAGTGAAGTTCTTGAAGGGATTGACGATAAACAGATGCTGCGTGGCCCTGTTGGCACCCTGAAACGGCACAGCGCTCTTCGACAGCTTGTCCAACGCGGAGATCAGGCCCTGGGGGTTGCGGGTCAATCGCACGCTGGTGGCATCGGCGAGAAATTCGCGCTGGCGGGATACCGCCATCTGCACCAGCCTTGCAAACAGCGGCGCCAGTGCGGCGACCAGAACGAGAATGATCAGCGCCACGGCAGCGCCCGCTCCGGCGGCACCCTTGCCGGAACTTCGCACCCGCCCGCCGCTGACGTACACCATACGCCAGGAGGCATCGGCAACAAGGGCGATCAATCCCACCAGTACGCTCACCATGGTGGCGTAGCGCATGTCCAGATTGACGATATGGCCGAGCTCGTGACCGATCACGCCCTGCAGTTCGTTACGATCCAGCGCCTCAAGCAGGCCGCGCGTTACGGCCACGGCGCTGCGGCTGGTATTCATGCCGGTGGCGAAGGCGTTCATGGCGTCGGTCTCGATAAGGTAGACGCCGGGTTTGGGTATGCCGGCGGCGATGGCCATTTCCTCCACCACGTTGTGCAGGACCGGCTCCTCCTCGCGGCTCGCCGGATGGGCTCCGGTCATCCGCAGGACGATGCGGTCGCCCTGCCTGAGGGCGATCTGGCTCCACACCAGGCCGGCGGCGAGCACACCCAGCGCCCCCCAGACACCCCACTCACTGATGAACCAGATCGTGCCCCGATCCCAGTTGGCGGTGCCAAGAAAGATGTGCAGATTCCAGCCGATGAGATAGCCGAGCAGCGCGCCGATTGCCAGCAGCAACAGCACCAGCCGGGTCGTGGCCTTGCGGTTGGCAATGGCGGCGGATACGAAGTCCGTCCGCCGCAGCACCTTGCGTTGCAGCTCGGGGCTGGCCGACGCCGGCCGCAGCAGATCCCCGCACAGCCGGCAGGTCGTCGCACCAGCACGGTTTGCGGCACCGCAGTCAGGGCAGGAGACGGTTTTCATCGCTCACTCAGCGCAGGCTGACGTTCGGTACGTCACGCTCCTGGATGTCGATCTCGAAGTAGCTGTCGAGCCGGAAGCCGAACAGGTTGGCGATGATATTGGAGGGGAAGGATTCCACCGCCACATTCTTCGCCATCACGCTGTCGTTGTAGTGCTGACGGGCAAAGGCAATGCGGTTTTCGGTGGTGGAGAGCTCTTCCATGAGGCTTGCCACGTTCTGGTTGGCCTTCAGGTCCGGGTAGTTCTCCATCAGCGCGAACAGCTTGCCCAGCGCGCCGCTGAGGATCTGCTCGACTCCCATGGCCTCCTCCGGACCCTTGCCCTCGGCCTCCACCGCGCGGCTGCGCGCCTGAATGACCTGCTGCAGGGTCTCCTGCTCGTAGGCCATGTAGTCCTTGACCGTCTCCACGAGATTGGGGATGAGGTCATGGCGGCGCTTCAACTGCACATCGATCTGTCGCCAGCCGTTGAGCACCTGATTGCGCAGCTGCACCAGCCGGTTATAGATACTCACCACGTAATAGATGATGCCCGCAATTACCAGCAGGCTGATGATAGTGCCCAGTTCCATGATTGCCCCTGCCCCCTGTCGTGCCATCGCGATCGCGCCGGCCCTGGCGGCAAATGTGCACTGTATTGCCCTGCGGGACAATGACCGACATCACGAAACGTCGGGCCGAAGGATACGGCTGTCGTATTCAGCCGTTCTCCCGCGCCACCGCGCGATAACCGATGTCCCTGCGGCAGTACATGCCGTCCCAGTGGATGGTATCCACCAGTGCATAGGCGTTGGCCTGGGCTTCGCCGACGGTGTCTCCCAGAGCACAGACACACAGAACCCGGCCACCGGCGGTGGTGACCTGACCGCTTTCATCAGTGCGTGTGCCGGCGTGAAAAACCTTCTGCCCGGCCACGTCCTGCTCCGGCAGACCGCGGATCACATCACCCTTGCGGTAGCTGCCGGGATAGCCGCCGGCTGCCAGCACCACGCCAAGGCTGGCCTTTGGCGCCCATTCGCAGCTGATCTGGTCAAGCCGACCGTCAATGGCCGCATCGCACAGATCGGTAATGTCCGACAGCAGCCGCAGCATGATGGGCTGCGTCTCCGGATCGCCCATGCGGCAATTGAACTCCAGCACCTTGGCAGTGCCGTCAGCGCCGATCATCAGGCCGGCGTAGAGGAAGCCGGTGTAAGTGTTGCCCTCCGCCGCCATGCCGCGCACGGTGGGCTCGATGACCTCGCGCATGACCCGCTCATGGACCGCCGGCGTGACCACCGGCGCAGGCGAGTAGGCACCCATGCCGCCGGTATTGGGGCCGGTATCGCCCTCGTCCCGGGCCTTGTGATCCTGGGAGCTGGCAAGCGGCAGGATGTGCTCGCCATCAACCATGACGATGAAGCTGGCCTCTTCCCCCTGCAGGAATTCTTCCACCACCACGCGGGCGCCGGCATCACCGAAGGCATTGTCCTCGAGCATGCTGTCCACCGCGCTTAGCGCCTGATCGACGGTGTCCGCTACCACCACGCCCTTGCCGGCGGCCAGGCCGTCGGCCTTGACCACGATGGGAGCGCCTTTCTCCAGCACATAGGCACGCGCCTCGGCGGCATCGGTGAACGTAGCGTACCCGGCAGTCGGAATCTTGTGCCGGGCGAGGAAATCCTTGGAGAAGGCCTTTGAACCCTCCAGCTGCGCCGCCTGTGCGGTGGGGCCGAAACAGCGCAGACCCGCGGTGCGGAAAGCATCCACCACGCCCATCACCAGCGGCGCCTCCGGGCCGACAATGGTGAGCTCCACCTGGTTATCCCTGGCGAAAGCGACCAGAGCGGGAACATCCGTGACGCCGACGTTGACGTTGGTGCAATTGGGCTCCAGCGCCGTCCCGGCATTGCCCGGCGCAACGAACACCTGCTCTACCCGTGGTGAGCTGGCCGCCGCCCAGGCCAGGGCATGTTCCCGCCCGCCACTTCCGATGATGAGCACTTTCATGGGAGTTTCCTTAATGTCTGAAATGGCGCATGCCAGTGAACACCATTGCCATGCCGTGTTCATCCGCGGCGGCGATGACTTCATCGTCGCGTATCGAGCCGCCGGGCTGGATGACGGCGGCAATGCCGGCTTCGGCGGCCTGATCGATACCGTCGCGGAAAGGGAAGAAGGCGTCGGAGGCCATCACTGCTCCCTTCACCTCCAGCCCTGCGTCCATGGCCTTTTCCTTCGCAATGCGCGCACTCCAGACCCGGGACATCTGGCCGGCGCCGATGCCGATGGTCTGCCGGTCGCGGCCGTAAACTATCGCGTTGGATTTCACATAACGGGCCACGTCCCAGACAAAGCGCAGATCACGCAACTGCTGCGCGCTGGGGGCGGCACGGGTTACGACCTTGAGGTCGGAATCGGCAAGCTGGGCAATGTCCGAATCCTGCACCAGCAGCCCCCCGTTGACTCGTTTGTAGTCGGATTGCCCCTGCCGCGCTCCGCTCCACTGGCCGCAGACCAGCAGCCGCACGTTTTTCTTCGCGGCCACGGCCTGCACGGCGGCAGCGTCGGCGTCAGGGGCGATGATGACCTCCACGAACTGCCGATCGACAATGGCGCGTGCGGTTTCAACGTCCAGAGGGCGATTGAAGGCGATAATGCCGCCGAATGCGGAGGTAGGGTCGCAGACAAAGGCCCGCTCGTAAGCCTCCAGCAAACTCTCGCCCACCGCCACTCCGCAGGGGTTGGCGTGCTTGACGATCACGCAGGCCGGTTCACTGAAGCTTTTCACGCACTCCAGGGCGGCATCGGTATCGGCGACGTTATTGTAGGACAGGGCCTTGCCCTGCAACTGCCGTGCGGTCGCCACCGACGGCTCGACAGGCGCGCGCTCCCGGTAGAAAGCGGCGCGCTGGTGGGGGTTTTCGCCGTAGCGCATGTCCTGCACCTTGTGCAATTGCAGGTTCAGCGTGCGCGGGTAGCCCTCGGGCTTGCGCTCGGCGTTGAGGCTGCCCAGATAACCGGCAATGGCACCATCGTAGGCAGCGGTATGCTCGAACGCCTTGACTGCCAGGTCCAGGCGCAGCTCGAAACCCAGGCCGCCCTGCGCATCCAGCTCGGCCAGAACGCGGTCATAGTCCGCAGGGTCGGTGAGCACGGCAACGCCATCGTGGTTCTTGGCGGCGGCACGAACCATCGCCGGCCCGCCGATGTCGATGTTCTCGATCGCATCGTCAAACGTGCACTCGGGTCGCGCCACGGTCTGCCGGAACGGGTACAGGTTCACCGCCAGCAGGTCGATGGGCTGGATGCCGTGCTGATCCATGACCCCTTCATCGATACCGCGCCTGCCCAGCAGGCCGCCATGCACCTTGGGGTGCAGGGTCTTGACCCGGCCCGCCATGATCTCGGGAAAGCCCGTGATGTCCGAGACATCCCTGACGGCAAGGCCGGCATCGCGCAGGGCACGGGCGGTGCCGCCGGTGGAAAGCAACTCCACACCGCGGTCGGCCAATGCCCTGGCCAGGTCCACAATACCGGTTTTGTCGGATACGCTGAGGAGGGCACGCCTGACAGGCCGAAGGCCAGGAATGGCGGTCATTGCATCTATCCCTTTGCTGTTGATGTCTGGTGAAAAGGCTGTATGGCTGCGCCGGTGAGGCGCGCCGGGCAAGGTTACTCGCCGATCCGGTACTGGATCAGTTTCTTTCGCAAGGTGCCGCGATTCATGCCCAGCAACTGGGCGGCACGGGTCTGGTTTCCATTGCAATAGCCCAGCACGGCCGCCAGCAGCGGCGGCTCGACTTCCGCCAGCACCAGGCGGTAGAGGTCGGCGCAGTCGTGACCATTGAGTTGTCGGAGGTATTGATCAAGCGCATCGGCGACGCAGGCACGGATGGGGCCCACGTCTTCGTCCGTCTCGTAACTGTCGGCCGTATCTACGCGTTTAGTTGCCTGATCATTCATGGTCTAGTATCAGCCTGGTCAATGTGCCGGGTATCCGGCGCGGCACCGCAACGGCGGGAGGTCCGCGAACAAAAGCCGCAGATGATACCGCACGGCCGAGCCCCCGAAAACGTCAACATCCGGGTCGTCCGGCGCGGCGGCGCCGATTAACGTTCCATTGTAAATACATACTGAGCCGAGCCACTGCCCGGATCTTGCAGGGCAATACGGACAGCGACCGCATGTTGCGACGGTATGCCCCGCTGCCATTCTTGCCGTTGGACAGGATCATCCAGGTAGTCGTCGGGATGAAACCATCGCTCTCCGACGACATTCTGATCTTCATCCAGAAGTGACAGTTTAAGCAAAGGATAGGGCTGACGGAAACCGGCGGTGTTCACCAGGGTCGCACTGGCCATCAGCGCGCCCTCCGTTTCAGGGTGATCGGTGACTTGCCCGCGCATCAGCCGAATCAGATCCGGCGCCCGCTGCATCGGCAATGTGCACCTGCCAACGGCGCACATGCGCTCTAGCCAGGGCCGCAGCTGCGGGTACTCCGCGAGGTCATGCCTCTGGAACCAGAATACCTGTCCGACCAGCAACACCACCAGGGCCAGCACGCCGGCCACCCACACGCCGGTTCCCCTTACCGGTCCATATTGCGCCAGCTTCGAACGTAATTCCACTTCCAGCGCGGAAGCCAGATGCCAGTCCGAATCCGGAGCAAGCGATTGTTCGTCGGCGGTTTCGTCTTCGGTGGCAGGGAGCGTATCCGCGGACGCCGCCGCGGCATCGGAGGGCGCCGTCAGGCGGAGTTCGGGCTGTTGCTCCGGTACGTCTTCCGGCACACGCACGTATGCCAGAAACGGTTTCGGCAGCGTCTCGGCAAAACGCAACCGCGGATCGAAGATCTGAGCGCACATGCCACAGCGGACACGCAAACCCTCGTCATCGGGCAGAGCCTCCCCGACCCGGAACAGGGTTGCGCATGCTGGGCATTGGCTATACATGAAGGTCCACGGTTCAGGGCTCCGCTGAGTCGGTCATCCATTCTCGGAAGGTAGCGCCTCCTTGTAAAGCGGCCCGTTAGGGAGCCTCTGCGCTACTCCCATGGAGCTCTGGCTTTGCGGCGTCCGGACAACAATATCCAGTCACCGTCCTGAAGCGGCGGATCGAGGTCGAAGGCATCGCGATAGGCGGCGCTGACCTCCTCCACCTGGGTGTCCAGAATACCCGACAGCACAAGCCGGCCACGCGGCCGTACAAGGCGCGCTAGCCGAGGCGCGAGTTGTACAAGGATGCCGGAGAGAATATTCGCCACCAGCACATCGGCAGGCCTGGCGCCATCCGGCTCGTCCGCGAGCGCCAGTGACAGACGTTGATCAACACCATTGCGCACCGCATTGTCGCGGCTCGCGGTCAGCGCCTGAGGGTCATTGTCCACGCCGTGACTGCGCTCAGCCCCCAGCAACAGGGCCGCCACGGCAAGTATGCCGGAGCCGCAGCCGTAATCGACGACGTACGCATCCTTCAACCGTGCGGCGTCCAGCCAGCGCAGGCACAGTGCGGTGGTTGGATGCGTACCGGTACCGAAGGCAAGCCCCGGATCCAGCTTCAGCACCACCGCCTCCGGCTCCTCCACGTGATGCGTGCTGGGGCAGACCCAGAGCCGCCGACCAAAGCGCATGGGGGTGAAATCATCCATCCATACCCGCTCCCAGGCACGGTCTTCCAGCAACTCGGTGCGCCAACCGGCAAGCACTCCCTCGCCGACGGACACTGCAAGGGCCTGGCGAATCTCGTCCGCATCGACGGCTGCATCGAACAACCCCAGCACGGTTATGCGCTCCCAGAGCGGGTTCTCACCAGGTGCGGGCTCCAGTACGGGGTCGCCACCCGGATCCTGGAAAGTAACGGACAGCGCGCCTTGCTCAATGAGCACGTCTTCACCGGCCTGGGCATCGGCCATATCAAGTTCGAGGGAAATCTGCAGGAAGGGCATTATCGGCAGGGGCTACTTGCCCTGTGTGACACAATCCGCGGCTTCGGCACGCGTATAAAACACGCCGTCACGAACGAATCCGGCTTCAAGTGTCGGCTTGACCGTGCGCACGCAGCAATCATCACGCTCAAGCACCACGGCGTCCGGCAAACCGTCCAGACAATGGAATGGCGCGAGATCTCCACAGGCACGCAGGGATTGGTAGACAACGCCGGTTTCGTTGTCACGAAACGCCGGCATGAAACCATTGCAGCGGTTTTCCTGGCTTACGCCGCCGGTAAAGCGGTATGCGAGATTCTCGCGTTCAAGCCGTTGCTTGGTCATGACCCTTGGCATAGGAGCCATCTCCCGACTGTTCCGCCTTAGTCGCACCCTGGTGGTGCGCGGCTGTTTGCCACGGCGACCCACTGGCGCACTTTGGTGGTGCACGCTCCGAATGTTGCGCTGCACACTGAAGCGGATTATAGGGATATTACAGGCTATGTCCAGAGATGTGACAAGCCGGTGACGAAGATGTTGCATATTCGTGCAGAGTTGCACCCGGACGGGTACATCTCTGCACGAAAATCACCGCGTCAGGGCTCAACCCGCGGTCTGAAAACGTTCGACGGCATCCAGAATTTCCTTGCGAGCGGCCTCCGCGCCCTGCCAACCGTTGATCTTGACCCACTTGCCCTTTTCCAGGTCCTTGTAATGCTCGAAGAAGTGGCTGATCTGATCGAGCAGGAACTGCGGCAGATCCTCGGACTCCTTGACCTTGCTGTAGAGCGGGGAGAGCTTGTCAACGGGCACGGCCAGAATCTTGGCGTCATCACCGGACTCATCGGTCATCTGCAGCACACCGACCGGGCGGCAACGGATCACCGAACCCGGCACCAGGGCGAACGGCGCCACAACCAGCACGTCGGCGGCATCACCGTCGCCACACAGCGTGTGCGGGATATAACCGTAATTGCAGGGGTAGTGCATGGACGTACCCATGAACCGATCCACCATCAGGGCACCGCTGTCCTTGTCCACTTCATATTTCACCGGATCGGCATGCTGCGGGATCTCGATGATGACATTGACGTCATCCGGGACGGATTTGCCGGTGGCTATCTGATCGATGTTCATGGTAACTCCCTGAGGCTCAAGCGAATGATTAAGGATTCGAGATGCTGACAGCAGCAAAGTGGGCCGGAATTATACAGCAATATCCGCGCATTTCCTGACATGCAGAACATGTCATGCGGACAAACCGGCACGCCCGTCAGCCGCTTCCGGGCTGGAAAGTAGCGCTTAGGCGCCGGGGAACGGTGGCATTGGTCAGACGCACGTAATCCGGAAGGCCGTTGCGGAACGGCGGGTAATCCTCGCCCTGAATCAGCGGCCGCAGGTAACGCAGGCCGGCTTCGGTAATACTCATGCCGTCCTCGCCGATGTAATCGGCCGGCATCCTACGCTCGACGTTGGCAACTTCCGCCAACGATACGCAGCCGATCTCCCATTGATAGGGTTCGTCGCGCTTGCGCACGATGGTGGGCATGACGGCGTTGCGCCCCTCCAGGGCCATCTCAACCGCCGCGCACCCAAGCGCGTAGGCCTGATCCACATCGGTCTTGGAGGCGATATGCCTGGCCGATCGCTGCAGATAATCAGCAACCGCGTAATGGTATTTGTAGCCGTGCGCGTGCTTGCACATGCGTGCAATCACCGGCGCCACGCCGCCAAGCTGGGTATGCCCGAACGCATCCACCACGCCGCCGTCGGAGAGTAGCCGGCCACCCTTGTCGCGCAGGCCCTCGGACACCACCACCACGCAATAGCCAAAGCGCTCCACGCATTCCTTTACCCGCGCCAGAAAACGTTGCTGGTTCAGAGGCACTTCCGGCAGAAGAACGATATGGGGAGGCTGGTCTTCCGCTTCGGAGGCGAGGGCCGACGCAGCCGCGATCCAGCCCGCATTGCGGCCCATCACTTCAAGCACGAACAACCGCGTCGAGGTCTGCGCCATCGATCTCACGTCAAGCCCTGCCTCAAGGGTCGAGACAGCGACATACTTGGCAACGGATCCGAACCCGGGGCAGCAATCGGTCACCGGCAGATCGTTGTCGACGGTTTTCGGAATGCCGATGCAGGTGATGGGGTAACCCAGCCGCTCGCCCAACTGCGATACCTTGTGCGCGGTATCCTGGGAGTCACCGCCGCCGTTATAAAAGAAATAACCGATGTCGTGGGCTTCGAAGACGTCGATCAGGCGCCGGTATTCCGCCAGATTCTCATCCAGCCCGCGAAGCTTGTAACGGCAGGAGCCGAACGCGCCCGCCGGGGTGTGCCGAAGGGCGGCTATGGCCTGATCGGACTCACGGCTGGTATCGATGAGGTCTTCGGTCAGCGCGCCGATGATGCCGTTGCGCCCCGCGTACACCTTGGCAATGCGATCACCATGGGCTCTGGCGGTCTCGATGACCCCGCAGGCGCTGGCATTGATGACCGATGTGACGCCACCGGACTGTGCGTAAAACGCATTCCTCGAAACCATGCTCTCCCGTCCCCTGAGGCGTTGGGTGTGTGACGCCGTTATGAGCGAAACATCAGTGTCTCCTTAAAGGGTCGCAAGGATAGCTTAAAATTGCGCTTAGTCGAAATTCGCCCTGCCGGAGATCGAAAATATAATCCAGGGAGCCTCTGATGTATTCCCATGGGGCTCTGCGAAGCCATCGCGCGCGCCGATCACGAGGTCGTTATGCTTACATGAGTTTCATACCCTTAAGGAGACACTGATCTATTCCCATGGTGCTCTGGCTTTGCAGCGTGTCCGGGGGCAAGGCGCGGCTCGCAGGCAATGGCGAGCCCTTGCCAAGAGGCGCAACGCCGCCA
>JBBDNK010000024.1:0-154069 GCA_040877625.1 Aquisalimonadaceae bacterium
AAAACACCGCATAATTCGCGGGATCGCAACTGTCCAACTTCTGGGGGTCAGTTCAAACACGGGGCTGTTCAGTTCGAAAATGCGCCGGGAATTCGCCTGGCGAACTGGGTCAACTGACTGGAAACCGCACGTATTCAGTGTGTCGGCATTACGAAATCGTTCGTCACGGACGGGTCCGTCGGCCAGCGGGCTGTCACCGTCTTCAGACGCGTATAGAAATGAACGCCTTCGGTTCCGTGGACTCCGTGATCTCCGAACAGAGAGCGCTTCCACCCGCCAAAGCTGTGGAACGCCATTGGAACCGGAATAGGCACGTTAATTCCCACCATACCGACCTCAATGCGGCGGACGAATTCACGCGCCGTATTGCCATTTCGGGTGAAAATCGTGGTGCCGTTGGCGAACTCATGATCATTTATGAGCTGAACTGCTGCCGCCAGATCAGGTACCCGCACGACAGCAAGAACCGGTCCGAAGATTTCCTCCGCATGGATTCGCATCTCAGGTGTAACGTGGTCGAACAGGCACCCGCCCAGAAAGAATCCGTTCTCGTGATTCTCGACCTGGCAGCCCCGACCATCGACCACGAGATCGGCACCCTCACCCACTCCGATCTCGACATAACGACGCACGCGCTCGAAGTGCGGCCGGGTCACGAGCGGGCCCATTTCCATTTCCGGCGAAGTACCCGGTCCAATCTTCAAGGCTCGGACGCGTTCCGCCAGCCGCTCGACCAGGGCATCGCCGGTATCACCGACTGCGATCGCTACCGATATGGCCATGCAGCGTTCGCCGGCCGAACCGTATGCCGCGCCAACCAGGCTATTCACCGCCAGATCCAGGTCCGCATCGGGCATGACCACTGAATGGTTCTTGGCACCGCCCAATGCCTGCACACGTTTGCCGTTGGCGGCTCCGGTGGCATAAATGTGCTCGGCGACTGGCGTGGAACCGACAAAGCTGATTGCAGCCACGCGTGGATCGGTCAGCAGCACATCAACAGCTTCCTTGTCTCCCTGCACGACATTGAAAACGCCAGCAGGCAAGCCCGCTTCGTGCAGCAGCTCCGCCAGCAGGATGCTGGCCGAGGGATCGCGCTCGGAAGGCTTGAGCACGAAGGTGTTGCCGCAGGCAATAGCGATGGGGAACATCCACATCGGAACCATGACGGGGAAGTTGAAAGGCGTAATGCCGGCGCAGACGCCGAGCGGCTGGCGCATGGAGTAGCTGTCAATGCCGCTACCCACCTGCTCGGAGAACTCGCCCTTCTGCAAATGCGGAATACCGCATGCAAACTCGACAACTTCCATTCCGCGGGTAACTTCGCCCAGGGCATCCAGGTGTACCTTGCCGTGCTCGGTGGTGATCAGCGCCGCGAGTTCCTCGGCGTGTTCGTCGAGTAGCGCCTTGAAACGGAACATGACCCGAGCGCGGCGCAGCGGCGTTTGATTCGCCCAGGCCGGAAATGCTGCTGCAGCACTGGCAATGGCGCGTTCGACTGTGTCCCGGCCGGCCATCGACACTTGCGCTGTGATACGCCCGGTAGCCGGGTTGAAGACATCGCCGAAGCGCGCTCCTTCCGTGACGCGCTCACCAGCAATGAAATGTCCCAGCGTCGCTATCTCGGACTGGTCGAGCGGATCCATAACGAAACTCCTGCGCTTGCGCCTTGCTGGCCATTGGCCTGACGATGTTCAGTATTCTGCACGCTATTCAGCAATATGAACAGCCTAGTCCGGCTCGCTGAAAGTTGTCAAGAAAATGACGACGGCGGATACTCACCCGCGTTTGATGAAGTCGCTGCCAGCGGATGAACTGGCTATCGTCCTCGGGGCTGCGTCAGCCCCCCAACCCGGAACCAGACGCTCAACGGGGAACGCTCGGATGATGAAAGACCAGACTCTGCCCAAGGGCGCCGTGCCTGCCGTGATCAAGGCGGTCAGCATCCTCGATGCCATTGCCGACGCCGGCGAACCGCTGTCGCTTGCACAACTTACCCGCTTGCTCGATCAGCCGAAGAGCAGCCTGCTGGCGCTGTGTAACACGCTGGTACATGTTGGTTTCGTCAAGCGGCTCGACAACGGCGCCTACCAGCTCGACACCCACTTGGTCGATCTGGCTCACGCCTATCTGTCGAACATTGACGTGACACGCGAATTCTCGACGGCCTGGGATTCACTCGGCGTGCACTCCGGCGAAGGCGGCGTTCTGGCCGTTCTCGACAAGACCGACGTGGTCTACGTAGCCTGCCGGACCAGCGACCTGCCCCTGGGCGTGAACTACCGAATCGGCATGCGCCTGCCCGCACATTGCGCAGCCACCGGCAAGGCTCTACTCAGCACACTGCCGGATGAACGCATACGCGCACTGTATGGCAACACCCCGCTCACGCAGCTCACCCGGCACAGCATCGGGACTGTCGATGCATTGTTGGAAGATCTTCACCAGACGCGACTCCGCCGCTACGCCATTGACGACGAAGAAACACGCGAAGGCATGCGCTGTTATGGCGCCCCGGTATTCGACTCTCCGGGAAGCCACGCCATCGCGGCCGTCGCCGTAAGCACCCTCAAGCATCCCAGCGACAATTCGAGAGACATGACACTGGTTGACACCCTGCTGCGACTGGCGAACGAACTTTCTTCACGCCTCGGAGCACATGGTCGGCTGATCTAGCCGCGTAGAGGATCGAGGCCAAATTGACCACTATCCGTTGACACTTGCTGCGACCGAGTCCAATCATAATTCCACGCGCCGAATTGCAGAGCTGGCAGCAACAATCCGCTCAGCAATTTCAGCAATAAAAGCTGGGGATTTTTCTTCTTTGGCTCCATTACTTATGATATATAAAGCACCATATAGGCACGCTGTACAACAATGCATTTGCATATTTTTAGCGCACGCTGATTATCTTATATTTCAAACGTTGGGGATAATAACAAGCCTAAAAATAGCGAGTTGGCGTCATCGAGCAAGCGAGTCGTATCAATAGCCGTTCGCTTTTCGTGTTGATCGAGACAGTGACGATGCACCGTAAAGGGTAATAATTTTCAGACGCACCATTCCAGTGCGCGTCGATAGTATTACAGAAGGCGCGGCCACCCATCGCGGAGGTGTGAGTCAGTCAGTCGTACAGGACCTCCGCCAGGCAGATCACGAACGACGGGATCGGCATAGTAAAGCGTTGCAGATCGGCCCCGGCGGGAAAAGCAGGAATTAAGAGACACGATGCCGACGGCAACGGTGCCGTAGCGCGTATTTCAGACCGATTGAGGGGACGAAATACTTCGGATTTCTGAGCTGGCATAAGTTCTGCATACATTTAGTAACGAGCAAGCTGTAAAGATAGAGTCGGGTCGGACTTTCCCGGCATGGAGTACCGAAAAGTCAGCAAGTCCGAGAGAAACAATAAGTGTGACGTTTTTCCGGGTTGAATCCCAACAGACCTGTTTTGCGGCGCAACGTAATGGAAGCTGGACGATTTAGGTTCACATACGCACCAATTTGACGCGCAAACAGGGGCTTCATATCTATCCATGTCGCAAGCAGTAGCGTAAATCTTTACCTAATACCATAGAGCCAGGGAATTCACGCAAATTGCACAAGATTTTCCAGCTACTTGTTTAATGCCACTTAATGTGTTCTCAAATTCAAATAGAAGGAGGTACTCCATGACGTTCACGCCGCTTATTCCGAAAGGTTCCGCACCACCGCTGGCACCATATTCACCGGGCAGCATGTCCGGCGACACCATCTATGTGTCCGGAACACTTGCACTCAGCGAAACAGGCGAGCTTGTCGGCAAGGACGATGCCCTCACGCAGACCCGGCATATTCTCAAGGCGATTGAGTCAGTGCTGGAAGCGGGCGGCGCGACGCTCGCGGACGTCGCCTACAACATGATCTTCATCAAGCGCTCGGAAGACTACGCAGCGATGAATCAGGCCTATAAGGAGTTCTTCCCGAATACGCCGCCGGCCAGGTTCTGCATCATCTGCGAGTTGGTAAAACCAGAGTTTCTGGTCGAGATCACGAGCATCGCGCATAAACAACAAAACAAGACCTGAACGGGCCATGACCATGAAATCACGCGATTACCAGGATTTGATCGGTGGAGGGCTACTAACGGCCATTGGCCTGTTCGCTGCCATCTATGCCAGTCAATGGAATTTCGGCTCCATGACGCGCATGGGGCCAGGCTTCTTCCCGACCGTGGTCGGCATTCTGCTGGCCCTGACCGGAGTGCTGATCGCGGCGCTGGCGCTCAAGCGGACCGGAACCATGCCTTCCATGCAGTGGCGAACCATGGCCTACGTATTCGGCGGCATTATTCTGTTTTCCGCCACACTTCGTTCGCTTGGGTTGGTCACCGCCGTATTCCTCACCGTCATACTTTCTTCGCTCGCGGATCGCGAGACCACGTGGCGCCTGCGCCTGGTTCTGGCCGTGTCAATCACCGGCTTTGTCGTGCTCGTATTCAGGTTCGGCCTGAACATGGTGCTTCCGCTCTGGTGGGGCGACTAGTCTAAAGGACACTTGCAAGCATGGAACTTCTAAACAATCTCGCGCTCGGCCTGGATGCCGCAATCTCCCCGAACACGCTACTTTACTGCTTTATCGGGGTGTTGCTGGGTACACTGATTGGCGTGTTGCCGGGTATCGGGGCGCTTGCCGCAATCTCGCTGCTGCTCCCACTGACCTTCTATATCGCGCCCGAGGCGGCCATTGTCATGCTCGCCGGTGTCTACTATGGCTCCGCCTACGGTGGTTCGACCGCCGCCATCCTGCTGAACCTGCCTGGAACACCCTCTTCAGCCGTAGCCTGTCTGGACGGCTACCCGATGGGCAAACAGGGCCGCGCCGGCGTCGCCCTTTTCATAACCGCGATTGCGTCCTTTGTCGGCGCAATGATCGGCCTGACTGCCCTGGTCCTGTTCTCCCCGGCTATTGCGGATCTCGGCCTGGAATTCAGCCCCGCGGACTACTTCGCACTGATGCTGCTTGGCCTGGTTGCCGCGTCGACCATTTCCGGGGGGTCGGCGCTGAAGGGCCTGGCCATGGTGATGCTCGGCCTGTTACTCGGCATGGTCGGCACTGACGTCAACTCAGGCGTTCCGCGCTACTACTTCGGTTACTTTCAGTTGCTGGACGGCGTGAGCCTGGTGGTGCTGGCCATGGGGTTATTCGGTGTCGCCGAGGTCATCGCCAGCATTAACAACGTCCCGGCCAGGACAAGCAAGGAACGACACGTAACCATGCGGTCAATGCTGCCCACGCGCGACGACTGGAAACGCTCGCTCACGCCCATGTTGCGCGGCGCCGGTATAGGCGGGTTTTTCGGCGCGTTGCCCGGAACCGGCGGCGCCATTGCCTCGTTTATCTCCTATGCCACCGAGAAACGGATGGCCAAGGATCCCTCTCGTTTCGGCAAGGGCGCCATCGAAGGCCTGGCCGGGCCAGAAGCATCGAATAACGCCGCCGTCCAGACCGCCTTCGTACCTTCGCTGACGCTGGGCATCCCCGGCGATGCCGTCATGGCGCTGATACTCGGTGCGCTTATCATTCACGGCATTACGCCCGGGCCAATGATGATGACCCAGCAGCCAGGCTTGTTCTGGGGGCTTATCGTCAGCTTTTTCATTGGCAACATCATGCTGCTGGTCCTGAACATTCCGCTGGTCGGCATCTGGGTGAAAATTCTGTCGATCCCCTATCGGATGCTGTTCCCCGCGATTGTCATCTTCATCTGCCTGGGTGTGTACAGCGCCAACAACAGCACATTCGACATACTACTGGTCGTCGTCTTCGGATTTGCCGGCTACCTGCTGATGGTGCTCAAATTCGAGCCGGCTCCGGTGCTGCTGGGCTATGTGCTCGGCCCCATGATGGAAGAAAACCTGCGTCGCGCATTGCTTATCTCGCGCGGTGACATGGGTGTATTTCTGGAGAAGCCCATCAGCGCCACGTTCGTCGCCATGACCGTCATGATGCTGGCCTGGAGCCTGTGGACCGCTGTGAGGGGGCGGCAACGCGGGCGTCCCGTGGACCGCGGAACACCGCAATCCGAGCAGCCTGATGACACGCACCCGCAGCCCCATGATGAGGCCGCGACCGTTGGCAAGAACGGGTCCGTGACAGGGCCTCGACCATAGGAGCTTACTGTGCATATACTGTATGAATATGGATACTGCGCTCACGTGGCCCGCTTCAGGGGAGCAATGTCGCCGCGCAGCTTTGCGGATGATATGAGAATCGGGATGCGTTCTCCGGGTGTCATGTTATCGGCACCGGCCCCCGGAACGTTCGCCGAATATCCACAATCCATCCACATACCAGGGCCTTCCGCCGTCTGGAAGGTAGCAGGTGTTCCGTTCGACACCGATGCCAAGAACAGTACGGTTATTGGCAAAAGCATCCTAGGTTCGGATTGACTCCTAGCGAGGAGATGCTTATATGGACGTCAATTTCTTTATCGCAAAGCGCATGATCCGGGAATTCGAGCGGAGTCAGCTGCATTTCATCAGCAGCATTGAGGATCTCGACCTCGTATGGGCCATCGGATACGCGCAGAAGGCCGGAAAGCCAATGGGGCTCAAGGCATTATCGACAGGTGAATTTGGGTCCCCAAAGACCATTCAGCGCCGTCTGGAACGTCTTCGGCAACTTGACATCATTGGACAGCAACGGTCCGATTGTGATGCCAGACGCGTCGAGTTTCTGCTCACTGAAAGGACGTTGGCTCAGATAGAACTCTACAGGCGCTTCATCGTCAAAAACGGTGTGGTTGCGCGTGAAACCGTGAACATGAATGCGGATTAGCCGGTACTTGCTTCCGCGGGCGGCCCTGCCAGCACAACGACGAGGAGAAATTCATCCGCGGCCGGCGCGTCAGCCAATCCGACGGTAAATGTATCGATCGCAGCAAACGACCACGGATCATCCTTGTCGCCAATCGGCACATCAAGCATGCACCCTGGACTACCCACTTTCTGGGTGGACGGGATGACTGCCAGCCCGCCGCCGATGCTGCTTCGCATGGGCTTGCCGAGTTTCGGATGCAGTAACGCCGCCAGATGCTCCAGGCGCCCATGCGTACCCGCAATTGCGCCCTTGCCGTAGCGGGCCGCGGGCGTATCCAGCAACGTTACAAGCTGCGGCGTTACGAGAGCCCCCACTGTCTCCGAGAAATCTGCAAGCACCTGGGCAATGTGATTATTGAATTGCCCGCCAAACGGATTACTGACAACCGCAAGCGCCGCCGCCCGATTGATTTCGAAATTGCGCGGTTCGTCGGCGGCATTCACCAGGCTTTCAGTATCGCTAAGGAATGCTAACCGCCGTAGGGTCGGCACTTCGATCACATTGCCCATAAATCAGTATCCATATGCGGCCCCATCGCGACGAGAGTCCGAAGCTCCGAAATAGCCACCATCATCAAGTGCATGAATCAACTGTGCCCCACCAAACTCCGTGTCTCCGCGTGGCCGCAACTCTACCTTGTGCCCAAGCGCCATTAACTCCTGCGCAAACGTCTCTCCGAACGTATGCTCCAGCGTTACCGTGCCATTCTCGAAGATCCGCCACCGCGGCGCATCGATCGCCGTTTGCGGGTTATAACCGTAGTCTTCCAGTCCGGAAATGATCTGCACCTGTCCCTGCGGTTGCATATTGGCTCCAACAACGCCAAGTGCGCCGATGACTGTACCGCCACGAGACAGCAACGCCGGAAGGATCGTATGAAACGGCCTCTTCCCACCCGCGACGCAATTGTCATGCGCCGGGTCGAGGGAGAAGCCGGCACCACGGTTGTGCAGGCTCACGCCAGTACCTGGGACGACGATTCCGGAACCGAAGCCCTGATAATTGGACTGGATAAACGAGACGATCATGCCTTCGCGATCAGCCGCCGCCACGTAGACCGTTCCACCTGAAGTTGAAGGCGGCCGCTGCAACGGACTTGCGTGCCCGGGATCAATCGATCCAGCCAACGCCTGGAGGTAGGCCGGGCTGGTGAACTCGTCCACCTGCCTGGTCATGACATCAGCGTCGGCTACCGACGCGTAGACCTCCCGGAACGCAATCTTCATCGCTTCGACCTGCAAATGTACACGTCGAACCGACATGAATGGCAAAGACGAGAGGTCAAAATGCTGCAGGATGCCAAGCGCCACCAGAACGGCCAGCCCTTGTGCATTCGGAGGCATCTCACTAATCGTGATCGTGCGGTAGCAAAGCGAAACCGGATCCGTCCAGTCGGATTGATGGGACGCCAGATCCTCGACGCTCATCACGCCACCATGCGCTTGCGCGTGTGCCACCAGCGTCTCGGCCAACGGTCCGTGATAAAGCGCTTGCCCACGGGTTTCCGCGATCCTGGCGAGGCTATCAGCCAGACCCGGCAGTCGAAATCGTTCTCCAACGCCCGGCACAAGACCATCAGGGACGAATGCCTCCGCGAATCCCGGCTGATCGATCAGCCGCGGAACCTGATTGGCCCATTGTCGCGCGATGACCGGAGAAATAATGAATCCTTCCCGAGCGTAGCGCTTCGCGTCTACAAAGAGTTGCTCGAAAGGTAATTGTCCAAAACGATCGGACAACTCGGCCCAGGCTGCCACTGCTCCCGGTACCGTGACCGAGTCCCATCCCTGGGTCGGCATCTTGTCCTGGCCTGCAAAGCGGGCACGATTCCACGCCGCCGGCGCCCGCCCTGAGCCATTGAGGGCATACGTTCGTCCATTCGTTGAGATCAATGCCAGTACGTCACTGCCCAGTCCATTCATGACCGGCTCAACGACCGTCAGCGTAATAGCGGCGGCAAGCGCGGCATCTGCCGCGTTGCCGCCGCTTTCCATGGCTGCCAGGCCAGCACGCGCTGCCAGTGGCTGCGAGGTGCACACAACGCCATCCGCCATCACCGGCGCACGTTGTGCATCATATGGAAACTCCCAACTCCAATCCATGATATGACCTGGCCTTGTGATCAAAAGCTACTCTGCCTTGGCACCGGAGATCTCTACAACCTCCCCCCAACGCACCAGCTCGGACTCGATCAGCGATGAGAACTCAGCCGGTCCGCCGCTCATCGCCAGCGCACCGACTCCCTCCAGACGCGTCTTGAACTCCTCGGACTGCGACGCGCCGCGAATCTCGGCGTGCAGATACTCAACAATCGCCTCCGGAGTTCCCGCCGGTGCCAGCACGCCGAACCACGACGCCATCTTGAAGTCGGGCACGCCGGATTCGTGAACGGTCGGGATATCCGGGTAGGCTGGCGAACGTTCAAGGGTGGTTGCTGCAAGCACCTTGACGCGTCCTGACTCGATAATCGGCAGAGCCGACGGCATCAGCTCGAACATGACCGGCACGTCGCCGGCGGAAATGCCCGCAAGTGCAGGACCGCTCCCTCTGTAGGGCACGTGCATCAGGTCCACGCCAGCCATGCTCTTGAACAACTCCATACCAAGATGGGTCGTGCTGCCCGAACTGCCGGACGCGTAATCCAGCAGACCTGGGTCCTTCTTGGCGGCCGCGACCAGTTCCTGGACGCTGTCGAACGGCGCATCGGGATGGGCAATCAGGAACAGCGGAATCTCGGCAATCGGCGTGACAGGCTGAAAATCCTCCATCGGGTCAAACTGAATGCTCGAATAGAGGTGTGGATTGATCGCCAGTATCGGCGCATTGCCCATGATCAGCGTATAGCCGTCCGGCTTTTCGCGCGCGACGTACTCCGCGGCAATATTTCCGCCGGCGCCGCCACGGTTATCCACCACCATCCGGTGGCCGGTTCTCTCGGTAAACGCAGCCGCAGTCAACCGCGCCATGAAATCGGCAGAGCCACCAGGCGGATAAGGTACTATCAAGGTAATTGGACGGTCTGGATAGTCACCAAGTCCGGCGGACAATGCAACACCGGAAATTGGCATGAATACAAATAAACTGCCAGTCAATAAAAAAACAAACCGGCCCATACGTGTGCGAACCCAGTCGATAATCATTGCAAGCTCCTACGTCAAGGTAGTACACCATGTCAAAACTTCGAGGGTTGGCTCTTGGCCCTACAACCAACGGCATTTAATAGCGGCGATACCTGGAACCGACACCGCTACTGAACTTTCTCTCTACCTGCCCAGTGCATTCCATTGAAAATGGTCGTGGCGTTACCACGCATGACGGCGTCCATTTCTTGCTCGGACAGATTGCTGTTTCGAATATTGTCTACCCCACGCTGAAGACTGAATGAGGGATAATCACTTCCGAAAACAAGACGATCCGCACCAAACAGTTGTGCTGCCGCCGCGATACTCGCCGGGTGCGCGGATGCTGTTTCATAATAGAAACCGCGAAGACCTTCCGATGGCATCATGGGCAACGTGTCACTTCCCGTATGCACGCGGTTCCAGTATTCGTCCAGTCTTTCCGTGATACTGGAAAGAACGCCCCCGAGATTGGCCACGATGATTGTAATATCCGGAAAGCGTTCGAATACTCCGGCATGCAATAAACGTAGAACCGCCCAGGTCAGGTCCACCTGGAAACCGAATGCTCCCGCCAACCAGTGATAGGGCCGCAACGCGGGCTCAAGCAGCGGCGGATGATTGGGCAGCAACAACAGGGGAACCCCGAGTGATTGCGCGGCCTGAAGCAAGGGCAAATAATGTTCATGATCAAGGCCCTTACCGGCAATCTGGCAGGACAGGCCCACTCCCGCGTGCCCGAGCACTTCGACGGCATGCACCAATTCCTGTGCGGCGGCCTCGGGTTCATTGGCCGGAACTGCCGCGAATGGGATAAAGCGCCCAGGATACTTCCGGGCTATCTCGGACAATTCTGCATTGACGGCGCGAGCCATGATTTTTGCCCGATCAGGCTCGAAGGCATCGATTCCGCCAACATTCTGCACGCGCAGTATCTGCTGGTCGACGCCCGCGGCATCCATCATGCGCAGCCGCACCTCTATATCGCTTTGCTCTGGCCGAATCGGGCGGCCCGCGCCCGGCCCGGTGTATACGGCCTCGCCCTGCGGGCCAGACCGTACCATCGGGTATTCGTGCCGCTGGCGCAGTTCATCCAGCAAAACCCGCGGCTGAAAGTAGGCGTGGAAATCGACAACGCTCACTCCACTTGCCTCCCCCGGCTTTCCACGCCCGTCATCAGCCGACTCACTCTTCGATCTCGGGGTATGCGGGGATACGGATGCCCATGGCCCCGAAGCGCCGACGAATGTTCTGAATGTACTGAACGAAGATCTTGTGCTCCTCCTCCGGAGAGCAGAAACCCAGACCGGCGGTTGCCGCGATGGCCTCGGCCTCGCGCAGCTCGCTGGTCTCGGAGTCGGTCAGCATGAATGTCGAATGAAAGCCCTTCAGTTCAACATTCTCGATCACGTCGCGGACCGTCGCTTCAATTTCCGCCAGATGCGATTTGCTGAGCTCCTTGGTCCGTTGCTCCAGATAGGCCCAGCCCATCTCCACGTGCCGGGTTTCATCCTGGGCAATCAACCGGATCACCTCTTTGGTCACCGGCTCCGAGGTCACCTTGTAACGCCCCAGGAAGGTATCCAGCGCAATCCCTTCGGAAACGCAATGCCAGGCCGCTATCCCCGACTCCACCGACACCTCCGGATTGAACGCCATGGCGTCACGAAAACCCGCGATGATCATCTTCTGGATCGCGTCGCCCGGTGGCGGCTCGGGCACATATCCGCCCATCGCTTCGGCCAGCAGGAACGAAGCCTCGGCGTGGCGCGCTTCCTCAAAGCCCTTGGCCGCCAGCATGAACTTCGTCTGAATCGACTGGTTGCCTTCCAGGCACAACCGGATGCACAACGAGGGCGACTCCACGATCCCCGTGTATTCCGTCCAGGTCCGGCGGCTCCAGCACAAGCGGCCGGCGCGCAGTTGCTCTTCGCTGTATTTCTTCTTGTCGAATTTTTCATACGGAATGTCGGTTACCGCATCCCAGGTCAGATGCTTTGACTGGTGCCACATCTTCGCCAGCTTTTCGTTATTCCGTTCGGTTGAAAGCGGAAAGCGCTTTTCACTCAATTTAAGGGCGTGCAGCCCCCGCTCTGGACGGTCCGCCGCATAAAGGCTTTTCCGCTCGAAATTATCAGGATTTGCACTCATGAAATTGACTCCTTAATTCGGCCAGCGCAATACAGTCGCGCATGTCAGCCACGATTTCGTTTATTTGACCCTATCAAACATCATTGGCCCAGCCCTGAATAGTGTCAACGGATGCTGGCCAACCTGACCTGATTCTTCACTTATTTAAAAGACGGCAGATCCGAGGCATGAATCGTTGGATCGCTTCGTGGGAATGTTAATTCATTTCCATTCCCGTCTTGCGGTGACAGAGAAGGCCTGGAAAGTCAGTGCACTTCCTTTTAGAGATCCGTGCGTTGTTACTCAGTCAAAATCAACTAATTGACAACTTCCACCGATATTTTCCACGGTTTCAGGCCCGCGTCGAGCAGGAGCTTCCGAACAGCGGCGTTGGTATCCTGCCGTGCGTAGACATAGGCGCGAATGTTCTTCAGTGACACGTTATCATCGGCGCCGACAAGACGACGGATGTCGTTGACCAATTCGCCCGCCAAAGCCTCGAAGTCGCCGTGCACCGTCATCCCGATGTTCTCAAGCCCGGCCCTACCCATAACCCACCGCTCCAGGGTGCCCTCATCGTTGATGAGCAGATGCGGGAATGCCACGGCGCTCGTATCCACTTCGTCCAGGTGCTGAAGAACCGCAAGCAGCGGCACGGCACCGGCACCTTCCGCGATGAACAATGAGGGTCCGCTAGTGACAATATCTGCAGCCGTCATGCCGGAAGCGGCCTGGAGGGTCATGACGGACCCCACCTGTGGAAGATCGGTATCGGTCAAAGTGCCGGCATGGCGATCCAGGTAGAATTCCAGCTGCGGACTGTCTGCCCGATTTCCCAGATAGGCGCGCACTGAAGACGCATCCCCGCCTGGACTGCCCCACTCCAGCAACAGATGCTGTCCTGCATGCAAATCGAGTCCGGAGGCACCTTCATTGACCTGAAGTCGGCAGAAAACCCAGCGATCACTTACTACCTGTACGTCGACAGCCACCGCGATAGCACAGCCGGGTTGCTCAGCGGCATTCCCATGCACCATGGCCATTACACAATCACTGGCGGCCACGCTACGGCACATCAGAATGCGTCCCAGCTGGCGATCTTCCTCCGATAGCCCGCCGCTGTCGTCATCGTCCATGATCACCTCGCCTTCATGGACGTCGGCCTTGCACATTCCGCACATGCCGACCATACAGCAGTACGACACGGCGCAACCCTCGAAGAGCAACGCATCAAGCACCGTGTCGTCCGCACCCGCATCCGCCGTGAACGCCGTGCCGTCGGGAGACAAACAGGTAATCTTGGCCATCAAGCGTGTTTCCAGGAATGCCTAACCGTCATCAGCCGACTCACTCTTCGATCTCGGGGTATGCGGGGATACGGATGCCCATGGCCCCGAAGCGCCGACGAATGTTCTGAATGTACTGAACGAAGATCTTGTGCTCCTCCTCCGGAGAGCAGAAACCCAGACCGGCGGTTGCCGCGATGGCCTCGGCCTCGCGCAGCTCGCTGGTCTCGGAGTCGGTCAGCATGAATGTCGAATGAAAGCCCTTCAGTTCAACATTCTCGATCACGTCGCGGACCGTCGCTTCAATTTCCGCCAGATGCGATTTGCTGAGCTCCTTGGTCCGTTGCTCCAGATAGGCCCAGCCCATCTCCACGTGCCGGGTTTCATCCTGGGCAATCAACCGGATCACCTCTTTGGTCACCGGCTCCGAGGTCACCTTGTAACGCCCCAGGAAGGTATCCAGCGCAATCCCTTCGGAAACGCAATGCCAGGCCGCTATCCCCGACTCCACCGACACCTCCGGATTGAACGCCATGGCGTCACGAAAACCCGCGATGATCATCTTCTGGATCGCGTCGCCCGGTGGCGGCTCGGGCACATATCCGCCCATCGCTTCGGCCAGCAGGAACGAAGCCTCGGCGTGGCGCGCTTCCTCAAAGCCCTTGGCCGCCAGCATGAACTTCGTCTGAATCGACTGGTTGCCTTCCAGGCACAACCGGATGCACAACGAGGGCGACTCCACGATCCCCGTGTATTCCGTCCAGGTCCGGCGGCTCCAGCACAAGCGGCCGGCGCGCAGTTGCTCTTCGCTGTATTTCTTCTTGTCGAATTTTTCATACGGAATGTCGGTTACCGCATCCCAGGTCAGATGCTTTGACTGGTGCCACATCTTCGCCAGCTTTTCGTTATTCCGTTCGGTTGAAAGCGGAAAGCGCTTTTCACTCAATTTAAGGGCGTGCAGCCCCCGCTCTGGACGGTCCGCCGCATAAAGGCTTTTCCGCTCGAAATTATCAGGATTTGCACTCATGAAATTGACTCCTTAATTCGGCCAGCGCAATACAGTCGCGCATGTCAGCCACGATTTCGTTTATTTGACCCTATCAAACATCATTGGCCCAGCCCTGAATAGTGTCAACGGATGCTGGCCAACCTGACCTTGTTTCATCGGCTCTTCGATAGATAATTCAACATGCTACGCCCACATTGTCACAATGATGCATTCACGGTTATTACGGCTATGCAGTTAAATTTGAATTGCATCAGGCAGGCCATTGAAGCGGTGGTTCGCGAACAGGGTCCGAGCGTCGGCAAGGGCTGCTCCGGGGAAATAGTGACCGGGGTGCGCGGTCACTACGTCCCGTGGTGAAGTCCGGTCGAACATTCTCCGCCTGCCGGTAAGCGTACAAATGCATCATTCCGGGACTGCCAGGTTGTTCAGCGAAAAGCCGTGGGCGTATTCTCGAGCCTGCGGATAACGGGATACAAACGATGAACCTGGACCTGAGCTCTGAAGTCCTGTTTGAGAACCATCCGGATCCCATGTGGATCTACGACCTTGATTCACTCCGGTTCCTCGCGGTCAATGACGCGGCCATTAACCGCTATGGTTACGCCAGGCATGAATTTCTCGCCATGACGAGCAAGGAGATCCGGCCCGAGGAGGAAATTCCGCGACTGTTGAAGCTCGTTCGGGAGGTGACTGCCGGTCTGGACCAGGCCGGCATCTGGCGCCATCGCCTGAAATCCGGCGAACTGATCTACGTCGATATCAGGGCGCATACGATGACGTATCAGGGCAGGAACGCCGCCCTGGTATCAGCCCGGGACGTAACCCGGCTGGTGGAACTGGAACAGGAAAAATCCATCCTGCTTGCCCAGGAGCAGGAATCCCGCCGCAAGGCCGAGGCCGCCGCCCAGCATTTCCAGGGCCTGTTTGAAGCCGTGCCCGGCAAGTTTCTGGTCCTGCATCCGGAGAACTATGTCATCACGGCTGTCAGTGACGCCTACTTGGACGCCACCATGACCCGGCGCGACGACATCAAGGGGCGCCGGCTGTTCGACGTCTTCCCCGATGATCCGGAGGAACCGGATGCCGACGGCGAACACAATTTGCGCGCCTCCCTGGAGCGGGTCAAGGCCACCGGGGTCGCTGACGTGATGGCCGTGCAGCGTTACCCCATCCCCCGTCCGGAGAACGCCGGCGGCGGCTTCGACGAGCGATTCTGGAGTCCAGTCAACACCCCCATAAAGGGCCCGGACGGCGGTATCGCCTATATTATTCATCGCGCCGAGGATGTGACTGATTTTGTTCGCGGCAACAGCGAGGGCAAGATCTCTACGCAGGCGCTGACGGACCTTGAAGACCGCGACACCTATTTAGGGCTGGACATTCTGCTGCGTTCGCAAGAACTGCAGGCGGCCAATAACCGGCTGCTGGAACAGGACGCCAACCTGCGGACCGCCCAGCGCTTGCTGGGGCTCGGAATCTGGAAGCTCAATATCGAGACGGATAGCCTGTTCTGGTCGGACAATGTCTATACGATGTACGGCCTGGGACAGGATGCCGGCGCCATCAACTTCACTACCTACGTGGCGTTGGTACACCCCGAAGATCGAGAGGGCATGCTCGCCCACTTTGCCGATTACGCGGCCTCCCCCACGCCGCATTTGGAGTTCCAGCACCGCGTGCTCCGCCCGGACGGCCGAGTCATTCACGTCCGCGGTGTGGGTGAACTCACGGAGAATCAGGCCGACAGAATCCTGACCGGGGTGATTCAGGATATCAGCAGCGACGTCGAGGCAAGCGCCCGCCTCGCGGAAGCGACCAGCCTTCAGCGGATTGCCGGCCACGCCGCTCGGCTGGGCGGCTGGCGAGTCGATCTGGCGGCGGGCATCGTTCAGTGGTCGGAGGAGACTGCGGCCATTCACGAAGTGACCGACACCCATCGCCATTCTCTGGACGAGGCCCTCCAATTCTATCCCCCCGAGTACCGCGACCGCATTCGCGATCTGTTTACGGCTTGCGCGGAACAGGGCGAGCCCTTCGACGAAGTCCTGCAATTACTGACCGGGAAAGGCAGGCGGGTCTGGGTCCGGGCGATCGGCGAGGCGGAGTTTGACCACGGTGGCCGCATCTGCGCCGTACGCGGCGCCTTTCAGGAAATCAACGATCTGGTGGAAACCCGCGAGCGCTCGGAGGCCCTGTCCCGCCGATTGCATCAAACGCTGGAAAACATGAGTGATGCGTTCTTTCTGCTCGATGAAACCTTCTGTTTCGCCTACCTGAACCACCAGGCCGAGCGTCTGCTGCAGCGGAATCGCGACGATCTGCTGGGCCAGCATGTCTGGGCGGAGTTCCCGGAGGCGGTGAAGATCGAATTCAAGGCGCAGTACGAACAAGCCGTGGACAGCGGCGAAAGTGTGCATTTCACGAGCTACTTCCCACCCCTGGAGACCTGGTTTCACGTCGATGCCTATCCCGGTGCGGAGGGGCTTGCAGTCTATTTCCAGGATGTCTCCAAGGAGATTGAACGCGAACAACAGTTACGGTTGCTGGAAACCGCGGTTGCCCGCCAGAACGATATTCTGCTCATAACCGACGCTGATTCGATCGACAACCCCGACGGGCCGAAGATCGTGTACGTGAACGATGCCTTTACCCGGATAACCGGCTATAGCCGCGAAGAGGCCATCGGCCGAACCCCGCGAATTCTTCAGGGAGCAAATACCCAGCACGCCGAGCTGGCACGGATCCGCGGCGCCCTGGAATCCTGGCAGCCGGTGCGTTCGGAGCTGATCAATTATACAAAAGGCGGTGAGGAAATCTGGCTGGAGATGGACATCACCTCGCTTATCGACGATGCCGGCCGCCACACCCACTTCGTCGCCGTGGAACGGAATATCACGGGCCGCAAGAAGGCCGAACAGGCCGCCAGTATCAACGAACAGCGTTTTCAACTGCTTTCCAGAGCGACCAATGACGTCATCTGGGACTGGGACCTGGTCAACGGCTCCGTCTGGTGGAACGAGGGCCTGTATACACTGTTCGGCTACAGGCCGGACGAAATGGAACCCGGTGCCGCGTCCTGGACCAATCGTATCCACCCGGAAGACAAGGACACCGTACTGGCGAGCATCCAGGCGATCATCGACGGCAACGGCAGTACCTGGGAGCACGAGTACCGGTTCATGCACGCCAGCGGAAAGCCGCTGGCGGTGATAGATCGGGGGTTTGTCATTCGCGATGAAACCGGCAAGGCGCTGCGTATGCTGGGCAGCATGCTGGATGACACCGAACGCCGCGAGATGGCGGACCGCCTGCGCGAGTCACAAAAACTCGAGGCGGTTGGGCAACTGACCGGCGGCGTCGCGCACGACTTCAACAACCTGCTGACCGTCATTCTCGGCAATGCCGAGCTGCTCTGTGAACAACTTGCCGACCGCCAGCAGCTGCGCCTGCTGGCGGAGATGACCGCCACCGCGGCACAACGCGGCGCCGAGCTCACCAACCGCCTGCTGGCCTTTGCCCGTCGACAGGCACTGGAACCCCGGTTCATCGATATCAATCGGTTGATTTCCGGAATGGAAAATCTGCTGCGCCGTACGCTCACGGAGGATATCGATATCAAAATCGTCCGCGCGGACGGGCTATGGCGTGTCGAGGTCGACCCCGGCCAGCTGGAAATGGCAATGCTCAACCTTGCCCTCAATGGCCGGGATGCCATGCCGGAGGGCGGCCATCTCACCGTTGAGACAGCCAACGCCATGCTCGATAGCGAATACGCCGCAAATCACGTGGACGTCCTACCCGGACCGTACGCGATGGTCTCCGTATCCGACACCGGGCTGGGGATGACGCCGGACGTGGCCAAACGGGCCTTCGAGCCGTTTTTCACCACCAAGCAGTTGGGCCAGGGCAGCGGACTTGGGCTGAGCATGGTCTACGGCTTCGTGAAGCAGTCCGGCGGCCACGCCATGATCTATTCCGAACCAGGTCTGGGCACGACCATCAGGCTGTACTTCCCTCGGGTCAGAACAAACGGCGAAGACATCTACGAGAAACCCCTGGCAAGTACAGTCATCGGCGGCAATGAACACATCCTGGTCGTGGAAGACGACAACCTGGTACGCGACCACGTCACAGGGCTGCTCCGCAGCCTTGGTTATCGGATAACCGCGGCCGCTTCGGGCCCGGATGCACTGGACGTGCTCCAGCAGACGCCCGATATCGATCTGCTGTTCACCGACGTGGTGATGCCGGGCGGCATGAACGGCGGGCAGCTGGCGGAGCTCGCGCGGAATACGCGCCCCGGACTGAAGGTGCTGTTCACCTCGGGGTATACCGAAAACGCCATCGTCCATCATGGACGCCTCGATCGTGGCGTTCATCTGCTCGGCAAGCCTTACCGCCGCCAGGAACTTGCCGCCAAGGTTCGAAAGGTGCTGGATGAGAGAAGCGACGCGTAGGCGTACGGCCCGAAGTCTGTTGCGGTTACCGCACGCCTGCCGTCTCGTCGACGCGTTAAATCGCTTCCCGCTCAGGGGTGCGCTCGTCCACGGTATGCTCCAGAACGTAGCGCGCAAACTCCTTCAGCGCCGGCGTCCAGCCACTGCGCTCGGGTGCGATGAAGAAGGTCGGGACGGTGGCGATATCCGTGGGCAGCGGCAGCCCGTAAACCCGGAAACGGGATTGCTGCGAGGCGACCACGGCCTCCGGCAGGACCGTAAACCCCATCCCGGCGACAACGCAACCAAGGATGGCGTCGAGCGTCCCGAACTCGAATATGCGAACCGGAGGCACGCCGTACTCCGCCAGGTAGAGTTCGATGCGCTGTCGATAGGTACAGCCCTGGCGAAAGCCCAGAAAAGCGGTCCGCAGCAAGACATCGGGCGGAGGCAGTGCAGTCAGCGGCTGCGCCGAGACCAGCACCAGCCGCTCGCGGAAGACTTCGATCCGCTCCAGGCCGGCCGCCGGTACATCTCCCGCGACGAAGGCACCGTCCACCAGCCCCGTCGACACACGCTGAATGAGTTCGGCGGTCGTTCCCGTGCAGAGATTCAGGTTTACGTCCGGGAATGCCGCATGAAACCCGGCAAGCACAGCCGGCAAGCGCACGGCGGCCGTGGTCTCGAGGGACCCGATCCGAAGCAGCCCGGCGGGGGCATCACCGAACCGCAGTCCCTGAATGGCTTCATCGTGAAGATCAAGCATGCGCTGCGCATACGTCAGCAGCAAACGCCCCGAAGGCGTGAGGTGTATGCCGCCATGCCGCACAAACAGACTGAGGCCGAGCTCGTCCTCAAGCTTCTTGACGTGCGCGGTGACATTGGATTGCACCGTACAGGCTTCCTCCGCCGCCGCGACAAAACTGCCAGTCCGCGCGGCCGTGGCGAACAGCCGCAGAGATTTCAGCTGCATGTCCGTGTCCTCGACTGTAAATGCTTTACCTATCTCATTTTGAGATAGTGAGGTTCACTATAAATCGTCACATGAAAATCCGGAAGGCAGTATTGTCTTGCCATGCCCTCCTCGCCGAGGCTTGACCGAACGGGAGCACCCATGCATTCAGTCGCGAAGATATCCGGCGTTTCCGCCGGCGTCGCCGGCGCCGCCGCCACCTTTGTGGGCGTGGGGCTGGGGCGCTTTGCCTACACCCCCATTATCCCGGCCATGGTGGGGGCGGGATGGTTCACCGCGCCCGAGGCCGCATACCTCGGTGCGGCCAATCTGCTCGGCTACTTCATCGGCGCCGTGGCAGCGGACCGGTTGGCTCACCGGTTCGGCGCCATGCAGGTCATTCTCGCCGCGTTCGTTGTCGTTACGGCCAGCTTGTTCATGTGCGCCTGGCCGAGTCCGTATCACTGGTTCGCGGGCTGGCGGCTGGCCGCCGGAATCGGCGGCGGCGTACTCATGGTGGTCGGCGGTTCCACGGCCATCACCGCGGTTCCGGCGGAACAGCGGGCGCGGGTGGGGTCGTTCGTGTTCACCGGCGTCGGGCTGGGCATACTGGTCTCGGCAGTAGCCGTACCCGCGCTGTTGCGCACGGGTCTGTCGGCCACCTGGCTCGGCATTGCCGCCGTGGCGACCCTGATCACCATCTGCGTATGGCGGCGCTGGATTCATGTGGGCCGCCATATGGCGGCATCCTCGACGGCGCGGGAACAAGGCGGGTCCCCCGCACCGGCACTCGGTCTGGCCGTGGCGTTGACGCTGGGCGCCTATGCGCTGGAAGCGATCGGCTTCATTCCCCACACCATCTTCTGGGTCGACTATCTGGCTCGGGAACTGGGCCGGGGCATGGACGTCGCCAGCATCTACTGGGCAGTGTTCGGGATCGGCGCGACCGCCGGGGCGCTGCTGTCCGGCGAGCTCGCCCGACACATCGGCTGGCAGCGTGGCTTCATGACCGCACTCTTGCTGAAAGCCGCGGCCGTGGCCCTGCCGTTGCTTAGCGCATCGTGGTTAGCGCTCGGGCTGTCGTCCTTTATTGTCGGCGCCCTTGTACCCGGCATGGTGGTTTTTGCCTCCGGGCGCCTATCCGAACTGGTCGGGCCCTCCGCCCACCGCCGCGTGTGGGGGTACGCCACCGCCGCATTCGCCACGGCGCAGGCGTTGGCCGGATACGGCTTTGCCGGCCTGTTCAGCCTGACCGGCAGCTACAGCATGCATTTTGCAATCGGCGCCGCGGCACTTGCCGTGGGTGCGGTGCTGGTGGCCGCCCCGCGAGGCTCAAACCGGCTCTTGACACGACATCCCGCACAAACAAAGGAGTAATCCGCCATGCAGCTGTATCTCAACGCCACATCCCCGTATGCACGCGTGGCCCGGGTGGCGGCCCTGGAAAAAGGCCTGGAGGAGCGGGTTACCCTGTGCTGGGTAGACCCCTGGGGCGACGACGAGGCCCTCATCGGCGCGAATCCGGTCGGCCGGGTTCCCGCGCTCCGGACCGATGACGATGATTGCGTAAGCGAGTCCCTGCTCATCGCACAGGTATTCGACAAGCTCGGTACCGGTGCACCGCTGCTGCCGGCGAATCGGCTGACGGCGGTGCTGAGCCTCGCCGGCCTGGGCCAGGGCCTGACGGATGCTGCGTTCGGCCTGGTCATCGGGCGCAAGCTCGGCTCGGCGGCGGAGAAGGACGGCATACTCATGGCCCGGCGCCATCACGCAATCGAGCGAACACTGACCGTGCTGGGGGGCGACAGGATATCCGGTGCGCTGTCCGCGGCGGCGCCGACGCTTGGCGATATCGTCGTGGGAGTCGCACTCGCCTACCTGGAGTTCCGTCTACCCGAGTACCAATGGCGGCGACAGAGCGATATCCTCGTCGGGTTCTACGATGAACTGGCTGCGCGGAAGAGCTTTGCCGCCACGGCATTTTCGTAACGCGTCAGGAAGAATAATGAAAACAAAACCGGCGGCACGGGCATGGGCGCGGCCGCGTGAATAAATCAGTGTCTTCCCAGGTTTCAATCAAGCCCTGGATGGTGCTCGGATTCGGCGCGATCGTGGTGTTTCTTGCGCTGGGTATGCGCCATGCCTTCGGGCTGTTCCTGGACCCGATAACCCGCGACGTCGAGGGCATCAGCCGGGAAGCGTTCGGCTTTGCCCTCGCCCTGCAGAATCTGCTGTGGGGTCTGGCTCAGCCATTCGCAGGTATCATTGCCGATCGCTGGGGAAGCGCGCGCGTCATTTTTGTTTGCGGCGCCCTGTACGCCGCCGGGCTGGCGCTGGCGTCACAGGCGACCGGGCCAATGGACTTGAACCTGTCCATGGGTGTGCTGATCGGCCTGGGCTTGAGTGGCACATCCTACGCCGTGGTGCTTGGCGCCATCGGGCGCCGCTTTCCGCCGCATCGACGCTCAACCGCGCTCGGTCTTGCCTCTGTCGGCGGTTCGATCGGCATGTTCTGTTCGGTTCCGCTGACCATGGGGCTCACCGCCTCGCTGGGCTGGACCGGGGCCCTGCTCGTCCTCGCCGGCATCGCACTGACCATGTGCCTGGCCGCGCCGCAATTGGCCGGCAACGCCAACGTTGTCAGCGTCGACACGACGCAACTGTCGCTTGGCGAGGCGCTGAACCAGGCACTAAAGCATCGCGGTTTTCTGTTGCTGGTCACCGGCTTCTTCGTCTGCGGCTTTCAGCTCGCGTTCATCGTCACGCATCTTCCGGCTTTCCTGCTCGACCGCGCACTGGAGCCCTGGGCGGGTGGTCTTGCCCTGTCGGTCATCGGCGCCGCAAACATCGTCGGCACCGTTGTATGCGGTGCGCTTGGCGATCGCTTCAGCAAGAAGAAGCTGCTGGCGGGCATGTATCTGATCCGCGCCATGGCCGTTACGCTGTTTCTGCTTCTACCGGTCACCGTGATCAGCACCATCTGGTTCAGTGTGGTCATGGGGCTCACATGGTTGGGGACCGTACCACTGACCACCGGCATTGTGGCGCAGGTGTTCGGCCCTCGTTACCTGTCGACACTGGTTGGCATCGTATTTCTGCTGCACCAGACAGGCAGCTTCATGGGCGCATGGCTAGGGGGTTACGTGTTTGCGCTAACCGGTTCCTATGACCTGGTGTGGTGGCTGGGGGCGGCGCTGGCGGTAGCCGCGGCCGTGCTGCACTGGCCCATCGACGAACAGCCGATCCAGGCTGTGCCATTAACTCCCGTGGAGGAGCAATGAACCGGGAATCGCGGCAGTCGCCGACAAACCCGCGCGAGATCGAATTCTGGTTTGAGTTCGGCAGCACGTACAGCTATCTGAGCGTGATGCGGATCGAGACCATGGCGGCCGAACGCGACGTGACCATCGCCTGGAAACCATTCCTGCTCGGGCCGATCTTCAGATCACTTGGCTGGGACGGTTCTCCGTTTGCCACGCAGAAGGCCAAAGGCGACTACATGTGGCGGGATATGGCCCGTCAATGCCGCAGGTACGGCCTACCCTGGAAGCGCCCAGGGACGTTTCCGCGCAGCGCGCTGCTGCCGATGCGCGTTGCGCTAATTGGCACCGCGCAGCCGTGGATGGGACAATACTGCAGGCAGATCATGCTGCTCAATTTCGCCGATGATCGCGATATCAACCATCCCAAAACGGTGGCGGACGTGCTCGCGCGGCTAGCGCTTCCGGCGGCTGAGATCATCTCCGAAGCCCAGGCTGACAGCAACAAGCTGCGCCTGCGCGAACAGACGGCGGCGGCAGAGGCTAAAGGAATTTTCGGCGCACCGACATTTTTTGTCGGCAATGAGATGTTCTGGGGCAACGATCGGCTCGAGGAGGCACTGGCTTTTGCCGCCGCGGGATAACAAACCTAGGGAGACCCTGATCTATTCAGCTTGCCGTCACGCACCGGACTGCCTGCGGCCGAGTGCGCTGTGACGCGACCTTCTCCAGCTCGCTCTTGGCCATATACACGGCGGCAATTGCGCGGGCTTCATTGATCTTGCCGGAGTGCACCATTTCGTCGAAATCGCAAAGACGGACTGGAATGACTTCCATGTCCTCGGGCTCGTCCCCAGGCAGGCTCTGCGCGTAGAGGCCTTCCGCCAGCAGCACCGTGATCTTGTGACTGAGATGACCGGGCGCCAGGGTCAGGACACCGAGTTCGCGAATGTGATCCGCGGCCAGTCCAACCTCCTCCTGCAGTTCCCGATTGGCGGCTTCGAGATCGGTTTCACCGGGTTCGACCATCCCCGTAGGCAACGTCAAGGCCCGCTGATCGATCCCGCAAGCGTACTCGCGTATGAGCAGAATACTGTCCGGCGGTTGGACGGCCACGATGATCACTGAACGCGCATCCCACTCAAGCAGTCGCTCGTAAAGCCGTTCTTCACCATTCGCGAAGCGCAGGCGCACCTGCTCCACCGCGAAGAACTGACTCCTGGCGATGATCTGTGTTTCCAGTATCTCGGGCTTTTTGCTCATGCACGGCCTCGTAATCGCAGTCTTGCCGAGGCGAGCCATCGTTCAGCTCGACTTCAGGAAGTTGCCATTCAGATAGACCAGCGGTTTGATGCCGCCGTTGGGAAGTACCTGCAGGATCTCCCCGGAGAACACACCGTGGGTGCCATAAACGAACTGCTGCTCAGCGCGAACGATGAGCGTTTCCATCGCATCGGTGAGACAGGGCAGCCCTTCCGGCCCGGTGATCCAATCGCCGTGATCAAAACGGTCTCCACCCTTTTCGCCACCGCTGAAAATCTTGCACAGCGGTGCCTGCTGCTCGCTGAGGATGTTGATTGATGCCAGTCCACGCTGCGTCAGGGGCTCATGAATGGAGGCGCTGCGATTGACGCAGAAAAGCACCGATGGCGGGTCCATTGACAGTGACACCACGGAGGTCGCGGCCATGCCGTGCCGTTCGCCATCCAGCTCGGTAGAGATGATCGCGACCGTGCCGGCCATGTCACGCATCGCGATCTTGAACGCGGCGCCTGTATCTTCCTCAACGGAATCATTCGCCCGACGCGCTTTCTCCAGCATGGTCATCTCCTCCAGGCTCATGAGGCGTATCGGTTCACCTCATTAGTAAGTCTACGTATCATATATTGGTATTATTATGTAACACAATTACTTTCTGACGCGCCATGCAACCACCGCGATCACTCCGACTGTTATCGCCAGGGCGCCCAGTCGTCCGCCACTGAGATCCAGCACGGTAGCAAAGCCCATGAATATGGCGCCGGCGAACAGAACCGCTCTGAGCAGCAGCCCCTGGATCCCTCCCCCCAGCGCGCCTACACCCAATAACCACCCCTGCAATCCTGCCGCGGCCAGTGCCACCGCTACGGCCGAATACGCGAGGGCTTCGATCCCGGCAAGGAATTCACCGCGGAAAAGCAGATCGGGATTGAGCACAAACAGGAATGGCACGAAATAGATAACGGCGCCGAAGCGAACGGACTCCAGCCCCACCTTCATGGGCGAAACCTTGGCCAGCGTGGCCGCCGCGTAGGCGCCGATGGCAACCGGCGGGGTGATGAACGAGACCATCCCCCAGTAGAGAATGAACATGTGCACGGCGAGCGGATCCAGCCCGCTGCCTTGCACCAGTGCGGGTGCCAGCACCAGGGCCAGGAAAATATAGGCCGCCACCATGGTCATGCCCATACCGAACAGGAAGCTGGTAACGGCCCCCATCAACAGCAAGGCAAGCGTGGACTTGCCGGCAATGAAGACCAGATCGTTCGCCAGTGTGCCCGCCAGGCCGGAAAGCACCAGGCCACCGACGATCAGGCCCACACCGGCGAGCATGGCGCCCAGGGTAGCCAGCGCATGACCGGTTTCGCTGAGGAAATTCAGCAAATGCGGCCAGGAAATCCGCCCCCTTGATGCCACCAGCTCCAGCGCGCCGAGCACCACCGTCGCATAGAAGGGTGCCCCCGCTTCCTGTCCCGGTTGCAGTATGAAATAAATCAGCACGGCGAACGCAATGAAGTAACGCCAGCCGGCGCGCAGAGTCTGACCCAGCTCCGGCAGTTCTTCCCGCGGAAGCCCCTTCAGCTTCGCCTTCGCCGCATAGGCGTCAACCTGCAGGAACAGACCGAAGTAGAACAGCAGCGAAGGTACGAGCGCGGCCAATGCCACTTCGTAATAGGGCACGGACAGGAAAGTCGCCATGACGAAGGCGGCGGCGCCCATGACCGGAGGCGCCATGACGCCGCCGGTTGATGCACAGGCTTCGATCGCGGCGGCGTGCACGCGCGAGAATCCGGTCCGTGTCATCACCGGGATGGTGATTGAGCCAGTGGATATGACGTTCGAGACCACGCTGCCCGACATGGACCCCATGGCGCCGCTGGCGAATATGGATACTTTCGCCGCACCGCCACGCACCCCGCCAAACAGGAAGAACGCGAGGTTATTGAAAAAATCGCTGGCACCCGAAAACCGCAGGGCAACTCCGAACACCACGAACCCGATCACCAGGTTGGCGAACGCCGCCAGCGGCACGCCAAGCACACTCTCCATGCTGAACACATGGTAGGCCAGGGTATCGGAGAAGCCCTGACTGAAGCCGGCGATCGGCCCGGGCATGAGATCGGCGACCACGGGATACAGCGACATCAGCAAAGCGATCAGCGCGACCGCCGTGCCTCCGGTGCGGCGGGTGGCTTCCAGCACCAGCAGCCAGGTGACCACGGTAAGGGGCATCGTCCACGCGGGCGCGGCAAACTCCCATGCACTGGCCGACATGTCGCGCGCATGGATTACCCATAGCAGGATCAGCGCAAAGGCCCCGATGGCCAGAGCGATGTCCAGCACCTTCGCGGGCAACGCTCGCTCGTGTATCCCCGGCGCCACGACAAAGACCGGCGGCAGCAGGAGCAGCATAGTCACGTAGAGAAAGCGGTTGTCCCACATGCTGGAGCCGACGGAATCCAGGCCGAGTATGCGGTCGGCCGCGAGCGCGCACATGGCGACCGCCGCGACCGCCAGCAGGGCCTGACCGACCCCGAACGGAGCGGAGGTGCCGGCGGAATGCGCCAGCACCTCCCGGGGGTTTTCCAGCATGCCGTGTCCTAGCGCCATACAGGTTCGCGTCCGGCATCCTCCAGCGCCTTGGCACGCGCCGCGAGCCAGCGACGCTCGAAGTCGTCGCCGCTGCTGTCGCTACCGCTGCGGAACGCACTCCATGCCTGCTGAATGATTTCCTGGCGGCTGATCAGGTCGGCGTTCATCTCGTCCAGATCATCGGTCCAGACGCCGGCTTCCTTGTAGTAGCGGATGGCGCCGGGGTGAAAAGGCATACCCCAGTCGAACACCTGGCGTTCCAGCGCCCAGCCCTCGGCACCGGGGGCCGCATCCTTGTACTGGTCGTAATAATGGAATAGTGCCTTGGTCATGTTGTAGACCAGGTCTTCGTCCTTGTCGGCGTAGCTCGCCAGCAGCGGCAACGGCTGACCAAGGCCCTCGCTGCCGTTCGGATCCACGCCCGCCCCGGACGTGCCGGTGTGCTTGACCAGGAAGGGCGCAACCGAGTGCAGGCGCTTCCAGGCCGCGTCATCGTCCTGCGGATACTGTGGCCAATGGATGCCGCCGGACGTGGCTTCGATCTGCGTCGCGAAACCGGAGGCGGCGGTCAGTATCGCGCCGTCAATGCGGCCTTGCAGGATACCGTCCATGGCAGCCTTGAAGCCCGGTACTTCCACGCGCTCGACATCGTCCCAGGTGAGATCGGCGTAGGCCAGCGTGGCTTTCATGATGGTATTGAGCGACGGCGTGCCGGCCACGTAGGCGACCCGTTTGCCGCGCAGATCCCGCAGGGTTCTGACGCCGGAATCCCCCCGCGTCACCACGCCCATGTGAGCATCGGCCATGTTCATCGCCACCAGCCGCAGGTTCTGCGGGCCGAGATCGGGCCTGGCAAAGTCCAGCACGCCTTCCTGCGCGAAATAGCTGCCGGCGCCGCTGGCCGCGAAGTCGATGCGCCCCTGGCGAACGGGAACCAGGCGCGCCACGTCGGTCTCACCGGGCACAACGCGCATGGCCGTGCCGATGTCCTCACGCATGACATTACCCAGCGCAACGGCCTGATTGTAACCGCTGGTGCCGGCGGCAAACGCGGTCCATGAGACCGTGCTCGGCAAGTCGGGCTTGCTGGCGGCCGCACTTTGGAACGCGCTTGCGGCGAGCACGAAACCGACCGCGAGTGGCAATAACTTCATGGGATTTACCTCCGGTTTACAGGGAAGCGCCTGTGTTTGCGCTTTTTTGCTTTCCTTCATGATTCACGGCAGCCGCAAGGCGGCCCCGCGTACTGCGAGGCGCCCCTTACTGGCCGTGTCCGATCTACCGCATGCGCAGCATCTACGCCTCGGCTCCGGCACGCTGCCGCGCGGCTTCACGCAAATGCGGCATGACCTCCCGGGAGAACAGTTCGAGATTCTTGCGCGTCAGGTCTGCGGGCAGGGTACCGAAATGCAGGCCGGGTAGCAGCACATTGAAGCCCGCCTCCGCCTGATACTCGATCAAACGCTGACGCACTGTCTCGGGGCTGCCGCAGATGAAACTGCCCAGTTCGTTCAGTTCTTCCGCCGTACGCTTCTGTCCGGTCATGACCTTCTTTGCCGCCATGACACCTTTCATCGACTCCACCGATGAATAGCCCGGCGGCAGCAGCATCTCGATCGGCATACGCAGGAACTTGTTCATGAACGCCTCGATATGCGGCTTGGCCTCACGCATCGCGATCTCGTCGGTCTCGCCGACGTAGACCTTGAGCGACCAGCCAAGCTGATCCGGCGAAGGCTCGTAGCCATAGCCGCGGGCGGTTTCGCGATACAGGTCCATGTACTTGAACAGCTGTTTTACCGGGCTGAAGGTCTGCAGATAGGTGTAGCGGCGATCCGGATGGGCCGCCCATTCGATCGTCTCGCGGGAGCCCTGGGAGGGGATCCAGACTGGCGGATGCGGCTTCTGGAACGGCGTCGGCCAGGGGTTGACGTAGTTCAGATGATAATACTTGCCCTCGAAGGCGAACGGGCCGGGCTGTGTCCAGGAGCGGATGATCAGGTCATGGGCTTCATGGAAGCGCGCATGGCTCTCGGTTGGGTTGATGCCCATGGTGTGGTACTCGGCGCCGATACCCCGGACAAAGCCGGCGATCAGCCGCCCGCCGGTAATGTTGTCGAGCACCGCGTACTCTTCCGAGACCTGCAGCGGGTTGTTCATCAGCGGCAAGGCGCGGCCGAGGACGGCAATCTTGACGCGTTTGGTCCGCCGTGCGAGCGCACCGGCCAGCACCGACGGGGTTGGCATCAGGCCGTAGGCGGTCTGGTGGTGCTCGTTCACGCAGATGCCGTCGAAACCGAGGTCCTCCGCATATTCCAGTTCGTCCAGATAGCGGTTGTACAACTCGTAGCCGTGTTGCGGATCGAAGTAGCTGTTAGGCAGCTTTACCCAGGACGCCGTGTGATGCTTGTCGTAGTCCATATCCAGGTACTGATATGGCATCAAATGGAAGAAGAAAATATTCATGCGGCGGCTCCTCCAGCGAATTGCCTGAACTCGGCGAGCACTTCATCCTTTTTCTCCACCAGCGGCAGGTGGCCGCAATCGGCAAGGATCCTGTAGCGCGCATTCGGCAGCAGGCCGCTCAGGTGCTCCGCGTAAACGGACGGGATGAGGCGATCATTGTCGCCCCAGAGGATAAGGACGGGGATGTCGATTCGTTGCAGCCATTTCTGCAGCAGCGGGTCGTACATGCGCGGCGCCCAGCCGAGACGCGCGGTCGCCTCCCGGTTGCGCATGATCCGTCCCATCTGCTCATCGGTCGGCTCCTCGGCGAGCATTGCCTGGGCCATTGAGGGGTCGTGGAACAGGTTCCTGATCATTTCCTCCCAGGACCACAGGAATGTATCGGCGCGCGGCACGCCCTTGACGTGGATGCCGGCAGGCGCGAGCAGCGTCAGGCCGGCGAGACGCGACGCGTCGAACAAGGCCATCTCCAGGCCGATCCAGCCGCCCAGGGAACTGCCGATCACCTGAACCCCGGACAGATTCTCGTGCTTCAGCAGTTCCAGATAGAACAAGGCAACATCGTGAATGTTATCGAGCCACTCGGGCTTGTCGGAGTCGCCGAAACCGGGATGCTCCGGCGCGATCACACGATGCGTTGCGGCCAGCTCGTCAAGCGCGGGCGACCTGGAAAGGCCGGCGGCGCCGTGAAGGTAAAGGAGTGGAGGACCATTGTCTTCGCCCACCAACGTACGCACGCGGCAACCCGCGACCGTGATGGACGACTCCTGAAGCACTGAGCTCATGCAAGACTCTCCTGGGAACATTTTAATTTGTACGCATATTATTATTTACTTAATGGACGCCCACGTAATTGATCAGTTCCTGACGTGCTTGTCAAATGCCACGCTGTCGACAGCCTGGCATTGCGACGAAGAGGGTTGAGATCGAGTGGGAGAAACGCGGGGCGATAGCGGCTGGACGCAACGTGAATCACATCATCCGGGCAGTCAAATGGCGAAGAGGTTCATTCCACCGCAGGCAGGTGTTTGGCCTGTTCCGGGTCCAGTTCCACGTCGTGCACCGCCAGAACCGGCTGCTTCGCATGACGGACCAGCCATTCGGTGGCGGAACCGTGGAGAAACTGGGAAAGCCCGGTACGGCTGCGGGTACCCATGGCGATCAGGTCCGCACCCCACTGGTCGGCGTGTGCGCTGATCTTGTCCGCCGCGCTGCCAACTTCAACGGCCACCTCCTCGCCCTTGCGCGCCCACCCCTGCAGCTTTTCCATAGCCTCCTTTTCCGCCTTGCTGCGTTCGTCCCTGGCATGCATGGGATTGATGGTCGGGCTGGCTGTCGCCGCTGCGATTTCACTGGGGTTGAGCACATACAGCAGACGTATCGTTGCATTCTCGGGGCGATAATCTCGTGCGACCGCAACGGCGCGCGCGGAGGCGGTGGAGAAATTCACGGGAACGAGAATGCGACGTAGCATGGAAGGTTTCGCCTATTTGTGAGTGGAGAGTCAGGTTAACCGATTGCTCCGGGAGTGTCTTGCGTTCACATTGACCTGGAGCCGCCGATCGCCTTGCGGCGGCGCAGCAAATTCCGTATGCTTCGCGGCCTATCGGTTTTGGCACAACTCGGGCGACGCTACTATCCTCCTTCAGGGATCAGATGTTACGGCATCCCGCATCCCGCTGTCGCAAGGCGTCTATCTGCCATCTTCCGTAATTCGCGCGTCCCGTCGGACGTCATACCCGGTTATTTCGCTTCCGCCTGGTGCGGCAAGGGACTATGAATGCTGTCTGAAAGGATAAAGCGCAGCGCCAATGCGGTGCGTCGTACGTGGTTTTTCAATGTTCGGGGCGATCTGATTGCCGGCATCGTCGTCGCGCTGGCGCTGATCCCGGAAGCCATCGCGTTCTCCATCATCGCCGGCGTGGATCCTCAGGTGGGGTTATACGCGTCGTTCTCGATGGCGGTGGTCATCGCCTTTGCCGGGGGGCGCCCGGGCATGATCTCCGCCGCCACCGGTGCCATGGCGCTACTGATGGTGACTCTGGTAGCCGAACATGGCCTCGAATACCTCTTCGCCGCCACTATTCTGACCGGTCTGTTGCAGATCGTGTTCGGCTGGCTGCGGCTTGCCCGCTACATGATGTTCATTCCGCGCACGGTCATGCTGGGCTTCGTCAACGCCCTGGCCATCCTGATCTTCATGGCGCAGATCCCGCATTTCGTCGGCCATGGCTGGCAGACCTATGCCATGGTCGCCGCGGGGCTGGGCATCATTTACGGCTTTCCATACATCAACCGCACCATTCCGCCACCTCTGGTCGCCATCATTACCCTGACAATTGCCGCCGTGACGCTGAATCTGCCGATGAACACGGTGGGTGACATGGGATCGCTACCGGAGGGCATGCCGTTCCTGCATATTCCCGCGGTGCCGCTGACGCTGGAGACGTTGCAAATCATCTTCCCGGTGGCGCTGACGCTGACCATGGTGGGCTTGCTGGAATCGCTGCTGACCGCCTCCATCGTCGATGACCTGACGGATACCCCCAGCAAGAAGAACACGGAAGCCAGAGGCCAGGGGATTGGCAACGTCATCACCGGCCTGTTCGGCGGCATGGCCAGCTGCGCGATGATCGGACAATCGATCATCAACATAAAATCCGGCGGCCTGGGGCGGTTATCGTCACTGGCGGCAGGGGTCTACCTGCTGTTCTTCATCCTGGTTCTGGGCGATCTGGTTTCCATGATTCCGATGCCGGCGCTGGTCGCGGTCATGATCATGGTCGCCATAGGCACGTTCGACTGGACCTCGTTGCCCATGCTCACCCGCATGCCGCGCACGGATGCCTTCGTGCTGATTGTGACCGTGGTCACCGTGGTGGTTACCCATGATCTGGCCAAGGGCGTGCTTGCCGGCGTCCTGCTGAGTGCCGTGTTCTTCGTGCGCAAGCTCGCCACGCAGATCAGCGTAAAGGCGGAAGACAGCGGCGATGGTGAACACCGCATCTACCGTGTACGGGGCGCCCTGTTCTTCGTCGCCGTGGACAAGTTCGTGGCCTCGTTCGACTATAACGCCGGCATTCCGGATGTACGGATTGATCTCAGGGGCGCTTCACTCTGGGACAGTTCCGCCGTTAGCGCGGTCGACAAGGTCGTCGGCAAGCTGCGCCGTAACGGGGCAAACGTCACAGTTGTACATCCAACCGGGGAAGGCGCAAGCCTGATGGGCAAGCTCGCCGCCTACGACAAACCGGGCGCCGACAAGATCGGCCACTGACAGCCGAGCAGGGCGGGATCTCCGGGCATACCGCCTCCAGCGGTGTCCGCCCTATCGCTTTTCGGCCTTCTCGGCGCAGTCAATGCAGATAGCAACGGCCGGGTCGGCCTGCAGGCGACCCGGTGCTATCGGTTCCTCACAGCGGACGCAGTCGCCATAGGCCCCCTCCTCCAGCCGACGCAGGGCAGCCCGGATGCGCAGCACCTGCTGCCCGGCACGTGCCTCCGTTGCGCGTGCCATCGCCTGGCCCTGGAGCGCGTCCATCCGCGACAGGCGCCCGGTTCGGGTCTGATCCAGTTCTACGGGCTCGGTACTGGAGCGCCGATAGTCGGCATCCCCCTCCAGCATGGCGAGGTCGTTTTCAAGCCGTTGTCTGAAAGCATGCAGTTCGGCATCATCAGGCATGAAAGCATCCTGCCTTGTGTTCGTGAATTGCTAACGTTCTCGTCAGTAAGCGTGATATCTGTAATCGTACCGCTCAGCGCGCGGCCACGATACCTTGGGAGCCTCTGATCTATTCCCACGTGAGTGTTTCTCTTGCGGCGCGCCGAGCATCTGAATACGCGAGGCTGCAATTACAGCTCCGTAGACAAAGTCACGGAATTACGCGAAACGGCGGGAGAAACTGTAGACTAAGGTCACGTTATGATTCCGGAATACCCAGGTGCATCGGAATGCCATATCGTCTGGTGGAAACGCCAAGACAACTGAGAACTGCTTTCGATGCCAGATAGCACCCACGCTCCGCAGAGCCCGCCGCCTCGCCTGCTTATCCTCGACGACGAACGGCTGATCGGAGAAACCATCCAGCGCATGGCGGAGTTCAGCGGCTTCGAAGCCCGCCACGTCTCCGACGCCGACGAATTCTTTGCGCTGCTCACTGCATGGGAACCGGACATCGTCGCACTCGATCTGATCATGCCGGGAATGGACGGCGTGGAGGTCATCCGAAGCCTGGCCGAGAAGGGGCTCAGCGCCCGGCTGATCATTACCAGCGGCGTAGGCAGCCGCGTCCTGGACGCGGCGAAACGCTCCGCCGTTGCCCACGGCCTGGACATCGCCGGCGTGCTGCCAAAACCGTTCTCGGCCGCCACGCTGCGTAATCTGCTGAACCAGGCACTGGAGCGGTTCCCGGGCGTCGCGCAAGCCCATGCCGGTGGTCGCCGCACACCGCGGCGAAAACTCTCGGTACAGGACTTGCGCGAAGCGCTCGACAATCACCAGATTACGCTCGCCTATCAACCCAAGGTCCATTGCCTCACCGGCACGCTGGTCGGCTTCGAAGCCCTGGCTCGCTGGCATCATCCCGTACTGGGCCACATCGGCCCCGACGTGTTCATACCGCTGGCCGAGGAGCACGGCCTGATCAGCCGGCTGACCAGCCAGATCAGCGATCTGGCCTTATCCTGGCTGGCGGAGCTCTCGTCCGCTGAAACCGCCCGGCGGACCAACCGCCATACCCTGCAGCAAGCGCTGCTGTCACTGAATATATCGGCCACCTCGTTGAGCGACCAACAGCTGTTCGAGGACATAATCCGACGCTGCGAGCAGTTGAGTATCGCGCCGCAGCGGGTAGTACTGGAGCTGACCGAAAGCAGCGCCATGCAGGACGCGACAACCGCGCTGGACAACATGACCCGCTTGCGCCTGCAAGGCTTTCACCTGTCCATCGACGATTTCGGCACCGGCTATTCGTCAATGGTCCAGCTCGTCAAGCTGCCGTTCTCCGAGATCAAGGTCGACAAGGCGTTTGTCATGACGGCACTGCACTCCGAGGAGTCGCGGGCAATCGTACGCTCCGTGGTCGACCTCGGCCGCGGCCTGCGCCTTCACACCACGGCCGAAGGTGTCGAGAACGAGGCCACACTGGATTTTCTGCGTGAATTGGGCTGCGAATACGCGCAGGGATACGGGATCTCCCCTCCCCTGGCTCCGGACGCGGTCATTCCCTGGTATCTTGAACGCGAGACGCTCCGCGAGGAGCAACGCCTCACCGCCGCTCAGGGCACGGGACTGCTGGATACACCGCCGGAATCACGCTTTGATCGGGTCACGCGCCTGACCAGAAGACTCTTTACGGTCCAGGCATCCATCATCACGCTGCTGGACCGCGATCGCCACTGGTTCAAGTCCCGGGAAGGGCTGGACATGGCGGAAGTTTCCCGCCAGTTTGCATTCTGCGATACGGCAATCGACGCCGACGGCGTGTTCGTGGTCCAGGACGCAAAAGCCGACCCTCGCTTCCGGGACAATCCGCTGGTCACCGGGCCGCCATTCGTTCGCTTCTACGCCGGACATCATCTCTGCCTGACAGACGGTCAGAAAGTTGGCACCCTCTGCCTGATCGATGCCGCGCCCCGGGCGTTTTCCGCGCAGGACGAGAAACAGCTGATCGAACTCGCTCGCATGGCCGAACGCGAGCTCGCACACCGAGATGAAGAACAGCTCGACGAACAAACGGGCCTGCTCAATCGTGAGGCCTATCTTCAGCAGGCGCTTTCGACCATCGCATTCTGCCGCCAGACCGGGCTTGCAGCCTCGGTCATCTGCGTCAGGCTCATGGACCTGGCAATCGTCAATCAGCGCTTCGGCACGCTGGTCGGCGACGAACTCATTCGCAACCTCGGGGAACTGACCCGTCACGCCGCCAACGGGGCTGACCTCGTGGGGCGCAGACGGGGCACGGAAACCGCCGTCATGCTGATAGACCCTGGAGAGGAGGTCGTCCTGGCCCTCTGTCAGCGGCTGCAGGCGGCCATCGAAGACTGGAATGCCAGACAAGCTCCCGGCGGTGCCCGGCTGTACTGCGAGATCGCCACAGCCCGTATCATGCCATCGGCGACTGGAACGCTGGACCAGATCATTCGAAACACCTGGACTCCGTTCGCATTCATACTTGATAGTTAAGGAGACTCTGATCTATTCCCATGGGGCTCTGCGGAGCCATCCGCAACAATGACACCAGATGCGCCTGCTCACTGCCGTCGGGCAGCAGATCCAGATTTCAAAGAAATCGCAGCAGCGCCAGCGAGATGGCGGGAATATAAGTAATAACGAGAAGCGCCAGAATAGCCACGATAAAGAAGGGCACGATACCGGCATAGAGTCTGGACAAGGGTAATTTCAACACCGCCTGGCCGACAAAAAGGTTGATCCCGAATGGTGGCGTAAACGTTCCGATACTCAGATTCATGACCATGATGACGCCAAAATGCACGGGATCGACCCCGATCGCCGTAGCCAAGGGCATCAGCAACGGGGTAAACACCAGTATCGCGGATCCGGTATCCAGCATGCAGCCGACAATCAGCATCAACAGATTGATCGCCAGCAAAATCGCCCAGGGCGGGATATTGATATCGGTTATGGCACCGGTCAGCGCCTGCGGAACACCGTTGATGGTAAGCAGCCATCCGTAGACGCCGGCAACGGCGACGATAACGAAGATCTGCGCCGTCAGATACATCGAGCGCGACGCGGACTGGAAAATCTCCCGCCAGCCGATCTCCCGGTACAGAAGCCCAACCACCGCCAGCGCATAGACGCAGGCAATCCCCGCGGCTTCGGTGGGCGAAAAGATGCCGGCGTAGATCCCCCCCAGCACCACGACCGGTGCCGCGATGGACCAGATGCCGTCACGCGTTGCCGCCAGAAACTCACGCAGGCTGAACGGCAGACCCTTGCCGAGACCGCTGCGCAGCGTGTACCACCAGATGTAGGCGCCAAAAAACGCAGCCAATACCAGGCCCGGCAAAATACCTGCCGCGAACAGCCTGACGATGGAGGTATCCGACGAAATACCGAACAGAATCAGGCCGATCGACGGTGGAATCAGATTGCTCATCGCCGCGGACGACACCAGCAGCCCGGAAGAGAACTCCTCCGGGTAGCCCGCTTCCAGGATGCGGTCATGGGTGAGGCTGCCGATGGCCGCGACGGTCGCCGCCGTCGAGCCGGAAATGGCGCCGAACACCACCGTTGTGCCCAGCGCCGTAAATGGCAGTGATCCGCGCACGCTGCCCACTACCGAATTGACCCACCGAATCAGGCGCCGGGACACCCCGCCGCGGCCCATCAGGTCGCCTGCGAAAATGAAAAACGGTACCGCCAGCAAGGCGAACTTATCGATGCTGCTGAACATCACCTGATGCAGAGCCGCCGCCGGCACGATGCCGAAAAGGACCACCACCGCGGCGGCCGTGACCAGCAACACGAGAAAGAACGGGAACCCCAGGATCATCAGCGCCACGGGCAATAACACCATCGTGGCGATCATGGTCTGTCGCCCCCGCGGGCCATGGCGGCGGCGTGCGCTTTCAACTGCGTGCGCATGCCTATCACGGCAGCGCAGGAGATCAATGTGAAACCGATAAGCAAAGCCGAATGAGGAATCACAAGCGGCACCTTCGATGACGCACTGACCGCGCCCGTATCAAAAAACAGGCGCACGACGGTCCAGGATTGAGCGGCGGTAAAGAGGCAGCAGATCGCCAGCACAGCAGTGATAACAACATGCAGTGCAATACGGGGCTTGCCACGGAGCCCGGCCGAGAACAGATCCATGGAAAGATGCTCGCCCTTGTAGGCAACCGCGATCATGCCGATGAACACGCCCCATATCGTCAGATACACCATCACTTCCTCGGCCCAGAATATCGGGCTGCCGAACAGGTACCTGCCCATGATATTGGCACCGTTGAGCGCCACACTGACCAGCATGAGCACTCCGATAACCGCCATCGGAATCGTCGATAGCAACCAGCGCGACATCGGTCATCTCCCGCGATGCGAGCCGGATCGCCGCGAACCGATCCGGCTGCACTTTTGACCCAACGTTATTGGCCCGCCGCCACGAGACGCCGGTAGAACGCATTCACCTCCGCATTGCCGCTCGTTACCTCTTCGCCGATTCCACTGAACAGCTCCTGCATTCTGGCCAGATCCGAATCGCTGAAGCGGAGCCATTCCCCACCCATCTCGACCCAGCGCGTGCGCATGACCTCATCCAGCCGACGCGACTCCGCCATCATTCTCGACTGTATATTTCGCCCCTCCTCGATCACAATCCGGCGCAGGTCTTCAGGCAGTTTGTTCAAAAATGCGCTGCTCACCGCGGCGATCGATACGATCATGGTGTCGTTCGAAGCGGTCAGATAGCGGTTGATTTCATTGAAGCCGAAATTGACATAGATGGCGGTGGCGCTCTGCGTGCCGTCGATAACCCCCTGCTGCAGACCGGGAACGACTTCCGCGAGATCCATGGGAATGGCCGTTCCACCCAACTGCCGCATTTTTGCACGCTCCGCCGCCGTGGCGTTGACGCGGAACTTCTTGCCCTCAAAATCGGCCAGCGAGCGTACCGGCTGCCGGCCAAAATAGTTTGCCGCGGCAAACGTATAGACCGAAACTATCCGCATATTCTTGTCGGAGCCAAGTGAAAGAACCTCCTTATTGATCTCAGGATCCAGCAGAACCTGTTCCGCATGCTCCATGCTGTTGAAGAGCAGAGGAATGCTGAACACCCCGAAGCGGGGATCCACTCCCGCGAAAAAATCCGCCGGGCTGGTGAAAGCCTCAATCGTGCCGAGCTGTACGCCCTGAATCTGGCTGGCAATCGTCCCTAACTGATTGCGCGGAAATAACTCCACCTCGATACGCCCATTGGACCTGGCTTCAATGCCCTCCTTCATCCAGGTTCCCCATTGGTGCTGTATATCACCCATGGTGGCAAACCCGATTTTCATCGTGTAATCGGCCGCCGAGGCAGGAACCATGACAATCGCAATTAACGCCGTTGCAAGTACGAAACACTGTGTGAGTTTCATGATGGATTTCATTTGCTCTCTCCTTTGCAATTCATATTATTGTTGTAATCTTTCCTGCTTCTACATTACCAAACGAGGTCACCCTCGCGAATCAGCATCAAACAACCGTCCTTCTCGGTGTACGGTGCATGCGGAACACCAATCGGCATGCGAAACCAGGCGCCCGGCTCATAGGTGGCGTATTCATCCTTCAGGCAACCCTCGACCACCAGGGTTTCCTCGCCCATGGCGTGGTCATGGGACGGTATCCTGCGGTCAGGGTGAACGCGCCCGAAGCGAGAGGTCTCAATACCGTGCATATCCCGGTACAGATGCAGAACGGTGGCGCCGCGATGCGGAAAATCCACCCATTCCGCGGTTGCGGTATCGACAACCGAGCGCTCCTTGTCCGTGGGCCGAATCGGTTCCCGGCGCTTCACGTAAAGGATGCATCCCTCCGCACTGGATATCTGAATGGTGGTTCCTGGAGAATTACGCACGAACGTGTAACGGCCGTACGCGCTTAAACCATCCGAACAGCTACCCTCAAGCACGAAAACATCGACTCGATGCGTCAGCTCCTCTTTCGGCAGACTTGCGCCGGGAGCCAGTTTCAGCAAAGACGTCTCCCTGCCCTTGCGCGGATCCGTGACCCGCTCGAGCACCTTTTCCTCAACACCGGGGTGCTCGGTCGACGCCCATGGCATGTCTCGAGTCTGAAGGTTCACAACCGTGTTGGGGTCACCATTCACATCGGGTCTGGCATTCATGACGCCCTCCTCCCAATCAAAAAAGCTAAAGCTTTTCATGCGTAGAGTCACAAAACGGCAGCCTGGCCGAGCGCTTGCATCCGCAAAGCAATACCGTGCGGTCCTTTTCCTGCGTCCAGATCACCGGTTTGATACCGGCTTTGGAGGAGGTATGCGAACCATCACAAAACGGCTGGTATTTACTCAGGCCACAAGCGCAGAACGCATAGCGATAGCCTGCCAACAGTTCGATGCGAAAAGGCGTTGTGGATGCAATGACGGGCTCTTCGGTGGACTCGCTGATTCCAACTACAGGCTTTTCTGTCATTGTTTACTCCGTAGTTAAATCGTGAATCTGTCTTTGTCTCGTTAAGAAGACTCTGATTCATTCACGCGACCGCCCTCGCGGCTCGGATAGAAAATCGGTCACCAGGCGGGTAAAACGCGCCGCGTGTTCAATCTGCGTCCAGTGACCACAGCGGCCGAACACATGCAATTGCGAGCGCGCTATCCAGCTCGATAGCGTCAGCGAGGTCGACAATGGAATGACCTGGTCATCGCGACCGTGAATAACCAGCGTTTCATTGCCCAGATCCCGGATATCCGCTTCCCTGCTGGCAAGCGCGTCGATGCCATGCTGACGAGGTGCGGGAAACATGGAAGAGAATGCCTCCTGGAAACCGGGCTGAATGCTGGCCTTGTAACGGAGTTCGGCCAGTTCATCGTTTACCAGGCCGCGATCGTATGCAAAATAGTCGAGCAGTCTGCGCATGTTCGCGATCGAAGGCGTGTAACCCCAGACCGCATCGAGCCCGGGCGTAAGTTCGAACGGAACACCCACGCTGCCCATCAGCACAAGCCGATCGACCCGCCGCGGATGCCTGATCGCGGTTGCCAGCGCCAGCGCGCCACCGAAGGAATTGCCGACGATGTCGGCACTGTCGAGTTCCAGGGCGTCGAGCAACCCGATCAGCTGATCGACCCAGGTATCAAGGCTGTAATTGACGCCGGCAGGCCGTTCACTGAAGCCGAAGCCGACCATGTCGGGCGCAAGCACGCGGAAGTGCTCGGCCAGCACGGGGATGGTGAGTCGCCAGTTGGCCCAGGCGCTGACCCCCGGACCTGATCCGTGGATGAGCACGACCGGCCGGCCCTGCCCAAGATCATGGCAATTCACGGAACGACCGTTTACCGACAGCGTGCTGCCAATCTCCGGATTTTGCGTGGGCGCCAAGGCTGCCACCTATGCTCCGCCATTCCGGACGCGACAAATCGCTAGCTCCGGCGTTTATTTTTATTCGAGATTTATAGTTATTGTATATTTTTAAAACTAGATCGTGGAGTTGATGCTGTCAACACAATTCGGAGAAGGGGCAGCTTGCGAGCACAATCCCGTGAGACTAGACGTGATCCGCCACCTGCCGCACACCGGCACTTCGCGCGCAGTGCGCACAACAATAAAATGTATCCCCTGCCTCCATGCCATGGCCGATGATTCGGCAACCGCAGTGATCGCAGACGGGGGCCAGCTTCTGGATTGCGCATTCAAAGCAGTCAAACACATGCTGGCCGCCACCGGCGGTGATGTTCATGGAGAGGTGATAATCGTTCCCGCACACTTCACAGGTCGCCATGGTCTGCTCCTCTACTCGTGGATTGCAACCGGCTGCATGGGTCAATGGAACCATGATAGTTCAACCATGACGCCGTCGATCTTATGCTGGAGACCAATAATTACCGGCCCGAACGAACAATAATTCCGACCTCTCAGGCTGTCCGACTGTGGCGGACCGACCTAAAGTTAGTTGCTATCAGGACAGGCTGACTCCATCGTTGATCCCGTTTGACGCGATTGCGGACGATGGAGCACAGCGTGGAGGCTTCCCAGCGCAGGATATTATCCAGAGGAGATCGATCATGATCGCCCCACGACTCAAGGAATTGCTGGACCAGAACGGTGTCAGCTATCACCGCATTTCACATCCCGACACGTATCATGCCCATAGCACGGCCACGGCGACCCATGTGCCGTCCCGTCAGTTTGCCAAGACGGTCATCGTCAAGGCCGACAAGCGTCTGTGCATGGTCGTGCTTCCTGCCTCGGACAGAATCCACTTGCAGGACCTGCGCGCCGGAATTGGAGCACATGCTCTGGAACTGGCAACCGAGCGGGAGATTCGAGACGTCATTAGCGATTGCGAAGTCGGTGCGATGCCGCCTTTCGGAGACTTCTATGGCATGGAGGTGTTCGTCAGCCCTCATCTGCGGGAGGACGAGGATATCGTCTTTAATGGCGGCACCCACAACGAGGCGGTGCGGATGCATTACCGCGACTACGAGCGCCTGGCGCATCCGAATCCGATGAGGATGTAATTCGGCATGCGTTGCGCAAAGGCGTTACCGGCGCCCCGCAGCGACTTGATCGATCCTGACCACGTCACTGCAGTGTATTCGGCAACCATAGCGAGATTCCCGGCACATAGGTAATCAGCATGAGCGCCGCCAGATAAACAAAGACGAACGGGATCACGCCGCGCACCACCCGTACCACGGGCACGTTGAAAATGCTTGTGCTCACGAACAGGTTAAGCCCGAACGGCGGCGTGAACATGCCGATGGCCAGATTGACGGTCATGATGATGCCGAAATGAATGACGTCGACGCCGACCGCCACCGCCACCGGGAGGAGCAACGGCACGAGCACGACGATCGCCGAGTTCGGGTCCATGAACATGCCGGCGACGAGGAGGATCAGATTGATCATCAGCAGAACCATCATTGGACTCATGTCCAGTGCCATCAATCCGCCCACGATCGTGTCCGGAACGTTTTCAATCACCAGTACGAGGGAGAAGATCGAAGCCGCGGCAACGATTACGAAGATTTTTGCCGTCAGAAATGCTGAATCCAGAATGGCATGCCAGAATCCTCTGAGGTTCAGCTCCCTGTAAATGACCATGGACACCAGAACCGCGTAAGCAGCCAGCACCATCGAGGCTTCCGTGGGTGTAAAGAACCCCGTATAAATGCCGCCGAATATGATGACAGGTGCGCCGAGCGTCCAGATGGCACTCAATGTCGCCTGAAGAACCAGCTTCAGATCCCACGCCTGATTGGTCGATACAATGGAATGCCGCATTGCGTACCAGACCGAATACACCGCAACCGCCAGCCCGATGAGGATGCCCGGAATCAGGCCCGCTATGAACAGGGTCCCGACCGAGGCAGGAGCGACCGCCCCGTAGATGATCATGGTGATGCTGGGCGGAATAATGACCGCAATCGCGCCCATCGACGTGATCAGCCCAAGCGAAAAATGTTCGCTGTAATTACTCTCCCGCAAGCCCGGATAGAGCACCTTGCCGACCCCTGCCACGGTGGCGGTGCTCGAGCCCGAAATGGCGCCGAAAACCTCGCTGGCGGCAATCGTCGTCACGGGCACACCCCCGGGCACTTTGCCCAGCAGCGTCGCTATCCAGAGAACCAGGCGCTTCGACATTCCGCCACGGACCATCACTTCCGCCGCGAATATGAACCCCGGTACCGCCAGCAGCGCATAGACATTGAGGCTGCTGAACATCCGGGAGGCCAGCATCTCCGGTGGAATGTCCGCCGGCGATAGCGAGAGCACTGCGACTGACAATGCCAGCAGCACCAGCCAGATCGGAAAGCCGAGCAGTAGCAGCACGACAACCGCGATACCGATGAAGACCATAAGATTCCAACCTCTTCGACGCCAGGCTGCGGCCCTGGCGAAGCGTTAATCAACTGAGTCCGGGGAGCGAACTCGATCACGCACAATATCCATGCCCCAGAGCGCGTACGCGATGACTGCCAGGGCAAGTCCAAGCGGCACCGCCGCATAGCCGGTCCAGGCGTGCAGGTATCCGCTCAGGCTCATCTCACTGAACTCATAGGCCATGACGGTAAAGCCCGTTGCGAGATAGCTGAAATAGCCGGCAAGCGAAATCCCCGTGATCGCAATACAGATATCCACCACCTTTTTCACCAAAGGCGGCATGAACTGGCGCAGGACATCGACGCTGATATGGCTGTTCTGCCGGGCAAGGACGGTGGCGCCGAGAAAGACCGACCAGATCAGAAAATAGCGCGATACTTCCTCGAGCCACGGTATGGGCAGATCGACGACTTCGCGCAGAATTACCGCTGAGAATACGGACACCAGCATCGCAACGAAGGCCACGCCAGTGACAAGTTTCAGAAAACCGAAGAACAGCCTGTCCGCGTAGTCGAACACCACCATGGGCAGCCGCCAGCCACCACCGGTTCCGGCGGAAGCGGCCTTCCTCGCTGGCTTCGGCTCATGTTCTTTAGAGTCGCTCATGGTGCTCTCCAGGTAGTCCGAGGCACAGTCCCGATGGTCAGAGTACCTGAATTCATCGCATTCATCGGAATTCCGGAAGGTACCCATGAAACGCCGGCAACGCCGCCGCCGACCTGCCCTTGATGGCAGATCGGCGGCGGCGTGGTCCGTCACTCTGGGTTTTATCGTGCGAGCTTCTCGACGTCATTCAACAGCATCTTGAGCACAGGTCCCTTGACGCTGTCGGCCTCGGTCTCGGCCCAGATACCCTGCCTGTTGAGCTCCCGCAGACTATCCCGATCAGCCTCGGAGAGCTCGATCAGGTTAATCCGCGAATCCTCGGCAAGGGTCTTCAGTGCATCGGTCTGCGCTTCTACATAGGCAACAGTGCCGATCGATTCCACTTCACGCCCGGCGTCGTCGACTACCTTCTTCAGATCATCAGGCAGCCCGTCGTACCAGCGTTTGCTGACCGCGATGTACTGAACCAGCCCGACGTGGTTGGTCATCAGCACATTGCGCGCATGCTCATGATATTTGACGCGCAGCGTGACATCGGCGGGGAGGTCGAAACCGTCCAGAACACCCTGCTGGACCGAGGTGTAGATCTCGGGCAACGACATATGAATGGCGCGTGCGCCCCAGTCGTTCACGGTCTGCGTGTGTTCCTTGCCGGCAATCGTACGGATGCGCTTGCCGTCCAGATCATCGATGCCCGTGACGTCCGGGTTGAGGAAGATCTGGTTCGGCCCGATGCCGAAGAAAGAGACGATATGGAAGCCTCGCTCCGCTGCGAGCTTCTTGATCTCCTGCGCGGCTTCACCCCGCATGACGCGGGTGATGTTCTCAATCATTTCACCCGCGTCGTCGCCGGGGAAGATCCAGGGCAGCGCGAGCACGCCGGCCTGCGGCACGAACTGGGTCAGGTAGCCGGTCGGGTTGATGTTGGCCTGAATCGAGCCAAGCTGCAGGCCTCGCATCACTTCGTCATTGCTGCCGAGGGAAGCGGAGGAATAGAGCCGTCCGTCGATTTTTCCGTCCGAGTTTTCCCGGATCAGGTCAATGAACTTCTGCCCCATCGCCTCCTGGGCGTCGTTGGACGTGATATTACCCATCCGCAGCGGGTAGGAATCATCCGCCTGCGCACCAGCAACCGGCAGCGCAATCAGCGCCGACAGCAGCAAGCTGGAAAGCAACTTCGTCTTCATATGCAATCTCCTCCACATTCAATTTCTGACCAGATTCGTCTGGTGCAGGACTTTTCTAGCCACGCTTTATGGAACTTCAGTTGCCCTGATTTACAGCCTCTCTCTTTTCTACTTCTTTCCAATTCCGAAGAATGTCTTCACTGGATGCGACAGACCCGAAATAACGGTCAAGCGTGAACAGCGCCGCGTCGTGTTCCTGTTGCGAATTCGCCGCGCAGCAATCGGCGGCGGTAACCACAAAGTAATCCTTCATGAACGCGTCGCGCGCCGTCGACTCGACGCAGACATTGGTGACGACGCCGGCAACAACCAGCGTGCGGACCTCCAGGGCGCGCAGACACAGATCAAGCTCGGTATCCACAAATGCACTGTAACGATGCTTGACTATAAGGCGATCATCGGACGTCGGCGCGACGCCATGGAACTCGGCGCCCCAACTACCCTCCGCACAGGTCGGCAACTCCTGGGCGCTTGGCCCCACCTTCACCCGTTGCCGCCAGGAAGGCGAATCCGTCCAGACACCGTTTTCCATACGGATGAAAAAGATCGGCACCTGCCACGCCCTTGCCCCGGCAATTAGCTGGTCGAGGTTATCAACGAGTTCGTTAACCGGCGGCGAAAGCTGAACGCCCCGCTTGGCGAAGCCGCCTTGCGGATGGCAGAAGTCATTCTGCATGTCGACGACAAGCAGCGCTGACGGCTGCGATAACAAGCTGGATAAACTCACGGCCCTGACTCCCCGGTTTACTGCGGCGCTTTCACGCACCTATATTTTCTTTTCCGTGCGGCCCGCTCAGCCCCGCAGATGCGGCATTACTTCGGCGGCGAACATCTCCATGTTGCGCTTGGCAAGGTCGTCCGGAAGCGTGCCGAACTGCAGCATCGGTACGAAGATACCCAGATCGGTTTCTTCCCGGATACGCTCGATCTGCCCAAGTACTTGCTGTGGCGTACCGATCAATGCGGTCCCAAGCTCCATGATCTTCTCGAGCGGCTGGAACTCCATGCCGATGCCGGACCGTGCCCCCATAATCTTCTTCATCGATGCCTTGGACGTATACCCCGGTGGCAGCAACATTTCCATTGGCAGGGTCAGGTAGTTGTTGAACAGCGATTCTATTCCCGCCCGTGCCTCATTGCGCGCCTTTTCCTCGGTCTCCGCAACGTACACCGGTGCCGCCCAGCCCATCTGTCCCGCTGCCGCCTCATAGCCGTACTGCCTGGCCTGCTCACGATAGAGATTGAGGTTGCGGATGACCGACTGCTGCGGCGAGAAGGTGATCAGGAACGGATACTTGCGCTCCGGCGCCGCCGCCCACTCGATGGTCTCCGCCGAACCCTGGGACGGAATCCAGATCGGCGGATGCGGATCCTGATACACGCGCGGCCAGAGATTGACGTACTTGAAGTTGTAGTGCAGGCCATCCCACTGGAACGGCCCCTCGTGCGTCCACGCCTTGACGATGAGATCGTGCGCTTCATGGAAGCGCTCGTGCGAGAACGCCGGATTGACCCCGGAGGCGTGGTACTCGGCACCGATACCACGAACGAAGCCGGAGATGATCCGCCCCCGCGACAGATTGTCGAGCATGGCGAATTCTTCGGCGATGTATAAGGGGTTGCTGACCAGCGGCAGCGCCCGGCCAAGTATCGCGATTTCCACCTTTTTGGTACGTTGAATCAAGGCGCTCGCAATCAGGTTCGGCGCCGGCATCAGCCCGTACGCGGTCTGGTGGTGTTCATTGACGCCGACACCGTCGAAACCCAGCTCTTCCGAGTAGGCCAGCAGGTCGATGAAGCTCTCGTACTCGGACGCACCCTTTTCCGGGTCATAGAAGCTGTTCGGCAGAACAACCCAGGCAGAACGCTTCTTCTTGGCTTCCGCGAGGTCCAGCGGCCGATAGGGCATGAGCGTGAAGTTCATTATTTTCATGCGGAAACCTCCTTCAGAAATTTCTTGATATCTTCGGCAACACGCTCCTGTTGCTCGATCTGAGGCAGGTGACCACACTCGGGGATGCGCATGGCGCTGGCTTGCGGCAGCTTTTCCGCCCACAGATCGGCATAGGCCGCCGGAAGAATCCTGTCCTCCTCACCCCATATCACGCGGGCCGGCATCCGCACGCGATGCAGCCACTTCTCCAGGTCCGGGTTGAACAACCGCGGCTGCCAGGCAAGCTTGGCGAAGCTGTAACGGTTTTTGACCTGAATCTCGAGTTCTTCCTCGTTCGCCACCCTGGCCAGCATCTTCTCGGCGAAGGCCTGTGAGTGAAACAGATTCCGTGCGTGCTCCTCCTGCGTCCACAGGAAGTTGTCCCCGACCGGCACATCCGGAATGCGGATTCCCGCCGGCGAAATTAGCGTTAGGCTCTTGATTCGCGTGCTGTTTCGTACCGCCAGTTCGGCCGCGATCCAGCCACCAAGCGAGTGGCCGACCAGGTGAATACCGGACAGATCCAACTGCTCGATGAGGTCGAGATAGAACATCGCCACATCGGGAATGCTTCTGATCCATTGCGGGTCGTCCGAGCTGCCGAAGCCCGGGTGATCCGGCACGAGCAGCGCGTGCTCGGCGGCCAGTTGATCGAAGAAGGGCAGCCAGTCGAGCACACCGCCGGCACCGTGCAGAAACAGCACCGGCTCACCTTTGCCCTTTTTACGGAGATGGATCCCGACGTCACGGACCCTGACTTCTTCGGTGGAATACTGCATGGTCTCTATCGCCTCCAGTGAGTTTGTTGTTGGCGCGCCGCTTCTATTGGCAGTCGCGTATTCCGGATACGGACAGACAACTCGCCCGTTGGAACAGTCAATCAACGCCGGCGTCCGCCGGATTTAGCATTTGCAGTCGAAACTCAAGTTCCCGTCCTGCGCTGAAGACTGCCACCGGCCAGTGCGCGTTGCGCCAGGGCGAACTGCACCACTTGTCGACCAACTGTCTGAAGCTGAAACTCGGCGGACGCATCAATACACCCGCCATCCTCGCCGAACACCTTCAGTTCGGTGTTCAGCATCGCCCCGAGCGGTGTGGGCCAACCGCGCAGCGCATGAACAATGGCACGCATGGCGGCCAGCGTCTGTCCCGGCCCCTGCCATCCGGCCGCGCCGGCAATCAGGCCCACCGCGCGTCCATCGAGATAGGGACGCTCGTCCTCACGGAGGTCTTCCGTGTAGTCCAGCGCATTCTTGATCAGGCCCGAGATGGAGCCGTGATAGGACGGCGACGAGAAAATGTAACCGTCCGCACGCCTGAACAGATCAACCAGCTTGCGCGCGGCATCCGTCCGCTCCGGCCGTTCCGGTGCATACAGGGGCAGCTCCAGCTCCGGGCCCGCCATCATGGCGGTCCGGGCGCCCATCGCTTCCGCCGCACGCAGACTCACGAGCAGTGCCTTCTCGGTAGACGATCCGGCGCGCGTCGTGCCGCCTATACCCAATATCAATGGCTGCGTGTTCATGGAAGGATACTCCTGATGTTGTACTGGCCGTCCATGCGGGATTCCGCATCAACGCGACGGACGTCATCGTGACTGGTGGTGGCGGCGTTCAAGTGCTCAAGCGCCAGAAACAGCGCGGCGATGGTTCGGGCCTCGGTCAGCTCCGCCTTTGCCAGCAGGGCCGGCAACTCACGAATCGGCCAGGGCACGACCTCCAGAGCCTCCGGCTCGTCGCCCTGCAGATCATCCGGGTGCAGATCCTGCGCCAGAATGACCTGCGTCGCGTGCGACAGATAGCTCGGCGCAATGCTGAGCTGCTGCAAAAAAACAAAGCTGCGAGCCGAGTAGCCGGCCTCCTCGCGCAGTTCCCGGTTGGCGGCTTCAATGCAGTTTTCTCCCTGCTCGAGCCGCCCTTCCGGCAGGCAAAGTTCGTATCGGTCGGTACCGGCCGCGTATTCCCGGATCAACAGCACCGTACCATCCGCCAGCATCGGCACAATCAGCACGGCGTCCACGTCCAGACCGGAGCAGACCCGCTCGTACTCCACCTCGACGCCGTTGGCAAAGCGGAGATTAACCGCCTCCACATGAAAGAAGCGGGTGCGGGCCAGGGTTTTCGTCTGCAGGGTTTGCGGCTTTCGGGTCATTACACCGTTTCCAGACTGCTTGCTCGGCGATTGCGATGGTATCGCGGGCACCCAGTTGCCATGGCAACTCACATTACGCTAACGTTTGCAGGAGGCCGCGTCAATCGAATCTTCAAAGCCGATTCACAACTGACAATCGTCGTTCTCGATGATAAGCGGCCGCCGCCATTGAAGCAGCATGTCGACGAGGTATTGTGGTCTGGTCGCGCACTATGGTGCTAGGCTAAAAACGCATCTGGCGGCTCACGCCAGCCGGCAGCAAACCAACCGGTAGACTATTCTCGATGACCAATAGAATGGACACAATGGAGCGCGCCACCAGCGCCGAGCTAGCGGACAGGCCCACCACGCTCAACCTCGATACGCATATCCCGGCCCTGCTGACCTGGGTGGCCAACAAGCTCGGCCGCGGCGCGTCCGCGGAGTACAGAAGCAAGTTCGGCGTCGGCGTCACGGAGTGGCGCGTGATCGCCCTGCTCGCCATTGAGCCCGAAATCAGCGCCAATCGCATCGTTGAAGTGATCGGGCTCAACAAGGGCGCTACCAGTCGCAGCCTGCGGATGCTGGAATCACGCGGCCTCGTGTCGATCCGCGCAAGCGGCAACGGCCGCAACAACATCAATGCCCTCACCGAGGCCGGCCGTCAGTTGCATGACCGTATATTGCCGGTCGCACTGGCGCGGGAACAGCGGCTTGTGGGCTGCCTGTCCCAGGACGAGCTCAATCAACTGATTGCTACTCTTCACCGGCTGCACGCGAGCCTGCCCAAGGTCGATGGCGGCCCGGAAAATCAGGATCAGGACGGCTAGCGCCAGTTCATGGCAAAGCGCGCGCCAATCCAGACTGCACAGCGTGCCGGGCGCGGCGGCCGGAGCGCGGATGATCCACCCGATTCAGGCTGGCGCACACGAAACATCGGCCGCCTCCTGAACAACGCCGTCATTCGCTTCGAGTCACGCATACTGCAAAGGATGGCGGAACTGGGCCAGGGCCAATGCAGCCTTAGCCACATCAACGTGACGCGCAATCTTGACCTTGAAGGCACGCGCGCCACGGAGCTTGCCAGACGCGCCAGCATGACCAAACAATCGATGGCGGAACTGATCAATCAACTGGAAACGCTGGGCTTGATCATGCGTGTTCCGGACCCGTCGGATCGGCGCGCGCGGCTGGTCCGTTTTACCGAAGCGGGGCTTGTCTGGATGGATGCATTTCGCGGTGCATTGGCCGACGCCGAACACGACATGCAACACGTCATGGGCAAGGACGCGTTCGCGACCTTGCGAACGGCGCTAAGCGCCTACGACAGGGACTGCCGAAACGGCGGGTCTACCCGGACCCACCACCGGTCAGGCGACGAAGTATGACCTCCGCCTCCCGCGCATCACTGCCGCGCCAGGCGACAATCTGGTCCGGCCGAATCAGCACCAGATCCGCCTGATAGAGATCGCGCGCCTCATCGGACGCCAACTCATGAACGCGCAGATCCAGCTTCATCCGACGCGCGGCCTCGACGAACGGCGATCCATCCGCCGCTCCGCCACCCAGCTTCAGAAGCGTCCAGTCGAAACCGAAATGGTCGAATAGCGAGCTGCCATCGGGCAGCCACAGGTGCGGCGGACGCCCCCCCGGGCAGGCACTCGGGACATAGCGGTCGGCGGCATCCGCCGGCGGCTCGGTGCCGTCGGCGACAATGACCGGCGAGCCGTCATAACGGCCGCCGAAGGTAATACCGGGAATGTTGAACTCCCGGCGGCCATGACCTTCCAGATAGGCACCCGCTTCCACCCGCGCCGTCTCGCCGGCCGCGCTGTCGTCCTCGATCTCGGCGACCGGCGCATACAGGCCCAGGGATTCCGCGAAGGCCTTGGCATAGTCCGTATTGCGAACCGCCAGCGGCCGGCGCTCCAGTTCGTAGCTCTCCAGCAACGCCGGAGCGGCCTGCCCGTTCAGCACCGCCGCGAGCTTCCAGCCCAGGTTGACGGCGTCTTCGACCGCGGTGTTGTAGCCCAGCCCACCGGCCGGTGTGAACAGGTGCACGGCATCGCCGCCCAGGAACACCCTGCCTTTCTGGAAATGATCGGCAACCAGCGCATGACCCGCCGTCCAGGTTCCACGCGACAGCACCTCCCCCGGAATGGCGGCGCCGGCGGCGGCCTGGAACATCGCCAGGGCATCAGCTTCGCTGATCTGGTCAGCGCTCTCATGCGGCTTGAGCTGCGTGTGGAACGCGAACTCTCCCTTGCCGTCGACGGCGGCCATGAAGGCCCGGCGTTGCCGGTTGAAGGTGACGTTCATCCACGCTGGCGGGTGCGGCACCATGCGGTAGAACGCCGGTGCCCGCAGATAGACGGCATACATGCGGCCACCGAAAAAATCACGGATAACACCGGTCTCACCGACGTAGGAAAAGCCGAGCTGCTGGCGGACGGTACTTCGCGCCCCATCCGCCGCCAGCATGTAAGCGGATCGGATCGTCTGCCTGGCGCCATCCGAACCCCGCTCGAGCTGAACGCTGACATGGTCGCCATGATCGCTGAAGGCGATCATCTTCCAGCCGTAGTTGATCGAGATGCCGTCAAGCTGCTCGGCCTGCCGGCGCAGCGTGGCCTCGACATATTTCTGAGAAACCCGATGCGGCAGCTCCGCCGCGCTCCATGAACCCGACAGCGAGCTCACTTTCGACCTGGCCTCCCTGGCGGACGGCAACCGGAAGCGGCCCAGTTCGTACTTCGCGAAGCGGGTGAAATACGCGATATCGGTGGGGAAATCCTCCGGCAGACCCTGCGCGCGGATCTCGTCGGCGAAACCGAGTCGGCGAAAATGCTCCATCGTTCTCGCCTGCGTTGCGTTGGCCTGCGGATTGAACGCGGTGTCAGGCTTTTCGTCCACCAGCACGGCGGTAATGCCGCGGCGACCGAGCTCATTGGCCAGCATCAGCCCGCACGGGCCGCCGCCGACAATCATCACCGCACATGCGTCGGGCAACATCTCTTCTTCACCATTTATGGTCAGTTTTCCTGACCATATGTTTAGCGCAGATCCCGCAACGCCGTCAAATCGCAACGGCTGGCAAACCCTGCCGGTGTCAGCCGTGGCTGACACCGGCAGTCGGCGAGAACCCTAGCCGGCCGCGGCGAGGGCCTGTTCGATATCAGCGAGAATGTCGTCAATGTGCTCGATGCCTATGGACAGGCGCACCATGTCCCGTGTTACGCCGGCCTTTCCGAGCTCTTCGTCATTGAGCTGTCGGTGCGTGGTGGTGGCCGGATGGCAGGCCAGCGATTTGGCATCGCCGATGTTCACCAGTCGGGTGATGAGCCCCAGCGCGTCGATGAATCTGGCGCCCGCCTCGGCACCGCCCTTGATACCGAAACTGAGAATTCCAGACGCTCTGCCGGCCATGTATTTTTTTGCCAGTGCATGGTCCGGGCTATCCGGCAGACCGGCAAAGTTGATCCAGGTCACCTGCGGGTGGCGCTGCAGATATTCCGCGACCGTTTGCGCGTTCTCGCAGTGGCGATCCATGCGCAACGCGAGCGTTTCGATGCCCTGCAGCACGAGAAAGGCATTGAAGGGACTGAGCGCGGCGCCGGTATTACGCAGCGGCACCACGCGGGCACGGCCGATAAACGCCGCGGCGCCCAGCGCCTCGGTATAAACCACGCCGTGGTAGGAGGGATCGGGTTCATTGAGCATGGCGAACCGCTTCTTGTGCTCGGCCCAGGGAAATTTGCCTGAATCCACGATGACGCCGGCAATGCTGCTGCCGTGGCCGCCCATGTACTTGGTCAGGGCATGGACCACGATATCGGCACCCTGCTCGATGGGCCGCCACAGGTACGGCGATGGCACGGTATTGTCGGCGATCAGCGGCACGCCCCGGGCATGCGCGATCTCGGCCAGACGTTCGATATCGGCGATATTGCCGGAGGGGTTGCCAACCGTCTCGCAGAACACGGCCTTGGTCCTGTCATCAATACAGTTGGCGATGGCTTCGAAATCATCCTGGGCGGCGAACCGCACCTCGATACCACGACGCGGCAGGCTGTGCGCGAAGAAGTTGTAGGTGCCGCCGTACAGCTTGCTGGTAGCAACGATATTGTCGCCGACCTCGGCGATGGTCTCGATCGCGTACTCGATTGCCGCCATGCCGGAGGCTACCGCCAGCCCACCCACGCCGCCTTCCATCTCCGCAACCCGTTGCTCAAGGACGGCGTTGGTGGGGTTCATGATCCGGGTGTAGATATTGCCGGGGACCTTGAGATCAAAGAGATCCGCGCCGTGCTGGGTATTGTCGAACGCATACGAGGTGGTCTGATAGATGGGGACAGCCACGGCCTTGGTGGTGGGCTCGGGTTCATAGCCACCATGAATGGCAATGGTTTCGATTTTCATGTTTATTCTCTCTTCTGAGTGGGACAAAGACCGCCCATGGTAGTGGGCTCCGGCGGAAGATTCGATACTGCAAGTAGACCCCAGACGCCGAAGGGAGACACATTCGGGCCGACCTGATGCGAATCGGCCAGGCCGCAGGCCACCATTACGCCAGATCGCGCCCGCCGAGCGCCCAGCGCCCACTCCGGGCCACGAATATCTCGAAGTCTTCAATACCAAGCGGGCGGCTGAATTGAAAGCCCTGATAGGCAAGGCATCCCTGACTGGCGAGAAATTCCTGCACCTCTCGCGTCTCCACCCCTTCGGCGATGACATTCAGCCCCAGCGTTTTTCCCAGCACGATGATGGTGCGCACAATCGCTTCGTCGTTGGAATCGGTCAGCACGTCCTTGACGAATCCCTGGTCAATCTTGAGTTCGTACAGCGGCAAATGTTTCAGATAATACAGCGACGAACACCCGGTGCCGAAATCGTCCAGCGAGAACCCTATGCCTCTCGCCTGCAGCGCCTTCATCTTGGCCGCGGCTTCCTCCACATCCTCGAGCAGCAGGCTTTCGGTAAGCTCCAGTCTGAGACGCTCCGGATTGGCCCCGGTGCCGCGGATCAGGTCCAGCACGTCCGCTACAAAATCCGGATGGTGGAACTGTCGCGGACTGACATTGACCGACAGATTCAGCAGAGCGGTTTGCGGGCAGCCTGCCCAGGCCGCAAGTTGCTGACAGGCTTGATGCAGCAGAAAGCGCCCGAGGGGCACGATCAGCCCCGTCGTTTCAGCCACGGTTATGAACTCGGCCGGAGCCACCAGGCCGCGGCGCGGATGGCGCCAGCGCACCAGAGCCTCTGATCCGGTCACACACCCTCGCTCGTCAACCTGCGGCTGGTAATAGAGCAGAAACTCCCCGCGCTCCAGACCATGACGCAGATCCGCTTCGAGCTGCGCGCGGGCATTGATGGCAATCTGCATCGTCGGATCGAAGAAACGCACGGTATTACGTCCCTCGGCCTTGGCCTGGTACATGGCAAGATCCGCGCGCTTCATCAATTCCTCCGCGGTGCTTTGCCGGTCACCGAACAGCGTGACGCCGATACTGGCCGTCATATGGCGATTCAGGCCGTCGAGTTCAAACGGTCTGCGCAGGCCGATGAGCACCTTGTTGACCAGCACAGTCGCCTGATTGACCGCCGCGTCGGCGCTTTCGCTCAAGCCTTCCAGTATGACGACGAACTCATCACCGCCGAGCCGCGCGACGGTATCCCCCTCCCGCAATGAACCACGCAATCGCGCCGCGACCTGCTGCAGTAGCAGATCACCCTGCTCATGACCGAGGGTGTCGTTCAACGTCTTGAAGTCGTCCAGGTCGATGAAGACCGTCGCGCCGAAGCGCCCGCTACGCAGGTGTGTCGCAATGGCATGGTGCAGCCGATCCACCAGCAGCCGCCGGTTCGGCAGATGCGTCAGCGAATCGTACAGACCGAGGAATTGAATACGTTCCTCGGCCCGCTTGCGCTCGGTTATGTCGAGCATACAATTGATTGCACCAACCGTCTCGCCGGCACTGTTGCGCAGTCGCGCAATGTTGACAATAACCGGCACGCGACGGCCGTCCGGCCGTTCGAACACAACCTCCGCGTTGTGCACCTCCTCACCGGTGCAAAGGGCATTGGCCATGGGGCACTGATCATGGGGCAGGTAATCGCCCCCCAGGCGGTGGATTCTGAAGGAGCCGCAGAAGCGTTCAGCCTTGCCGGGAGCACGCCCCCACAGCTCGACAGCAGCCTGGTTGTATTCACGGATGTTGCCCCGCCGGTCACAGACGTAGACGGCAACGGGCTGCAGGGCCATCAGTTCCCGGAAACGCTGCTCGCTGTGCCGCAGCGCGGCCTCGCTGCGCCGGCGCCTCGCGTGTTCCTCCGCTTCACGCAACGCGCGAGTGACGGCGGGTATCAACTTTGCCATTCGCTGCTTCAGCAGATAATCCGTGGCTCCCTCGTGCAGGCAACGGATCGCCTCATCCTCACCAACGGTGCCGGACACCATGATCACCGGCACATGAGGCTGTAGCGCCAGCGACAGTTTCAGCGCCGAGACGCCGTCATAATCCGGAAGATTGTAGTCACACAGGACCAGATCGAATGCGCCGGCCCGCAAGGCGGCCTTATACTTCTCCCCGCTATCCACCCGGACCACGTCACAGACCAGGCCGGCCTTCAGCTTGGCGCCGATGATCTCGGCATCATGGCAATCGTCCTCGAGATGCAGGATTCTGACCAGCTGTCTCATATCGATCACGTCCCTCGGGCGGGCTGCGAGTCAGGGCGAGTCAGGGCGAGCCTGGGCCAATAAAGTGCGCGCTGACCGGCGGCGGTTGATTGACGATCGCCCAGAACGCCCCGACCTGTTTCACCGCCTCAACAAACTCCTGGAAGTTCATCGGCTTCACCACGAATGCGTTGACGCCAAGCTCATAGCTTCTGACCAGGTCGCGCTCCTCGCGCGAGGACGTCATCACAACCACGGGAATCACCCGCAGTTCGGGGTCCGCCTTGAGTTCCGAGAGGACTTCCAGCCCGTCCACTTTAGGCATCTTCAAATCCAGCAAAATCACCGCGGGCTGGCAATCCGTTCGCGCCGAAAATTGTCCGCGCCGATACAGATAATCCAGCGCTTCCACCCCATCCCGCACGCACAGGACCTCGTTGGCCAGGTTGTAGGTGGCAAGCGCGGCCAGCGCCAGTTCGGTGTCTCTGGGGCTGTCGTCAACGAGCAGGATGCGTTTCAGTACATTCATTCATTACCTCCGGGGCCGGCGCGAGGGTCAAATAGAAAGTTGCTCCATGGTCAACGACACCCTCCGCCCAGGTACGCCCTCCATGTCGGACGATGACGCGGCGCACGGTCGCCAGACCGATCCCCGTACCCTCGAACTCATCGCTTCTGTGCAGACGCTGAAACACACCGAACAACTTGTGGACGTAACGCATGTCGAAGCCCGCGCCGTTATCGCGCACGAACACTACCCAACGTTCGTCTTTCTTGCCGGCGCAGCCGATCTCGATCTCGGCCGGCTCCCGATGGCGGCTGTACTTGATCGCATTGTCGATCAGATTGATAAAGCCCTGCCTGAGCAACGACGCGTCACCCAGCACCCGCGGCAATGGCCTGATGGTCCAGATGATGTTTCGGCCCAATGTGGCCATTTCCAGACGGCGTACGGCGTCCCTGACCAGATCGTCAAGAGAAACGATCCCCTGATGCAGCTCGATACGGCTGATTCGGGAAAACGCCAGCAGGTCGTCGATAAGCTGCCCCATCTCCTGGCTGGCTTCATGGATGGTCTTCAGATAATGCCGGGCGTCGGTGGACAGGCCACCATCCGCAGCCGTGGTCAGCAATTCAACATAGCCCTGCACATGCCGCAGCGGCGCCCGCAGGTCGTGGGACACAGAGTAGGAAAACGACTCCATTTCCCGGTTGGCCGCTTCAAGTTGCGCGGTTCGGTCATGAACGCGCCGCTCAAGCTCGACGTTCAGCCGATGCACCTCCTCGGCCGCGCGCCGGCCGTCGTCGATGTCGGTGGCGGTACCGATCCACATGGTGACCCGGCCGCTCTCATCCGTGAGCGGAGCCGCTCTGCCGATATGCCACCGATAGGTGCCATCGACTGCCCGCCGGAAGCGATGCTCTACTTCATAGTGGCCACCGCTCCTGACCGCCCGTTCCCAGCGATCACGGCAGCGTCGGCGATCGTCCGGGTGCAGCACCTGCTCCCATCCCAGGCCACGCGTGGCTTCGAGGCTCAGTCCGGTGTAGTCGAACCAGCGTTGATTGCAGTAATCAAACCAACCGTCAGGCCGGGCGGTCCAGACAATCTGAGGCATGTTTTCGGCCATGCCCCGGAACAACGCCTCGCTCCGGTGCAGGGATTGCCGTGCCCGGTTATGCTCCGCGACTTCGCGGTTCAACCGCAACAACACCATCGACAGAATCGTCAGGCTCAGCACCCCGGCAATCGGCAAGACCTGGAACGCCAGGGCGCTGGCCGCATTCGCCTCGTTCTGATACCGACCGGCAAGCCGCGCCTGCTCCTGGTCTATGTCGGCGAGGTGCCGCCGGACCAGGTCCATGTCGGCCTTGCCCCGACCGCCGCGAACCATGTCAGCAGCGGGTTCAGCTCCCTGCAGGCGCCTTACGTCAATCGTTTGATCGACGAATGCAATCTTGTCCGCCACGAGAGACTGCAGCGTGTCCACGCGCCGCACCTGCGCGGGATTGTGCGAGGTCAGGCGTTGCAGCGCCGCGAGTTCCGCCGGGATGGATTTAACACCTTCTCGATAGGGTTCCAGGAACGTTTCCCTACCGGTTAACAGGTAGCCCCGCTGCCCGAGTTCCACATCCTGAAGGGACGACAGCAATTCACTGGCATGGAACCGCACGGCGTGCGTATGGGCCACCCAATTGGCGGTTTCCTGCAGATTACCGGTGGTGCCGTAAGTCACCCCGATCATGGCGAGCACGATCAGCAGGCCGTTGGCAAACGCGACGGTTACTTTCTTCTCGATTGCCCAGGCCGTGTCCTGCTCCCTCCATGCCAGGATAAACAGGCCGGTACCCAACACCACGAACGCAACTGCCGCGGATGCCGTTATGCCCGAAAATTCCCACCATTGAAAGCCGAGCGCGACATCAACCAGGTACCCGACCAGCGCCAACAGGGCGAACGAAATGATTAGCGCCGCGGCACCTTCAACGAGCAGAAGCGGTTTATGGTCGGATCGGCCGAGTAACAGTAGCGTCGCACCGGCGACAAGAAAGCAAACCGCGGATTTAGTAGCCATTCGGCCGGAGCCGACAACGGTCTCCACAATGGAGAACGACGTACCCGACGCCGACGGGGAACTCTCGGGCGCCCAGGGGAGTACGTCCCCACTCAGACTGAGCAGCGCCATCGCCATCACCACGACAGCCGCAAGGCGGGCCAGACCTCGCCATTGCGCCCTGGCGTGCGCAAGCCCCAGAAGCAAGAGCGCGGCACCGCTGAAAATAAACGCCACCGCCGAAGCGGCCCTCATCGGCACCGCATCGGGCAACAGGCGCATAAGCGCTGCGGCATCCAGTAACCGCCCCAGCAACACCAGCACGCCAATGCCTATGACCAGCGTTGCAGCCACACCGGTCGCCGGGCCAAAACGCGCCGATCTCACCATGACCTTGACCAGCAATGAACACCCACCTGAACACCCGCTCCGGTGGCGCACGCGCCATCAGCGATTTGCAGACAACATTGCCCGGCCTGGCATCAGGGGAGCGATTATGATGTTGAGAGCCGCTGTGAACTTAGTCGCCACAACAGCGAGGTGAGTTCCAGCCGCGGCACAGGAATTATAGGTATACCGGGCGGTTCCAGGCTGGCCGCGAACGAGGCCAGCACAGCCTCACCCAAACCACACGGACCTGGGGGCCATCGTCGTAGTCGTCGGGTGAATATCGCTACGCTCCATCCACCCGACGTCTCAAATCCTTCTCAATCCTCGCAGGGGCCTTCGACGGCGTTGTACCATAACGGAAGCGGCTCATCCGACTGCGCCGGCATGTGCCGTATATAGCCGTGCTCGACCTCCCAGGCCGCGGCCAAGCGCTCCGCTTCGGCGATCTGCTCCGGCGTCAGGTATTCGGCGAAGTCATCGCGGCGCCCTTCGGTCATCGCACGCATCCGGTTATCCGTGCCGAGCCCATGCGCCGGCCGGTCCGTGGGTGGGGGAAAACGGGGGATCGCCAGGGTGTACCACATGTGGGTCTCGATCGGATCGCGGGCCATATGGCCGAGCGCAGTCATCGCAAATGGGTGCCCCTGTTCGGCGGCGCGAAGATACCACTCCCGGGCCTGATCGTATTCCCGAGGGCCGAGTCCCCAGAGCCCGAAATCATGGGCAAAGCCCAGGTAGAACTGGGCTTCAGCCCTACCGTTCTTTGCTGCGCGACGGTACCACCTAAGTGCGTGAGCATCTCGCTCCTCCTCCGGCAACGAATTGCGCATGCCGGCCAGCTTCGCCTGCGCCTTGGCACAACCCTGCTCAGCCAGTTCGACAAGCAACACACGCGCTTTTGTCCCATCGCCGTAGTAATAAGCGTACATCGCCTCCTCAAGCGCGGCCTGAAGATCAGCTGTATCGGCGGGAGCGGAAACAGGCATGGCGCCAAGCGCCACAACCAGCAGGGCGGGAACCATCCATGGCATCGTCAGTGCCTTCCTCGTATAACGGCGGCCGCATGAGCGCGCACGAGTGAAAGAGACGTCAGAACTGCAACTACCAACGTCGCAACCTTCGTAATCGTTGTAGGGTCGATGGCGCGCAGCGCTATCCACCCGACGTCCTAAATCCGTATCAATCCGCGCAGGGGCCTTCGACGGCGTTGTACCACAGCGGAAGCGGCTCATCCGACTGCGCCGGCATGTGCCGTATATAGCCGTGCTCGACCTCCCAGGCCGCGGCCAAGCGCTCCGCTTCGGCGATCTGCTCCGGCGTCAGGTATTCGGCGAAGTCATCGCGGCGCCCTTCGGTCATCGCACGCATCCGGTTATCCGTGCCGAGCCCATGCGCCGGCCGGTCCGTGGGTGGGGGAAAACGGGGGATCGCCAGGGTGTACCACATGTGGGTCTCGATCGGATCGCGGGCCATATGGCCGAGCGCAGTCATCGCAAATGGGTGCCCCTGTTCGGCGGCGCGAAGATACCACTCCCGGGCCTGATCGTATTCCCGAGGGCCGAGTCCCCAGAGCCCGAAATCATGGGCAAAGCCCAGGTAGAACTGGGCTTCAGCCCTACCGTTCTTTGCTGCGCGACGGTACCACCTAAGTGCGTGAGCATCTCGCTCCTCCTCCGGCAACGAATTGCGCATGCCGGCCAGCTTCGCCTGCGCCTTGGCACAACCCTGCTCAGCCAGTTCGACAAGCAACACACGCGCTTTTGTCCCATCGCCGTAGTAATAAGCGTACATCGCCTCCTCAAGCGCGGCCTGAAGATCAGCTGTATCGGCGGGAGCGGAAACAGGCATGGCGCCAAGCGCCACAACCAGCAGGGCGGAAACCATCCATGGCATTGTCAGTGCGTTCCTCGCATACCGGTGGCCGCCCGAGGGCGCGCACGGGGTGGATTTGATTCCTGATGGCATGAAATCTACCATCCGACTCGGCAGTACTCAAATCGCACTGGCGGCGACAAGGATCTCAGGATGACCAATAAGCCGCATGGAAACTATAGGGAGATACTCAGTGAACGATCAACAACACCCCGTGACCCGCTCGATGGTGATCGACGCCGTTCAGCACCACATGAACGACTGGAGCATGGAAATGCGCTTCGCCATCCGCGCTCTGCCGGCCCCCACGGTAAGCGACCAGGGTTTGAAGGCGGCAACCTGGCTTGCCTTCGGCCTCAACGCCACCCATCAGCTGTATCCACAATTTGCCCCCGTCGGCGTGCGCCACAATCAGCCCGGGCGGCTGTTGCTCACCGGCCTCAGGCGTGTGTCGCCACAGTTGTGGGCACTCTCACAGGTGCAGCAAACCATGGCACGCCACTACCGGGCGCAATTGCGGAACGCGGACGAGAAACTGTTCGGCAATTACCTGCAATTCCAGGACGCGTTCATACGGACAATTCAACAGATAAACGACAACTTTATCGACAGCGCCTACGGCAGAGCCGTCATTGATGCCGTTTTCGACCACTTCAAGGAAGGAACATATGAGCGAGATACTCAGGCAACCAGAATAGTCCGCGATGCAATTATCAGCGCCGGTCTAGTTGAGAAGGACCCCCATACCATTCGAACCCGCGTCCGCGAGGGCTTCGGCCGCCTACTGGAAAAGACGGAGATGATCTTTCGGGGCAGTCCGGACGCGCCGGGCACCAACCGCCTGCAATTCGCCACCAGCGACAGCCGCCACTGGCGCACCGTGCCTTTCTCGCACCCGCCGGTCAGCCACGCGGTTCACAAGTGGACGGACGTCCAGTCCCAGCGCGATGCGCTGTGGCTGATGGCCAATGCCTACAAGATGAAGGTCTGGCGAGACGAGCGGCACTACCGCACCAGCGGAGGCATGCGCATCCCGACCACCTACGTGGTCTATGCGTATCCCAATGAGGAACCGGAGCATCTGCTACCACTGATCTCGAACCCACGACCGGAGATCCGCAACGCGCTGGCGGCTCTGCCAAAAGCAGCCTGACAAGGCCGCCTGAAGCGTTTCCCGGCGTGTCGCAGCCGGGAAATGCTTTATCCACGCCATCATCCCGCACGCCAACGCATCCGACTTGAGGAAACTCTGATCTAATCACGCGGACGCGCTCGAGGCAGCTTTGGCACAGGGCGCGAAGGGTGTTGCCGAAAGCCAGCAGGACAGACGAGAATCGGAAGGGATTCGGTGAAGTGGTCGGCTGGTCTCGGGGCCACTCCGGCAGGAATGCCACTTCGATTCACGTGCGAGGGCGGTAATGCGTCTCTGGCGTCGTTTCTGTTCCGGAGTATTGCGGGCCGCCGGTTGGCGCATCCGGGTGCCGGATGCGCTGCCGGCACGGTGTGTGGTGGTGGTGGCGCCGCACACCTCCAACTGGGACTTCTTCGTGGGCTATCCGGCCAAGGTGGCGTTGGGTCTGGATCTGCGCTTCATGGCCAAACACAGCCTGTTTCGCGGGCCTTGCGGTTGGTGGCTGAGGCGCGCGGGCGGCCTGCCGGTGGACCGCCGCAATGCCCAGGGGCTGATCGGCCAGAGTGTTGAATCCTTCGCGCGCCGCGAACGTTTCATGCTGGTGATCACGCCCGAAGGCACGCGGGGACGAACGGACTACTGGAAGTCGGGGTTTTATCACATTGCCCGCGAGGCCGGTGTACCCATTCTACTGGCCTACCTGGACTATGGCCGGCGCGAGGTGGGAATCGGTTTGCAAGTCATGCCCTCCGGGGATGTCGGGGCGGATATGGCCGGCATCCGTGCCTTCTACGACGACAAACAGGGCCGAATTCCCGCCAACCAGGGGCCGGTCATGCTGCGCCTCGGCGCCGGCGCACCGCGTGACACCTGACCTTGCCCCTCCGGGACATGACCGCCGTGCAGATTCGAGCACGCCTGTATGCCGTGGACGGACCCAGTCCGAAACCCCACTGCGCGGCGCCAACCTTTAAGGAGCCTCTGATCTATTCCCATGGGGCTCTGCGGAGCCATCCGGGCGCACTGGCAAGGCGGCGTTCGCAGGCAATGGCCGTCGCCCTTGGCAAGAACGCCAACGCAGTCCAGTGCGCCCGGATGGCCCGCCCTGCGGGGCTTTGCAGCATGCCCGTGGTCTGCGTTGCGCCTCTTGGCAAGGGCCCGCCATTGCCGGCGAGCCGCGCCTTGCCCACGGGCATGCTGCAAAGTCAGAGCTCCATGGGAATAGATCAGAGGCTCCTTAAGGAGACACTCAGAACGTTGCTTTGAGCTGGATGCCGGTAAGATAGAAGACGCCCGATTCGGTCTCCAGTCGGGTGGGCTCGAAAGTACTGGAAGCCGCGCTTCCCGTGGGCTGAACAATCCGGGTGATGTCATTTACGTACTGTGCCCCCAGTTGCAGCGCTACGGTCCACATCGTTGTGAACGCATAATCCAGAGACACATCAATGGCCGCCATGTAGGTATTTGTGTCGATACTATCACTGGCTTCAGCACGGTCTGTCACGCCACTATTGTCATCTCTTCTAGAGTCGCTCGCCTGATAATCCGATTCCAGCTCAAGGTAGGAATAGGCAAGGTTTGCATTCACCTTCCAGCGGCCACTGATTGGTTTGCTAAGCCCTATTGCAAACCTGACTCCCCGGTATTGCTCGTCCAGCCTACCCACACGAGCATATGTTGGCGAAGTACCGCTTTGCCCGACAATCTGGAAGGTGTTTTTCAGATCCGTGTTGATCCAATGCGGGCCGAGTTGTGGTCGTATTTGCCAGTCATCACGCTCAAACTGAAGCCCCAGCCCGAGATTGATTTCCTCGTGTTGGATTTCAGAGCGCAGTTTCGCATCTCCCGGTAACGCGTCACTGACATTAAAGCCGTTAGAACCATCCAGAAAAGCAAAACGGATGGCGAGTCCGTCAGCGTTTGTTGTCAGCAACTCGTCCTGCGTGTCGCTGGCCTCGGTGCGCATCGCTCCGCCCTGGATAAACAGTTGCCCGCCTGAAAGCCATGCTTGCTCAAACATGTATCGGCCGTTTACGGCAAAGGCGGTAGAATCCAGCCTGTCCGCTGCCTCAAACGTGGGCTTCCCCACTGCTTCAAAATTCGGACCACGGCCATACCCATCCTCGTAACCGGGAAGATGCATGAAAGAATGCCTCAGTCCAAACGCGATTTCGCTGTCGGCATGAGAATACTGCACGGGCAGCAGACAACTGCTTAAAACAGCCACAAACGTGAGACTGGAGCGAATTGATAACGGAAATACAAGGGAATTACCAGGCATTCTAGATAGAAAACCAGCCGAGCCGACTAACCGGCTCAACTGACCGTTTCCGAGAGTTTTGGTCTGCATTTTTTACTCATTTTTTAGATGCACAAACAATACGCGAACGATACTAGCACAACATGCAGACCAAGACTTTGCTTTTTATATCAATAATTACACGCCTCAACGTTGCTCCGACAGCCGCGCGGCTTCGGCACGCAGGCGCTCTTCCTGTTCGCGCAGCTCCGGCGTGAATACATCAGCGTCTCCCTAGCCAAAGTCGTCGTCCTCGAATACCTGGCGGATCTCGATTTCGGCCTCGGTGCCGGGCATCGGGTTGGGGCAGCGCTTGACCCACTCGATGGCCTCCTCCTTCGACTCCACCCGCCACAGCCAGAAGCCGGCAATCAGCTCCTTGGTCTCGGTGAATGGGCCGTCGATGACGGTGCGCTGGTCACCCGAGAAGCGCACACGCGCGCCCTTGCTGCTCGGCTGCAGCCCTTCACCGGCGAGCATGATGCCGGCGTTGACCAGCTCCTCATTGTACTTGCCCATCGCCTCAAGCAGTTCCTGGCTCGGCAGCTTGCCGGCTTCCGAGTCCTTGCTTGCTTTTACTATGACCATGAATCGCATGTTCGTGTCTCCGTAAGTTGGACCGCTCACCTCATTGTCGAACGAGCTGACCGTAAATCGACACCCTGCGATTGCCCTCCCCGGCGCCGGAAAGATCGGACGCGCTACCAGGGTATGGGGACGGTCGGCTTTGGGTCGATAATGGCACGGCCGAACACGACACGATACGCTCAGGGAGCCTGCCATTTTCAGGCAGCGGTCGCCAGTGAGGTGAAAGCCAGTCTGGTGGTGCGTGGAACGACGGCACCTCCGGCTAGTGTTTCATCCGACGCGCGCACCTGACGGAAACGCGCTCGGACACCCCATTCCGAGGCGCTTTTGACGCCATGAGAAGACGCTGAACACGCAGAGACTTCTTGACAGTCTTATATAAGACATCTTATAACGTTATACGCGAACACGCTGAGGAGTAGTTAGGTATGACAACCCATTTCCTGGTTCACGAAGGCAAAGACAACGTCGGGGTCGTTGTGGTGGAAGATGTTCAGGCCGGCCAGACGCTGTCCGGCTGGATGATGGACACCAATGAAACCATCACGATCGAGGCAAAGGATCCCATCCCGCTTGGCCACAAGATCGCTCTGCAGGATCTATCCAAGGGCGACACGATCATCAAGTATGGCCATGACATCGGCGCCGTCGTGGCGCCCATCGGCAAGGGCCATCACGCACACGTCCAGAACGTCAAGACGAAAAGGTGGTAAGCATGGACAATCTGACATTCATGGGATATCGGCGGGAAAATGGCCGTGTGGGTATCCGCAATCACGTCATCATCCTGCCGCTGGACGATCTGTCCAACGCAGCCTGCGAAGCCGTCGCCCACAACATCAAGGGCGCGCTGGCGCTGCCCCATCACTATGGCCGGCTGCAGTTCGGCGCTGACCTTGACCTGCATTTCCGTACCCTGATCGGCACTGGCTGCAACCCGAACGTCCACTCGGTCGTGGTTATCGGCATCGAGCCGAGCTGGACCGGCAAGATCGTCGACGGTATCGCCAAGAGCGGCAAGCAGGTGCAGGGGTTCAGCATCGAGCGCAACGGCGATCACAAGACCATTGAGGCCGCGTCGCGCGTCGCCAAGCAGTACGTCCAGGAAGCCGCCGAGCAGCAGCGCGAAAAGTGCTCGCTCAGCGAGCTGTGGATCGCTACCAAGTGCGGCGAATCGGACACCACGTCCGGCCTGGGATCCAACCCCACCGTCGGCAACCTGATCGACAAGGTTGATTCCGTCGGTTCCACGACCTGCTTCGGCGAGACCTCGGAACTGACCGGTGCGGAAGAGGTCTGCGCGACGCGCGGCGCCACTCCGGAAGTCTCCAGGAAGTTCCTGGCCACCTGGCAGGCCTACATGGACGAGGTCATCGAGCCTCACAAGGACAGCGACCTGTCCGAGTCCCAGCCGACCAAGGGCAACATCGCCGGCGGCCTGACCACCATCGAAGAGAAGGCGTTCGGCAATCTGCAGAAGATCGGTCACAACACCAAGTTCGTGGGTGTGCTCGAGCCTGCCGAGGAGCCGAAGGACGGTGCCGGTCTGTACTTCATGGACACCTCCTCCGCCGCGGCGGAATGCTGCACCCTGCAGGCAGCTGCCGGCTTTGCCGTGCACCTGTTCCCCACGGGTCAGGGCAACGTCATCGGCAACCCGATCATGCCGGTCATCAAGCTGACCGCCAATCCGCAGACGGTCCGCACCATGAGCGAGCACGTTGATGTGGACGTCTCCGGCATTCTGCGTCGGGAGATGAACTTCGATCAGGCCGGTGATTCGCTTATCGACTGCATGTTGCGCACCTGCAACGGCCGGTTGACCTCCGCGGAAGCGCTCGGTCATCGCGAGTTCGTCATGACCAAGCTGTACCGCAGCGCCTGAGCCGGATCGTCATCCGACCAGGCACGCCGGAGCCGGGGCACTGTCGAGGTGCCCCGGCTTCTGTCTGGCTAACTGGGCGGCGTTGTCAGACCAGATCGTTGAGATAGTGCTGGTGGGTGGTCAGACAGCGGCTGATGCGCAGTTCTACGGGCCGGTGTTCGAGATCGAAGGCGGTTCTTCGGATGTGCAACAGCGGCGTTCCAATCTTGATGCCTAGCAGCTCGGCATCCCGCTCGTCGGCGGCAACCGCGTACAGCCGTTCAACCGCTCGTTGCACGGTAATGCGGTAGTCGCGCTGATAAAGTTCGTATATGGCGTTGGGCAGATCGGCTCCGGCATGTTCCAGATCCGGAAACAACTCGGCGGAAACGGTAATCCATTCGGTCATGGCCGGGCGATCACTGAGGTCCCGGACCCTGAAGATGCGTACCACCGGTGCACCAGCCCGTAAGCCGAGTTCCTTGGCCTCGTCCTGACGCGCCCTGCCCCGACTGCACTCAAGCACCCGCGAGGTCGGCAACCGGCGTTCATCGTCGTCGCCGTAAATATGGAAGAACTGGAACAATGACCGCTCATTGGTATGCCGCGCGACCTCGGTGCCCCTGCCCTGATGGCGGACGACCAGCCGCTCCGCGGCCATGGCGTCCAGCGCCTTGCGAATCGTTCCCTGGCTCACGCCATATTCCTGGGCCAACGCCGTCTCGCTCGGCAACAACACCCCCGGGGGCCAGTCCCCGGACGCAAGCCGTTGCGTCAGAGCCTCCCGGATCTGCAGGTACAGAGGCCGGTAGGCCGGCGAAAGTCGATGTTCTTCTGCGGTCATCTGCGTACACCCTCAATCGTCCATGTCTGCGTTCACGATGCGTATCATGATATAACACAACCATCAATTGATATTCTTATATAAGACATCATATAACTTATCGCGCTGTATGACACAGCCCCCGTCATACAAATCCCGCGATCGGGAGACATCATGCCAGATATCATCATTACCGAATTCATGGATGAAGCGGCCGTTTCCTCGCTTTCCAGCGATTTCGACGTGCATTACGACCCAAACCTTGCCGACCAGCCGGACACCATCGTTGCCATGGCCCGGGAGGCCCGCGCACTCATTGTGCGCAACCGCACCCAGGTAACAGTCGCGCTGCTGGACCAGTGCCAGGCCTTGCGCTGCGTCGGCCGGCTGGGTGTCGGACTGGACAATATTGATGTCGACGCCTGCCGCGCACGCGACATCGCCGTGCTGCCGGCTACCGGCGCCAACGATGATGCCGTCGCGGAGTATGTCGTCACCGGCGCCATGATGCTGCTGCGCGGCGCCTACCTGGCCACCGCGCGGGTCGCCGCGGGGGAATGGCCGCGACAGGAACTGTCAGGCCGCGAGACTGGCGGCAAGACGCTGGGCCTGATCGGCTTCGGCAGCATTGCCCGGCAGTCGGCAAACAGAGCCCGTGCCCTGGGCATGACGGTCATCGGCTTCGACCCCTACGTGGCCGCCGACGACCCGGCGTGGCAGGGGCTGGCGGAACGTCGCGAACACCTGAACGACCTCCTTGCCGAGGCCGACGTGGTCAGCCTGCACGTACCGCTGACCGACGGCACACGTCACTTGATCGACGCCGTGGCGCTGAACAGGATGCGGCCGGATTCCATACTCATCAATGCCGCTCGCGGCGGCGTAGTCGATGAAGCGGCGCTTGCCGACAGCCTGCGCGGCGGCCGCCTGGGCGGCGCAATGCTTGACGTCTTCGAGAACGAACCACTCGCTGCCGGCTCCGTCCTCGCCGATGTGCCCAACCTCATTCTCACGCCGCATATTGCCGGCGTTACACAAGAATCAAATGTACGTGTCAGCCGCGTAACCGCGGACAATGTTCGACGCGTACTGGAGAGCAAATAATGAGCAATACTGTCCACCGTCCCGAAGAGCTGATCTCGCTCGCCACCGATGTCCTCCTGCGCGCCAATACCAGTGCCGAAAATGCCGCCCCGGTGGCGGAAGCGCTGGTCGCCGCGGATACCGACGGCCTTGCCTCGCATGGCCTGTCCCGCCTGCCGTTCTATGCCGACCAGGCGGCGTCCGGCAAGGTCAACGGCCAGGCAGCGCCCGACATCTCCGCGCGCGGCGCCGTGGTCAATGTCGATGCCCGATGCGGCTTCGCGTACCGGGCCATCAACGAGGGCAACGAGCAAGGCATCGCGCAGGCTCGCAACAGCGGCATCGCAGCGGTCGCCATCGGCAACTCCCACCACTTTGGCGTCGCCGGCTACCATGTGGAGCGGGTCGCAAGGCAGGGCCTGATCGCACTGGCTTTCGGCAACACCCCTGCCGCGATGGCGCCCTGGGGCGGATCAAGCCCGGTCTTCGGCACCAACCCGGTCGCCTTCGCCGCGCCGAGGGACGGCGCCGAGCCCCTGGTGATCGACCTGTCGCTGAGCAAGGTTGCGCGCGGCAAGATCATGATGGCCGACAAGGCCGGCGAAGCCATCCCGGAAGGCTGGGCACTGGATACCGACGGCAACCCCACCACCGATACCAAAACCGCCCTTGCCGGCAGCATGGTGCCGCTGGGAGACGCCAAGGGTGCGGCATTGGCGCTGATGGTGGAAATACTCACCGCCGGCCTCACCGGCTCCAACTTCGCATTCGAAGCCAGCTCGTTTTTTGACGCGGAAGGAAAGCCGCCGCGCGTAGCCCAGCTTTTCCTGCTGCTCAATCCCGAGTTCTTCGGCGGAACCAGCGGCTTCAGCAGCCGCATGACGGCATTGCTGGAAGCGATCGCCCGACAGCAGGGCACACGCCTGCCCGGAGAGCGCCGCCTGGCCGCCCGCGCCAAGGCAAAAGACCAGGGCGGCATCAGCATCCCCGATGTGCTCCATCAGCAACTTCTTGATCGTCGCGGCCAGGGCTGAGGCCGGTCGCCGCCTGACAGCACACGAGCCGCATACCGCCCTCCAGGGCCGGTATGCGGCTCGTGGCACGAATCGACCGTTTCCGACCTGCCTGCAGCTTATCGCGCCCCCTGTGTACCCCTACTGTATTCATTAGAGACGCAGAAACTGGTCGGCAACGACCAGGCAAGCAAAAGGGAGGCGGCCATGCACACCAGATCCTCGCAAATCTATCGCGCCACCTGCATACCCGGACATCCCGTTCAGATGGCGGGCTTTGCCCGCGTATGGATGTATCTGCTGACAACCTACAGCACAACCCCGGAGCACCGTGCCCGCATCATCAAGCATCGGGACCGCGTCATGGCGGCCTGCCTCAGGGCAGCGGAGCCATTCGCCGCGAGCTCCTAGGGAGACTCTATCCCTTCTCACCCGCTGTCATCAGCGGCCGGAACATGCGTCGGTACTGACTGGGAGTCAGCCCGGTGTTGCGGCGGAACAGACGGCGGAAGAACGAGGCATCCTCGTAGCCGACCGTCGCGCTGATTTCGTCGACGGGCAGGCTGCCCTGTTCCAGAAGGTGCTTGGCCCGTTCGATGCGAACACCCTGCAGGCGGGCGATCAGCGACGAGCCGGTGGCCGCGTGAAAGCGCCGTTTTAACGTACGCTCCGGGATGCCGGCATGAACAACGGCATTATGGACTGCATTGCTGTCCTGGTAGTGGGTCTCCAACCATTGCTCACAGGCACGCACGACCGCGTCACCGTGAGGGCTGTGGCGAACCAGCGCGGCGTAGGGCAACTGCCCCTCATCGTGCCATTTCAGCAGGTAGACCTTGGCGATGCGCATGGCCTCGGCTGGACTGGCGTGACGGGCAATGATATGTAGCGCCAGATCGTGCCAGGACGTGGTGCCACCCGCCGTAACGATACGCCCCGCGGGATCGGCAAAGGCGAGATTGGGTTCCGGGCGGAAGCACACGCGCGGATAATCCCGACGGAACAGCTCCTGATACCCCCAGTGCGACGTGGCCTGGCAACCGTCCAGCAGCCCCGTCTCGGCCAACAGGATGGCGCCGGAGCAACCCGAATATACATTCGCCCCCTGATTGTACTGCCGCCGGATCCAGGCAATCAGCTCGGGGTGCCTGCCGCTGATCGACTCAGTCGGGGCCAGCCAGATCTCCGGGATGATGACCACATCGGCCCGGGGATCGTCCACCAGGGACGCACTGGGCACGACGGGAATACCATTGCCGCACGTGAAGGGCGCCCGAGACTCGGCAACAATACCGACCTCGAAGAACGGCCGTCCCGGCGGCGCACCAACCAGCGATGGCCAGATCGTACCGGCCGCGCAGAGCACATCCAGCAGACCGTAGAGCGCCGAGCCCGCCGTCTCCGGAATAGCGACCATCAACGTCCTGACCGGGTGTTGCCGTCCACTCGACATGGCAGTCTCCCGATCGTCTCCAAATTTACAGTATTGATGATGCCCCGCACCCAGCGCCCGAGTAGGAACGTGTACGTATTGATCATTGCTGATGCGGTATGCTCTGTTGCCCGGCGATACTGTTATCAGCCGAGTCGCCGCCGGCTCGCCAGTCAACGGAGAGAGAGAATGTCGCTGCGCCACCTGCGCACACTGATCGCGGTATCGGAACAGGGTTCCTTTGCCGCCGCCGCCGAAGCCGTGTGGCTGACGCAATCGGCCGTCAGTCAGCAAATGAAGGCCCTGGAAGAAGAACTCGGCATCGCCCTGTTCGACCGCAGCAAACGCCCGCCGCAGCTCAACGACCAGGGCAAGGCGCTGATCCAGCGCGCCCGCCAGCTGGTGTATTTGTACGACGGCCTGAAGGACCCCGGCGGCGCCGACGCCAACCTCGAAGGGCTGCTGGAGATCGGCGCAGTACCCACCGCACTGACCGGCATGGTCCCGCGTGCGCTCGGCGCCCTGCGTGCCGCCCAGCCCTCACTGCAGGTCCGGGTGGTCAGCGGCCTGTCCGCGGAACTGCTGGCCCGCGTCGACCGCGGCGATCTCGACGCCGCCATCGTCAGCGAACCCAAACCCATCCCTAAAGGCCTGCACTGGAACCCGGTGGCCGACGAACCACTGATGGTGATCTCACCCGCCGACGAGCCGCTGAAGGACTACCGGGACATTCTCGAATCCCGCCCCTTCATCCGCTTCAACCGCAGCGCCTGGGTCGGCCAGGCCATCCAGACCGCCCTGCTGGACATGGACATCGAAGTACAGGAAACCATGGAACTGGACTCACTGGAGGCGATCTGGCAGATGGTCAGGCACGGTCTGGGGGTATCCATCGTGCCCATGCGCTGCGTCGAGGACAACTCGGTTCGCGACCTCAAGACAGTCCCCTTCGGCACCCCCGCCCGCCGCCGCACGCTCGGCCTGCTGGAGCGCCAGGAGCACCTCAAGACCGGCCTGACCGCCGCGCTTTATCAGGAATTAAGGAAAATCGGCGACACCACTCTCGCCGAGTGAAACCCGCGGGGCAGCGTAATGTCGAGGAGAGAGGTCGGCCGGGGCGGGTGGCGGTCAGGCGCGACTCGCGGAGCCCCGCCCGGAAGGCCGCCCGGCCCGAAGGGTGGCCGCAGGGATGCGGCCACCGGCCGACAGCACAGGGATGTGCTGTTGGCCGGCCAGGCCTTTCGGGCGATCAGGGCGCAGCGTGGAGCGCCTGAGCGCCACCCGCCCCGGCCGACCGGATCAAGGCCTCTCACATCAACCCTCGGCGGATTCCACAATCAGGCTCTCACCCGGCTTGACGCGGGTAAACTGCACCGGCACCTGACGCACCGCCAGATCACCGTTATCGAGGCGAACACAGATATAATTGGAATCCGTCGGCGCACCCGAATCCGGAAAATCCTCCCGGTAATGTGCACCACGCGAATCCTCGCGCGCCAGCGCCGACACCGTGATCGCACGGCTCACCAGAAGCTGATTCTTCAGATTCAGCCACTCATGCCAGGTCACATTGTAGGCAAGGTTATCCCCGCCACCGATACCGATCGCATCCAGCTGCGCCTCCAGATCATCAAGGCGAGCCGCCACGCCCTCCAGGCGATCACGCTGGCGCATGATCCCAACGTCTTCCCACATCAGATCGCGCAGCGCATTCTGCACCGCGAAAAGATCCCCGGTGGGCTTATCCAGCGGATAACGGCAACGCTGCTCCACCTCCTCGATCACGGCGCGGTCCGGCGCACGGTAATCGACACCCTCGCCCAGCCACTTCGCCATGCTATCGCCGGCAATGCCGCCAAACACCGTCGAGTTTGCCACCCCGTTACCGCCCAGGCGATTCGCGCCATGCACACCGCCGGTATCCTCACCGGCAGCAAACAGCCCGAATAGACCGGTGCTGCAATCCGGATTGAACAGCACACCGCCCATCATGTAATGCGCCGTCGGCACCACCTCCACCAGGCCACCGGCCAGATCGAAGCCACAGTCCGCACAACGCTCCACCATGCCCTTGAACTGCTCCTTCACACTCTCCGGGCCGAGATGGCTCATGGAGATGTACACACCGCCGTGCGGCGTACCGCGACCGCTGCGGATCTCCTCGAAAATGCCGCGGGAGACGATATCGCGCGTGGCCCGCTCGCCACGCTCATGATAGTTGAGCAGGAAACGCTCCTTCGCGCCGTTGAGCAGATAGCCGCCGGCACCGCGCAGCCCCTCCTCCAGCACCGTACCGGTCATGCGCGTCTCCGTGCCGGCCAGCAGGCCGGTGGGATGGAACTGCACCATCTCCATATCACGCAGATCCAGGCCGGCGCGCAATGCCATCGCCATACCGTCGCAGGACTTGTCACCCGACGGCGTATGGTAACGGTACATGGTCGGGCCGCCGCCAGTCGCCAGCAGCACCGCGCGCGCCTGCACAAAGACAAACTCGCCGCTGCGGATATCAATCATCACCACACCGCTCAGCGACTGGCCGTCCTCGCTCTTGATCAGTTCCACCGCGCGATGCTCTTCGAGACGGTTCACGCCGCAGTCCCAGACCTTTTCCGACAGGCGGTTGATGATCTCGATACCGGTCAGATCGCCCTTGTGCACGGTGCGGTCAAAGGTCTGACCCGCAAAGGCCTTCTGATGCACGGAGCCATCGGGATTGCGATCGAAGAAGCAGCCGAGCTCATTCTCCAGCTCGTGGATACGCTCGATCGCGGTGCTGACCAGCGTCCAGGCCAGATCCTGATCCGGCAGCCACTTGCCACCCTCGATGGTGTCCATGAAATGGCGCTCCACCGAATCGCCAGGCGCCAGGGCAACGTTGTAACCACCCTGCACCATGCGCGTACAACCGCACTTGCCAAGCAGCCCCTTCACGGCCACCGTCACGTCCAGATCCGGTGCCGCATTATGGGCGTGAAGAGCCGCGAACAGGCCGGCGCCGCCGCTGCCGAGGATCAGAATATCCGTCTTGATTTCGCGCATGCCGAACCGAACCTCAGCTGTTCTCGGAAAGGGATCTGATGGCCGCCTCGCGGCGGGACTCGGCACTCGTCCTCACTTCCTTGTAGAGACTGCCGCCATGGCTATCCATGGCCACCAGCAACGGTCCGAAATCCTTGACCCTGAACTTCCACAGCGACTCCGGGTTGAGGTCGTCCATCTCGACGTCCTCGATGGCCTCCACCCAGGTGGTCTCCAGCGCCGCGGCGCCACCGACGATCGCCAGATAGACGCCGCCGATATCCGCGAATGCCGCCTGCGAGTCGTCCAGCAGCCCGCCCTTGCCGATGATCGCCCGTACGCCGTACTGCGACATCAGCGGCTGGGTAAAGCGCTCCATGCGCGCGCTGGTCGTGGTGCCCACGCATATCGGCCGATAACCCGCCGGATACTCCGCCGACGGCTCTACCTTGGCCACGTTCGGCGCGGTATGAATCACCGCGTGGCCTGCCAGATCAAAGGTCGGCACGCGGCCACGATCAAACATGTGAATCTGCGTCGCGTCGCGAATGCCGTACAGCGTACCGTTCAGGGAAACCGTGTCGCCGATGCGCAGGGAACGCACCAACGCCTCGTCCATGGGTGTCGTAATGTCATGGTGTGTCATGGCTTAAAACCCGATGTCGATGCCCTCAGGCGTGAACGTTGCCTTAGCCCGCCGCGCGGAATGACACTGCATGTTCACGCTGACGGGGTTCATGGTGATATGCGTGGCCGCCATCTCCACATGTACCGCGAACGCGGTGGCGTCGCCGCCCAGGCCCTGCGGCCCCACACCGAGCTGATTGACGGCGGCGGACAGCTTCTTCTCCAGCTCCGCGCCCTTCGGGTCATCGCAGGAAGAGCCAAGCTCACGGGTGGCCGCCACCTTGGCGAGATGGACGCACAAGTCCCCCGTACCGCCGATGCCGACACCGACAATCGTCGGCGGGCAGGTTTTCGCGCCGGCGGCGAGCACGCAGTCGATCACGAACTCGTGAATGGCGTTCACACCCTCGGACGGCAGCGCCATCTTCAGAAACGTGTTGTTCTCCGAACCGCTGCCCTTGGGGATCATCTCCAGCTCGAACGTCTCCGGCTTGTCGGAGAAATCGATATTGATGACCGGCACCAGGTGGCCGCACGACGTATGCTCGTTGGTGCGCTCCAGCGCGTGCACCACCGATGAACGCAGCGGGTGTTCCCTGGTCGCCCGCTCACAGCCCCGGCGGATGGCCGCCTTGAGGTCGGCGCCCTCAACCTGGACGTTGCGGCCAATGGTGACGTTGTAGATGGGTATGCCGGTATCCTGGCAGAGCAGGTTATTCGTGTCCTCGGCCACGGTGATGTTCTTGATCATCGTCCCCAGTACGCCCTGGGCGGTGGCGTTGGTCTCACCGCCCGACAGGCGGCCGAAGCCCTCCTTGATGTCGTCGGGCAGCACTTTCAGTGCCCGGATGTAGAGATCCCGGGCCGTGGTTTCGACGTCTTTCAGTTGCAGTTCCATGTCAGATTCCTCGTCTGATTTGACCGGATCGCGGTTACGCGACCCGCAGCGCGAATATGAGGCCCACCGTCAAGGCGACGACGGCCGCAACGGCGGCGAGATTCTTCTGCCAGTCGCGCCAGGCCAGGTTCTCCAGCGCCAGCAGGCGCAGTCCGCCGCCAAGATGCAGGGCCAGCATCAGCACCAGCCCGACCTCGGCGAATTTCACCAACGGGTATTCGGTCCACTGCAGAAAACCGTCCAGTGCGGCGGCTCCATGCAGCGCCTGCCCCAGAGCCAGAAAATGCAAAGGCAGAAAGGCGGCCAGCAGCACACCGGAAATTCTGTGCACCAGAAACGCGATGTAGGCGGTATGGCTACGCGCCCGAAGCTCATAAAGACGGCTCATGCGAACACCCCCCACGCAGCCCGGAGCCCCAGCACCAGCAGCAACAGTGCCACCAGAAGCATGGCGATCTCCAGTGAGCGCCCGCGCCAGCCGAGGTGCTCCATGGCGATATTGCGCAGGCCGATGGGCGCGTGAATGGCTGCCGCCACCACAAAGCCGGTATAAAACAGCAACCAGCCGATATTGCCCTGGGTGCGTCCGAGGATCTCCTCCGCCGACAAGCCACCCTGCACGGCATAGATCATGGTCGCCAGGTGCACCACCACGAACACGGCCAGCACAACCGCCGACAGGCGCTGCGCTGCCCAGAGCAGGGCGACGTTGCGCGGACTCATAGCTCCCCCTTCAGCGCGGCCTTGGTGGTTGCGCGCTTGAGCCCGGCAATGGAGGCCGTCGGGCTGAGATGCTTGGGACAACGCTCCGTACAGCTCATGTGCGTATGGCAGGCGTGACAGCCGGCATCACCGGCAACCGCGGCCAGGCGTTCGCCACCGCCAACATCGCGGCTGTCCTGCATCAGCGTCCAGGCGCGGTTAAGCGCAGCCGGGCCGAGATAATCCGCATTCCATTTCACAACGTCGCAGGAGGCGTAACAAACGCCGCAACCGATGCACTCGATGGCTTCGTCCACGGAAATCCGCGCCGGCGAGTCCGGCTTGATGGTGGCAAATGGATCGTGCCGCCCGGTCCCGCCCTTGAATACACCTCTGGCCTTCTTCATCTTTTCGAAGAAGGTACTCATGTCGCAGACCAGATCCTTGATGATGGTCAGGTTTTCCAGCGGACGGATCTCCAGATGATCGCCATCGGCGACCTTGTCCACATGCGTACGACAGGTCCAGCGCGCAACACCATTCACCGTCATCGCGCAGGATCCACACATGCCGACACGGCATGCATAGCGATAGGACAACGTGGGATCCTTGTCGCGCTGAATCTGGGTGACGACGTCCAGCACCGTCTGGTTCTGTCGTCGCGGCACTCGGAAATGCTCCAGGCCACCTGCGCTGTCACCGCGCCAGACTGCTACCGTCAGTTCGCTCATTCGGCTCAACTCTCGTCAGATTTCCGTTTGCCGCGGCGTCGAAGCGCCGCCCGGCATCGGAAACACGTCATTGCGCACTGGGGTTGTGCCCGCAGTGCCACCTGAATACCCTGCTAGGTTAAACCGCAAGGAACATGAAGAAAAACAAAAAAACCTAACGAATAACATTAGAGTCACTTAACTAAAAATCGATCAATACACTCTGCAGAGCGTTCGGTCGTCGACGAAACATTACTTCTGCTTACGTTATTCATTAACTTTTATTGATTGAATTGCTCTGCGTTCACTTTATTGTCGGGTGGGTGCCTGTAGGCACATGCACGACATGTTTCGCCCATTCGACGGCCGGCCCTGACCCGCCTGATGCAAGGAGTACCGTTAATGAAAAGCACGCTTCGCGGCGCCGACGTGGTAGCCCGTACGCTCGCCCACGCGGGAATTGAACGGCTGTTCAGCCTGTCCGGCAACCATATCATGTCCATCTATGACGCGACCCTCGACACCGGGATCGACATCGTCCATGTCCGTCATGAGGCAGCAGCGGTGCACATGGCCGACGCCTGGGCACGGCTTAGCGGCGAGGCTGGCATTGCCCTGCTCACCGGCGGACCGGGCCATGCCAATGGCGTTTCGGCTCTCTTTACCGCGCTGTCATCGGAGTCGCCGATCGTGCTGATCAGCGGTCACGCGCCACTCAGCCAGCTCGGCAGCGGTGCATTCCAGGAGATGCGCCAGGCGGATATCGCGGAACCGCTGACCAAGGCTTCATGGGTCGTATCGGAACTCGCGACACTTGGCGACGCTATCGGCCGCGCTCTCCGCATCGCGGTCAGCGGCCGGCCCGGCCCCGTGCATATCAGCGTCCCCGACGATCTGCTCGACGCCGTCATCGATACCGAGGCCTTCCCGCTTCCCCCTGCCGACGCATTCAAGCGGGTACCGCAACCGCTGCCGGCGTCGCTCGCGAAGGAGTTCATGGATATCCTCGGCGCAGCGAAGCGCCCGCTGATCCTTACCGGCCCGTTTGCGGCGACGCGCGCCGCGGGAGACATGGTCAACACCCTGCAGGATGCAACCGGGGTGCCGGTCGTCACCCTGGAAAGCCCACGCGGTTTCAATGAGCCCTGCCTGGGCGCGTTCGCCGAGGTTCTGGCCACCGCCGACTGTGTCCTGCTGCTCGGCAAGCAACCCGATTTCACACTCGGCTTTCTCAAGCCGCCGATCGTCGATAAATCCTGCCGCCTGCTGCAGATCGACCCCGACGAGACGGCGCTGCAACGCATGAACGCCGCCGCGCCGGCGTTCGAGCACCTGCCCGTGCAGTTCCGCGCCGACGCCGTCAGCGCCACTGAAGCGCTCGTCGCACAAGCCGCGAGCCGCCACTCGGGAGCCGCCTGGCGGGACGAGGTGGCACAGGCCATCCATTATCGGCCTGCAGAGTGGGAGACGGCCCGTGGCGCACATCAGAATTCGCTGCACGCGGTGGAGGTCTGCGCGGCGATTCAGCCGCTGCTGGATGCGCATCCGGATGCCGTTCTGATCTGTGACGGCGGCGAGTTCAGCCAATGGGCACAGGCCTGCCTGCAGGCTGGACACCGTGTCATCAATGGCCCTGCCGGTGCCATCGGGGCAGGCTTGCCATTCGCGATGGCGGCGCGTCTGGCGTATCCGGATTCGCCGGTGATTTCGATCATGGGTGACGGTTCCATCGGTTTTCATCTCGCCGAGTTCGATACCGCCGTCCGCCACGACCTGCCTTTTGTCGCCGTGGTTGGCAACGACGCCTGCTGGAACGCCGAGTACCAGATTCAGTTGCGCAAATACGGGCCGGAGCGGACGGTCGGCTGCGAACTGCTCAGCACACGCTACGACCGCGTTGCCGAAGTACTTGGCGGCCACGGCGAATACGTGACCAATGCCGGAGCGCTGGCGGATGCGTTGCGCAAGGCGAACGCCAGCGGCAAGCCGGCCTGCGTCAACATCGCGGTGGACAGAACGCCTGCGCCGGTGATTCGCCGGCAATGATTGCTCTTTAATTTTTGTGAAGATAAGGTCCAGTTAAAGTTACTTACGTTTCAAAACTTGTTGCTATAAGGTCAATTCAGGCTTGTTTTGACTCGGCGAATGACCGATTCGCGGCAAGCTCGACGACTACAAAGTCCGGGACATGCATCCCGGGCAACGAGAACCAGAACGAGGAGTCGAACAAATGCAACACAAGATGCTGGCAAGCTGGGGCATTGCGGCCATTGCGGCGTTGTCCCTACCATTCACGGCCCATGCGGAATACCCGGAGCGCGCGATAACTCTGGTCGCGCCATATGGTGCGGGCGGCTCGGCTGATCTGGCCGGCCGTGCGCTCGCAAACGCGGCCGTAAAATATCTGGACCAGCCGGTACAGGTGGTCAACCGGACCGGCGCCGGGGGTGTTACCGGCTCGGCCCAGGTCAGCCGCGGCAAACCCGACGGCTACGAACTTCTGGTATCGCGGGTCGGCTCCAATGCCGTCACGCCCGCGCTCGATTCCACCATTCCCTACAAGTACGACGATTTCACGTTCATCGGCCTGATCGAAGAGAACCCTTACGTCTTCGTGGTGAATGCGGATTCACCCTACAAGACACTGGAAGACCTGGTTACCGCCATCAAGGAAAACCCCGGCACGCTGACCTACAGCACCTCCGGCCCCGGCACCATTCTGAACATGGGCCCGCAGATGCTGTTCAAGGAGATCGGCCTGGGCAGCGATGCGGCGATCATGATCCCCCATGACGGCGGCGGTGGCGCCCGTACCGCGTTGGTGGGCGGTCACGTGGATTTCCTCGGCATCAATCTCGCACCGGTACTGAACGATATCAAATCCGGTGCACTGCGCGCCCTGTCGGTCAGCACCCAGGAACGCTATTCGGAAATTCCCGATGTGCCGACGGCCACCGAAGCGGGTTACCCCGCGCTGCACGCGGTGCTGGGTTGGACCGGGCTGTTCGGTCCGCCGGACCTGCCGCAGAATGTGGTCGACACGTGGGCGGAGACCCTGCAAAAGATAAAAAACGACGAGGAATGGAACAACGTCACCCGCAGGCTCGGTTCCGTACCGCGCATTCTGCCGCCGGACGAGACCACCGCGTTCATGGCTGAGCAGTACGAGGTGTACTACACGCTGGGCGATCTGCTCGATCTTCGCATCGAGTAAGGCAGGACCTGCGCGTTTGGTATGAGTTCAGGCGAAGGGGGGCCATCGTCCATGTCTGGTCGTTCGCGTGATCTGATCATTGGATTCGGCTCGGCGATGTTCTTTGCGGTGGTGCTGCTGGCGGTCATTCCGTACCAGATCCGGGTGCCGTCACGCATCACCGTAGCCGCCCTTTCGCCTGCATTTTGGCCGACCACCGTCGCGATTGCGGGCATTCTGCTAGGACTCGTGATCGCCTTTCGTGGTCTCGCCAATCTCAGTGAGAACGACGATGATGACTCGCCGGCCGCGACAGCCGGCGAACGCCAGGAATGGCGCTGCATCGCCGCGATCGCCCTGATGTTCGGCTATCTGGCGCTGATCCACCTTATCGGTATCGTAGCCGCATCCGTACTCGCCATCCTGGCACTGGCCTGTCTGTTCAGTGAACGGCGGCTGACCCTGCTGGCTCCGGTCGCCGTGATCTTGCCCGTTGGGCTGTATTACTTTTTCACCAAAATCGCATACGTGCCGTTGCCGCTCGGCGTCTTCGAGCAACTCTTCTGAAGCGGGAATAACCGGATATGCTCGACGCACTACTCGGCGCAGCCGAACTCTTCGCCTCCGTCGACAACCTGCTCGCGATCGTCATCGGCGTGGCCATCGGCGTATTCGTCGGCGCCATTCCCGGCATGACCGGCACCCTCGCCGTCGCCCTGGCCCTGCCGTTTACATTCTACATGGCACCGGTAACGGCCATTCTACTGCTGGTCGGCATTTACAAGGGGTCATTCTACGGCGGGTCCATACCGGCCATTCTCATTCGCAGCCCGGGTACACCCGCGGCCGCCTGCACGGCACTGGACGGCTATCCGCTGGCGCAGCAGGGTCAGGCCGGCAAGGCACTGAACATGGCGCTTTATGCCTCGTGTTTCGCCGACGTGGTGTCCAATATGGCACTGTTTTTCTTTGCCGCCGCCATTGCCAGCTATGCCTTGCGTTTCGGTCCCGCGGAATTTTTTGCACTGATCTGCTTTGCCTTGACCATTACCGCCGGGGTTTCCGGAAACTCGCTGCTTCGCGGGCTCGTCGCCGCGACGCTGGGGCTGCTGCTGGCAACCATTGGTCAGGATCTCGTATACGGGTCGCCACGCATGGCCTTCGGCGAACCGGAGCTGATGGGCGGACTGAACTTCATCCCCGTGCTCATCGGCCTGTTTGCCATCCCGGAGATCATCAATGCGGTCGGCAAGCGCGGCGGCACCCCGGAAATCATCAAGAGCATCGACCGCAACCGCGTCACCTGGCTGGAGTTCCGCCGCTGTCTGCCGACTATCACGCGCGGCAGCATCATCGGTGTCATCCTTGGGGCAATCCCCGGCATCGGCGGTGCCCCGGCGGCATTCCTGTCGTACAGCGAGGCTCACCGCACGTCGCGCGAGCCGGAGAAATTCGGCAAAGGCGCACTGGAGGGTGTCGCGGCGGCGGAATCCGGAAACAACGGTGTCTGCGGCGCGACCCTGATCCCGCTGCTGGCGCTGGGCATTCCAGGCGATGTCATCACTGCAATCATACTCGGCGCATTCATGATTCACGGCCTGGCACCCGGCCCACAGCTGTTCGCCAACGACATCACACTGGTCTATGCGATCTTCATGGGTATCCTCCTCAGTTCCGCGGCGTTATTCGTTATCGGCAAGCTGGCGATCTCCACGTTCGGTCGTATCGCCGATATACCCAGGGGCATTCTGCTGCCGATGGTGCTGATTCTTTGCGCCTACGGCGCCTACGGTGTCAACAACACCCTGTTCGATGTGCTGGTGATGCTGATCATGGGTGTGGTCGGCTATATCATGCTGCGGCTCTCGATCCCGGCCGCACCGTTCCTGATCGCCTTCATACTCGGCCCCATGTTCGAGGACAACCTGCGGCGATCACTGCTGGGGTCCAGGGGCTCACTCTCGGTGTTCTTCGAGAGCGGCATATCGATCTTCTTTCTGGCGCTCACGGCCCTGTCCCTGGTGCTGATCCTGCGCAGTCAGATGCGAAGGGCCCGGCAACGGGCCAAGGCGGACGAAACCGCTGCGTCATCGGCGACACAACCGTGATCGACACCGCGCAGCACGGGGAAAACTAATGTCCAGTCAGCCGCGGCAGTCACCTGTCGATGACGCACTCATTGAATCACTGGTCGATATCGTCGGCGAACAAGGTGTCGTTCGCACGGCGGAAGACCGCGAGCGATACGTCACCGACTGGCGCGGAGAGGACCGCGGGCACTGTGCGCTGGTGGTCCGCCCCGCGACCACCGCGGACGTCTCGGCGGTAATGCGTACCTGCCATGCCGCCGGCGTTGCAGTCACGCCGCAAGGCGGCAACACGGGCATGGTCAGCGGTGCCGTGCCCAGGGGCGGTATCGTTCTTTGTACCGATCGCCTGGCCCGTATCCGCGACATCGATGCCGCCAACGCCACCATGACCGTCGAGGCCGGCTGCATCCTGGCCACGGCCAAGGCGGCCGCACGCGATGCCGGACTTGTGTTCCCGCTCAGCCTGGCCTCGGAAGGCAGCTGTCGTATCGGCGGCAATCTCGCCACCAACGCCGGCGGCAACAATACCGTCCGCTTCGGCAACACACGCGACAACGTACTCGGACTGGAGGTCGTGCTCCCCGACGGCCAGATATGGGATGGCCTGCGCAGCTTGCGCAAGAACAACACAGGCTACGATCTCAAGCAGTTGTATATCGGCTCGGAAGGGACACTCGGTATCATCACCGCCGCGGTATTCCGGCTGACGCCTTCGCCGGCCGGACGCGAAACCGGGCTTGCCGCCTGCCCCGACGTCACCGCCGTGACCACATTATTTGATCGCATCCGCAGGGCTCTGGGCGACCAGATCCTGGCCTTTGAACTCATGCCCCATGACGCCGTGGCGCTGGCGGCACGGCACGTCCAGGGTGTTGAATCACCCTTCGACGAGGCGCATCCGCAATACGCACTGTTCGAAGTCAGCCGGCCGTCCGGCGTCGAGGGTCTCCGGGCCGGGCTGGAAGCAGTGCTCGAGGAAGCGCTCGAGCAAGGCCTGATAAGCGATGCCGTGCTTGCCGAAAGCGAAACCCAGGCAGCCGCGCTATGGGCCATCCGTGAGGGCATCCCGGAGGCGCAGACACGCGCCGGCGCGGTCATCAAACACGACGTTTCGGTGCCGCTGTCGCGCATTCCCGAATTCATCGAGCGTGGCACGCGAGTGCTGAAGGAGCACATGCCGGACGGTCTGGTCATCCCCTTTGGGCATGTCGGTGACGGCAATATTCATTTCAACCTGATCCAGCCGCGGAATGTACAAAGACAGGACTTTCTCGACAGCGGCCCGGCAATCAGCCGGGCGATGTACGATCTCGCTGATTCACTCGGCGGCAGCTTCAGTGCGGAACACGGCATCGGCGAGGACAAGACCGGGGACCTGCTTCGATACCGCTCGGACGTGGAGCTCAATCTGATGCGGGCCATAAAGTCAGCATTGGATCCCACGGGCATCATGAACCCGGACAAGGTTCTTCAACGGTCCTGAGGCCCGCCTTCCTGGTGAAACGCGGACGATTATTCAGTAAACATATTCATTATGATTGCTCATTAGTGGAGGAGTAGCAGAATGTGCAGCGAAACAGTTGATCCCGCACTCATCGGCGTGGTTTGGCCACCTACGCACCCGGGCGAGGACCCCATACTCTACGGTCACGCGGAGCTTACGCCGAAAGGCGCTTTCGAGGCGCGCAGCATCCAGACCTTCAAACTGGTCTACACGGTCGGCCGTTACGGAATTGACGATACCGGTGGCATAAAGGTCGTTTTCCGCTTTGCCGGCGACCAGGGTGACCTGCAGATGGATAACCCCACCGGCTATAACTATGTTACCGCCCACTGCAGCACCGGCGCGCGGATCCAGCTGGAGTACGGCAGCACCGCGCACGCCCGCCCCTGGTTCAAGGCCCTGACCGCCACTCTCCATGGTGGTTATTTGCGGGAAGGGGATCAGATCACCATCATTTTCGGCGATCCGTCCAAGGGCTCGCCTGGGATGCGGCTGCAGACGTTCTGCGAGACGGACTTCGAGTTCAAGGTCGTGGCGGATGTCTGTGCGGTCAAACATTATGTGCCGCTGGTCGAGACCCCTTCGATTGTCATCGAACCTGGCCCCCCCGCGCTCTGGCGCGCGGCTCTGCCCAGCCTGCGCCGACCGGGCGAGCGCTTCCAGCTCGGCATCAAGGCCGAGGACAGATGGGGCAACCCCACACATCAAGCGGAGGGTCGGTTCCGGCTGGTTCCCTCGCTTCCGGTCGAGGGGCTTCCGGAGGTTCTCGACTATCCGCTGGGTGAACGCGCCGTTACCCTGGAGAACCTCAAGGTGCAGACGCCCGGGGAACTGCGCATTGCCATATACGAAGGTGATGAACGCGTAGCGGAGGCCGGGCCGCTCATCATCAGGGAAGGCGATCTAAGCGGCTACTGGGGTGACCTTCATGGCCAGAGCGGTGAATCGCTGGGCACCGGCGCGTCACGCCAGTACTTTGACTTCGCACGCAATAAATCCTTCCTCGACGTCACCAGCCATCAGGCCAACGACTTCCAGATCAACAACGCCTTCTGGCAATATCTGAACGAGCTGACCGCCGAGTTTCACGAAGACCACCGCTTCGTGACCTTCCCCGGTTATGAGTGGTCCGGCAATACCGCTGTCGGTGGTGATCGCAACGTCTTCTTCCGCACCGAAGGCCGCCAGATACATCGCTCCTCTCATGCCCTGCTGACCGACCGCTCCGACATCAACACCGATGCGCCGAACGCGGCGCGCCTTTTCGAGATGCTCGATGGCGAGGATTGCTGTGTGTGGGCCCACGTCGGTGGCCGGTATGCCGATATCACGTACGCGCACGACGGACGCTACGAGACGGCCATGGAGGTTCACTCCGCCTGGGGCACCTTCGAGTGGTTGCTGACGGATGGGTTCCCGCTGGGGCATCGTTCAGGTGTGGTCTGCAACAGTGATGGGCACAAAGGCCGCCCCGGTGCCAGTTATCCGGGGGCATCCAAGTTCGGCGCCTACGGCGGGCTGACCTGTTTCCTCACCGACGAGCTGACGCGTGACGGCATTTTCGACTCCCTGCGCAAACGCCATCACTACGGCACCACCGGATGCCGCATGCATCTCGATGTGCGGGCGCGCCTGCCGGGCGGCGGCCAACTGTTCGAGCGCGATCCGAATGTGTTCCCGGACGCCGGCAGCAGGAACGTCAACGAAGTCATGATGGGCGACATCATCCAGACCTCGGACACACACGTGGAGCTCGACATTGAAGTTGCCGCCCACGCACCGATCGAGAGAGTCGAGGTTCGCAACGGCGCCGATGTCGTCGAAGTCTTCCGCCCCTACGCCGAAGAGGACCTCGGCTCCCGCATCCGTGTGGTCTGGTCCGGTGCCGAGTATCGTGGGCGCGGCCGGCAGACGACATGGACAGGACGGGCACGCTTCGGTGGTGCCAGACTGCGCCGGATTGCCAAGATCAATGCCTGGAATCCCGAGCGCCGGCTGGAACAGACCGCCACCGACACAGTGGAATGGAATGCGCTTACCACCGGCAACTATGGTGGTTTCGATGCCTGGCTGGAAGGGACGCCGAAAGGTAATTTCGATCTGACCTGCAACCATGGCGCCGTTAACTGTCCGATGGATGACATCGGGTACGAGGACACCATCATGGAGGCCGGCGGGCTCGAGCGTCGTATCAGGGTCTACCGTCTGCCCGAGGAGAATCCACACCGAAACCTCACCCGCAAGCTTCGTATTCCGTTGAACCGCAGCGGCGACAATCCGCTCTGGGTCTGTGTCTATACCGAGGATGGTTTTCAGGCTTGGAGCAGCCCCATCTTCCTGTTCAAATAAGCTTGCGCGTTTCGGCAATAGGGTGCCGAATAAGGTATACGCTCGCGGCGGTTAAGGAGTCTCTGATGTATTCCCATGGGAATACATCAGAGACTCCTTAATGCGCCGCGAGCGCTAATCCGGGACCGATAGTCCGCACCGGGGCAAGCAGCCGTTGCACGTTCGGGCTCATGGGTCCACTTCATCTTTTCTGAAGAAATGCTCCAGATAATGTCACTTACTTTTCAATACCTGTTGCATTAAGCTCCCCGCGAACCTTTTTTGCCCCGAGATCATCCGAATGACCCCTTTGACCGTCGCCCTCTACGCCTTTGTACCCGCCGTGCTCATGCTCAGCGGCTTCGTCAAGGGCACCGTCGGCCTGGGCATGCCGCTAATCGTGGTCTCTCTGCTTGGCCTGGTGCTGGATCCACGTCTGGTTCTCGCCCTGCTGGTCATGCCCATTGTGATCACCAACATCTGGCAAGCTTTCAACACCGGCTTACCCTGGCAGTTGCTGAAGCGGCTCTGGCCTCTGATCATTGCGTTTGCGCTGGGTACCTGGGGTGGCGCCCATATCATCGCCAGCATCAACCCCGACGTGCTGCTCGCGGTGCTGGGCATGATCGTCGTGGTGTTCAGCGCCATTACTCTGCTGAATCCGCATTGGCGCCTTCCCGCGCCGTGGGAAATCTGGATGGGGCCCGCGGTCGGCATGGGCTCGGGCATACTGAACGGTGTTTCGACCGTCAACGGCCCTCCCCTGGCCATGTACCTCGTCGCGCTGGACCTGAACAAGGACGATTTCGTCGCCGCCTATGCCCTGATCGTGCTCGGCGGGTCCATCCCGCTGGCCGCATCCTACGCCTCGGTGGGTATACTGGGGTTTGAAGAGTTTCAGTGGTCATTGCTGGCACTGGTGCCGGTGTTGCTGGGATTGTGGCTGGGGCAACACGTGCGCCGCTATATCAACCCGATGCTTTTCAAGCGGATACTGCTTTACACGCTGATCGTGCTCGGCATCAACCTGATCCGCCGCGGGCTATTCTGACCCGATCGCCTTCGGGCGGAAGACACTTCCTGATCCCACCGCCGCAAGACTATCGGCGGCCCGCCACGAGATGCGCTCATGGCATCGTCCGTGCCAGTCCGCCAGGGAGGCGCGCCGACCCTCTAAGGACCAGATCTCCCGGAATCACCACATTGTGTCGCTGCACGCGCTCGTTGCTGACCTGGCCCAGCAGAATATTGATGGCCGCGTCGACCATGGGCTCCACGGCCTGCTCGACCGTGGTCAGGTCATAGGCGGGCCAGGCGGCCTGGGGCACGTCGTCATAGCCCACCACTGATACATCCTCGGGCACTTTCAGCCGCAGCTCATGGCGCAGGACATCCATGACCGCCAATGCCATGTGATCGTTTGCAACGAATACCGCGTCGGGGCGGTCCGGCGGCGCGCGATCACTGAACATCTCGCGTGCCGCCTGGGCAGCACGGTCGTACGAATAGGCACCATCGGCCTGCCCCCAGCAAGCTCGCCCTGCCTCCGACAAGGCCTTGATCAGCCCGGCCCAGCGGTCCTTGTTGGTCGACGCATCGGACGCCCCGGCAATGTATGCAATGCGCTCATGGCCGGCGGCCACCAGAAACTCCCCGACCGCCACGCCGCCGGCGTAGTTGTCGGAGGTCACGCTACTATTCGGCGAGCCGGGAATGTATCGGTTGAATAACACGATCGGTATCCCCGCGGCCTCGCATTCCTTTGCAAGAACGGAGGACAGGGTAGCGGACGCCATCAGAATTCCGGCGACCTGGTACTGCAGAATTTCCTGCAGCACATCATCCGCGCCACCCGGCGCTGCCAGGAAGAGCATCACATGGTAGCCCTTGCGCTGCAGACCGCGGGATAGCAGCTCCAGCACGCGCGGATAGAAGGAGTTATCCAGGTAGGCAAGCACGACCGCGATGATCCGCGAATTGCGCGTGATCAGCGAGCGCGCGAAGGCATTCGGCCTGTATCCGAGGCTCTTGGCCGCCTCCAGAACCTTGCGCTTGGTTTCGGGCGCAACACTCGCCCCAAGCGTAAACGTGCGGCTGACAGCCGATTGCGATACATTCGCGAGGCGTGCGACATCAGCGGATGTGGGTCGTGATTTTCTGGTCATTTCAGACTGCGGTCCACCCCCCGTCCACCAGGATGGCCGAGCCGGTTATAAGCGCGGCCGCATCCGACGCCAGAAACACCGCGGGCCCCATGATGTCCTCCAGCTGACCGACGCGCCCCAGCGCGATCTTTGACACCACGAACTCCCTGAACGCGTCCTCGGCCAGCATGGGTTGCGTCATGGGCGTCTCGATGAAGGTCGGGCACAGGGTATTAACGCGAATACCGCCAGCGCCATACTCCCAGGCCAGTGCCTTCGTCCATCCCTCCACGGCGTGTTTCGTCGCGCAATACACGGTTCGCTTCGGCCCGCCGACATGCCCCATCTGTGATGAAACGTTGATTATCGAACCAGTGCGGCCCGCCCGGCGCAAGGACTCCGCCACTTCGCGCGCGGCAAAGAAGGCGGCTTTGACATTCAGAGCCATCATCGCATCGAAATCGTTTTCCGTAACGTCCGCAGCCAGCGCGGGCCGATTCATGCCGGCGCTGTTGAACAGGATATCAAACACGCCATTCGCGCGAATAAACCGCTCCAGCCCGGCCAGATCGGTCACATCAAGGGCATGCGCCTCAGCCCGCCCACCGGCCTGGGTTATCGCGGCCGCCACGGATTCGATCTCATCCCCGCTGCGAGCGACCAGCAGGACATGGGCTCCAGCTTCAGCCAGAGCCGCTGCCGCGGCAAGGCCGATACCACGTCCCGCACCGGTCACTAAAGCCCGCTTGCCATTCAGGCGGAACGAAGGTGTGCGCGGCAAGTCACTCATGGCTGGTCCCATTCAGCGTCCAACGGCACTATAAGGCTTCACATCCCGGTGTCCATAACGGCGCACCCGAATATTAGCCTGCTCTCCATGCCCGGCGAAACCTTCGATGGCACAAAGCCGGGAACAATATTCCCCAACCATGGCGGACGCTTCGTCGGTAAGAACGCGCTGATACGTACACGTCTTCAGGAACTTGCCGACCCAAAGCCCACCCGTGTAACGGGCGGCACGCTTGGTGGGCAAGGTGTGGTTGGTCCCGATCACCTTGTCACCGAAGGCAACATTGGTGCGCGGCCCAAGGAACAACGCGCCGTAGTTCTGCATGTTGTCCAGGAAGTAATCCGGCGTGCGCGTCATGACCTGTACATGCTCGTATGCCAGCTCATTGGCGATCTGCACAATTTCCTCGTCGCTATCGCAGACGATGACTTCGCCCCATTCCGCCCACGACTGGCGCGCAACTTCAGCCGTCGGAAGGACTTGCAATTGACGGTCTATCTCGGCCAGCGTGGCGCGCGCGAGGCTCTCCGACGTCGTCAGCAGCGTCGCCGGCGAGGTCGGCCCGTGTTCGGCCTGGCCGAGCAGATCCACCGCGCACAGTTCTCCATCGACGCTGTCGTCGGCGATGACCAGAGTCTCGGTTGGCCCGGCGAAGAGATCGATCCCGACCCGACCGAAGAGCTGCCGTTTGGCTTCCGCAACGAACACGTTGCCAGGGCCGACCAGCATGTCCACCGGCGCCATCGATTCGGTACCAATGGCCATCGCACCAACAGCCTGTATGCCGCCAAGCACAAGGATTTCATCCGCCCCGCCGAGATGCATCGCGGCGATGGTCGCCGGATGCGGCTTGCCACCCGTTGGCGGAGCCGCAGCCACAACGCGCCGTACGCCGGCGACTTTCGCTGTGATCACACTCATGTGCGCCGACGCCACCATCGGATACTTGCCACCGGGCACGTAGCAACCGACCGAGTCGACGGGCACGTTTCGATGCCCGAGAATGACGCCGTCCAGCGTCTCGACCTCAAGATCCCTTATGCACTCGCGCTGTTTCTCGGCGAACCGTCTGATCTGGGTCTGGGCAAACCGTATGTCCTCCAGATCGCGCCTGGAAACCAGCGACATGGCAGCCTCGATTTCCTGCTCCGAGAGTCTGAAGTTTGGCGGCGACCAGTTATCGAACTTCTCGGAAAGCTCGCGTACCGCGGCTTCACCGCGAAGCTCAATGTCGGACAGGATCGCTTCAACCGTCTGTCGTACTTTCGCATCCGCCGCAGCTATCTCGGTTGGTTTCTTGCCCTTCTTCAGATACCTGACCATGACTATCCTCTCGAATTTATGACGCGCGGAATGAATACGTATGCAAACATAACGCAAGAGATTTACCAAGGCAAGCCGATGCCGGGAACGGCCCGTCAGCCTCAGTTGAATTGGCGAAGTCGCCCTGATTAATCGGCAGCGCAAATCGACCATCATGCAAATGCATCTATATTTGACGCCAATGATGGCAGTTCCAACCGCTCTGAACAAAATCGCGGAAACGACCGTTCGCCCGATGCATCGCGTCGATGAAACCCACAATCGGCAATAGCCACTCCCGCCCTTCTCCCCGAATTACGTAGTTGACACCCGTGTTTTGTCGCGTTAAAAATGCATACGAATGCATTGCCGTTCCTGTTCAACTGCAGCTTTCCAAGGATTTGCTTCACATGACTAATCGCCCCAACGTACTGCTGATCTCGACCGATCAATGGCCCGGGTACCTTCTGGGCGCAGCTGGCCACCCTGTGGTCAAGACGCCGACGCTGGACGAACTGGCCCGCTGCGGCACGCGTTTTACCAATCTGTTTCAGGAATGCCCGGTTTGCATCCCGGCACGGCGCACCCTGTACACGGGGTTATCACCCCGTAGCCACGGTGATCGCATGTACAAGGACAAGCTGGAGATGCCCGAGGTGCCGACCATGGCGCAGGCGTTCAGAGACAACGGTTATCAGGCCGCCGCCGTCGGCAAAATGCACGTCTATCCACAGCGTAACCGGATCGGCTTTGACGACGTCATCCTCGACGAGGAAGGCCGCACCATGTACGGCGTCACCGATGATTACGAGATCTTCCTGGGCGACCAGGGCTACCCGGGCAAGCAGTTCATGCACGGCATGAGCAATAACGACTACGTCAACCGTCCCTGGCATCTACCGGAGCATTGCCACCCGACCAACTGGGCCACGCAGCAGATGACGCGCACCATCAAGCGACGCGATCCCACCCGGCCTTCGTTCTGGTTCTGCTCCTATCGTCACCCTCACCCGCCGCTAACGCCGTTGGCGGAGTACCTGGAAATGTATCCACGCGAGGAGATCGACGCACCGCTGAAGGGCGAATGGGCGGCCGGGTCCGATCTTCCGCACGCCGTCGCCGCCGCGGTCTACCGGGGCAGCAAACATGATGAAAAAGCCATCGTCGACATTCGCCGCGCGTTCTACGCCTTATGCACGCACATCGATCACCAGATTCGCGTGCTCATGGGGACGCTGCGCGAAGAGGGAATTCTCGACGATACGATCATTTGCTTTACCTCGGATCACGGCGACATGCTCGGCCGACATAACATGTGGGCCAAACGGATACTGTATGGACCGGCAGTAAAGAGCCCGCTGATCCTGGTTGGCACCCGCAACGCCGCGAACCGAATCGCCGAGGCGGCCGTGGACGATCGCCTGGTCGGCTGGCGCGATATCATGCCTACCCTGCTGGATCTCTGCGACATTGAGCCACCCGCGCATTGCGAAGGCGAGTCGCTGCTCGGTAAAAGCAGGCGCGAGTATCTCTACAGCGAAGTCGCGGACGATGTGCACGCCAGCCGCATGGTTACCGACGGGGCCTACAAACTGATCTATTACCCGGTCGGCAATGTATCCCAGCTGTTCAACCTCAAGGACGACCCCAACGAATTGAAGAATGTCGCCTCCGACCCGGGCATGCGCGATGTTCTGAGTCGAATGCAACGCTGGCTGGCGCAGGAACTCTACGACGGCGACGAGGCGTGGGTGCGTAACGGCGAGTTCGTGGGCCTGCCGGCAAAACCCTTTGAACCCGCTGGTAACAGGACGCTGGGCGCACAGCGCGGCGACCATTGGCCCTCAGCGCCAATCGTTGATATCCCCCAGATCGAATGGGTACCGGAAAAGAAAAGCTAGCCACCGCGTACTGGTGATTATTGAAAGGCTAAACGAGGAGGAGCAGACATGAAGAAGAAACATCACATATCAGACGATCCACGTTCCATTACCCGCCGCGAGTTGCTGGTGACAGCGGCCAAATACAGCGTCGGCGCAGCAACGCTGGGGCTGGCATACACGCTCAGCGGCGGTGCCATCAGCCTGGCGGAAGCCGCCCGTAGCGAGGACGCCAAGAGAAAGGCTGCAAAGCACGTTCTTACCCTCGGTCACGATGGCCTGCTGGACAAGTTTCCAGGCCGCGCCGGCACACCCCATACCAGTTGGATTCACGGCACGCTGGATTTCAAGGACTACATCGAGCGTAACAGCAACGGCCAGATCTACGTCAGCGTTCACGACGGCGGCGAACTGGGCTCCCAGACCACTGCGCTGAATAAAGTACAGCAAGGGGTCATGCAGGGCGGCTCCTGTTCCACGCAGAACGGGGCGCAGTTGGCGCCAATCTGGAACGTTATAGATATCCCCTACGTGATCGGTGACGAAGAGAACGTCTGGAAGCTGATCTACAGCAAGGACTTCAACGACACGGTCCGGGCCGCATCCGAAAAGCGCCATCTGACCATGGCCTACACCATGCCGATCAAGCGCTGGATCGAGATGTCCGTTGCCCTCGACGAACGTGTGCTGCTCCCGGAGGATCTGCGCGGTACGAAGATGCGCGTCACCGGATCCCGTCTGGAACAGGCCGCTTTCGACATCCTGCCTGCGAACCCCACGCCGATAGCCTGGTCGGAAGTGTATTCCGCCCTCAAGGACGGCGCGATCGACGGCATCCATATCAGTGCCGGCTCAGTGCACGACGCCGGTATGGCGCCGGTTATCGGCCAGATCGTAAATACCGGCTGGATGTACAACTTCGACTCCACCTTCCTGAACACGCGCTGGCTTAATTCTCTGGGCCCGGATCTCAAGGAAGTCGTGATGCAGGGCTCCTTCCATGCGCAGAAGAAGATTCACGACGACTACGAGGTAATTCTTCGAGACGCCATCGGCGTGCTGCCGGAATCAGCCGACAACGTCGGCTGGAAAGGCGCCGGCACCGACGTCACCTTCCTGACCGACACACAGCTGCAGGCGTGGAAGGATTACCTCTCGGTTGAAAACAACAGCGAGCTGCTTAACGGCCTGATCGATGAATTCGGCAGGGAGGAATACGAGACGGTCAAATCGGTCGTGGCGCAATCCGGCGGCGGCGAGCCCAAGCCGTGGTGGACGTGACGGGTACTCGCACCCGCCGGTTCGATTATATCCTCAATGCTGGTGGTGCCGCGGGCCGCTGAACGCGGCCCGCGGTTCACCGACGTCTGCCTACGGGGCCTGGTTGCCCCGTAAGCATGTCTACGGGTGCAGCGCCGATGTGAGATTGGCGTCGTTCGCGGTGCCCGGGGTGCAGTCCCGAAGCGGAGCAACCGATGAAAAATTTCATTCGGACAATCGACACCAAACTGGAAGACGCTCTAAGCATCGTATTGTACGGCTATATCATCACCATCGTCTTTCTGGAGGTGATCTACCGGTACGGTCTGAACAACTCCATCGTATGGGCGGAAGAGACCGCGATATACGCATTTATCTGGCTCACCTACATATCAATGGCGGCGGTGGCAAAAAGTCGTTCCCATCTTTGCTTCACCCTGATAAGAGACGCACTGCCAAGGCCCCTGCAACTGGCCCTGTTACTCCTGTCGGACGTACTGCTTATCGTGGTTAGCACGGTCATCATCGTATATGCCTATGATGGCGTGTCCCTCAATATCCTCTTCGAGCAGGAAATGATCGGCCTGAGACTGCCGTTGTGGGTTGCGACAATAGCCGTCCCCGCAGGATGGTTCCTCGTCCTGCTGAGAACAGTCCAACGCGCGGTTATCTCCATCAACGACTATAGAGCCGGCGTCAACCTGCAAATCCAAACCGAGGCTCTGGACTGACAACGTTCCGGAGGGGGGAGAGCCATGAGCATAGAAATGCTGATATTTTTCGTACTGGTCGCGCTATTCCTGCTCGGCATCGAAGTCGTCACCGTGCTCGCCTTGGGCGCGATCTTCCTGACGCTGTTACACCCGCAGTTTCCAATGGCGAACATCAGCCTGACAATGTTCGACTCGCTGAACCTGTTTCCGCTGCTCGCTCTGCCTCTATTTGTGGCGACCGGTGATTTCATCGCTGAAGGCGGCATCGCGAAACAGATAATGCGCTTTTCTCGCTCGCTGGTCGGCTGGATACGTGGCGGGCTATCGCTGACCGCGCTGGTCGCATCCGGCATATTCGCCGCCATCAGCGGATCGAATGCGGCCACAGTGGCAACCATAGGCCGCGTGGTTCTGCCGGAGATGCGCAAACAGAACTACCCCAATAGCTTCGCCGCCGGTACCGTGGCCGCCGGCGGAGTGGTCGGGATCGTGATTCCGCCGAGCATTGCCTTCGTGCTGTACGGCGTGACCACTGGCGTCAGCGTGAGTGATCTGTTTATTGCAGGTATACTGCCCGGCGTCATCATGGTCGGCGCCATGTGCATGGTGGCCTACCTGATGTCTCGCCGAAAGGACTACGGCGTCAGGACCCGATTCAGCGTCCGCGAGGTGGCCCGCGGCGGCCTTGAGACGAAATGGGCGCTGGGCGCGATCGTCCTCATTCTGGGCGGCATTTACGGAGGAATATTCACACCGACGGAGGCTGGCGCCGTTGCCGCGGTGTACTGCCTGCTGGTCGGCCTGTTCATTACCCGGCAGACGAAGTGGCGACAACTGGGGAACGTGCTGGTCCGTAGTTCCAGGATATGCGGACTGATCGTACCAATCGTGGCGATTGCCATCGTGCTGTCGCAGAATCTGGCGGTACTGGGAATACCAGCCGTGGTTCTGGAGTTTCTGGTGGGCTGGACCGACAACTACGCCCTGAAGCTCTCGATGGTACTCTTACTGCTTCTCTTCGCCGGTTGCGTCATGGAAAGTGCGCCGAACATATTACTGCTGGCGCCGATGCTCATGCCCGTTACCGCACAACTTGGAATTGACCCTATCCACTTCGGCGTCATCATGGTCACGACGCTGGCAGTCGGGTTTATCACACCGCCCATCGGGCTCAATCTCTTCGTCGCTTCGGCCGTATCCGGCGCCAATGTCAGCGCTATAGCACGCGCCGTCACAGGCTATGTCGGCGTGCTGATCATGGCGGTGATATTGATCGCCTTTGTGCCACAGCTATCGCTGCTATTCGTCAAGTAGAAAGGCAATCGCGTCTTCGCATCAAGGGGTACATCTATGGTTACCGTAATTACCGGCGGGGCAAGTGGTATCGGTTATGCCACTGCAATCAGAGTCCTGGCCGCTGGGGGGCATGTGGCAATTGCCGATCTCGACGGAGAGCGGGCCGGGGAAGCTGCTGAAAAGCTGGGCAAGAACGCACTCGCCGTACAGTGCGACGTCACCGACGAAGCCGCCGTAAAGCATGCCGCGGACGAGATCGAAAGCCGTGCCGGCCGGATCTCCGCCCTGGTGACCTGCGCCGGCGCGCCGCAAGTCCCCGGCGGCATTGCGGATATGGACATCCAGACTTTCGACCGGGTAACCTCCTCCCATTGGAAAGGCGCTTTCCTGAGTTGCCGTGTCTTCGGCGAGCGGATGATCGCCGCTGGCGGTGGAGTCATCGTCAATCTGGCATCGGTTGTCGGCCTCTGCCCCGGACCGACTTACGCCTATGCCCCCGCCAAGGCAGCCGTCATCAACATGACTTCGATCCTGGCTGTCGAATGGGCACCAAAGGGTGTACGCGTCAACGCGGTGGCTCCGGGCTGGACTGATACGCCGTTTCTCACTCGGGCGACACCAGGCCAGCAGCGCAACACCGATGCGCTGGCCGCGGCCAACCCGAGAAACGAGCTGGTACAACCCGACGACGTCGCAGCCGTGGTGATGTTCCTGCTATCCGCGGAGTCCCAGGCCATAACCGGCACGGTGATCCCCGTCGATCACGGTTATCTGGCCATGCGCGGCTGGCAACCCTACAAATAGGCTTCACCTGGAGGAATGTCATGAGAATCGGCTTTCTTGGACTCGGCGTAATGGGCGCGGGCATGGTCCGCAATCTCATCGCCCACGGTTTCGACCTGCGTGTATACGATGTCGTTGCCGCGGCACGGGACGCCTTTGCAGACGGCACGTGTCACGTTGCGTCCAGCGCGGCCGACGCCGCCGACGGCGTCGACGCGCTGATCACGATTCTGCCTGACTGGCCCCATGTAGAAGCAGCCCTGCTCGGACCCGACGGTGCCTGCGAGCGTCTTCCCAAAGGTGCGCTGGTGGTCGATATGAGCACCATTTCCGCCAGCGAGAGCGACCGCATAGCGGGTCGCGTGCGGGAGGCCGGGTTCGGCTTCGTGGACTCGCCGCTTGGCCGCACGCCGGCCGATGCGGCCAGAGGCGAAAGCCTGGTCATCGTCGGCGCGACCGATGAACACATGACGCGGCTGCAGCCCCTGTTCGATGCGGTGGGTAACAAGACGGTGCGCGCGGGCGGCCCGGGGCGAGGGATACGGCTCAAACTGGTGAACAACTATATGTCCACCGTAGGCGCCGTGCTTGCCGGCGAGGCCCTGACACTGGCGAACAAGGCCGGAATTGATCGCGCCGCTACCGTGGAAGTGCTGAGCAACACGACCGCCGGCCGGGGGCAGTTGATCGTCAACTTCCCGAACAAGGTGCTGGCCGGGGTCACGACGCCGGACTTCCCGCTGCGCATGGCGCACAAGGACGTCAGCCATGCCCTGAACCTCGGCGCCGAAGTAAGCGCCCCGCTTTACCTGGGCGCCATCGCCCGCGAGACCTTCGGGCTGGCCAAGGCCTGGGGGCGCGAAAATGAAGACTGGACAGCCGCACTGCTGCTGCTGGAAGACATCGCCCGGGCGGAGCACCAGGAACCGATCTTTCCGGACAGCAGCAAGTAAGGCATCACGAGGCGGTAACTGACATGAAGACTAACGACAGAACACCAATCGCCAGCGCGTTCAGCGATGGCGGGCGGCCCGCCGGTAGCCGGCGGGAGGTGAAAATTATCGATACCACCCTGCGTGACGCGCACCAGAGCCTGTGGGCGACGCGGATGCGCACGCGCCATATCACGTCGATTGCCGATCAGTTCGACAAGGCCGGCTTCTTCCACGTCGACCTGATGGCAACCATCCAGTTCGACGTTCCGGTGCGTTATCTGAAGGAAGACCCGTGGGAGCGAGTGCGACTTGCCCATCAAGCCGCGCCGAACACCGCGTTCCGGTCCCTGATCCGTTCCAAGAACATCGCCGCCTTCGATTTTCTGGCGGACGACATCATCGACAAGTGGGTGGAGCGGCTCTATGCCAACGGCCTCCGCGTCATCGGCTCCTTCGACGGGCTCAACGATGTTGACAACATCGCCGGCGGGCTCGTCAAGGCCAAGGCCCTGGGAGCGTATACGTTCGGCGCGCTGTCGTTCTGCGAGAGCCCGCTTCACACCGACGAGCACTACGTAAAGACGGCCAGGGAGCTGATCGAGAAGGCGGGCGTCGATGCAATCATGATCAAGGATGCCGGCGGTCTGCTGACCCCGGACCGGATTCGCACGCTCATACCGGCACTCAAGGCCGTGATTGGCGACCGCGCGCTCGAGCTGCACAGCCACTGTCTTACCGGACTGGCTCCCCTTGTCTACCTCGAGGCGGCGGAACTCGGCTGCGATATGCTTCACACCTCGGTCGCCCCCCTGGCGAACGGTGCCGGCCAGCCGGCCACGCAGACCATCGTGCGAAATCTTCGCGAGCTTGGCTATACGGTCAATGTCGATGACGAGCGGGTGGCGAAAATCAGCGAGCACTTCGCCGAGATCGCGAAGCGGGAAAAGATGCCGGTCGGCGAACCGGTCGAGTACGACGCCCGACACTACAAGCATCAGCTACCCGGCGGCATGTTGTCGAACTACCGCGCCCAGCTCGAAGTTGCGGGGCTCAGTGACAAGTTCGAGGAACTGCTCGATGAGATTAGCCGAGTCCGCTCGGAGCTTGCATGGCCCATCATGATTACGCCCTACTCGCAGTTCGTGGGCACGCAAGCAGTCATGAATGTTATCTCCGGCGAGCGTTACGGCACGGTCCCGAACGAGATCAAGAAATACGTTCTCGGCTACTACGGGCGCCTGCTCGGACCTGTGGACCCGAATGTGCTGGATAAAATCGTCGAGAACGGCTCCTCGGGAATCGCCCTGGAGCCGACGCCGATTCCGCCGATGCTACCCGACCTCAAACGCCGCTACCCGAAGGCGTCTGAAGACGAACTGATGCTCCGCGTGATGTTTGCCGGCAATCAGGTCGATGAAATGAAGGAAGCCATCGCCAATGGAACCAACGGCGCCGAGGCACCTGGCTCCATTCTAGCCATCGCCAAGCAGCTCACTGCCGATCGCGGACGGGCGAGAGTCCATGTGCGGGGCACGGATTTTGAAATCGATATCAGACGTGGAGAGTAAGACAATCATGAGTGACCAGAACATCACCCTGGATGAACTGCGGGAACTGATCGAGTGGCTGAACGTCAGCGCGGACATCCGCGAATTCTCGCTGAAATACCGTGGCGTTGAAGTCTTCATGTCGCGGAACGAAGAGAGCCCGGGCCCGAACCGGCAGCCGGTGCTCACGGCCGAATCAGCGCAGCCGCAGCCCGCTGCCGCCTCCGAGCCGGCGCTAAAGCAGGCACCCGCACCGGCACCGGCGCCGGCACCGGCACCGGCGGCCCCCACGGAGATTGAGGCTGGAGAGAACGAAATTCTCATCAAGGCACCGATGGTCGGTACATTCTACGCTGCACCGAAACCGGACGCCGCGCCCTTTGTGGAGGAGGGACAGACAGTGGAACCCGGCAATGTGCTCTGCATCATCGAGGTGATGAAGCTGATGAACAACGTCGAGGCCAAGGTTCACGGCACCGTCAAGAAGATCTACGTGGAGAATCAGCAGGCGGTTCAGTACGGGCAGCCCTTGATGTTGATTGCACGGTCATAGGCTGTGTTTGCGGAATAGGGAGTAACTGCATGCTGAAGAATATAAAGAGTGTGTTGATCGCCAACCGCGGCGAGATCGCATTGCGCATTGTGCGCGCCTGTCAGGAACTGGGGGTCAGGAGCGTCGTTGCCCACTCCGAAGCCGATGCCGATTCCCTGCCGGTACGGGCCGCCGATCAAGCCATCTGCATCGGACCCGCGCACGCGGGACTGAGCTACCAGAATCAGCAGGCGCTGGTTGGCGCGGCGCTGTCATTCGGCGTCGATGCCATTCATCCCGGTTACGGCTTTCTCGCCGAAAACCCCGGCTTTGCGGAGAAATGCGAGCAGGAGGGCGTTACCTTCATCGGCCCGTCCTCGGATGTCATTCGCCGCATGGGTGACAAGATCAAGGCAAGAAAGATCGCGATGGAGGCGAATGTACCGACCATACCCGGTTCGGACGGCGCTGTTTCGGATGAAGCGACGGCACGCAAGATCGCCAAGAGCGTCGGCTTCCCGCTGCTTATCAAGGCCTCGGCCGGCGGCGGCGGACGCGGCATGCGGGTGGTACCGAACGCCGAGGCCCTGGCCGGTGCCGTCAGCGAGATCATGAGCGAAGCCGAAGTGGCCTTTGGGGATCCGTCGGTCTACATCGAAAAATACCTGACCGATATCCGGCATGTCGAAGTCCAGGTGCTCTCCGATGGCAAATCAACGGTACACCTTGGCGAACGTGACTGTAGCGCGCAGCGGCGTAACCAGAAGCTGGTCGAGGAGGCACCGTCGCCGGCACTGAATGAGGCGATGCGCAAGGAGCTATGCGAATCGGCACTGCGGCTGTGCAAGGCGGTCGGCTACCGGAGCGCGGGCACCGTCGAGTACGTCTTCGACAACACCGAGGGCAAGTTCTATTTCATTGAAATGAACACGCGGGTTCAGGTTGAACACCCGGTGTCCGAGCTCATCACAGGCATCGATATCATCAAAAGCCAGCTGCGCATCGCCGACGGCCAGCCGCTCGGCCTGAAGCAGCGCGACGTGCGGCTGAACGGGCATGCCATCGAGTGCCGCCTGAACGCCGAGGACCCGGACAACGGCTTTGCCCCCTGCCCTGGCGTGGTGACCTCCTATCGCCCCGCCGGTGGCTTTGGTGTACGGATGGATAGCCACCTGGAAACCGGGTACACAATCCCGCCATTCTACGACTCGATGGTCGGTAAACTGATCTGCTGGGGTCGGGATCGCGAAGAGGCGATAGAGCGGATGCTGCGCGCCCTGAAAGAGACGGAGATCGAGGGAGTGAAGACTACTGCCGACTTTCACCGCAGGCTGATCGATCATCCGGCATTCCGTTCCGGAAAAATCAACACCGGGTTCGTCGCTGAAATGTTGAAGGGCAACGTCTAGGGAGACGCTGATCCAATGCCACGACAGCGTGCATTAATTTAGAGTCCCCCTCGTCCAACAAAAAAACCGGCCGGCACTCCTGGGGGCGCCGGCCGGTTTTTTTGAATCTGACGAACGGACGATATGTGCGCTCGTCGAACTTTCCCCTCGGCACGCGCTCTGTGTAACCACGCACCTAGTCGCCCATCCGACAGGCTCCTGGGCCGCTGCCGGTCCCGAACTTAAGAGCAAACAGTGAAGACACCGGATCTGATACTCGCAGGCGGCGGCCTGGCCAATTGCCTGATTGCCTGGCGCCTTGCCCTGCGCCGGCCCGATCTCCAGGTGCTGATCCTGGAGCGGGAACATCGGCTGGGCGGAAATCACACCTGGTCGTTTCACCGCAGTGATCTGAGCGAAGCCCGGAATGGCTGGATCACGCCTGTGGTCGCCCATGAATGGCAGCAGCATGAAGTACGCTTTCCAACACGTAAACGACGTATCGCGGGCACCTATCGCAGTGCGACATCCGACGCGCTGCACGATCACCTGATGAACAACGGTATTGCCGAGGTCCGTTTCGGTGCGGAGATCGCCGATATGACGCCCACGTCGGTCACACTGGCGGACGACACCCGGCTGGAGGCCGGTGCGGTGATCGATGGCCGTGGCCAGCGCGATAACCCGCACCTGGTGCTGGGGTTTCAGAAGTTTCTCGGCCTGGAGGTCGATCTGGCCCAGGACCATGGCCTGTCCGGCCCGGTTATCATGGACGCCACCGTGTCTCAGGCGGACGGCTACCGCTTTGTCTACGTGCTGCCTTTCGGGCCACGGCGTTTACTGATCGAAGATACCCGTTACAGCGATGGCGCCGACCTGGACCAGGGCGCACTGCGCGGTGCCGTTGCGGACTATGCCGGCGAGCAAGGCTGGCGGATCACCGAGCAACACCGGGAGGAGCACGGTATTCTCCCCATCCTGCTGGCCGGTGATCTGAACGCATTCTGGCGGGCCGGCCCCGAGGGTGTCGCCCGCAGCGGCCTGGCCGCCGCGCTGTTCCATCCCACCACCGGCTACTCGCTGCCATTTGCCGTGGGGTTGGCGGAGGCCATTGCGGAGCAGCAGGATTTCTCCGCCGCCGGCCTGTACGCGCTGACCCGCGCGCATTCGGAAAAAGTCTGGCGCCGGACCGGGTTTTTCCGGTTGCTGAACCGCATGCTGTTCCGGGCCGGCCGGCCGGAGCAGCGCTATCAGGTGCTGCAGCGTTTCTACGGCCTGTCCGAGCCGCTGATTGCACGCTTTTATGCGGCGGATCTGACCACTGCTGATAAAGTCCGCCTGCTTGCGGGGAAGCCGCCGGTGCCGGTGTTGCCGGCGCTGGCCTGTCTGTCCGAACGTGCCCTGTACCGTCGTGAAACGAGGATGGCATGAAGAAACAGAAAACAGCTGCCGTCATCGGCTCCGGTTTCGGTGGCTTGGCACTGGCCATTCGGCTACAGGCAAACGGGTATCAGACCACCCTGCTGGAGAAGCGCGATAAACCCGGCGGCCGGGCCTATGTGTACGAAGACGACGGCTTTGTCTTCGACGCCGGCCCCACGGTGATAACCGATCCCACCGCTCTGGAAGAACTCTTCACCCAGGCCGGCAAGTCCATGGCGGACTACGTCGAGCTGCTGCCCGTGGAGCCCATGTACCGGCTCTGCTGGGAAGGCGGCGACGTCTTCGACTACACTAACGACCAGAACGCGCTGGAAAAGCAGATTGCCGAGAAAAATCCGGCGGATGTGGCGGGCTACCGGCAGTTCCTGGAGTTTTCCAAAGCCGTGTTCGACGAGGGCTACATCAAGCTCGGCGCCGTGCCGTTCCTGGACTTCCGCAGCATGATCCGGGTCGCACCGCAGCTGATGAAACTGCAGGCCTACCGCAGCGTCTATAGCATGGTGTCCAGATACATCCAGAATGAACACCTGCGTCAGGCGTTTTCATTTCACCCCTTGCTGGTGGGCGGTAATCCGTTCAAGACCTCATCCATCTACGCGCTGATCCATGCGCTGGAGCGGGAATGGGGCGTGTGGTTCGCCCGCGGCGGCACCGGCGCGCTGATCCGCGGCCTGGTGCGCCTGTTCGAGGATCTCGGCGGCACCGTGCGGCTCAACGCCGAAGTGGACGAGATCACCATCAAGGACGGCCGGGCCACGGCGGTGCGCACAAAGGACGGCTGGAGCGCGGAGGTGGATGCCGTGGCCAGCAACGCGGACGTGGTGCACACCTACAAACATCTCATGCGCGATTCCGTTCGCGGCCCCGTCAATGCCAGGAAGCTGGAGAAGCACAGTTACAGCATGTCGCTTTTCGTCATCTACTTCGGCCTGAAAACGGTGCACCCGCAGCTACAACACCACATGGTGCTGTTCGGGCCGCGCTATCGGGAACTGATCAAGGACATCTTCGACGGCCCCGACCTGTCCGACGACTTCTCGCTTTACCTGCACGCACCCACCATCACCGATCCGTCCCTGGCGCCGGAAGGTTGCAGCACGTACTACGTGCTGTCGCCCGTACCCCACCTGGGCAATGCGGACATCGACTGGGACGTGGCCGGCCCGAAATACGCGGACCAGATCCTGGATTATCTGGAAGAACGCTATATCCCCGGCCTGCGCAAGGACCTGGTGACCATGCGGTTGCTGACGCCCTTCGGCTTCCGCGACGAACTCAATTCCCACCTGGGCTCTGCCTTCTCCGTGGAGCCGGTACTCACGCAAAGCGCCTGGTTCCGGCCGCACAACCGCGACGACAGGATCGATAACCTGTATCTCGTGGGTGCAGGCACCCATCCCGGTGCCGGCATCCCGGGCGTGGTCGGGTCCGCCAAGGCCACCGCCGCCCTGATGCTGGCCGACGCCGGGCTGATCAGAGAGGCAAGCTGAGATCATGGATGCCGTCGCCGTTCATAGCCGTGCAAGCATAGAAAAGGGCTCCAAGAGCTTCGCCACCGCCGCTCGGCTGTTTGATGCCGAAACCCGCGACAGCGCCTCCATGCTCTATGCCTGGTGCCGATACTGTGACGATGTCATCGACGGTCAGGAAATGGGTTTTGCCAGCGACGCCCCGCAAACTCAGACGCCCCAGGCGCGGCTTGCCCTATTGCGCGAACAGACCGCCAGCGCATTCCGCGGCGAGCACACCACCGATCCGGTGATGCGTGCCTTCCAGCGCGTCGTGCAGCGGCATGCCATCCCCGAGCAATGCGCCCTGGACCTGTTGCAGGGCTTTCGCATGGATGTGGAGGAGTTCCACTACCGGACCATCGACGACACCATGGCCTACTGCTATCACGTAGCCGGCGTGGTGGGGGTGATGATGGCCATGATCATGGACGTACGGGACGAGGAAACCCTGGATCGTGCCTGTGATCTGGGGCTGGCCTTCCAGCTCACCAACATCTCGCGGGATGTGCTGGAAGACGCCGCCATGGGCCGCTGCTATCTGCCGGAAGACTGGTTGCTGGAGGCAGGCGTGGACCCCAATGACCTGCGCAACCCCGCCAACCGCACCGGACTGGCCCGGGTCGCCCGCCGCCTGGTGGAAGAAGCGGAACCCTATTACGACTCCGCCGTCGTCGGCATCGCCCGGCTACCGTTCCGGTGTGCCTGGGCCATTGCCGGCGCCCGTGCGGTCTACCGCGACATCGGCCGGGATGTGCACAAACTCGGTTCCGCCGCCTGGGACAGCCGGGTATCCACCTCGCGCTGGCGCAAGGTCCGCCTGTTACTGCGCGCAAGCGTCCGTGCGCTGCTGGCGCGCACCGTCGGCCGCTGGCGCGAGCCGCCGCCGCGGCAGGGGTTGTGGACGCGCTTAAGGAGACACTGATAGATACGACCAGACCCGCTACATAGGGGTTTCGGCCCGGAGCGAGTTTGCGCATGACTATGTCGCGGTCTTGGTACTACGCTCCAGTCCGCCCCTGAACCCGCGGAAGCTGCCACCACGGCACGCCGGGGTGCAGATGGTGGGCGTGGTGATAGCCGAAGTGAAAGCAGCTCAGCAGCGACAATAGCCAGGAGTAACCGCTGCTGCGGCTATTGTGCCGGTCCGCAAACGGCGTTGCTTCGTGGCGGTGGGGGCGGTAGGTGCCAAAGTAGAACAGCTGCATGGACGATAGCAGGGCGGGGAGTGCAATAAACAGTAGGGCATTGGCCGGGGACACACCCAATATCAGCACGTAAGACCCCATGACCGTGCCGAAAAACGCCGGTTGACGCCAGCCGGCGTAGCGCCACATGAAATGCACATACCATGGCAGGAACGCGGTGGGGTGGGCCGCGTCAAAGTCCGGATCATCCGCTGTGCCCACGTAACGATGGTGATCGAAATGGGCGGCCCGCAGTTCTTGCCAGGGAAAGGCGGCATAGAGCCACAGGCACAGGGCGCCGAGTCGCCGGTTAAGGCGTGGGTTGCCGGGGGCCAGGGAGCCGTGCATGCAGTCGTGGGCGACAATGAACAGCCCCACGTAAAGCCAGCACTGTACGGCGATAACGACGGATGCGAGCACCAGGCCGTATCCCTGTAAAGGCAGCTGGAAAACCGCCAGCACATGCACCGCCGCCCAGCTGCCCAGAACCAGCAACGCCAGCAGAACGCCGGTGCCGGCTCCTGCATTCATGACCCGGCTGCCGTCAGTCATCCCGGCTATCGCTCCGAAACCCTGGCGCGCCCGCTGCGTATATTTTCCTTCAACTGCGCGCGTATGGTCTGAATGGGCGGTGCGATGAGAAAACCGAAGGACACGCAGCCTTCGCGTCCGTGCACGGCGTGATGCATGCGGTGGGCCTGGTACAGGCGCTTCAGGTAACCCTTGCGGGGGATATAACGAAACGGCCAGCGCTTGTGCACCATGCCCTCGTGAACGATGAAGTAAAGCACGCCATACACGGTGGCGCCCATGCCGATCCAGTAGGTGGGGCCATGGTCCGCGGCGCCATGCACGATGAAGCCGATGGCGATGCCGGCGAACACCAGCGCGTACAGATCATTTTTCTCCAGCAGGCCGCGGCCAGGCTCATGATGGGAGCGGTGCCAGCCCCAACCCCATCCGTGCATCACGTATCGGTGCATGGCCCAGGCAAAGTATTCCATGCCGACCACGGTCACAGACAGAACGAGGGCGTTGACCAGCCAGGTCGGCATGTTTTGATCTCCCGTATCAGGCCCGTGCGAGCCGTGCCGACAGCACCAGTGCAATGCCGAAGGCGATCAGTCCGCTGGCGGCCAGTACCGCCCAGCGCAACGCCAGCACATCCAGCGGTTCGCCGCGCCAGAAAATTCCCTGATAGGCCTCGATTGCCCAGGCGTTGGGCGTCAGCCAGCCAAGCTCCTGCAGCCACGGCGGCATCATGAACCGCGGCACCATGCTCCCGCCCACGGCTGACAGGATCAGCACGAAGAATGTGGACAGGTTCTGGGCCTGCTGGCGGGTGCTGCAGGCGGCACACAGTGCCAGCGCCAGACCGGCCGCTGCCATGGCCGTCACTACTGTTGTCAGCAGCCAGGGCAAGAGGTTCCCCGGCAGATCCAGCCCGTAGGCCAGCCAGGCCACGACGAAAATCAGCGCCACCTGTAGCGTGCCCTGCACCGACAGAAACACGAACTTGCCGGAGACCACCACCCGGGTGCCGCCCGGCCCCAGCAACAGGCGGTCCACGACGCCGGACTGGCGCTCCTCGATCAGTGTCACGGCGCCCTGCATGGCGGAGAACAGCAGGAACAGCACGGCCACGGCGCCGGCATAATAGTTGACCGCGCCGTCCGCCCCGCCTTCGGCGCCCAACTCCTGCATGCCCACCAGCCGTGGCTGCTCCGTCGGGAGATCCGCCTCCCGCGCCAGCATCCGGCCGATGCGCTGTTGCTGTTCCGGGGTGAAGCCACCGGTGAGTTCCTGGACCTGGCCCAGTGCCCGTTCGACGCCGAGTTCAGGCAGCGCGGACTCCAGCGCGTTCTGCACCTGACCCATGACCATGGCCGCAGCCATGGCGCGGCCCTGGTCTCCGATGATCAGAATGGGCGGCTGTCCGGCATCGGGCCGGCCTTGCAGCGAGCCGCGGATGACGATACCCGCATCCGCCGTGGCGTCCCGTACCGCTTCCCGCACGGACGCTTCCGGGGCGTCCGCTGAACCCACGATGCGCATCCCGGACTGCTCGCGCAGCGTCTGCGTCAATTGCTGCGTGCGCTCGCTTTGCACTGTGTCTGCCAGGTGCACCCGCAATTCAAGCGCGTCACCGCTTGTGCCGGAGAAAATGGCGGCGAAGATCACGAAGATCGCCGGTGGCAGCAGAAAGGCCATGGCCAGCGCACCCCGGTCGCGCAGCAAGTTCAGCAGCATGACGCGGAAGATGGCAAGAGTCACGGTGCGGCCTCGTGGCCGGTCAGCTTGAGAAACAGGCTGTTAAGGTCCGGCTGCCGCAGGCGCAGCTCGCGCACCTCCATGCCCCGGGCTTGCAGGCGCCCCGACAGATGCTCGGCGTCGCCGCTGTCGGCCGGCTGCAGCCCAGCCCAGGTGGATGCCGTGCGCGCGGGCGTCAGGCCTTGCTCCCGCAGCCACTCGGCCTGGGCCGTGTCCGGGGTCTGTCGCAGTACCAGCACCAGCTCCCGGGCATCGCCGAAATACTGTTTCAGCAACTGTTGCGGTGTTCCCTGATCGGCCAGCCGACCATCCACCAGGAACCCGACCCGGTCGGATAGCGCCTCTGCCTGTTCCAGGTCGTGGGTGGTCAGCAGCACGGCCATGCCGCCGGCGCGCAGGTTGTGCAGTACCTGATGGATGGAGCCGCGGGCGTCCACGTCCACACCCACCGTGGGTTCGTCCAGAATGAGCAGCCGGGGCCGATGAAGAATGGCCGCGGCGATGTTCACGCGTCGCTGGTAGCCGCCGGACAGCGTCCTGACCAGATCATCCGCACGCTCCTGCAGCATGGCCGCCTGCAATACGCGGGTCACGGCCTCGCCGACATCACGGCGGGCAACGCCGGCGAGACGGGCGAACACTTCCAGGTTTTCCCTGGGCGTTAGATGGGTGTAGACCGCCAGCTCCTGGGGAACCAGGCCGATTCGCTGGCGCACGGCGCAGGAGGCCGTCTCCTCGCCATCAAGCCGGATGCGGCCCTTCCCCGGGCGAATGCGGCCGCATATGGCCTTGATCAGTGTGGTCTTGCCGGCGCCGTTTGGGCCGAGCAGTGCGTACAGCTCGCCCTCGGCCAGCCGCATGCTCAGGCCACGGAGCACCGGGCGCTGCGGCCAGCTGAAGTGGACGTCGTCCACTGCCAGCACGGTGCCGGCCTCCATTGCCAGGGCGGACACTAGGCGCTGACCCCCTCGAACAGGGTCTCCAGAAACGGGCGCAGGGTAGGCTGCTCGGATGGACAGGCATCGGCCGCCGCCAGGGCCAGGTCCAGGTACTTTCGCGCCAGCGCGCGGGCACCGGAGACGCCGTCGGTTGTTACCGTGGTCAGGCGGGCGCCGTCCTTACCCACATCCTTGCCGGTGCTTTCGGTAGTGGCGGCCTGGTCGAGAACGTCGTCCAGGGTCTGGAAGGCGCAGCCCAGGTGGCGTGCGAAGGTGCGCAGGTGGTTGAGCCGGTGATCGCTGATGCCGGCAATCCGGGCGCCCGATTCCACGGCCAGCAAGAACAGCACGCCGGTTTTCTCGAAATTGATCTGCTCGATCTTGCCGGCGCTGTCGGCCGCGGTGCGTTCGTGAAGATCCCGGGTCTGTCCGGCAGCCAGTCCATTGGTGCCAATGGACTGTTCCGTGAGCTGGACGAGTTCGAGCCTTACCAGGGGGGCAACATGGTCAAGCACCGCCAGCGTACCGTAGGCCCGGTTCAGCAGCGTCACCGCGGTCAGAACGGCCATGTCCTCCCCGAATGCCCGGTGCGTAGTGGCCTGGCCGCGGCGCAGGTGCGCGTTGTCCATGGACGGCAGGTCATCCAGGACCAGCGATGCCGTGTGCACCATCTCAATGGCGCAGCCGGCGTCAAGCGCCGAGTCGGGGTGGGCGCCGAAGTGTGCTGCAGCCGCCATGGTGAGCAGTGGCCGGAGCCGTTTTCCCGGTGCCAGAAGGCTGTAGCGGAGCGCGGCATTCAGCGTTGCAGGAGCTGCCCCCGGGGGTGGAATGAGGCTCGACAGGCGCGCGTCGATGGCGGTCCGCAGGGCAGTCAGGTCCAGGTCGGCGACCGGGGCGTTCGCCCCGGGGTACAGACGACCAGCGTCGGCCGTGCGGCCCGGCGTGCCTTTTTTTGCTTGCACGGATTCCATTGCTCCTTTTCTCCTATCCCTGCCCACCGGTGCGTCATTGTTCTTTGTTATTCTCCACTTGCTGTCTTCTCGAAGTGACTGCGCCCGCCTCACACTTGTGAGGTCGACCAACCCGCACACGGCAGAGTCTGTTTCGTGCATTGGGGTCACCTGGTTTGCCAGGGAGCAGGGGCGCGATGCGCTCCCACTGATCACAGACCCTAGTTGATACCGCTCATGCAGAGATACTTCATTTCCAGGTATTCATCGAGCCCATAGCGGGACCCCTCCCGACCGACACCTGACGACTTGATGCCGCCGAAGGGCGCCACTTCCGTCGTGATGAAGCCGGTATTAATGCCCACCATGCCGTACTCCAGCGCCTCGCCGAACCGCCAGGCACGTGCCAGATCCTTCGTGTAGAAATAGGCGGCAAGGCCGAATTCGGTGTCGTTCGCCATCTGCACGGCCTCTTGCTCGCTGGTGAAGCGGAACACCGGGGCCAGCGGCCCAAAGGTCTCTTCCTTCGCTACGCGCATTTGCGGTGTAACGTCGGCGAGCACCGTTGGCTGGAAGAAGGTGCCGCCGAGCTCGTGGCGTCCGCCGCCGCTGACGACGCGCGCGCCCTGCTCCAGGGCATCAGCGATGTGCTGCTCGACCTTGGCGACCGCGTCCTGATCGATCAGCGGCCCCTGAGTAACGCCCGACTCGGTGCCGCTGCCGACTTTCAGTTCGGCAACCGCCTTGGCCAGGCGGGAGACGAATTCGTCGTATACGCCGTCCTGGACCAGGATGCGGTTGGCGCAAACGCAAGTCTGCCCGGCGTTTCGGTACTTGGAAATGATAGCCCCGGCGACCGCGGCGTCCACATCCGCGTCGTCGAACACGATGAACGGTGCGTTGCCGCCAAGTTCCAGCGATACCTTCTTGACCGTTCTGGCACATTGCTCCATCAGCAGGCTGCCGGTGGCGGTGGAGCCGGTAAAGCTCAGTTTCCGCACAATCGGATTGGACGTCAGTTCGCCGCCGATCTCCGATGATGCGCCGGTGATCACGTTGAACACACCGCGGGGTACGCCCGCCCGTTCCGCCAGTTCCGCCAGGGCAAGCGCCGAGAACGGTGTCTGGCTCGCCGGCTTGAGCACCATGGTGCAACCGGCGGCGAGCGCGGGGGCCGCCTTGCGGGTCAGCATGGCAGACGGGAAATTCCACGGGGTAATGGCGGCGCAGACGCCGATCGGCTCCTTCACGACGACTATGCGTCTGTCGCCCATGGGCGGAGGGATGACATCCCCGTACGCACGTTTTCCCTCTTCGGCAAACCACTCCAGAAATGCCGCCGCATTGGCCAGCTCGCCTCGCGCCTCCGCCAGCGGCTTGCCCTGTTCCATGGTCATCAGCAGGGCAAGATCCTCGGTATGCTCAACCAGCAGACCATGCCAGCGCTTGAGGATGTCGCCACGCTCCTTGGCGGTACGCGCGCGCCAATCGGGCAGCGCCCGGTTTGCCGCGTCGATGGCCCGTCGCGTCTCGGCGGCGCCAAGGCGCGGTACCGAACCAATATCCGAGCCGTCCGCGGGGTTGTTGACGCCCACGGTCCGTCCGTCGTCGGCGTTGATCCACTCACCATCCACGTAACACTGGTGGCGCATCAAGTCTGTGTCTTTGAGTTTCATTAATCATCTCCTCGCTGAGGTTTCCCTCAGTCGTGAATGCTCAAGGTGCCGGCCTCCGGGTCCACCGTGACGCGGTCTCCCGTTTTTACCACCGAGGTTATATCGGCATCGAAGCGATCGAGGAACGGAAGATTGGCCAGAGCCGCTCCCTGCGCCATGATGGTGTTGCTGGCATTGAGGACCAGGGCGGCCGGCGCCATGCCCCGGGATTTCATCTCGGCCAGCATCCAGGCACTCGCTACGCCGCCCTTGGCGTTATCCAGGATAAGAATTCTGTCGACGTAGTTCTCGCCGTGGAGCTTGTGCGCCTTGCGCGAAAACTCACCCTTGACCCGGTTCAGATCATACCGGGCGCTGAAGTTGTCCTTCGCCACCAGGGCAACGCCGCTTACCTTCTCGCCGATGCCCACATGGCCTTTATAGATCTTGTCCGCCATGATTACATTTTCCCCTTCACTGCCGCATCGACACAACGGTCCATCGGTGCAATCACCGGTTCGTAGCCGTAACCGGTAATGATGTTGCACAACTTCGCCGAGTTGGTCAGCAGCCGCTTCCAGTTGTTGGCCTCGCCCATCTCCCGGGCATACATCTGATAGAAGCACACCCCGCTCAGCACGATGGCGCCGGACGCTTCGATGGTCTCCGTAAAGCCCATGCGATCGCTCGCCGCCTTGTTCTCGGGGTTGGTCGCAACGAGCAGCGTCGTGCCATCGTGAACCTTGCGCCCCTTGAGCAGCATCGCCACCTGCCGCATTTCGATCAGTGAGAGTTGCGGCGCACCGAAGACCACGACATCGACCTTCTCATTGTGAAGGCCGAAAGACGCGTTGTAGTCATCGACATCCTTGCGCGTTATTCGCCTCGCGGCCGGTGGAGCGCCGTCGAACGCGGCCTTCAGATCCGGCGCTTCGGGCGTCACGCCAACAATATGAAACATCGGTACCGAGCCGTAACTGGCCATGGCGGCGCCGAAATGCTTGAGCTCGTCGGAACCCGGTTCCGCACTCGGCCTGGCGATCACCGGCACCGTCCAGTACGACCCCGACTCACGGCCGATAATGGCTCCGAGCGCGCCCCACTCGGCGAGATCCGTCGGCTCGAAATCGATTTCGAACAGATGTGTACCGCGGCGGCACCGGTCCAGGTGGTACCCGTAGCGCGGCGTGCGTCCGGTAAGGCCGGCGGCCAGTGCCGCGGGCCCGCCTTCGAAATTGCTGCGCGCACCGCAGACACTGTTGGAGTAGATAACGACGCCGGTATCGCCAAACGCCAGGTGCTGCCCCATCACAGGGGCCTGCACGGTCTGGTAGTTGATGCAGGTGTCCGTCATCATGATGCCCATGGCGCGCATTGCCGCCACCGTCCTCAACTCCAGGAATGCCCAGGACTGCTGCTGTTTCAGACGCTTGTACTGACACTGGTCAACACCGCGAGGATCAGTGATGGTCGGTATGACCACCTGACGATCCTGCTCGGGGCAGGCGGCCAGCCTCTCGAGAAACTCTACGCCTGACTCACCCAGCGATTCGGTATCAGCCATGATGTGCGCCTGGCTGACCTCCACCAGATCTTCAGCGTCAAAGAACCGCCCCACTTTCACCTGCTGTTCCAACGCAAGCCGCTTCGGTTCACCGAATTCCCCGGCCAGCATGGCATGCTCGTATTCCGTCAGTTTCATCGACTGAAACTCCTGTTTAATAAAGTTCCTTCAACGCGCCGCGGAATGGAGCGGCAAATGCCTGAGCGCACCCCTGCCATAACGCCGACATTCACGGCCGCATGGATCCGGCCGGCTAACGACCGGTTATGAAGTGGTAACCCCACGTGCTCACGGAGGGGAAAACAATCAGGAAAGCCACAAATAGCAGCAGCACCACAATCAATGGCAGTACAGCCTTGCTGACCTGCTCGATCGTTGTATTGGATATCGCCGACGCCACGAACAGATTGACGCCAAGTGGCGGGGTCAGCATGCCGATCTGACAAAGGACCACAAAGAGGATACCGAAATGCACGGCATCCCCGCCCAGCAGCAACAACGGGGGAAGCAGCACCGGCGTCAGTAGCACGATGGCACTCAGCGACTCCATGAACGTTCCGACGATAATGAGCAGCAACGCGATGAGGAACAGGACCATCAGCGGATCCTGGGAGACACTCATGAACGCGCCGGCGACCTGCCGGGGGACGTCGTACATGGTCAGGAGCCGACCGAAAGCCATCGCCGGCCCCATGACAATCAGCACCGCGCCGGTCAGCCGTCCGGTCGTGATCATCGACCGTGCAATGTCGGAGAGCCCAAGACGGCGCGAAAAGATACCGATGCCTCCGGCATAGAGCACGGCGAGCATCGCCGCTTCAGTGGGCGTTGCCAGCCCCGCATAAATGACACCGAGGACGATCACTGGCATCACCATCGCCGCGCGCCCCTTCCACAGCGCATCGCCAAATCGCGCCCACGTAAAGGGCTCCCCGGAGGGCTTGAACCCCTTGAGTTTACCCATGCCCCAACAATAGAAAATCATCACCACGAGCAAGAGCAAAGCCGGCAGAATGCCCGCAAAGAAAAGCCCGGTAATGGAGACATTCGCGATCACGCCGTAGATGATCATCGGGTTCGACGGCGGCATCAGGATGCCGAGCGTCCCGCCGCTCGCGACGACAGCGGCCGACCAGGCCACCGGGTAACCGGCACGCACCATGGCGGGTATCATGATGCCGCCGATGGCGGCTGTGGTCGCGGGCGCCGAACCGGACAACGACGCAAAAAACGCGCAAGACAGAAAACTCGCGATCGCCAGGCCGCCCGTAACATTGCCGGCGACCACGTACATGACGCGAATGATACGGTCGGTGAGTTCTGCGCGGACCATCAATTCACCGGCCAGAATGAAGCCGGGGATCGCGATCAGGGCAAACAGACCGGTCCCCGTAAACAGGGTCTGCCCGATGTAAATCAGCGGGATGGGCGTAAAAACAAGCCCGGCGGTTGCAGCTATGCCAAGTGCGTAACCAATCGGTACCCCTAGAAGCAGCGTCACACCGAGCGTTCCAAAGACAATGTAGGCAATATTCGCGTCAATCACCCCGAAATCCGCCCTTTTACTATGTCCTCGGCCTCGTCTCTCACCTGAACGCCCCTGATATAGGTCTGTACCAACCGCAAGGCGGTGAGCGCGAATGCCAGCGGAATGATTGCGTACACGAAGCCCATCGGGATACCCAGAGACATGCTTGGCTCGCTGCGCTGAAACGTTATCAGGACAAGCCTCGTGCCCTGCCACGCCGCAAACAGGCAAAAGCCGAGCCACAAGAGGTCGCCGACGAGAAATCGCCACGGCTGTAATCGCTTCGGCAGCAGGGCCAACTGTGCCGATACCCGGAAGTGCGAACCTTCGCGGGTTGCGAGCACGGAGCCGAAATACAGGAGCCACACGAATGAATAAACCGCCAGTTCCTCAGCCATGTGCGAAAGGTTGGTGAAGAACTGAAAGGGAAGGAAGTACCGCACAATGGCGGTGTAGCTGAGACATGAGACCATAATCGTGCAAAGCAGCACGATTATGGTCTCCTCCATCCATCGATCGACGAGTAATAGGAAGCGCATTACAGGATCCGGATTACTCGGCGGACTCGACGCGTTTAATCCACTCGTCGCCAATGTCGTCGCGATACTTGTCCCACACCGGCTCGACCGCGGTCATGAATGCATCAAGATTCTCCGGTGCATTGACCGTGACGCCCAGCTCGGCCATCTGGCCCAGGCCGCCGACATGGGCCTTGGCCGATACCCAGCGCTGGTAATCGCCTGCTTCACGACCGGCGCGCAGCACCCCTTCCTGTTGCGCCGGGGTCAGCGCGTTGAACCAGTCGTCGTTCACAAGAACGACCGCCAGACCGTGAAACACCGGCACATACGAGTAGAACTTCAGGAAGTCAGTGAACTTCATGTCCACCATCCCGTGAGGCGGGCCCTCCAGGCCATCCGCCACGCCCTGTTGCAAGGCGCCGTACAGCTCACCCCAATCGATAGCGGTCGGATTGGCACCGAGCGCGTTGTAGGTGTCGAGCATCACGGAATTCTTGGGCAACCGGATCTTGATTCCCTCAAAATCCGACGGCTCTTCGATGGACCGCTTGCTGTTCAGGACACCGCGATCGCCCCATTCCATGACCGAGATAATGCGCATGCCGCTGGCTTTATGGTATTCCTCGAAGAGATCCTTACCGACGGGACCATTGACCACGGCATTGACGTGTTCCCTATCCCGGAACATGAAAGGCAGGATCGTGACATCCAGCGGCGGGTACCACATGGATGCGTTGTTGATCGCCACCAGCGTCATTTCCAGTACTCCAAGCTGGGTGTCCTTGGCCGTGTCCTGTTCAAGGCCGAGCTGGGCATTCGGATAAATGTCCACCTTCACCGCGCCCTGAGTATAGGCCTCCACCAACTCCGCAAAGCGCTCGGCGCCGGTATGGTAGGCCATCTGTTCAGTCACGCCGTGCGCAAGCCGCGCTGTCTTGGTCGCCTCCTTTACATAGGGAACTTCAACTTCGGGAGCCTGCGCCATGGCCTGCGAGGCTGCCAAGGCGAAGACCGCTCCTGCGATTCCAGGAATCAAACCACGCATAACGTTTCTCCTCCGGATTGATGTGCGGTAGCGCGCTGCTTTGCTCTTTCTTTGTTGCCGCCAGGCTACTGGCGCCGCGCCCACCGGTCTGATGCGACGGACGAGTGAACGTTCCGTCAAGACAGCTAGAACTCTATAGCACCGACCTTCTAGAGGTCAACAATTGCATAGCACTAAAAACCCCCATAACCTATACAGGACAAACGTGAACAACCCCGCCCGCCCCGAGCATGGTCGCGATTACGGAGCCCAGAACAATGAAGTCCGTTTCCTTTTCCGATCCGAGTGCGAACAGCGGCCGCGCTTCCGACGAGTCCGAGCCCGTCGCGCTGGAACGCCTGCGCGCCGCGGTCGACGACGCGGACCACCTGGATGAACCTCGGCATAGCCGCCTCAGAGCGGCAATCCTGGATGCACTGGCCGCGGGATACTGGGCTCCCGGCGACAAGCTTCCACCCGAGACCGAAATCGCGCGGGCCGTGGGGCTAAGCCTGGGAACGGTGCGCAAGGCACTTGCAAGACTGGCCCGGGAACAGGTTCTCATGCGCCGCCACGGGCGTGGAACCTTTGTATCCGGCGGCGGCGCACAGTCGAACCAGCTCATGCACTTCCGCTTCGTCGGCGATGACGGGTCCACCATATTGCCGGTGTATGCCGAGGTTCTCGACCGACGCGTTATCCAGGAGCAAGGCCCCTGGTCGAGTTTTCTTGGGGGGAGTTCCGGTTTCATCCGCGTGCGCCGGATGATCAACGTCGCGGACGAATTCAACTGCCTGAGCGAGTTCTACATCGATGCGCATCGCTTCAGTCAGCTTCTGGACATGCCGCTGGCGGACCTGCACCGGGTCGTCATCCGCAACTTGCTCGCCAGGCACTTTAACGCACCAACCTTCACGCTGACCCAGTTCGTCCATGCCGCGGAATTTCCCGAGCATGTGAGAACCAGCCTGAAGCTGTCGAAGAAGCGGGGCTTTGGCATTGTTCTCGAGGCCTACTCATACACGCATCATAAAGAACCGATTTCCTTCCAGAACATCTTTATTCCGGCCGGCGTCCGACGCCTCGAAACCTCAAGCTCAAGCCTGGTGAAATAATGACAACAACGACGCCCACCTTTGACTACATCGTAATCGGCGGCGGAACCGCTGGCTGCATCCTGGCCAGTCGGCTCACTGAAAACGGCACGTATTCCGTGCTTCTCCTAGAGGCGGGACCAACGGATAAATATTCGTGGATTCACATTCCGATCGGCTACGCAAAGACCATGTTTCACGCCACATATAACTGGGGGTTTTACACCGAGGAAGAGCCGGAGCTGAACGGCCGCAAGCTCTACTGGCCACGTGGACGGGTTCTTGGCGGGTCGAGTTCCATCAACGGGCTGATCTACATTCGTGGGCAAGCGGAGGACTACGACGCCTGGGCCGAGGCCGGCAATGCCGGGTGGGCATGGAAAGACGTTCTACCCTATTTCCGCAAGCTGGAAGGCAACGAGCGCGGCGATAGTGAATATCATGGCGGCAGCGGCCCCCTCGCCTGCTCCGACATCCATGAGCGGCATGAGCTGATGGACGCCATTATCCGCGCGGGGAATGAGCTGGACGTCCCTACCACGGATGATTTCAACGGCCCATCCCAGGAAGGCGTCGGTTACTTTCAGTTGTTTACACGCAGGGGCTGGAGATGCTCGGCGGCGGTGGGCTATCTGAAACCGGCTCGCGGCCGCAAGAACCTGCGGGTCGAGACGGATGCCCGTGTTACCCGGATTCTGTTTGAAGGCAAACGTGCGACCGGGGTGGAATACCAGCAGGCAGGCAAGACTGTGCTCGCTACCGCGGCCCGCGAAGTCATCCTGTCGGCTGGTGCCGTTCAGAGCCCTCAAATTCTGGAACTTTCCGGGGTTGGCCAAAGCCAGGTGCTTGAGGACAACGGCATCCAGCGTGTTGCCGACCTGCCGGGGGTGGGAGAGAACCTGCAGGACCATTTACAGTTTCGCCTCATGTTCCGCTGCAAGAAGCCCATCACCACCAATGATGACCTTAACTCCTGGTGGCGGCGCATGGGAATCGGCCTGAAATACATCCTGCACCGCTCGGGCCCGATGGCGATCGGGATCAACCATGGCGGCCTCTTTACCAAGGTATTACCGGAATCCACAACCCCGGACGTCCAGTTCCACTTCGCGGCAATGTCCGCCGAAGTGGCGGCCGGCAAGCCGCACACGTTCCCGGGGTTCACGTTCAGCGTCTGCCAGCTGCGACCTTCCTCGCGCGGCTCTATCCACATCAAGTCCGATGATCCGCAGGCTGCGCCCGCGATCCGTGCCAATTACCTTTCGACCGACCTGGACTGGCGTTGCGCGCTTGCCGCCGTTCGTTTTGCACAGGCGCTCGCCCATTCAAAGAGCATGGAGCCGTATACCGAAAGCGACTATCGCCCGGGCCCGGAGGCGGTGACGGATGACGATCTGAAGGAATTCTGCCGGGAGCATTCGGCGACCATTTTCCATCCTGCCGGAACGTGCAAGATGGGCGAAGACGGTTCAGCGGTGGTCGATTCGCGTCTTCGCGTTCATGGCCTTGCGCATCTGCGGGTCGTAGACTGCTCCATCATGCCGACCCTGGTTTCCGGCAATACCAATGCCCCCGTCGCCATGATCGCAGAAAAGGCAGCGACCATGATCCTGGAAGATGCCGGCAACTCATAGATCCAGCACAAGGGTACCGCCGTTCGCCCGCGAACAGCAGATCAGGACATACTCCTGCTGCTCCGATTCACTGAGTATCAGGTCACGGTGATCCGGGCTTCCATCCAGGTACCGGGTGCGGCAGGTCCCGCATATACCGGCCTCGCAGGAGGAACTGCAGTCCATGCCGGCACCGCGAAGCACGTCGAGAATCGACTTGTCGGTCGGAACGCTGAATACGTCGCCACTGCTCGCTATTCTGACCTGAAATTCTCCCTCCGCCTGAGTTTCGCTATTGTCGATCGCCGGCGATGCGGGGGCCTGGAAGTGTTCGAAATGCACCGTGCCGTCCGGCCAGTGGGCCGAGGCCTGCCGGACCGCCTCGGTCATCCCGGCGGGGCCACAGCAGTACAGATGCGTCCCCGGCTCGTATTCCGCCAGTAGGCCGCGAACATCAAGCCGCTTGGCGGGATCTCCCCGGTCATGGTGCGGCACCACGTTGCCGAGCTCGATGAACGGCGCCAGTCTTTCTCGAAATGCAGTGCGCTCGGGTGTCTCCGTGCAGTAGTAGAGCATGAACTTGGCGTTGTCCCTGCACAGCTGCTCCACCATGGAGATAATCGGCGTAACACCAATACCCCCGGCAATTAACAGATGGCGCTGGCCCTGCTGCGACAGCGGGAAATGATTGCGCGGCTCGGATATGGTCAGAACATCTCCCGCACGGATATTGTGATGAACGCTACTGGACCCGCCACGGCCGTCCCGGACATTGAGCACGCCAATCACGTACCGATGCCGCTCCGCGGGGTCATTGCACAGCGAGTACTGCCGTACATAACCGCCCGGGACATGCACGTCGATATGCGCGCCGGCGGTGAACGCCGGCAGTACCCCGCCATCCACGTCGACCAGTTCATACGTGTTGATATCGCTGGCCAGGTTTTCTATGCAGCGAACGCGAACCTTGATCATGAGGCGCCTCCTCCTTGTGCCTGGTTAAAGCGCAGAATGGTGGAGAAAAGCCGAGGGTGGATGCGCCGGACGCAAACACCCTCGGCAGGCAGGTATCTACGCTTCGGCCGGTAACCTGCTTACTTCCAGTTCATCCAGGCGGCGCCTGACGTGCGTGTCCCGGTCCGCGCTGGGGTGCTGATCGGCTTCTCGCATAATGGCGATCACCTTGCGATTCATTTCCATGATCAATTCGCGATCATCCTGATCAGACCGCCTGCGGATCTTGAGAACGGAATCCTGTGTGTACATGGGCAGCGTGTCTTCACTGTCCAGATCGCTGCGTCCCACCGGCCTGCCATCCGCCACGGCACGGACGGCATCGCGGAGCAGCTTGCGGCAGATATAGACGCCGACATCGGACTTGCCCGGGTGCTCTCTTGCATGAATCGCGATTTCACCCTGGCTTTTCAGCGCCTCCCAATCACCCGGGGCACGCTGGCCCTCCTCGTAGGTTCTGTCGCCGGACTGGCCCACCAGGAAGTCGATGCTGTCGACGCCGCATTCGTCCTTGTTGCCCAAGTGCTCAGGATCGACCTCGTCATTGAAGTGGCGCCAGCCGAAAATAATCATGTTGGTGTCGTCCACCGGCACATGCCAGCGCGTCAATGACACGGTGGAGTGCCTTTGCGTGGCGGCCGTGGGCACCAGCGAGCCGATCTGCAGAAAATGAGGAAATGTCATCTCCGTGATACGGACCCAGACGCGGTCCTCGCCGACACGTCGACCAGCGGCGAAAATCATGCCCTGGCCGTTCCGTGTCGCCTCCCAGTGCATGACCGGCATGTCACCGAAACCGTCGAGGGAGACACCCGCGGCGGTGGAATCGTCCACGCCCTCCACTGTCATGTTGTTGTGCAGTACCGCGGTGTGCATATGGTCCATGATGTTCTCGAACACCTGGAGCCAATTGCAGGGGTAAATGTTCGAGAAGGCAACCAGCTCCGTACCCTCGGGCTGGGTAAACGAATCGTATTCCGGAAACGTCGGCTTCTTTTCCGGCGGCCCCATGTAGGCAAACACCAGTCCATCACGTTCAAACGCCGGATAGGCTCCCTGGCAGATGCTCTCCTTCAGTCGGCTTTCCTTCGGTTCGCAGGGCGTTTCAAGCAATGCGCCGTCGACGTCATAAAGCCAGCCATGATAGCAACAACGGATTCCGCGCTCCTGGACTATGCCGAACTCGAGCGAGGCGCCGCGGTGGGCACAGTGGCGATGCAGCACGCCAACCTGGCCGCTGCGATCCCGAAAGGCCACCAGATCTTCGCCAAGGATGCGAATCGCCTTCGGCAAAACACCCAGTTCCTCCGACAGACACACCGGGTGCCAGAACAGACGCATGTATTCGCCCATCGGTGTTCCCGGCGCCACATGGGTAAGCTCGGCGTCCTCGGCTGGAATACTGGTGTAGTGGTAACCCCCGAAGCGAATACTCTGCAACTGACCGTCTGCACGACTCATGGCTGCCCCTCCTCTTATCAATCGAGATTACGATGTTAGCGCAACCATAATGTTAGCGCAAACATCTCCCGGGCATCACCGCGTGAAAAGCCGAGCCGTCTGCCGAAGCATGGCGGGGCGGTATAGGCGAGTACGCGGATCCAGGCCAGGAATTGTCGTCCCGGTCAGGCCGGCGTCGACACCCCGGTACTCTCGCGTTCGATAATCTCGAAGCCGAGATCAATAACCTTGTGTTCCACCTGCTCACCTTGCAGGCACTGCAGAATCATGGTGGCCGCCTGCCGCCCTATGCCGTAACGCGGAATACGTACCGTTGTAAGTGAGGGATTGATCTGCGTGGCCAGTTCCATGTCGTCGAATCCGGCGATTATCAGATCGTCGGGAACACGGATGCCGCGCCGCTGGCATTCAAGCAGCGCACCGATGGCAAGAACGTCGTTGGCGCAACAGATTGCCTGCACATCCGGGCGCACCTTGAGCAGTTCGGCAAGTCCCTGTGCGCCAGCGTCATAGGCAATCCTGTCCATCGTCTGCTCCAGGCCGGGGTCGGCGTCGAGATCCAGCTCCCGCACCGCGCGGCGGTAACCAAGCAAGCGCTGAGCGGCACGGTCGTTCGCGACAATGGGAGCCGATATATAGCCGATCCGATGCGCCCCGCCTGCGGCCACCCGCTTCACGATTTCCTTGCAGGCCTGAATGTTCGAAAAACCCACGGCCATGTCCACGGGATCGCCATCGACCGTCCAGGTCTCGACAATGGGAATCTCGCTTGCCCGGAGTAAACTCATTGTCTGTGCGTTGTGCTGCATGCCCGTGACCAGCATGCCTGCCGGGCGCTGGGCGAGCATCGCGGTAACCAGGCGACTCTCTTCCAGCAGCGAGTAGCCGGTAGCGCCGAGCAGCACCTGGTAGCCCGAGGCGGAAAGAACGTCCGCGAGACCATGGATGGCGTCGGCGAAGATAGAGTGCGTAATGGTAGGCACGAGCGCACTGATGACCCGGGAGCGACGTGAGGCAAGGCTTCCGGCAACTCCATTCGGGATGTAACCGGTGGCTTCAACGGCCGCCAGTACACGTGACCGAGTAGGCTCCGCCACCTTGTCCGGGTGGTTAAGGACGCGCGACACAGTGATGGAGGACACCCCGGCGAGCCGGGCGACGTCATCCATTTTCACGGCTGTTTTCTTGCGCATCAGCGTATTATTCGGCGTATACGCACCCCGGGTGCGCTTGAGTGAGTTGTTTGGTCGCGCCATGTTAGCGCTTTCACGCGCATAACTATAGCAAGGTATAAATTGGCGTAGTTGAAATCACGTGCGTCCACAAAAAAGGCGGGCCGCCAGGGCCCGCCTTTGCGCACAGACGAGGAAGACTCTCAGAACGCGATTCCCTTCGGCAGGGGAACCAGCAGTATCCTGGAGAAAACGACATACAGCAGGCCGATCTCAAAAGCGATAATCGCTATCCAGATGACCCGGGCCTTGACCGTCAGATCCGGCGCCACTTCCGGAGACGTGCGCTGCTCCGCTCTGGTCAACAGCCACGCCATAATCGGAAACATAATGGCGCTGGCCACCACGAAGCCAAGGTAATGCACCCCAATGCCCCATAGCGCCAGGCCACCACCGGCTCCCACCATACGCAGGCGACTGCCCTCCTCGAAGATCTCGAACACCTCGCGTTTGATTGCGGCGCGCGCGATCAGCAGCGTGCTGATCACGGCGATGGCCATGAGAATGCTCTCCGGCCACATGGCGCTGGAGGGCCTCCAGTCTTCGCGCGCCAGCCAGAAGATAGCGAAAAACGCGAAGCCGGTCAGTCCTGCCATCAGATCGGTATTCACTCGCTTCAGCATCGCTCGCTACTCCGTCTCAGGGCCAGTTGGGATACGCTTTCTGCGGCGGACCAAGGGCCAGAGCAAGGTCAATAGCACCAGCGCCGCGAGGCCGAGGGAAAGCGGGCTCTTGAACAGGATCAATACCGGGTAGTCCCAAACCGTCGCCATCAGCATCGACTGTGCGAAGCCCTCCTCTGCAATTGGCCCGAGTATCAACCCTAGCGCGATCGTGGCCGGGTTGATACCGAACTGGCGCAGTACGTAGCCGAGAATACCGATACCGATCATGATGAACACGTCCACAATGCTGTTACGCATTGAATACGCACCAAGGATCGTCATGATGGCGATAGTCGGCACCAGAAAGCCAAGCGGAACATTGGCGACTGCACGGAAGATCAGCCGCCCACCGAACACGCCTACCGGCAACAGCGCCAGCGCCGCGAACCCAAGCGCGAAGATGAATCCGTAGGTCAGGACCCCGCTTTCGGTGAACAAGCGGGTACCGGGCGTCAGCCCGTGCATCATCAGGGCGCCGAACAGTACCGCCGCCGGCGGCGAGCCCGGCACACCCAGCGTCAGCAGCGGCACCATGCTGCCCGAAACCGCCGCGTTATTGCTCGACTCCGAGGCCACGACACCGGCCATGGTGCCTTTGCCGAATTCCTCCGGAGTCCGGGACGCCCGCTTGGCTTCGCTGTAGGCCAGAAGCCCCGCCACATTGTTGCCGGCGCCGGGTATGATACCAACGACAACCCCGATCAATGTTGAGCGGATCAGGTTGAACGGCATCGCGACAATAGTTCGGGCGACGTGCCAAAACGACTCCGCCTTGCTTTGCACGTCCATGGTCACGAACCGTTGCGCTGTTGCCGTAAGCCTGATGAATTCAGGCACCGCAAACAGGCCGATCAGTGCGACGATAAGTTCCACGCCACCTTGCAATTCGGAGGTGCCGAACAGAAAACGGGATTCACCACCTATCGGGGAAACACCGATGGTTCCAAGCAGCATGCCGATGGCGCCGCCAAGTAGCCCTTTAATCATTGAGCCGGTGGACAGCCCCGCAATCAACGCAAGCCCGAGCACCGCCACCCAGAAATATTCCGGCGGCCCGAAGCGCAGCGCCACGAGCGCCAGCGCCGGCGCCAGCAGCAGCAAGGCGATGAAGCCGATGAAACCGCCGATAACCGAAGAGACAGTGGCACCAATGATTGCGCGCTCCGCCTGGCCTTTTACCGCCATGGGATAGCCGTCAAGCATGGTCGCAATGGCGCCGGGCGTACCCGGCGTATTGATCAGAATCGCGCTGAACGCCCCGCCATACATGGAAGCGGTATAGACGGCACCAAGCAGCACGAGCCCGTTCAGAGGATCCATGGGAAACGTAAATGGCACCAGAAGCGCAAGCGCCATGGTTGCGGTCAGACCGGGAATCGTGCCGATGACGAGTCCGATAGCCGTGCCGAGAATAACAAGGAAAAAGACCTGAAAAGTCAGAATCCCGATAAAACCTTCGAGCATCACATCCATTACCGCTACCTTCCGCAGAGGCTAGTGGGGGGCAACGCGTGATGGCGCGTACCGTTCTGGAAAAGAAGAAGCCGGCCCCGCCGCCGAACTGGGCGGGGCCGGTCATTCATCAGAGATCCTCCAGGATCTCCTTGTACTCTTCCTGCAGGCGCGCCACGAGGTCAGCACTTTCCTTCGGGCCCCAGAAGTGCACGAAGGCGCCAATGTCTTCCTGGCGCTTCTGGATCTTCTTGTTGACTTCGTCAAAGGCCTTGGCCAATACCTCAACCCTTTCGTCCGAGGTATCCGCCGGAGCCAGCACACCGCGGTAGATGGCTTCAACCACGTCCAGACCCTGCTCGCGGAACGTCGGGACGTCATCCATGAACGGCAGTCGCTCATCCCAGGCCACGGCAAGGGCGCGGAACTTGTCGCGATTCTGATAAGCGGCGGTGGAGTTGGTCATCAGCGCGGTAACATGGCCGCCCTGCAGCGCCGGAATAGTCGGACCGGTGCCGGGGAAGGGAATCCAGGTCAGATTGATATCGGCGGCGCGCATCAGGCGCACGGCACCAAGGTGATTACCAGTGGCGGTACCCGTACCCCCGATAGTAACGGCACCCGGGTTTTCCTTGGCTGCTTCGAGGAACTCCTCAAGGGTCTTGTAGGGGCTGTCCTCACGCACCACCAGCACCTGCGGCGTGGAGTGGAACGTATAAATCAGCTTCAGATCTTCGGTCTTGTAGCCGGGGTTGCGCACCATCGGCTGAGCAATGATATGGGGCAGACTGAAGCCTGCAAAGGTATAGCCATCCGCCGGCTGATCCTTGAGATGGCTCCAGCCCACGGCACCGCCGCCGCCAGTGCGGTAGGTAATGGTGACATCTTCGTCAAAGTATTCCTGCAGCAGCGGCTGCTGCCAACGGGCGGTGATATCGATCTCACCACCGGGGCTGAACGGATTGATGTAGTTCAAGCCCTTCTCGGGGAACTCCGCATGAGCGGGGCTGGCGACCATGGCCAGCAGACCCAGCGTCGCGGCGGCGCCGGTGAGCACCGAAGTCAGCTTCTTCTTCATTGGTTGCATTGCGTCTCACTCCTACCTGTCATCTGATTTTTCTCGTTCCCTGGTTTTTCCCTCCTTCCCTGACAAACGCCGACACCTTACTGCCAGCAGATGTTTAATCTACCACGTCAACATAAAAACAATTCTCAAGTCTGTCAATGTATAACTTATAACTTATATAAGACTTGACCGGATAACCCAAACAATCGACTACCCAGGCACCGGCACTCCGGGCACTATCCGGCCCTGGACCGCTCCTGGGAAAGACCGCTATCGTCCAGGGATAAAACCCGTCATTTCAGGTCGTTGCCTCAAGCCCACCGCTGCCTCGACTGCGCACGCCAGAGCCAGCAGCGGAGATTCGCTACCCGCATTACAGGCGACCTGCAAGCCCACGGGCAGCTCACCTTCCCCACCTGGTAGCGGCACGGAGACCGCGCACAGATCGTAAACATTGCAGGATCTCGCATTCGCCAGACTCCGGCCCACGAAGGCCACCGCCGCGTCCACCGTTGCCACTTCCGACACCGGGCGCGGCGTCAGCGGTGTCGTCGGGCTCACGACCGCATCCAGCCCCTGCATCCGTTTCGCGGCGAGTCGGGAAAGTTCGCGGTAGCGCCGCTGCAGCCGCAGATAATCGATGGCACGCAGATCGGCAGCGCCTTGCAGCCGCACAACCGGTACCGGGTCGATGGACTGTCGTTTAGCTTCGAAGCGGTCCTGCCCTATTGTCGTCATCAGATCCGCCGGAACCATGGCCGCAAAGATGTCGCGCACCACGTCCTGCTCGGCAGGCGACGGCCAATCAACGTCAACCAGCTCGGCGCCCTCGCGCTCCAGGGTCTGCAGGGCGGTTTCATAACGCGTCGCGACATCGGCGTCCATGTCGATACACTGCGGCCGCGGCACGCCGAAGCGGGCGCCGCGCAGGCTCAGGCGGTGAATCCTCGACCCTTCGCCCAGGGCCTGGTAGATAATCGCGGCGTCCGCCGCGCCGGCGGTGAGCAGGCCGACCGAGTCCATGGACGGACACAAGGGGAATATGCCATCCAGTGGCCAGACACCCATCGACGTCTTCAATCCGAAAACACCGCAGAGCGCGGCCGGCAGGCGCACCGAGCCACCTGTATCCGAACCGACGGCAAACCCGCATAGCCCGGCCGCCATCGCTACCGCGGAGCCGTGACTCGAGCCTCCCGGGGTGCGCCTGGTCTTCGCATCACAGGGGTTCCAGGGTGTCGGGTGAATGAGGTTCTGCGCGCCGGCGGCGAACTCGATTGTGCGCGTCTTGCCAAGCACCACGCAGCCTGCGCGCTTTAACGCCCGGACAAAACCACCCTCCGGGCCGATACAATCCGCGAGATCGAGGTTGGAACCGGCCCTGGTCGGCATGCCCTCAACCGCGAACAGGTCCTTGATGGCCACCGGCACGCCCATCAGCGGGCCGAGATCGGTGCCGCCAGCCAGCAGCCGATCAATGCCGTCGGCCGATTCCCGCGCCTGCTCAGCGGCTACATGGATAAATGCTTCCAGCGTCGGATCGAGCACTGCGATCCGATCAAGGTAGGCGTCGACCGCCGCACGCGCCGTTATCCCGCCGGCTCGCAGCCGCCGCGCGAAACCTTCGATGCCGCCCTGGGCAAGGGGATCTTCAGCCAGCGTGCTCATTCAAGGAGCCTCTATTTGGTTCGGCGGACGCCGTTTACGAGCGCGGTCAGGCACGATAGTCCGGATACGAAAACACGTCCGGATAACCAAACAGCGATACGCTGCCGCCGGTATGAACGAAGACAATGTTCTCTTCCTTGTTGAACCGCCCCTTCCGGATCAGGTCGACAAGCCCAGCCATGCCTTTTCCGGAATACACCGGATCGAGCAGGATACCCTCCAGCCTTGCCAGCATGTTGACCGCCTCGACCATGCCCTCGGTGGGTATCCCGTAGCCTTGCCCCACATAGTCGCAATTCGCTACCACGTCGTCACGCTGCACGACATTGCCGATACCAAGGTAGTCGGCGGTGCGCTGCGCTAACGCGAAGACATTGTCCTCCTGCTGCTGTCTCGCGGCCCGAACACCGATGCCGAGCACCGGAATGCCGCTGTTGGTACCTCTGAACCCTGTCACCAGCCCCGCCTGGGTACCGGCACTGCCGGTCGCGTGCACCACGTGGTCGATCCGCAATCCCATGGAATTAGCCTGAGACAACAGCTCCATGGCGGCGTCCACATAGCCGAGGGCACCAATTTCATTAGAGCCGCCACCGGGAATAACGTACGGCTTGTTGCCATCCGCGCAAAGCTGATCGGCCAGACTCTCCATCGCCTTGTGCATATCGGTTCCGCCCGGACGCACGGCGAGCGCGGCACCGTGGAGCTGATCGAGCAGGACGTTGCCGTTGTAGTTGTAATTGGGATCGGTACTCCCGGTGCGGTCTTCAAGCAAGATGTGACAGGCGAGCCCGAGCCTGGCGGCGATGGCCGCGGTCTGGCGCGCGTGGTTGGACTGCGTTGCGCCCTGGGTAATCACCGCATCCGCGCCAACATGCAGCGCATCCCCCATCAGAAACTCGAGCTTGCGCGTCTTGTTGCCGCCGCTGGAAAGCCCCGTACAGTCATCCCGCTTGATCCAGATGTTCGGACCGCCCAGATGGGCGCTCAGATTCTTCATCGGCTCCAGCGGCGTCGGCAGATGGGCAAAATGCAGGCGATTGAAACGGGACAGATGCATCCGGATCTCCAATACGATAAATATGTTGATATGTAATAGTGAGTTGGAAAAACACAATCGGCGCCTTGGGAGCACCTTTGTTTGCATGCTTATCTTTCAATAGTTTGAGATCATATTAGGGGCCGTGATGATTTCCTTCCAATGCCGATTGCATTAACATTTATGCGTTTTTTGCATCACGCTTGCAACATGGGGCATCTCCACCATGAAACTCGCCTGGGTTGAAGACTTCGTGGCGCTTGTCGATGCACGCACGTTCTCCCGCGCAGCGATGCTGCGGAATGTGTCACAGCCCGCGTTCTCCAGGCGCATTCGCATGCTCGAGGACTGGCTGGGAGTGAAACTGGTTTCTCGTGGCACCCATCAACTGCGCCTGACCGACACGGCCACCCGTTACGAGCCAGCGCTGCGCAGGCTGGTGAACCGCTGCCACGAGCTACGCGGGCAGATGCGTGCGGATGCGCTGGCCGGGCAGCGTATTGCGCTGGTTACCCAGCACACCCTGATGGTGACCCACTTGCCAAAGCTGCTCGGCTTCATTCATACCAGACGACCGGAGGTAGGTTTTCGTCTGCGAGCGGCAAACAGGGATGAGTGCATTGCACAGCTCAACCGGGGAGAGGCCGAGCTGTTACTGTGCTTCGAGACCGAAGCTGAAGCGCTCTCGGACCAGGTGCCGGACATGCAACGCATCGTTGTCGGCAGCGATCGCCTGGTGCCGGTTTCCGCACCGGGGGACTATCAACAGCCGCTGTTTGATCCGCGAAAGGACAATTCTCTGAAACTGCTCGGCTACCCCGAGGACAGCTTCCTGGGCCAGGCCATCCGTACCGGCCCACTGCGGGCGACGGCCCGGGCCCATACCATCGAAACCGTGTGCGAATCCGCCTTCACCGTTGGGCTCAAGGAAATGGCGCTGGCGGGGATCGGTGTGGCCTGGCTTCCTCGCGCCCTGATCGAACGGGAACTGGAGAGTGGCGCACTGTTGTCGCTGGAGGGCGCACTCGAGAGTCTGGACATCGGAATAGCCGTCTACCGCCGATCCGATGCCTCGTCCAACCGGCTGGACACGATCTGGTGGCTATTGCAAAGTGAGACGCTCGCGCTCTGATTCAGCGTCTCGGCTACGTCGACCCAGGGGAATTCGAATGTACGTTCCGACACATTTCGCGGAAACACGGACCGGGAAGCTACACGCGTTCATCCGCGAACACGCATTCGGGGCCCTCATTACCACGACGACGGACGGCATCGAGGCCAACCACTTGCCCTTTGCGCTGGACACCAAGCCACAACCTAACGGAATCTTGCGCGGTCATCTTGCACGCTCCAACCCGGCATGGCGGGCTGCATTGCTTCATACCGAAGCCCTCGTTATCTTTCAAGGCCCGGACGCGTATATCTCGCCTGCCTGGTACCCGTCAAAGCAGGCCCACGGCAAGGTCGTGCCGACCTGGAACTATGCTGTCGTCCATGCCTATGGACGGCTGCGCTTCATTGAAGACGGAGACTGGTTGAGGCGCCTCGTCGACGACCTGACCAGGCAGCATGAAGCGGGCCGGGCTGCGCCCTGGAATGTTTCGGACGCGCCGGCGGAATACACAGCCGGGATGCTGCGCGCCATCGTGGGTGTCGAGCTTCGCATCACGCGCCTGGTAGGCAAATGGAAGATGAGCCAGAACCGCTCCGCCGCCGATCGGCGGGGCGTGATCGAGGGGCTATTGGAGGAAAACCGGAATGCGGCGACTTCAGTAGCCCATGCCATGACGCCGAATGAAGATGGATGCGCCTGAGCGCGGACAATGCGGAGAACATATCCCCGTGGAGATGAACAAGGCGCCTATCTGTCTTCTTCCTCCATCGACCAGATCCGCACCTCACCACCCTGCCAGTTCGCCCGCGGCTTGATGACCTTGAAGCTCTCGTGAATGCCGTCACCACTGACCACACGATCCAGGGCAAGCACCGTGTTTACTTCGTACTCGCACAGTCCCGCGGCATAATCCGCCTCTTCGCGCGCGATCGGCAACGCCGCCTCCAGTGAAGGCGCGCCATAATGTTCCACGAAGTGATGCGCGAGCGCCTCGATCACGCCCTTGTACTCGGCCTCGGTGATGTCCGAAACGGTCACCACGGTTGCCCAGCCAAAGCTGCCGGTACCGAGAAACGCATGCCTGAAGGCCTGCTTCTGCTTGCCTTGCAGTTCGGCGGGGTCGCCATCCGTGAACGTGTAGACAAACGTGCCCGGCACGGCCGGTTCACCGACGTCCGCGGCCAGTGTGTAGACGTGCTCGTCAGTGTCGTCCAGGCGTGCGACGCGCGGAAACTTCATGCTTCTTCCTGCCCCTGAAACAGCAGACGGCAGGGAACTCGCTCCCTGCCGTCTGACAAGTCACTCCGGCAATACCGTCAGTGGCTGGCCTGCCCTGCCGCGCCACCCGGTGCCTGCCCCAACTTGCGCAGCCGCAGATCTTCCTCCGAGACCGGCTTCTCGCCATTGGCAACGACCTCTTCATACCAGAGGTCGTGATGCTGCTTGGCCCAGTTGACGTCGACGCGGCCACGAGTCATGCCCTCCAGCGCCCCTTCGGTACCCAGGGTACCGATATAGGCGTGACCGAAGAACAGGCAGATCCATGCAATCGCCGCCACCGCGTGGGTGATGTTCGACCAGGCCATGATGTCACGCGTCTGGAAGGCCAGATTGGGGAACACCATGATAAAGCCGGAAACGCTCACGATCAGGCCAAGGGCGAATACGCCACCCCAGAACCAGGCCTTCTCGCCACCGTTCATCTTGCCCGCGGACGGATGCTGCTTGCCGACGATGCCACCCCCCTCTCTGAACCACTGCAGATCGGTCCGGTTCGGAATGTTGTGCTTGATCCACAACACGATCATGGTCAGAACGGCAAGGGAGAAGACCGGCCCCAGCGCGTTATGCACGTTCATGGAAAACTGTGCGTAACTGGCAAAACCGGTATGCCCAAGCAACGGAATCAACACCGTCCGCCCGAACAGCAGGCTAAGGCCCGTGATGGCGAGCACCACGAAACTCAATGCCGTGAACCAGTGCAGGAAGCGCTCGTAGGCCTTCCAGCGTACCACCGTCATCCCGGCACGGCCGTCGTCGATCTTCACCCGTCCCCGAAGTACGAAGAACAGGCTGATCAGTACCAGAACGACCACCAGCGCCCAGCCGCCATAGGTCATCACAGGCCCGGTGCGCATCTGCCGCCAGTTCTCCCCGATATTGGAGATCATGGTGTTGGTGACATAAGGGCCGCTCTGACTGGTGTACCCACCCTCGCCGCCACGGGCATCCCGCCACATGTCGGAGCGCGGATTGGTCGCCCGGTCTTCGGTGAAATCACGCTGCGGACCATAGACCTGGTTGGCATCCGCCACCAGGTAGCCTATGGACGGTAGCGCCATCGCCAGCACCACGATAGCGACCATGCTCCAGAGCATGGACCGCCATCTGCGTGACTGCATTGCAGTATTTGTCTGCATATTCATAGCGTACTCCTCGGCACCTACCTGTCGGCGAAGCCGGATTCGGCACGATTGCGCAGATCACCTTCCCGCCGTTCGGCGGCCTCCTGGGAGGCGGAGGCGTCCTGCTTGCCCTGATATTCGCCAGGCTGATACATGGTGACATCGGAGCCACACCCCGACAGGGCCAGGGCAACGCCCAGCACCGTGGTTGCGGCCAGTGATGACTTAAACGGCATAGCGACGCTCCTTCTAGTTCTCAAACGTAGATCAGGAAACTCCGAATGAAAGGCACGGCACCGCCCCGACCAGGGGGCGGTGCCTGCCTCGCGTCAGGCCTCCTGACCGTACGCCGCCTGCCAGCCCCAGGTCTGGGGCCGGCCACCGCGCGACATCACGCGTTTGCGGTAGATGTCGGCAACTACGTCACCATCACCTGCCAGCAGCGCCTTGGTGGAGCACATCTCCGCACACAGCGGCAGCTTGCCCTCCTCGACGCGGTTGGTGCCGTACTTGGTGAGCTCGGCCTGGGAATGTGCCTCTTCCGGGCCACCGGCACAGAAGGTGCACTTATCCATCTTGCCTCGCACGCCGAAGGCGGTCTGCTGCGGGTACTGCGGCGCTCCGAACGGGCAGGCGTAGAAGCAGTAACCACAACCGATGCACAGGTCCTTGTCGTGAAGCACGATGCCGTCCGCGGTGGTGTAGAAACAGTCCACCGGACAGACAGCGGCACAAGGCGCGTCGGTACAGTGCATGCAAGCCACCGACACCGACTTTTCACCCGGCTGGCCATCGTTCATCACGATGACGCGCCGACGGTTCACGCCCCAGGGTACTTCGTGCTCGTTCTTGCACGCGGTCACGCACGCCTGGCACTCGATGCAGCGTTCCGCATCACACAGAAATTTCATTCTCGCCATGACGGCTCTCCTCTCGAATCGTTATCAGGCGGCGGTGACACGACACAGGGTCGTCTTCGTTTCCTGCATCATCGTCACGGCGTCGTAGCCATAGGTGGTGGCGGTATTGGTTGATTCGCCACGCACGTACGGAGCCGATCCGGACGGGTATTTGCCTAGCAGATCCTCGCCCTGGAAATGCCCGCCGAAATGGAACGGCGAGAACACGGTCCCTCGCCCGACACGATCGGTCACCAGTGCCTTGATCCGGATACGCCCGCCTTCCGGGCCTTCCAGCCAGACCATTTGACCGTCGCGCACGCCTGCATCATTGGCATCCGCGGGATTGATCTCCACGAACATGTCCTGCTTCAGCTCGGCAAGCCACGGGTTGGAGCGCGTTTCCTCGCCACCGCCTTCGTACTCGACCATACGGCCGGAGGTGTGAACCAGCGGGAACTCACGTGAGTAATCGCGGGCCTGAACCGACTTCCAGCGTGTCGGCAAACGGTAGAACACCTTGCGATCCTCGTAGGTCGGGAATTCCGACACCAGGTCGTACCGCGGGGTGTACAGGGGCTCACGGTGAATCGGCACAGCGTCCGGGAAGTTCCAGACGAAAGCACGGGCCTTGGCATTACCGAACGGATGACAGCCGCGGGCCATGACAACCCGTTGAATGCCACCGGAAAGGTCGGTCGTCCAGGATTTGCCCTCGGCTTCCCGCTTCTCGTCGGCCGTGAGATCGTTCCACCAGCCAAGCTGCTTGAGCAGATCCGCCGTGAACTGCGGGTAACCACCCTCGATCTCGGCACCCTTGGACCAGGAGCCCTCGGCCAGCAGTGTTTCACCGTCCCGCTCGGTGCCGAAGTTGGCGCGGAAGTTACCGCCGCCTTCCATGATGTGCTTGCTGGTGTCATAAAGCACATGGGTACCCGGATGCTTGAGCTCCGGCGTGCCATAGCAAGGCCATGGCAGGCAGTAGGTCTCGCCGTCCAGTTCGCCGCCCTGCGCCTTCAGAGACTCCACGTCGAACGTGTGCTGATTGCGCATGTGCGCCTTCAGGCGTTCCGGGCTCTGGCCGGTGTAACCGATCGACCAGGTACCGCGGTTGACCTCGCGCAAAATGCTCTCCGGCGTGGGCAGGTCGCCTTCCATGTCGTAGTTCTTGAACATCTCATCGGCAAAGCCCAGCTTCTTCGCAAGCAGATAGGCGATTTCCGAGTCCGGCTTGTGCTCGAACAGCGGATCGATGATCTTCTCACGCCACTGGATGGAGCGGTTCGACGCCGTGACCGAGCCGGACTGTTCGTACTGCGTGGCGGCCGGCAACAGATACGTATTGTTCTTCCGGTCGTGCAGTACAGCGGTGACCGACGGATACGGGTCGATGACCACCAGCAGATCCAGCATCTCCATTGCGCGCTTCATTTCCGGACCACGGGTCTGGGAGTTCGGCGCATGGCCCCACATCATCACGGCACGGATGTTGTCCTTCTGGGAGATGTTGTCCTTGTCCTCCAGGACACCATCGATCCAGCGGGACACCGTGATACCACCCGTGTTCATGGGTTTCGCCGTACCACCCTTGCCGTCGTCGTAATCACCCTGATCAAAACGATTCGCCAGCCAGTCGTAATCCACGCCCCAGACACGGCTCCAGTGCGTCCACCCCACCTGGTTGATGGGATAGTAGCCCGGCAGGTTGTCCGGGTTGGGGCCGATATCCGTCGCGCCCTGCACGTTGTCGTGGCCGCGGAAGATGTTGGCACCGCCGCCGGAGACACCGATGTTGCCGAGCGCCAGCTGCAGGCAGTTGTACGCACGCACGTAGTTGCTGCCGATCGTGTGCTGCGTGCCGCCCATGCACCAGACGAAGGTGCCGGGCCGGTTTTCAGCCATGGTCTTGGCGACCTCGTAGATGCCTTCCTCGGGCACGCCGGTGACGCGTTCCACTTCATCCGGCGTCCACTTGGCAACTTCCTCGCGCACCCTGTCCATGCCGTAAACGCGGCTGCGAATGTAGCCTTCGTCTTCCCAGCCATTCTCGAAGACGTGCCAGAGAACGCCCCAGATCAACGCCACGTCGGTGCCGGAGCGGAAGCGCACGTAGGCGTCCGCATGGGCTGCCGTGCGGGTGAAGCGCGGATCCATGACAATCAGCTTGGCGCCGGCCTCCTTGCCGCGCAGGATCATCTGCATGGCAACCGGATGTGCCTCGGCGGCGTTGGAGCCGCACATGATGATGCACTTCGCCTTGTTCATGTCGTTGTACGAGTTCGTCATGGCCCCGTAACCCCAAGTGTTCGCAACACCCGCCACCGTGGTCGAGTGACAGATGCGCGCCTGGTGGTCGCAGTTGTTGGAGCCCCAGAAGGCCGCGAACTTGCGCTGCAGATACGAGCCTTCATTGCTGGCCTTGGACGATCCCGCAAACCACAGTGAATCCGGGCCGGACTCCTCGCGGATCTGCAGCAGCTTGTCGCCGATCTCCTCGATGGCCTGTTCCCAGCTGAGGCGGGTCCAGCGGCCATCAACCATCTTCATCGGGTACTTGGTACGCCGGGTGCTGTGGCCATGATTACGCAGCGCCGCGCCCTTGGCGCAGTGCGCGCCGAGGTTGATGGGACTGTCGAAGTTGGGCTCCTGCCCGACCCAGACACCGTTCTGGATCTCGGCTATCACGCCGCAACCGACCGAACAGTGCCCGCACACCGACTTCTTGTGCACGATTTCAGCCGTGGGATCGATGCGTCTGGCCGCGTGGGCCTTCTTGACCATGCTGGTGGGCAGCAGGCCGGCAACGGCAACGCCGCCGACGGCAAGGCCGGACCCCTGCAGGAATGTACGCCGACCGATGGCTCTGCCCAGGATACCTGGAGCCGGGGCAGCGGCCTGCGCAGCGGTTTTCTTGATTAATTTCATGGTGACCCTCCTCCACACGAAAACGGTTTGACGCGCCGGGCGTGTTATCCGCCCGCCGGCGTCAGAAACTCGCCTTGGCGTAGTAGTCCTTGATGTGCTGGGTTTCTTTATAACCGTGCTTCTCGCTGGAAGCTGTCGGTTCCGCTTCTTCCCGCACTCCAGCCACGGCCGTGCCGGCGCTCAGGGCGACTGCCGCGGCACCACCGGTCGCAGCCATCGTCTTCAGGAACTTACGCCGGGCCTCGACCCCTTTTTCATTGTTCTCTGGCGCTTTCATACCAGCCTCCTCCTCACCATGTTCAATGCGCATGGACATAAGCCTTCTCTCAACAGTGTCTAATCGTTCAGTACCCTGCGAGCCGTCACCGTGTTCAGGCCAGCATGGAGAAATAACGTTGCTCCAGACGGACGAACTCCTCGCCCAGACAACCGACCGCCCCATAGAAGCTGGCCGATGGCGCCTCCTGCAATTCCTTGAAAAACCGTCCCATCCACGGGTCGATGTGGCGCTGGAAGAATTCCCTTTGCCACGCGAACGACACGTCGGGATCACTGATTACCAGCGCCATCGCCTCGCAGATCGCCGCGGCATGGTCTTCCGGCTCCGTAACCCCCTGCTGTCGCTCCATGCCCAATGCCTCCATGTCCTGCCGGAGCAGTATCAGAGGCCGCTCCAGCAGCGACCCCGTCATGTACCAGGAGGCATAAGGCGTAATCTCACCGCCGCCGACACCGATGAACACATCCTGATATTCCTCGGCCAGACGCTCCGGCCGTGCGCGCTCCGCGGCAAGCCGCAGCGTCGCCCAGGCACCACCGACGCCGTCGGTGGCATGACCCGCATCCTCAACCTGCCGCAGCAGGGCCAGCACATCCGCTGTCGGCACGGCCGCCAGCAGGTTGCCGAGCAGGCTCCAGGTACCGGCCCGGAGCTGATCCTGCCGCGGATCCTCGTCGCTGTGCGGTGCTGCCTGCGTGTTCTTGTTTACCATCGGCCCGGCTCCCACCATCACTTCGACTCCATGCCGTAAACCTTCGGCACGGACCCACCCTTGAGATCATCGGCAAACATGTCCGTCACCCGGCAGTCGCCACACATCTTCAACCGCCGCAGACTGTCCTCGGACTGGAACATGTGGTGTCCCTGGAGCTTTTCCGTCATGCGACCGATCACGCTGGCGGTGGCAAAGGCCTTGCCGCAGCTGATGCAATGGAAAGGCTCTTCTTCGTTCAGCACCCGCGGCCGGCGCCGCTGCTCGGCATCGAACAGGTAACGCGGCTGCAAGGTGATGGCATCCTCCGGGCAGGCGGTCTGGCAAAGCCCGCACTGCACGCAAAGGTCTTCAGTGAAATTCAGCTGCGGCTTGTCGCCGGCATCTGTCAGTGCCCGTGTCGGACAGACCTGGGGGCAGGACATGCACAGCGTGCAGGCATCGCCGTTGACCAGCACCTGACCGAACGGCGCGCCCACCGGCATGGCCATCTCGGCTGCCGGCGCCTCGGCCTGCTGATGCAGATGGTCAATAGCCAGGCGCAGGGTGCTGCGCTTCTCGTTGAAGGTTTCAAACGCGGCCGGGTTGCCAATCGGCGCGTACGCGGTCTGCGTGACGAACCACTCGGCGGCACCGCCCTGACCAGCGGGCAACAGCTGCAGCCGCAGCGGTTCCAGGCCCATACCCTGCATGAGCGGCCGGGTATAGCTGATCTGGGATTCCAGCTCACGCCGCACCGACGCGGCCACCGCCGGTGTATCCAGCAACACGACGCCGGCGGCACCGTAGGCCATACCGGCCAGCCAGATGTCCATACCGACGGCCCCGATCTCGGCGACACGTACCGGCAGCACATGCTCGGGAAGATCCGCCGCCGCCTCACGCAACAGCTCGGCGCCCTGCTCCTCATCATGGAACAGCAGCACCGGCGTCTCCCCGCCTGCCTGCCGATAGGCAGCAAGCATTGCCCGGATTCGGGCCAACTGATCCCGCGGCCCCGGGTAGGCGTAAATCATGGCGCCCGTGGGGCAGGCCGCCGCGCAGCTGCCGCCGCCCTGGCAGAGGTAGGGGTCCACATCCACCAGATCGCCCAGCGAGGTGATGGCCCCGGTTGGGCAGGCATCCAGGCAGCGCGTGCAACCGGTCAGGCCGCTGTCGCCATGGGCGCAGATATCCGGGTTGTAATTGAAGAAGCGCGGCTTTTCGAATTCACCGGTCATTTCCGGTATTTCAGCCAGCGCCCGCTGCAGCCGTGCTTCGTTCCCGGCCGGGGCGTAATAGCCGAACGGCGGCACCTCGGCGGACATGGCCGGGGTGTCCTGCAGATCGAGAACCAGGTCGAAGTACGGGTGAGCGGTACCGTTGAGCTCGGACAGATTCAGCGCCTGGCCATTGGGCGTCTGCATCCGCGCGACAAACTTGCCCAGGTGCCCCTCCAGTCCCGCGAGCGACCCCCTTAGCACCACCAGCGCGTCGTCGATGGCGCCGGCGCCATCCGGCGCGTCCGTTACCAGCAGTGTCTTGTGCACGCTGCCGCCCAGCGCCTCGGCGGCGGCACGTGCGGCCGACTCCCCGCCGATGATGAGCAGATACCCGGCGGAGCGGTACCCAACCAGCGACGTCGCCTCGGTCTCGACGTCGGCACCAGCGCGAAGCGCAGCATTGCGGGCCTTGCCACTATTACCCACGGTGGCAAGGCGCATGTCTTCATAGACGTCCAGCAAATCCGTCATGTCACCTCTGTGCCGGCATGCCGGTCACTTTCATTGTCATCCTCGTCGCCGTCCTGCGCGGTCACCTCCGTGTTCCACTTGTGCAGCTCTTCGTCGTCCGGGAAATCCTGCGGACGCTCGCCGCGCGTCTCCTGGACGATCCTGGCCTCGGCCTCTTCAGGGGTGATCTCCTCGCCCCGGCCGAGCAGGCGCTGACGCAGCTTCTCCGCTTCCCGCGCAATCGCGGACTTCATGTCGTGGGGCACGATATCGCCCAACGCTTCAAAATTGGTGTAGTCGTCGGCGTACTCCGCGCACACGCAGATCACGTTGTACTGCGGCTGGTGGAAGACCTTGCTCAGCGCCTTCATTCGTAGTGCCGGCGAGATGTTCCGGGCCATGAACACGCTCAGGTCCGAGGACGTATCCAGCGACTCGACCGGCGGCATATCCTCGTCGGTCAGCTCGTCAAATTCCTTGCCGGTTCGAGGATCGATTCGCGGGCCTGCATCCTCTTCCGACTCGACATCTTCCCCTGCATCGGCGACCGCCGGCAGTTCCTCCACCACTTCACCGCGGGAAACTTCCGTCTTGCGCCGGGACCAACGGCCGATGAAACCAGCGCCTGGATCCGGCTCCGATTCCTTCAACGCCGTTTCTGGCCGCCACGTATAGCCGCGATCACTACCTGTCATGCCTCATCTCCGGCGGAATCACCCACTTCAGCATCGAACAGCGCCTTGCTGCGCTTCTTGCCCCGCCTCTTGCGCTTGTGGGGCACGTAGTGCTCGAGCACGAACTCCTCAACCCAGCGATAGACCTCCGGCGGCATGACCACCGGATACACTTGTTCGCTCGAGTCCCTGAGATCGGTCGCATCCAGATTCTGAGCTTCATCCAGGCTGACCGTGACATGCAGCGGCCGCAGGCCATCGTCCTCATGGCGGGCGATGACATAGGCGCTCGGCCTTTCCGCCATGATGTTCAGCGAGTAGTCGGTTGCCTTAGGTATACGCAGGCGCAGGCTGAAACCCATCCACAGATAGAGATCGCCCTCCGGCCCGGAGCGCATGCGCAGGCTCCTGACGTCGTCACTGGCAAAGCGATCACCGACCACCACGCCCATGACACGCCAGCCGCGGACACCCCGCTCATTGTCCAGGTGCCCGGTCATGACTGACACGGGCAGAATCGATTCGCTTCCCCAGTGCCGTGGCGCGTGGTTTTCCGTCATGTAATCGCGTTGCTCCCGTGTCGTAAAACGCTGACGCATGTCTGTCTCAGGTAATCCTATGCAGGTACCGTACCAGTATGGCCAGCCAGCAAAATGAAACATGAACGTCACGGCTTAGGCTGTTTCGGACCAACCACGGCCTCGCCGGCATCGAGACGCATGTACCCATTTGCGCAAAGCCTGCGACAAAATGCCCCATGGTGCCATGCACAATTTCAGAGCCTGACGGCAAATAATCCCGATCACCAAAGTCCGGAGAGAATCAAGCGCTCGAGGCACGATACTTGTATGGGTAAACCCAAGCAGCGAGACTGGGCAGTCTGGTCGCCGCATTCCGCTGAGGCCGTGATTCATCGGCATACCGATTCAAATTCCACAGAGGCAGTGCTCCATGACGTCGTCCCCCGAAAGCAAGCCGGCCCTGGTAGACCGCTTTGGCCGGCACGTAACCTATGTGCGCATTTCGGTGACCGACCGTTGCGATTTTCGTTGTGTCTACTGCATGAGCGAGGACATGACGTTTCTGCCCAAGGCCCAGGTACTGACTCTGGAAGAGCTCGCCACCATCGGCCGCGCCTTCACCGAATTGGGCGTCAACAAGATGCGTATCACCGGTGGCGAACCATTGGTCCGCAATAACGTCATCTGGCTGTTCCGGGAGCTCGGCCGGTTGCCAGGGCTGAACGACCTGACCATTACCACCAACGGTTCGCAACTCGACCGGCTCGCCGTTCCGCTGCGCGAGGCGGGCGTTCAGCGCATCAACATCAGCCTTGACAGCCTGGACCCGGAACGTTTTCACCGCATTACCCGCACCGGAAAACTGGACAAGGTCCTGCGCGGCATCGACGCGGCGCGGGCCGCCGGTTTTCGCAAGATCAAGATCAATGCCGTGGCCATGAAAAACCGCAACGACGACGAGATCCTCGATCTCGTCGATTTCGTCGTCAAGCGGGACATGGATATCAGCTTCATCGAGGAGATGCCGCTGGGGGCGATCGAGGATCACGACCGGGCCGAGGTCTACATGTCCTCCGACGAGGTTCGCGAACGCATCTCCAGCCGCTACGCGCTGATCCCCACCACGGAAACCACCGGTGGTCCGTCGAAATATTTCCGTATTCCCGATGCGCATTCGCGCGTGGGCTTCATTTCGCCTCATAGCCACAACTTCTGCGAAAGCTGCAACCGCGTGCGCGTCACCACCGAGGGAAGGTTGCTGCTGTGTCTCGGCCAGGAGCACTCAGTCGACCTCAAGCGTGTGCTTCGCACCCACCCGGGCGATATTGACCGACTCAAGGAAGCGATTGTCGCCGCCATGGAGATCAAGCCGCGCGGTCATGATTTCAACCTGGACGTCAAACCCGTGATTTTCCGTCACATGAACGTGACCGGCGGCTGATCGGGTTGCCTGACGGAGGTCATTCGGACTGCGGGGCTGCACCATGGAATCGCTAACAGGACATCTGGGAAATGGAAACAGCCTGGCAGCGGACCGACAGGGGCAAGCGCTGCCTCGGTTCATGAACGTGCGCCAGGTAGCCGATTACCTTCATCTGAACGAGAAGAAGATCTACTCCCTGGTCAACGAAGGCAACATCCCGGCCACCAAGGTCACCGGCAAGTGGATGTTCCCGCGGGATCTGGTCGACCGCTGGCTGCTTGAATCGAGCTACGGCGGCGTGCTCACCGACCGTCTGGCCGTCGCCGGCGGCGACGACCCCCTGCTCAGTCGCGTGATCATGAACCTGGCCCGCCGCATCAAGGCTCAGGCCCACATCAGCTACAGCTGCACCGGCACCGCTCTGGGGTTGTCTCTGCTGGCCCGCCATCGTGCCGATATCTGTGCCGTGCACTGGGGTCCGGCGGACGAAAGCCAGAATCGGCATGCGGCCCTGATCAACCAGTACCCGCAACATCATGACTGGGCGCTGGTGCGGATATGCCGGCGCGAACAGGGCCTGATGGTGCGCGCGGAGCGTCAGGAGCAGGATCTCGGCCGCCTGCTGCAGGCGCCGTTGCGCTGGGTGGTCCGACAGCAAGGCTCGGGCTCTCAGCGTTACCTGCAGGAAACGCTGAGCCGCCAGCGGCTCGATGCAAAGGTGATCGAACAGCGCACCACCGCCGTCGCCCTGTCGGAACGGGAAGCCGCCTCGCAACTGGCCATGAACATCGGCGACATCGCCCCCGGCGCACGCAGCAGCGCCCGTGAATACGGGCTGGCCTTTGTCTCCGTCGGTTGGGAAGCGTTTGACCTGGTGCTGTACCGTGGCGTCTACTTCCGCCGCCTGTTCCGGGAGCTGCTCGATGAACTCCGCAGCGACGCCACCCTGAAGCTCGCGGCGTCCCTGGGCGGCTACGAATTCACGGACACCGGGCGGGTGATCTGGGCCGAATGACCGCGGCAGATCACTGCGACAGATCCAGCTCTCCCTGCACGGAGTGGCTTAGCGACAGGCCGTCAACGGTAAGCGTCATGGTCATCGACAACCGCTCGCTACCCTGCAGCCGGCCGCTCTCGACGGCCTGGCTCAACGCCTGCTCGATCTCGCGCTGCGACGTTACGCCGACCTGCTTCAGAAACTTGCGGATCTGCATGTTCAGTGCATCCTGGTCTACCATGCGGGCTGTTCCTCGGGTTGAATACAAGGAAAGCCAGCATACCCGCCACGACCAGGGCTCGACTACAGGACTTCGACACAATGACCGAACAAGCCGACCGCATAGCGCAGGCACCCTCCTGCGAAGATGACGCCGATCCAGTCTCCCTGACCGTGGATCAGGCCTGGGATCGGATTCTGACCGACATTGCGCCCGTACAGGGCAAGGAGCGCGTCAATGTCCGCCGTGCGCTGGGCCGGGTGCTGGCCGAGGACGTTCACTCCGACGTCGACGTGCCCGCCCACGACAACGCCGCCATGGACGGCTACGCGTTGCGCCGTGCGGATCTCGCCACCACCGGAGTCACCACGTTGCGGGTGGTGGCAAGAGTACTGGCCGGACACACTCATACCGAGGCGCTGAAACCCGGTGAATGCGTACGCATCATGACCGGCGCGCCCATACCCGAGGGCGCCGACACCGTGGTCATGCAGGAAAAGGCTGAACGCCATGGCGATGAGGTCCGCATCGGCGCGGACAATGAACCGGGACAGAACGTCCGCCCCGCGGGCGAGGACTTCGCCCGCGGCCAGCGTGTGCTGCCCGCCGGCAAGCGCATCGGCCCCGCCGAACTGGGCATGCTGGGCTCGCTGGGTCTGGTGGAGATCAGCGTCTGGCGCAGGCTTCGGGTAGCCTATTTCTCCACCGGCGACGAACTGCGCTCCGCCGGCACGGCGCTTGGGCCGGGCCAGATATACGACAGCAACCGCTACACCCTGCACGCGGTGCTGGAACGCCTCGGCGTCGAGGCCACGGACATGGGCGTGGTCGCGGACGATCCGGACACGGTCGAGCGGGCATTCAGCGATGCCGCGTCGTTTGCCGATGCCATCATCACCTCCGGCGGCGTATCGGTTGGCGAAGCCGACCACGTCAAGACCATACTCGGCAAACTGGGCAAGGTGGATTTCTGGAAGATCGCCATGCGGCCGGGCCGCCCCATGGCCTTCGGCACCATCGGCCGCGCGCGCTTCTTCGGCATGCCCGGCAACCCGGTATCCGTGGTGGCCACCTGGTACCAGTTCGTACAGCCCGCGCTACGCCGGCTCATGGGCGAGACGATTTATAAACCCCTGCGCTTCCGGGTGCGTACCACCCACCGCCTGCGCAAGCGCCCGGGCCGCACGGAATTCCAGCGCGGTATTCTGCAACAGGACGCCAACGGCGAACTCACCGTCAGCAACACCGGCGCCCAGGGCTCCGGCATCCTGCACTCCGTGAGCATGGCCAACTGTTTCATCGTCATTCCACACGCGTCAGGCGCGGTAGAGGCGGGACAGTACGTGGACGTGCAGCCATTCGAAGGCATCATGATGTGACGCTTGTACAAACGGAGCTGGATACTGCAATTGCGCAGGGTGGACATCGCTGCGCTCCAGCCATCCTGCGTAAGCAGAAGGCTAGCGGCCGACAGCGCAGAAGCCCTGGTAATCCACGTACCCCGGAAACGCCTTGCCCTCGCCGCAGTACGCACACCCCGGGTCCGCTTCCATCCGCAGCTCGGTGAACCGCCCCGCCAGACCGTCGTAGAACAGCAGCCTGCCGACCAGTGGCTCGCCGACATCCAGCAGCAGCTTGACCGTCTCCACCGCCTGCAATAGGCCGATAACACCCGGCAGCACGCCCAGCACCCCGGCCTCGGCGCATGACGGTGCCAGTTCCGGCGGCGGCGGCTCCGGGAAAAGACAGCGATAGCAGGGGCCGGGGCTACCCGCACGACCGGGCCAGAACACGCTGACCTGTCCCTCGAAGCGGAACACGGCACCATGCACGTTCGGCAGGCCGTGCTTGATGCAGGCGTCGTTGATCAGATAACGAGTAGGGAAATTGTCGGCGCCGTCCACCACCACGTCGTAGCCGGAAAAAATGTCGTCCACATTGTTGCTGTCCAGAAAGGTCTCGTGCAGATTGACCTTGACGTCCGGGTTCAGTGCATGAATGGCGACGCGGGCCGACTCCACCTTGGGCATGCCCACGCGGTCGTCGGCATGCAGAATCTGGCGCTGCAGATTGCTGCGATCCACCACGTCATGATCAAGGATACCGAGCGTGCCCACGCCCGCAGCGGCCAGGTACAGCGCCGCCGGCGAGCCCAGGCCGCCGGCGCCGATCAGCAGCACGCGACTGTCCATGAGCCGCAATTGCCCCTGCTCACCCACCTCCGGCATCAGCAGATGGCGGGAATAACGCTCGCGGGCGGCGGCATCCAGCATCCGCGGCACCTCGAACGGCAACCCATCGTTCTTCCAGCCGTTGAAGCCGCCGGCCACAGACTGCACGTTGCGATACCCCAACCGTTTCAGATCCTCGGCGGCGAACAGCGAGCGCGTGCCGCCTCCGCACAGGGTAAGAATGGGCCGCTCCAGATCCGGCACCGCATCCTCGATGCGCAGCTCCAGATAACCCCGGCCCATGTGCAGGGCGCCCTGCGGGCTGCCGGCGGCAATCTCGTCCTGCTCGCGCACGTCCACGAGCACCGCGCCGTCGCCCTGCAGAGCGTGGGCCTGCTCCGGTGTGACCTCCGGTATTTCCCGGCGCAACGCCTCCAGCCGGGCATCGCTGGCGCGGCCGGCACCGCCGGCCACCGCCGGAATGATGGACAGTACGGTGCCGTCACGCACCGGCGCGTCCAGGCGGCCGTCCGCGCCCACGCGGTTGCCATCCAGGAACAGGTTGACGAAGCGCCGCAGCTCGCCCTCCGGAGTCACGACGCGCTGCATCAGGCCGTCATGCCGGGCCGCAAGTTCCTGCAGCACCTCGGCTACGGTGGCCCCCTGGGCCTGCACCTCGGCGGCGCCATCGGTATAACCGCGCAGCGGCGCCGGTATGCGTACGGTGACAGTGGTCACGGATGGATCACCTCTTCTTCGAATCTGCTCTCACGCAGCATCCATGCCCGTATTTCCCGCGCCTGGCCGGCCTCGACGGCGGCAATCACATAATGCCAGTCCGGCCAGGCGCTTTCAGTATCGGTCACCGACGGGACGGGGCGGCCGTCCGGATGACTGTGCCAGACGCCGATCACCGTCAACCCGCGCTCCCGGGCACGCAGCTCGGTCCGCAGGTGCTGCTCGGGGTCAATCAGGTAGGCGCGGCGCCGGTCTTCGGCCTGGTTGGCCATCGCCAGCGCCTCCAGTACCTGCCCCTGTTCGCGGCCCAGCAACAGCCCGCAAGCCTCCTCCGGGTACCGCGCCTCGGCCTCGGAGCGAATACGCTGCAACACGGATGCGCCCAGTTCAAGTATCGTCATGTCCGGAGTGTACCAGCAGGGCATCGTCGCCCCGGTGGGAAAATTCTGTTGCAATGTGGGCCTGCTGAACATCTGAACAGAAAGGGTAACTGAATGTCACGACCACCGGCCTCTCCCCGCGGCACGCGCGTCGTCGTGCTGGTGGGGACGCAGAAGGGCCTGTTCCGTCTGGTCAGTGACAGGGAACGTCGGCAGTGGACCATGGCTGGTCCGGCCATCGCAGGCTACGAAATTCTGCACACCCGCTTCGATCCGATGCGGCCGCGCGTTGTCCATGCCGCCGCCTGGCATCTGATCTGGGGCGCTCACATCTACCGCAGCGACAACGCGGGCGTTGACTGGACCTCCCTCAGCGAAGTACCCCGGCACCCGCCCGATGCGTCCGCCGAAGGCCTGCGCAGCATCTGGTATCTTGCGACCGGCCCGGCGGCGCAGCCCGGGCTGCTGTATGCGGGCATTGACCCGGCCGGGCTTTTCGTGAGCCGCGACGCGGGCGGCAGCTGGCAACCCGTGACCAGCCTTAACGAGCATCCCACCAGAAATACCTGGGAGCCCGCGAAGGGCGGCTTTTCGGTGCATTCCATCACCTGTTCGCAATCGGTGCCGGGGCGGCTGTATGCGGCGGTCTCCGCCGGCGGCGCCTACCGCAGCGACGATAACGGCACCAGCTGGTACCCGATCAACAACGGTGTGCGTGCCGAGAACCTGCCGGACCGCTACGCCAGCAGCGGCCATAACATCCACCGGCTGCTGGTGCACCCCGCGGACCCCTCCCGCCTCTACCGCCAGTGCTACAGCGGCGTCTACCGCAGCGACGACGGCGGCCTGCACTGGACCGAGATCACCGCCGGCCTACCCAGCGATTTCGGCTATGCCATTGTCTCCGAGCCCGACGACCCGGACAGTGTCTACGTGGTGCCCATTGACAGTAACCACCTGCGTACCACGCCCGAAGGACGCCTGCGCGTCTACCGCTCCGGCGATGGTGGGCGGCACTGGCGTGCACTCACCCATGGCTTGCCGCAGGCGCATGCCTATATCACCGTGCTGCGCGAAGCCATGGACGTTGACAGCCTGCCGGACTGCGGCGTCTACTTCGGCACCTCGAGCGGGCATCTGTTCGCAAGTGCGGACCGCGGACAGCACTGGCAATGCATCGCCGAGTTCCTGCCCCGCATCCTCAGCGTCAAGGCAAGAGTGATCCAGGACCATGAATGAAACCGCCGATAGCGCACTGCTGGACGCCCTGAACGCCGAAAGCGGGATCCTTTGCGCGGTCGGGGCCGGCGGCAAAAAGACCACCCTCTACCGGCTGCTGACCACGCACCCCGGCCATGTCGGCATGTCGGCTACCTCGTTCACCTACTCATTTCCCGACAACCTGGCCGCGGAAGTCATTGTGGGCTCGGCCGAGGAGCTGCTCAAGCGGGTGCCGGCCAGCAGCGCACAGCGCATTGCCTATGCCCGCCCCTCGGACAAGAAAGGCCGTCTGGCTGGTCTGCGTGAAGAGGACATCGTCGCCATCCACCGCAACGGCCGCTTTGATCTCACCGTGCTAAAGGCGGACGGCGCCCGCATGCGGCGCATCAAATGCCCGGACAGCCATGAACCGCAGATTCCGGGCGCGGCGCGGACGGTGCTGCTGGTGCTGTCGATCGCCGCGGTCGGACGGCCGCTGGATGAGCGTGTGGCACACCGGCCGGCGCGGGTGGCGGAGGTAACCGGGCTAAAGCCGGGCGAGACCCTGGTGCCCGCGCACCTGGGCGTGATGTTCAGTCACCCGCAGGGCCTGCTGAAAGGCACCGAGGGGCGCACGGTGATTCCGGTGATTCATATGGTGGACGGGCCTGGGGAGGAAATGGCAGCCCGGGAGGCCGCGGCCCAGGCGTTAGCCGGCAGTGCGCGATTCGATCGCGTGGTGTTGACCAGCGCGAAGCGGGAATCCTACCTGGTGGATGTCATTCGTCGGTAAGAGCGGCCGTGTGAATAGATCAGAGCCCCCCTAATGCAGCGTATCCGGCTTCACGTCGAGCGCGTCCAGGTGACGGCGCAGTTTCTGCACCCTAGGCGACAGGAGGTTCACTTTTCCCTCTACACGGTCAATAGTCCTTGTCAGAACTCCCCGGGCGTCATCGCGCCGCCCCGAATCCCGCAGCAACGCCGCCAGACGCACCACGGTATTGATGTGCTGCATGCTGTCCGCCCCCATGACCTCTGCGGTCTGCTCGACCGCCTCGCGCAGCATCGGCTCGGCCAGGTCAACACGTTTCTGGTCGGCGTACAGAATAGCCAGCTCCGAGCGCGTCATCACCGTGTGCGGGTGCTTTTCCCCGAGCAATGCCGACCAGGTCTCGATGTTGCGCCGGTATAGCCCTTCGGCTTCGTCATACTCACCCTTCTCCCGCAGCAGGTCAGCCAGGTTGTTGACGCTGGTGGCGGTCGCCGGGTGGTCCGCGCCGACCACTTTTTCCCAGGTCTCCACGGCCCTGCGGTACATGGGCTCAGCCTCGTCATAGCGGCCCATGGCATCCAGCACGCCGGCCAGGTTGTGCAGGGTCGATGCGGTGTCCATATGGTCATCGCCAGCGCTGTTCTGGCGAATATCAAGGGCGCGGCGAAACAGGGTTTCCGCCATCTGGTACTGCTCCCGGGCATCCATCACCGTGCCCAGATTGTGGGCACTGGCGGCGGTCGCCGGATGGTCCGGGCCGAACACCGTCTCGGCAATTCCCAGCGCCCGCTGATACAGGTTCTCGGCCTCGTCGAGATCCTGCCCGGCGTAAAGCAGACCGGCGAGGTTATCGACACAGGCAGCGGTTGTCGGGTGGATATTGCCGTACTGCCGCTCGGCGATCTGCAGCGCGCGCTGGTAGAGGGGGCGGGCGCCGTCCAGTGCATCGTCGGCCTTGAGCAGCGCGGCGAGATTGGTGAGGTGCGGGATCAGCTCCCGATGGTTCTTGCCCAGGGATTCCTCGCGATACCGCAGTGCGTCCCTGTACAGGGCGACGGCAGCTTCGATATTGCCAGCGCTTTCCAGCAGCATGGCGAGTTGATGCCGGGTGCCGCGGGTATCTCCGTGATCGGGCCCCAGTTGCTCCTGCCTCAGCACCAGAGCCTCGCGCAGCAGCGTCTCGGCCTCGTCCAGCCGCTGCTGGTCGGCCAGCCAGGCACCGAGCGCGGAACGGGCGGCCGCACCGGACAAAGAAGCCGCATCGGATTCCAACTCCAGGGCTGCGCGGAGGAAGACATCCAGATCCTCCGCCTCCGGCAGTTCCCGCAATGCGCCGGCCAGCCGCAGCAGCAGATCGGCCAGGCCGGCAACGTTGGCCTCGCCCCGCCAGGTCTGCAGCCGGTCGCGATAGAACGCCACCAGCTCTGCGGCGGTGCCCCATTGCCGCCAGCAGCCAACCAGATCACCACGCCAATCCGAGGTCAGCAACGCCTCCAGCACGGCGCGGCTGCCCAGAACGTCTGCAAGGGTGGCCCAGTGCGCGGCGCGAGCCAGCAGCCAGGGCCGCTCATCCAGGGCGTCCTCGGACAGATCATCACGGAAAAGCTCGGCAACCGCGGCCTGCAGGTTCTGACGGATGCCGCCGTCGGCTAGATACCGCCGGCGCACCGCATCGCGCACGTCCGGGCCGGCCAACGTCAGTCGGCCATCTACCGTAAACACCTGATCGTCCAACTGCTCCAGCCTGGCAGTCACGTCCACCTCCGGCAGCAGCGCCTCCAGGCGCTCACGCGTCAACCCCCGCCGGGTGGCCCAGAGCGCGGCAAGTAGCCGGGCACTATCGGCCCCTCGATCCTCGACGGACGGATCACCGCCAGGAGAGTCGTCGCCGCTGCGTGCCTCCACGTTCCATCCCCGCTGACGCAGCATCTCCGCGGCCGGCCCGGGGGCCAGACCGATGACCAATCGGATCATCGGCGGCAGCCACGCCGGCAACCAGTCCATGGCCTGCTCCGCACCGGCGTCCTCGAGCGCGTCCAGGCGGTCCAGCACCAGCACCGCGCGGCCGCGGGCGGCCAGCCGGGCCAACCAGTTGGGGAGCACTTCCACGCGTGCCTCCGGGCTCAGCGGCACCGGCTCCCGCAGGTCACAGTGCAGGCGAATGGCATCGAGCAGGCGGTGCAGCAGGTGATCAACGGAGCGGCTTTCCGCGGTGCACCCGACATGGTGGATGAACACCGGCGTATCACGGTGGCTGTCCGTATAGCGTGCCGTCCAGCGCGCGAGTAGCGGCGATACGCCGACACCTGTCAGCACCAACGGTCCCTGACTCTGGGCCGCGTGCCTGTTAAGCATCCGTTCCCACTCCCGGTCGGCGGTGGCGATTTCGGCAAGCCGGCGCTGCCAGGCCTGTTGATCCGCTGCCGCGCGCCGCAGGGGGAGCGCCGTCTGCTGTGTCAGTTGAAGCTGGGACATGACGCCTCTGGTTTTATCGTTAATTTGAATGGTCATCCAGTGGTGAGCCGCGCTTCCAGAGCATCCCGCTCCTCAGGTGTGTTGATATTCAAAAACATCTCCGGGCGGTCTGACAGATCCGCCAGGGCGACACGATGCTGCGCATACCAGCGGTCAATCTTACGCTCGCCGGCCTGCAGAAACGCGTTGAGGCTGGGCAACAGGCGGCGCGGTAATAACGCGAATACCGGTTGCATGCGCCCCTCGCCCCAGGCTACCGCCAGTTCGGCGCCGTCCGCTCGCAGGGCGGCGATCAGCCGGGCCACCAGATCCGGCGGAATCAGCGGCGAATCACAAGGGGCCGTCACCATCCATGCGGTGTCTGCAGACCCAAGCCCGCTGGCCATGCCTGCCAGCGGGCCGGCAAAATCCGCCACCTGGTCGCTCACCACCGGCGCCCCCAGTTCCGCATAGCGATCCAGATTCCGGTTGGCATTGATCAGCAGCGCAGCGACCTGCGGCCGCAAGGCTGTCAGGATATGGGCAGCCATTGGCCGGCCGGCGACGGTGATCAGGCCCTTGTCCTGACCACCCATGCGTGTCGCGCGCCCACCCGCCAGTATCAGGCCGGTGATGTCTTCAGCATTGTCTGGCACAGTATCATTCATGAAGTATTTTTCACTTTATTCGCGAAACCCCACAGTATATTGGACTGGCAACGGATTTTCCTGGTGTCGCAATCCACCTGATTCTGGATTATATTGCAGTCTAATAAGGAAAACTGAGACACTCTGACCCACACGCTGCGAGGTGCTGGCACAAAACGCCCCAGCACCGATACACTTGATACGCCACGTATCGACAGGAGGTCCAGCGCGCGCCACGGAGACGTCTGGCGGGAGCGCAAGCCATCATAGGTCCTGTCTGCCGTGAATACGATTGTCACAGACGCCGCCACCGATGCTCCCAACAGGGAAGCGCTCTCCAATGGTAGACCCAGCGCCGCTCTGGTGGTGGATGATGAACCCAGCATTCGAGAATTCATGCGCTTTGCGCTGTCCAAGCAATGCACCTTTGTGGAGGTTGCGAACAGCGCCGCAAGTGCGCAGCAGTTGCTGGACCGCTGCAACTTCGATGTGCTGGTGGTGGACGTACGGTTGCCCGACGGCTCTGGCGTAGACTGGGTTGCCAGTCGCCGTGCGGCCGGCGACATGACGCCGGTGATTTTCATGTCCGCCTACCCTGGCGACACCCACGATCCCGCCAACCGCCTTGCCGGAAACCCCGAGTTCATTGCCAAGCCGTTTTCACTCGAACGCATGCTGGGTGCTGTGGAGCGTGCGCTGGAGCAGCAGGCCGCTACCGCCGGGCCTGTCATGTCGGCGGCGGCTGATGACGCCGCGACACAGATCAACGGGTTGGAAGGCATAATCGGTCATAGTGCCGCCATGCAGGGGGTGCTGACGCTGATCCGGCGAGTTGCGGGCCGCGGCAGTACCGTTCTGCTAGAGGGTGAATCCGGCACCGGCAAGGAGGTCGCGGCGCGCTTTCTGCACCACTACAGCGGTCGCCGCGGCGCCTTTGTTCCCGTGAACTGTGGGTCGATTACCGCGGAACTGCTGGAAAGCGAGCTTTTCGGCCATATCAAGGGGGCGTTCACGGGGGCGACCCAGCATCGCGAGGGCCTGTTCAGTTACGCCAATCACGGCACCATCCTGCTCGATGAAATCTGCGAAATGCCCTTCGCCATGCAGGCCAAGCTGTTGCGTGTACTGGAGGAACGGACCATCCGACCAGTGGGTTCGGAGAAGGAGTTGCCCATCGACGTGCGTGTGGTGGCGGCGACCAACAAGACGATGTCGGAGGAAGTCGCCAAGGGCAATTTCCGGGAAGATCTCTTTTACCGGCTGAATATCCTTGCCCTGCGCCTGCCACCGTTGCGGGAGCGGCTGTCGGATGTCCCGCATCTGGTCAGGCTGTTTTCCGAGAATCTGTCGCGGGAGCTGCTGTTGCCGCCGCTGACGCTGACGGATGCCGATATCCGCCGCCTGCAGGCGCATTGCTGGCCGGGCAATGTGCGGGAGCTGAAGAATCTGGTGGAGCGTGCGATGTTGCTGGGCCGTTCGCCGGCGGCGTGTCTGGACGGTGCCGCGGATCCGCCCATTTCGCTGGTCGATGAGCTCAATGAGACCGGCTACCCGGAGGGCATGCCGCTGGATGAGGTGGAGAAACTGCATATCCTCAAGGTTCTGAAAGGCTCCGGGGGCAACAAGTCGGAAGCCGCCCGGCGGCTGGGGGTCAGCCGGAAGACGCTGGAACGCAAGGTGAAGGCCTGGGGAAGCAGATAGTCAGGTGGAAGGCGGACTTATCTGATTAGCCGTTGATGGTGGCTTCGATCCGGGCTGGGGTGCGACAAGGGGGGAGACCGGTCAGGGACTCGCCGTAAATACGTCCCTGTAGGCTCGACGGCGACATCCCTGTCGCCGACGGTCCCTGACCGGTCTCCCCCCTGCCACGCTTCCAATTTGTGCGTTGATAGCCTTCGGCTGGCGCGCGGGTACGTAGGGTCCGTAGGGCGGAAAAGCGCAGCGCCTTCCGCCGCATCAACCCATCGGAGCCATCCCAACCCATCCGCCTCAGGTATTTTCCACCACGATCTTCGGAAATCGGCTGCTGAAATCCTTCGCCTGTAGCGACAGCTTGGCAGCGATGCGGCGGGATATCTCGCGATAGGCCTGCGCCAGCGTACCCTCCGGGTCGGCGATAACGGTTGGCTTGCCGCCATCGGCCTGCTCGCGGATGCGGATATCCAGGGGCAGCGAGCCGAGCATGTCGACACCGTACTGGTCCGCCATCTTCTGGCCGCCTCCGGCACCAAATATATGCTCTTCGTGACCGCACTGGCTGCAGATGTGGGTGCTCATGTTCTCCACGATGCCAAGCACCGGCACATTGACTTTTTCAAACATTTTCAGCCCCTTGCGTGCGTCCAGAAGCGCAATGTCCTGGGGCGTGGTAATGATCACCGCACCGCTGACCGGCACTTTCTGCGACAGGGTCAGCTGGATGTCGCCGGTGCCCGGGGGCATGTCCACCACCAGGTAGTCGAGTTCCTGCCAGTTGGTATCCCGTAGCAGTTGCTCCAGCGCCTGGGTAACCATGGGTCCGCGCCAGATCATCGGGGTTTCCTCGTCGATGAGGTAACCGGCGGACATGGATTGCACCCCGTAATTCACCATCGGCTCAAGCTTTTTGCCGTCCTTGGAATCGGGCTTGCCGGCGATGCCAAGCATGCGCGGCTGACTGGGGCCGTAGATATCCGCATCCAGTATGCCGACGCGGCCGCCTTCGGCGGATAGCGCCAGTGCCAGGTTGACCGCGGTGGTGGACTTGCCGACGCCGCCCTTGCCGGAGGCAACTGCAATGATGTTCTTCACGCCGCTGACCGCGGACATGCCACGCTGCGCGCTGTGCGACTGGATATTGCTGGCGATATTGACGGTCACTGCGGTGACGCCGTCGATGCCGCGTACGGCGCGTTCCACGGCCTCTGTCAGCGCCTGGCGGATACCTTTGCTCGGAAAGCCGAGTTCCAGATCGATGCTGACCTTTCCGCCATCCGCGGAGACATTCTTCAGCGCTCCGGCCGAGACGAGATCCTTGCCCAGGTGCGGCTCGGTCCAACCCTGCAATGCGCCTTCGACCTGAGCGCGGGTGATTTCGGTCATTCCTGTCTCTCCCCGGGAAAATCATGGGCAACGGCCCTGGATTCCCGTTCATGGTCCGCCGGGCCTTGCCGCATGGCCCGGGCCGGGTGAATGTTGCGACTTTTAGCCGCATCTGTTATCACCAAGCGACGTTCACACGCTTGACGGATACACATCATGATACCGTATCGCGCCTCCGCATTGGCGGTGCTGTTGGGCCTTGCGGCACTGTTATCTTCCAGCCCGGCGGTTTCCGCCGGCGCCGGCCAGGCCCTGATCACCGCAGTGATGCATGGGCAGATCCCGCGCATGGCCATTCTGCTGGATAACGGTGTCCCTGCCGATACCGCGACTGCCAAGGGCGAATTCCGCGGCAAGACGGCGTTGATGTGGGCCGCCGAGAACGGCGACCTGCAAGCCATCACCCTGCTCCTGCGCTACGGCGCCGATGTCAACCGACTCAACCCCAAGGGCGGAAGCGCTCTGATGTATGCCGCCGTTGCCGGCCAGACCGAAGCGGTCGAGCAGCTGATCGAGGCCGGTGCGAACCCCAACCATACGGTCAGCAACGGCTGGTCACCATTGATGCTTGCCACTGTCAAGCGTCACACCGACAGTGTCCGCCGCCTTGTCGAACTGGGCGCGGACCCGAACATGCGCGATGTCTACGGTTGGACCACGCTGATGCGGGCTGCCGAACAGGGCGACGAGCAGATGGTTCGCACCCTGCTGGAGGTCGGCGTCGACCCGGAAGCCAGCGACCCCACCGGCAACACCGCCCTGCGCATTGCCGAAAGTGTGGGCAACACCGAGATTGTCCGCACACTGAAGGCATGGGGCGGAAGCTGAGCGATCGCCGCCGCCCGGGCGGTCACATCAGCAACGCATGAGGTTGCGGGAGTAGTTCTCCAGCGGCACCACGGTTGCTTCGCCTGCAACCTGCGCATCCGCATCGCCATCCGGATATTCCAGAGAGAACCGGGCCTCGAAGTCGTCGAAGAAGCGCTGGAACAGTTCCCCGCCCAATGTGCCGGTTGCGTATAGCGCATCCTCATCCTCGACATAATCGAGCAGAACCGCGGCCAGCGGCTGACCGGCCGGACCGGAGATCACCTCGCCACCGCGGACGGGGTCGTATGTACTGTTCTCCGCGCAGCAGGAGATGACGCCGGTGGATGGGTCCTCGTCATTGCGGGGATTTCTGAAACTGATGTAACTCACCGATGGCGTCGGATGCGCCAGCTTATGCGCACAGATGGCCGAGAATGCCACCAGACTGCGGCCCGGACCCACACCGCCGCTCCAACTGTAGCGATCGCCGCCTTCCGTGATCAGGCCGTTGTGGCCATTGACCGGTAGCCCCAGGTTCAGCAGAAACACCGGCGTGGACGGATAGGGGTACTGGAAGACGTAGTTCCGGCGGGGCCGAACCGCACCGGGGCGCAGCGGCGCACCGCGATTGTCTACCAGGCGAACCCGTTCATAATGGCGCGCCCGCAGCTCGCCGGCCAGGATAACGGATGGGTTGAGGGCTGCGTATCCGGCGCCGAGGGCGCAGGCTTTCACGAAGGATCGACGTCGCATCAGTTCGTACTCCGGGTATGGACGGCTGTATCGTCCTTGCCCGGCGTCCCTGCCATGCAGAGTGGCCCGCGGTAACTGTTTCGGCCGCGAACACACCGGCGGCTGACGCCGCAGCGTCA
>JBBDNK010000024.1:154079-319271 GCA_040877625.1 Aquisalimonadaceae bacterium
CCCCCCCCCCCCCCCCCGGCCACCTTATCAAGATCACCGCGCCTTGATCACGCCGCAGGCAACCCGCGGACCTGCACCACCAATGGGCTGAGTGATGTGGTCGTCCGGGTTCCTGTGAATGACCAGCGCCGCGCCGTCCTCATCAAGAATGCGGGCACCGACGGTGCCGTCGAGACTGGCTCGCTCGTTGAAGAATTCAGCCCAGGCGTACCCATCCTCGTGCACGTAGAAGCTGGTCAGGTCACCGGCGTCGGGGCCGTCGGGATTCATCAGACCGTGCTGCTTGCCATCCGGATTGATGTGTCCCTTGGAATCCTGGAAACCATGCTGATGGTCATCGCAGGTACCAACGCTGTGGATGTGAATTCCCTTGGGGCCGGGAGGCAGGCCGCGCACTTCGAGATTGATCAGGGTACCGTTCGGGCCCTGACGGAAACGCGCTTCGCCGATGCGCGTACCCTGCGCATCGAGAATTTCGGCGTGCGCTGTCGGCCCACCGTCATGGTTGGCCGCAATGGCCGAACCGAAGGGAACAGCAAGCAAACCAACCACCAACCCGCAAATTATTCTCGCTTTCATTGGTATCATCCTCCCGCTTCTTCCATGCGATGTTGTCAACACCCATTACGCCTGCAGACCGCGTGTCTGCTCTACCGTTCCCTCAGCCTCGGAATCAGTGATACGAAATTACAGGGTTTGAAGCGCAGGTCCAGCTGATGCGCCAGAATGCCATCCCAGGCTGTTCGGCAGGCGCCGGAGGACCCCGGTAGCGCGAATATCAGCGTACCGTTGGCAACGCCCGCAACGGCGCGTGACTGTACCGTGGAACTGGCGATCTCCTGGTAAGACAGGTAACGGAACAGTTCGCCGAAGCCGTCCACGCGGGTATCCATCAGCGGCAGCAGGGCTTCGGGGGTTGTGTCGCGGCCGGTAATGCCGGTGCCGCCGGTGGTGATCACCACCTTGACGCCTTCGTCGACGATCCACTGCGACACGACCGCGCGTACACGGTAGATGTCATCAGGGACGATCCGCTTGTCCGCCAGCACATGCCCCGCCGCCTGCAGCCGAGCAACCAGCAGCTTGCCGGACTTGTCGTCGGCCTCGGTGCGGGTGTCGGAGACGGTCAGCACGGCGATGGGCAAGGGCAGAAATCCGGTCTCATCTGGCTGCTGCTGGTGAACGCTCACGGTTCGTCGCCTCCGCGCGCGACGTCGGAGGTTTCCAGCGGCACGCCGTCCTGAAAGCCCTGCGTGCCGTCCTCGTAGAAATCATGCTTCCAGACCGGCAGGCGGACCTTGAGGGTATCGATTGCGTAGCGCGCGGCGTCGAAGGCATCACCGCGATGAGGGGCACGCACCACCACCAGTACGCTGGCATCACCGATGGCGAGGTCGCCGGTGCGGTGCACGATGCGGCACTCGGCAACCGGGAATTTCTCCAGCGTTTCCCGCTCCAGGTCGACCAGCACTTTCTCCGCCATTGGCCCGTACGCCGAATAGCGCATGCCGGTGACGCCCTTGCCGAGGTGGTGGTTGCGCACCACGCCGGCAAATATCACCAGCGCACCACAGGTATCGTTTTCGGTGTCCCGCAATAACTGGTCCATGTCGAGCGGCTGGTCGGTCATTCTGCTCATTGTTGTCCGGTCTCCTCGGCGCTGCCGCCACTGACCGGCGGCAGCAGTACCAGCGGGCGGTGGATATCCACTTCGCGGTTGTGGCGTACCAGGCTGTCGCCCTGGGCACAGGCCACCCTCGGCAGGTGGGCCGCCAATGCCGGTCGCTCGCCCTTGAGGCGTTCCAGCACATCGGCCACGGTCGCTCCCGAGGCGACGCCGTCCAGTTCCATGGTTCGCCCGCCGGCTGCCTGTTGCAGGACGCCATGAAATTCGATTTGAAGCATCTACCCTCCTTCGCCCGCCAGCATTGTAATGACGGGCCTGCACAAGGCGCTCAGTATGCCACAGCATCCACGCGGAGGCAGTGGCGGCAGCGCCTCTGACCGGTGAACTCTATGGTAGGCTATAGGGTTATGAAAGCCGCTGAAACCTGCCCGCGGGTTTGGCGACATGATGACCGCGCAACCGGAGCATGCATGCAGATCGACGAGCTCATCGACAACTTCGAGTTCCTGGACAGCTGGGAGGAGCGCTATCGCCTGCTGATCGATATGGGTCGGCAGCTGCCGGAGATCCCGGACGAGGCACGGGTGGAGAGCAACCGCGTTGAGGGCTGCACGAGCAATGTGTGGCTAATCCACGAGCTGGATTCAGGCCCTCCGCAGCGGCTGCATTTCCGGGCCGATAGCGATGCCTTTATCGTCAAGGGGCTGATTGCAATCATTCTGATGGCGTATTCGGGCCGCACACCCGACGAGATCCAGCAGACCGATATCGAGGATCTTTTCAAGCGCCTCGGCCTCGAGCAGCATCTCACCCCCAACCGCCGCAACGGCTTTTTCGCCATGGTGGAGCGTATACAGGATCTGGCGGAGCGCAGCGCCGCCTGAACCGGACTTTCGACAAGTGCGGGCCGGGCCGGAGGCGGTGGGGCCTGTATTCCACCAGTCCGTGTAGGCCGTGTAGGGCGGAAAAGCGCAGCGCCTTCCGCCGTATGAAGGCGATGGCGAAGGTAATCCGTCTGCGATCGGCATGAACGAACCCTGCCATACGGCGGAAGGCGCTGCGCTTTTCCGCCCTACATCCAGCTACATCCCGCGCCCCCGCACATCGAAACCGAGACGAACCCAGAACGCCTACTGGACTCAGGCCGATTCCACCGTCACTGGAATCTTGCCGATCCGCTGCCGCCACTCCCGTGGTCCGGTCTCGTGGACCGAAACGCCATTCGCATCCACCGCCACGGTGACCGGCATGTCCTCCACCTCGAACTCGTGGATCGCCTCCATGCCCAGATCCTCGAATGCCACCACCCGTGATTTGCGAATCGCCTTCGACACCAGGTAGGCGGCACCGCCCACCGCCATCAAGTACACCGCCTTGTGCCTTCGGATGGACTCGATGGCCACCGGCCCCCGCTCGGCCTTGCCGATCATCCCCAGCAGGCCCGTCTGCGCCAGCATCATGTCGGTGAACTTGTCCATGCGCGTGGCCGTGGTCGGCCCCGCCGGCCCCACCACCTCGTCACGCACCGGATCCACCGGGCCCACGTAATAAATGAAGCGATTATGGAAATCCACGCCCTCGGGCAGCGATTCGCCGCGCGCGAACATGTCGGCGATGCGCTTGTGCGCGGCATCGCGCCCGGTGAGCATGCGGCCGGACACCAGCAGCGTCTCACCCGGCTTCCAGGTGGCCACGTCTTCCGGCGTTACGTTGTCCAGATTTACGCGGCGGGCATTATCGGCTCCGGCCCGGGTGATCTGCGGCCAGTCGTCCAGGGAAGGCGGCGCCAATTCGGCAGGACCGGAGCCGTCCAGCACGAAATGCGCATGCCGGGTGGCCGCGCAATTGGGGATCATCGCCACTGGCAGATTGGCTGCGTGGGTGGGGTAATCCAGCACCTTCACGTCCAGCACCGTGGTCAGGCCGCCCAGCCCCTGGGCGCCGATACCGAGCTGATTGACCTTCTCGAAAATCTCCAGGCGCAGTTCCTCGGCACGCGTCTTTGCGCCACGCTCCTTGAGCTCGTGGATATCGATGGATTCCATGCAGGCCTGTTTGGCCAGCACCATCGCTTTCTCGGCAGTGCCGCCGATGCCGATGCCAAGAATGCCCGGCGGGCACCAGCCGGCGCCCATGGTCGGCACCGTCTTCAGCACCCAGTCCACGATGCTGTCCGACGGATTGAGCATGACGAACTTGGACTTGGCCTCCGAACCGCCGCCCTTGGCCGCCACCTCCACTTCCACGGTGTTGCCCGGCACCACACGGGTGTGCACCACCGCCGGGGTATTGTCCCCGGAATTCTTTCTGGCGCCCGCCGGGTCCTGCAGCACCGAGGCACGCAGCACGTTGTCCGGGTGGCCATAGGCGCGGCGTACGCCCTCGTTGACCATATCCTCGACGCCCATGTCGGCGTCCCAGCGCACATCCATGCCGATGGTCAGAAATACCGTCACGATGCCTGTATCCTGACAGATTGGCCGACGTCCCTCGGCACACATCCGCGAGTTGATGAGGATCTGCGCCATGGCGTCCTTCGCGGCGGTGGATTCCTCCCGCTCGTAGGCCTCGGTCACCGCTTTCACGAAATCCACGGGATGATAGTAGGAGATGTACTGGAGGGCGTCGGCAACGCTCTGGATCAGATCGTCCTGGCGGATGGTGGTCATGGGATGTACCTCTGCTTCGGCCGGGGAAAACCGCGATCCCGGTCCCGGCCGGCTGATTATCAGACGGCGAGTTTATACCACAGCGCCGCGGTCCGTCCCTACGAGGTCGCCAAATCTGGCATAATCCGCGGCTTGAAGATGACACGCGAGACAAGGACACATGACGCGCAAAATCCTGGTAACCAGCGCCCTGCCTTACGCCAACGGGCCCATTCACCTCGGCCACCTGGTGGAATACATTCAGACCGACATCTGGGTGCGTTTCCAGCGGCTGCGCGGCAACCAGTGCATCTACGTCTGCGCCGACGACGCCCACGGCACGCCAATCATGCTCAAGGCGCGCGAGCTCGGCATCACGCCGGAGGCGCTGATCGAGCGCATCGGCCGTGAGCACCAGCAGGATTTCGCCGACTTTCTGATCGAGTTCGATAACTACTATTCCACCCACTCGGAAGAGAACCGGTATTATTCGGAGCTGATCTACAATCGCCTGAAGGACGCAGGCCACATCACCAGCCGCACCATCAAGCAGGCCTACGACCCGGTCCAGAACATGTTTCTGCCGGACCGTTACATCAAGGGTGAATGCCCGCGCTGCGGGGCGGCGGACCAGTATGGCGACTCCTGCGAGGTCTGCGGCGCCACCTATACGCCGGCCGACCTCAAGAATGCGGTCTCCGTGATCTCCGGGGCCGCGCCCGAGGAGAAAGAGTCCCTGCACTACTTCTTCCGCCTGCAGGACTTCGGCGACATGCTTCGGGAATGGGCGGCCGGCGGCCATGTGCAGAGCGAAGTAGCCAACAAGCTCGAGGAATGGTTCAGCGAGGGACTGCGGGAATGGGACATTTCCCGCGACGCCCCCTACTTCGGCTTCCGCATCCCCGGCACCGAGGACAAGTATTTCTACGTCTGGCTGGATGCGCCCATCGGCTATATGGCCAGCTTCCGCAACTGGTGCGACCGCAACGGCCAGGATTTCGACGCGTACTGGAAGGCGGATTCCGACACCGAGCTCTACCACTTCATCGGCAAGGACATCGTCTACTTCCATGCCCTGTTCTGGCCGGCCATGCTGCATGGCGCCGGTTTCCGCAAACCTACCAGGATCTGCGCCCACGGCTTTCTCACCGTGAACGGGCAGAAGATGTCCAAATCTCGCGGCACGTTCATCATGGGGCGCACCTATCTCAACCATCTGGACCCGGAATACCTGCGCTATTACCTGGCGGCCAAAATGGCAAGCTCCATCCATGACCTTGACCTCAGCCTGGACGACTTCATCCAGCGGGTGAATTCCGACCTGGTGGGCAAGCTGGTAAACATCGCCAGCCGCAGCGCCAGCTTCATCAACAAGCGCTTCGACGGCCGCCTGGCGGATACGCTGGAAGCCCCCGACGTCTACCGGAACTTCGTGGCCAAAGGCGAGGACATTGCCGAGGCCTACGAGCAGCGCGAATTCTCCCGCGCCATTCGCGAGATCATGACGCTCGCCGATCAGGCCAACCAGTACTTCGACGAACGCCAGCCCTGGGTTCTGGCAAAGGACGAGGCCACGCTGGCCGAGGTGCAGACAGTCTGCACGCAGACGCTGAACCTGTTCCGGGTGCTGATCACGTACCTGAAGCCCGTGGTACCGAAGATCGCCGAGGCCGCGGAAACGTTCCTCAAGCTGCCGCCGCAGAACTGGTCATCGGTGAAGGAGCCTTTGCTCGGCCGCGACATCGGTGCCTTTTCGCCGCTGGCCACCCGGGTGGATCGCGATGCGGTGGATGCCATGGTGGAGGAATCCAGGGACACCATGGCCCCGGCAAAACCGGCGCCGACCGGGCCGCTGGCCGACGATCCCATTGCCGATCAGATCGAGATCGACGATTTCGCCAAACTGGACCTGCGCGTGGCCCGCATCACCGAGGCTGCGTATGTTGACGGCGCCGACAAGCTGCTGCAGCTGACGCTGGATCTGGGCGGCGAGACCCGCAACGTATTCGCCGGGTTGCGCTCGGCCTACGAGCCCGAGCAGCTCACGGGCAAGCTGACGGTGATGATCGCCAACCTCAAGCCCCGCAAGATGCGCTTCGGCCTATCCGAGGGCATGGTGCTGGCGGCCGGCCCGGGCGGCAAGGACGTGTTCATCCTGGAACCACACGAAGGCGCGGAACCGGGAATGAAGATCAAGTAGTCATTTCATGCAGGGTGGATCGAACGCAGCGATATCCGCCGCAAGGCCTCAGCAGGTGATGTCAGCCAATGACCGAACTGGCCCTGGTCCTCATCAGCACGGTGCTCGTCAACAACTTCGTCCTGGTGAAGTTCCTTGGGCTGTGTCCGTTCATGGGCGTTTCCCGCCAGCTGGAAAGCGCCATGGGCATGGCGATGGCCACCACCTTCGTACTGACGCTGTCATCGGTGATCAGCTATCTGGTTAACGCCTGGCTGCTGGCGCCGATGGGTCTGGAGTACCTGCGTACCATCGCCTTCATCCTGGTGATCGCCGCCGTGGTGCAGTTCACCGAGCTGGCGGTGCGCCGCGCCAGCCCCCTGCTGCATCAGATGCTGGGCATCTTCCTGCCGCTGATTACCACCAACTGCGCGGTACTTGGCGTGGCACTGCTCAGCGTGCAGGCGCAGAACGACTTCCTGACCTCGGCGGTCTACGGCTTCGGCGCGGCAGCGGGCTTTTCGCTGGTACTGGTACTGTTTGCCGGCCTGCGCGAGCGCCTCGCCGCCGCCGACGTACCGGCGCCATTCCGCGGACCGGCAATTGCGCTGATCACCGCCGGCCTGATGTCGCTCGCGTTCATGGGCTTCGTCGGACTGATTTCCACATAAAGAGGCTGTACTTCGATGCTGGAAGCGCTGCTGGTACTGGGCCTGCTGGCCGCCGTGCTCGGCGGCGTGCTCGGCTTTGCCGCGGTCCGGCTGCGGGTGGACGGCAATCCGGTGGCGGACCGCATCGACGCCCTGCTGCCGCAGACCCAGTGCGGTCAGTGCAACTACCCTGGTTGTCGCCCCTATGCCGAAGCCATCGCCCGCGGCGAGGCGCCCATCAATCAGTGTCCGCCCGGCGGTGAGCGCACCATCCAGGACCTCGCCGAACTGCTGGATCGGGACCCCTTGCCGCTCAATACCGAACACGGCAAACCACCGCAAACCGCGCTCGCGGCCTGGATCGAAGAACCGCTCTGCATCGGCTGCACGCTCTGCATCCAGGCCTGCCCCGTGGACGCTATCGTCGGCGCCCGCGGCCGCATGCACACGGTAATCCACGATGAATGCACCGGCTGCGAGCTGTGCGTGGACCCTTGCCCGGTGGACTGCATCCACATGCTGCCGGCCGATACCCCTGCCGGCACGCGTACAGCCGTGGCGGTGACGGAATGAGCGCGCGACAACTGTTCCGGTTTTCAGGCGGCCTGCACCTCCCCAACCTGAAAGATCTCTCCGACCACCAGCCCCTGCGTAGCCTGCCGGTGCCGGAATTCCTGGTGATCCCGCTTGTGGATTATACCGGCGAGGCACTTCATCCGGCTGTTGCCCAGGGAGACTCGGTCGGCAAGGGAGATATCCTCGGCGACCCCGTCAGCGGCCGTGGCGTTCCCGTACGCGCCGGTAGTTCAGGCACGGTGACGGCACTCGAGCCGCGCGCGGTTGCCGGCCGCGAACAGGCGCTTTGCGTGGTATTGCGCACCGATGGTCTGGATACCTGGAGCGCAAGCCGACCCCAAGCTATCGACACCCCCCTGACTGCCACGGCCGAAGAATTGCTGGAGCGGATCCGCCAATGCGGGGTGGTCGGCCTCGGCGGTGCCGGCTTCCCCACCGCAGACAAGATAGCCGCCGCGCGGCGCTTCGGCGTGCGGACACTGATAATCAACGGCGTCGAATGCGAACCCTGCATCACCTGCGATGACCGCCTGCTGCGGGAGCGCGCCGCGGAAGTGGTCAGCGGCATCGGCATCCTGCGGCACATCCTGGGTGCGGAACAGACCCTGATCGCGCTTGAGGAAGACCGGACCGAAGCCCCGGCCGCCATTCAACAGGCACTCCGGGACTGCGCGGACGACACGACCGGGGTTGTAACCGTGCCGGTGGTCTACCCGGCGGGAAGTGAACGCCAGCTTATCCTGACTCTCACCGGGCAGGAAGTTCCCGCCGCCGGACTGCCAATCGACATCGGCATGGTTTGCCAGAACGCCGGTACCGCCGCCGCCGTGCACCGCGCCGTGGTGCTGGGCGAACCGCAGATCAGCCGGATCGTAACCGTTACCGGCCCGGGCGTGAGGGATCCACGCAACCTGGAGGTTCTCATCGGCACCGCCATGGCGGAGTTGATTCAAGCTGCCGGCGGCTACGCCGAGGGCGTCAACCGCCTGATCATGGGCGGCCCCATGATGGGCCTCGCCCTGCCCGATGACACGCTGCCCGTCACCTGGGCCACCAATTGCCTGCTTGCCGATGATGGCACCATCCTGCCTGAGACCGACACGGTGATGCCCTGCATCCGTTGCGGCGCCTGCGCGAATGCCTGCCCTGCCACGCTCTTGCCGCAGCAGCTTTACTGGTACGCCCGGGACGCGGATCTCGAGCAGCTCCGGAATCACCATTTGCCGGACTGCCTTGAATGCGGTGCCTGCGACTACGTCTGCCCCAGCCATATCCCGCTGGTCGACCATTTCCGCGCCGGCAAGGCCGCCATCCGGCAGCAAGACCAGGAACGACAGCGCGCCGATCTGGCGCGTGAACGTTACCAGTTCCGGCAACAACGGCTGGAGATGCAGGAACAGGACCTGCAGGAACGTCGCCGCCGCAAGAAAGATGCGCTACGCCAGAACCGGCCCGATCCAGAGTCTTTACCAGCGAACGGACCAGACCCGGCGACGGACCCGCGCAAGGCCGCGATACAGGCAGCCATCGCGCGTGCCCGAGCTAAAAAGGCCGGTGCCCCGGACAGCGAGGGCGAAGATGAAAGTTAAGGAGACCGTGTTCCATGCGCTTTGCCACTGACGGCGCGCGCCCTCTGCGACCGGCGAATACGGTGTCGCTGCTCATGCGCCGGGTGCTTTACGCGCTGGTGCCCGGCACTGCCGCCATGCTGTGGCTGTTCGGCTGGGGCGTGCTGTTCAACATCCTGCTGGCGGTAACGTCGGCTGTGGTCGTCGAGGCCGCGATGCTGAAACTGCGCAGCCGGCCGGCGCGGCTGTTCCTGAGCGACTGGAGCGCCGTGGTCGCGGCCGTTCTCCTGGCACTCGCCCTGCCGCCGCTGCTGCCATGGTGGATGCCCATGCTGGGCATCGCATTTGCACTGGTATTCGGCAAGCATCTCTACGGCGGCATCGGCTACAACCCCTTCAACCCCGCCATGATCGGGTATGTGATGCTGCTGGTCTCCTTTCCTCGGGACATGACCCTGTGGACGGCACCGGCACTGGCGGTCGGCGCGCTGCCCGGCCTGCTGGAGACGGCCGGCTTCGTATTCCTCGGCCAGATGCCCGCGTCCCTGAGCCTGGACGCCCTGACCCAGGCCACACCGCTGGATCATATAAGAACCAGTCTGGGCTTGGGACTGACCCTTTCGGAAGTGTATGGCGGCGGGCTATTCGGCGCGTTTGCGGGCAGAGGATGGGAGTGGATCAATCTGCTGTTTCTGGCCGGCGGGCTATGGATGATCCGCTACCGGGTAATCGACTGGCGGATTCCGCTAGGCGTCGTCGCCGGCATGTCCATCCCGGCATTCCTGTTCTGGGCCGCAAACGCCGATCAGTTCGCCTCGCCGTTGTTCCATCTGCTCAGCGGTGGCGCGATGCTCGGCGCCTTTTTCATTGCCACCGATCCGGTCTCCGCCGCCACCACCCCCGGCGGCAGGCTTTACTATGGGCTCGGCATCGGGATACTGATCTGGGTAATCCGCAGCTGGGGCGGTTACCCGGACGGCATCGCCTTCGCGGTCCTGCTGATGAATATGGGCGCGCCCCTGCTGGACAGGTACACCAGACCGCGAACATACGGCCATCACCCGAAGCGAGGAAAGGAGTAGAAACTGGTGAACGAGACCCGCGCGACGATCCGGGCCGTGCTCATAGCCGGCGGGCTGCTGCTGGCATTCGCGCTGGCGGGTGTCGGAATGGTTGCCCTGACCTACGAGCAGACCCTGGAGCGTATCGCCGAAAACCGCCGGTTGACCATGCTTCGGCAGTTGCAGACCGTCATCCCGCCCGGCATATACGACAACCGCCCCGACCAGGACACACTGATGGTGCGCGACCCGACCCTGCTCGGCAGCGCGGGCCCCCTGACCGTCTACCGCGCAAGACTGGACGGTGAGCCCACTGCCGCCATCCTCACCGTAGTGGCGCTGGACGGCTACAGCGGCAATATCAGCCTGCTGGTAGGCGTTTTTTCCGACGGCAGACTATCTGGAGTGCGCGTGATTTCGCATCAGGAAACCCCCGGCCTGGGGGATGCCATCGAGCGTGAGCGCAGTACCTGGATAAGCGGCTTCGATAACCGCAGCCTGGAAGACCCGCCGCGAGACGGTTGGCGGGTGCGCCGCGACGGCGGCGAATTTGACCACATTACCGGCGCTACCATCACGTCCCGCGCGGTGATAAAGGCCGTCCGCAATGCCTTGCTCTATTTTGAGCAACACCGCGACACGCTGCTCGACATCGAGGCCGGGACCAGCACTGAAACCAGCCCCGCGAAGGACGACGGCGAGGAAACAGAGGGAGCAGCGCGCAGTGGCGACTGACGATGCCCGCGGTATCGTCCGCGATGGCCTCTGGACCAACAATCCCGGCCTGGTGCAGCTACTGGGGCTATGCCCGCTGCTGGCGGTAAGCGCCAGTGTGGTCAATGCCCTGACACTCGGTCTGGCAACCATGCTGGTGTTGCTGGCTTCCAATGTCACGGTGTCACTGATTCGTCACGCGGTGCGGCCCGAAGTGCGCATTGCCGTGTTCGTGCTGATCATCGCCTCGTTCGTCACCACCGTGGAGTTGGTGATGAACGCCTGGTTTCATGAACTGTATCTGGTACTGGGCATTTTCATCCCGTTGATCGTCACCAACTGCGCCATACTCGGCCGCGCCGAGGCCTTTGCGTCCCGGAACGGGCCGGCGGCCGCCGCGCTCGACGGCCTGATGATGGGGCTGGGTTTCTGCCTGGTGCTGGTCGCCCTCGGTGCCATGCGGGAGTTGCTCGGGCACGGCACGCTGTTGCGTCAGGCACATTTTCTGGTGGGTGACTGGGGGCGGGCGCTGGAGTTACGTATCCTGCCGTTCGAGGATGGCCTGCTGCTGGCCCTGCTGCCGCCAGGCGCGTTTATCGGCCTGGGGCTGCTGCTGGCGCTGAAGAATGTAATTGACGGGTGGTTGGAGCGGCGGCGTACGCGGATTGCCGGAGAACATGCCCCGGTCGCAGTGGGGAGTCGGTTGCGGCCATAACGACAGTACCGAACACCGATCAAAGGACCACAATGAACCAGGAAAAGCGCCATGAAATCTTCCGCCGTCTGCGCGAAGCCAACCCCAATCCGACCACCGAACTTGAATACAGCTCCCCCTTCGAACTGCTGATCGCCGTGGTGCTCTCCGCCCAGGCCACCGATAAGGGCGTAAACAAGGCGACGGCGAAGCTGTTCCCGGCAGCCAATACGCCGCAGGCCATTCTGGCACTGGGCGAGGACGGCCTGAAGCAATACATCAAGACCATCGGCCTGTTCAACAGCAAGGCCGCAAACATCATCAAACTCTGCCGGATGCTGGTGGAACTGCACGGCGGCGAGGTGCCGCAAAGCCGAGGAGCTCTGGAAGCGCTGCCCGGTGTCGGCCGAAAGACAGCCAACGTGATGCTCAATACCGCCTTCGGCCAGCCGACCATGGCTGTGGACACCCACATCTTCCGCGTATCCAATCGCACTGGCCTTGCCCGGGGCAGGACTGTCCGGGAAGTGGAGGACAAGCTGGTACGCAACATTCCCCGGGAATTCCGCCTCGACGCCCATCACTGGCTGATCCTGCACGGCCGCTACGTCTGCGTGGCAAGAAAGCCCCGCTGCGGGGCGTGCGTGATTTATGATCTATGCGAGTATGAACACAAGACCGAGTAATGGAGGGCCGCGGCCAGTTCCCTCCCGTCTGAAGCCCAAGCCGATGGACAAACCGAATGTTTTCTTCCGATCGCGACGCTCTCCGCCTACAGTACGTTGACGCCTGGCGCAAATACCGCGCCGGACAGGTACTCACGCCGCTTGAAGACATGATCGCCAGGGTCGTGACGGATCACCCCGAATACCAGCCGCTACTGGAAAGCGAGGAGCGCGCACTGGGCGGCGAGTACCTGCCCGAAGACGGCGCAACCAACCCCTTTTTGCACATGGGCATGCACCTGGCCCTGCGCGAGCAGATCAGCACCGACCGCCCGGCGGGAATCCGCGCCATCCACCAGGACCTGAGTCGCAGCCTGAACAGCCCTCTGGAAGCGGAACATCGCATGATGGACCACCTGGCCGAAGCCCTCTGGCGCGCACAGCGCGATGGCGTCATGCCGGACGAAAACGCCTATCTGGCGGCATTGAAAAACCTGGCGAACGAACTTTAGGGTAGCAACGCCTGCATACCGTGAAATATTTTTGAATTTGTCCCAACCCGCACCAAGGGCTTAACATGGTCGGTTCAATACATTTCTGGGGGACTGAAACCCATGCAGATTGCGAAAGACACGGTCGTGGCCATCGATTACACCCTGAAGGACGACGAGGGCGAAGTCCTGGACACGTCCGAGGGCAAGGAGCCTCTGACCTACCTTCATGGCGCGGGGAATATCATTCCCGGCCTGGAACAGGCGCTGGAAGGCAAAGCCCCCGGGGAGGAGCTGTCCGTCCGCGTTGAGGCGAAAGACGCCTACGGCGAGCGTAATGACGAGCTGCAGCAGGCGGTGCCGAGAGACCTGTTCAAGGACGTCGAGGAACTACAGCCCGGCATGCAGTTCCAGGCTCAGGGCGGTGGCGGTGCCCAGGTGGTCACCGTGGTAGCCGTTGAGGGCGAAGAGGTCACTGTGGATGCCAATCATCCCATGGCCGGCGTGGCCCTGAACTTCGACGTCAAGATCAAGGAAGTTCGCGACGCCACCGACGAAGAGCGCGAGCACGGTCACGCGCACTGAGCTGAAAGGCGCGGCATGAGATCATCCGGGCATTGACCCGGGGCTCAGCCGCGCCTTTCGCATTCCCGATATCGCCCGACACGACAAGCCCACGCGCCCACGGTGTCAGCGGATAAACCGCGGCATGACGCGTCTGAACAGTTCCGTGTCCGCCCGGTTCAGCCACTCAAAGGCCACCATCTCCCGGCTGACGATGTGAACGCCGCCTGCCCGCATGCGCGCCAAGGCCAGCTCGGCATCCAGCGGCCGACGGCTGGAAACGGCGTCCGCGACCACGTACACCTCATACCCTTCACTCACCATGGCCAGAGCACTCTGCAACACGCAGACATGGGCCTCCGTCCCGGCAATGATGATCTGACGACGGCCCAGGTTGACCAGCTCACGGCGGATGTTATCCGACTCCATGCAGGAAAAATGCACCTTTTCCAGCAACTCGTCGTCGAGCACCAGTGAACGCACCGCCGGGACCGTGCCGCCAAGCCCGCTGGGGTACTGCTCGGTCAGCCGGATCGGGATATCCACCTCTCTCGCCACCTTGATCAGCCAGCAAGCGTTGTCCACCACGCGCTCGCCTTCGTGTATTGCCGGTGCCAAACGCTCCTGCACGTCCACCACCAACAGGCATGACTGGGTTGCATTGATGCGCAAGGGATTCTCCTGCCGGAACCTGATTATCGAGTTGTCTTGCCACCCGCACCCGTGGCGATCACCGGCGGCGGCTCGGCCCCTGCATCGTCATCGGCGTGCATGCGGTACATTCGCGGGATGTCCTCGGGCCCGCGAACGCTGACCTTGAGGTCATTCACCAGACCGTCACGAAGGCCGTATATCCAGCCGTTGATGGTCAGCTTCTGCCCGCGTGCCCAGGCATTCTGGACGATGGTCGTGTAACAGACGTTGTAGACCTGCGCCATGACATTGAGCTCGCACAACCGGTCCACCCTGGCATTCTCGTCGCGTATCGGGTCGAGCGCCTCACGATGCCGGAAATACACGTCCCTGATGTGTCGCAGCCAATTGTCGATCAATCCGTGCTGGACATTGCTCAACGCCGAGCGCACGCCGCCGCAGCCGTAGTGGCCGCAGACGATAACGTGCTCCACCTGGAGCACTTCCACCGCGTACTGAAGCACCGACATGCAGTTCATGTCGGTATGTACCACCACGTTCGCCACGTTGCGGTGAACGAACAGCTCCCCCGGCATCAGGCCCACGATCTCGTTGGCGGGCACCCGGCTGTCGGAGCAGCCGATCCACAGATAATCCGGATTCTGCTGATCGGTCAGTTTTTCGAAGAACTGCGGATCGTCGACCTGCATCTGCTTCGACCACTCACGATTGTTGGCAAGCAGCCCAAGAAGCGGATCCTGATCATCTTTATTGTCGTGTGTGCACATAGGCCCCTTCCCTGCTGGTGTTAACAGACCGGGCTTCATTGTGACCAAAACAACGGCTTCAGGCCAGTATCGGCGCGTTCACCAGACATGCTGGAGTCTGTGCGGCCGACTGACTGGATGCCAATCCAGGCGGCGCGCGTCAGTCCCGTGTGGTGGTGCCATCGCCCCAGTGCACCTGGAACAGGTCCAGACGCCGATCCTGATAATTCCGCACGGAGCCCTGATAGCGGAGCTCGCGGAGCTTTTCGAGATCCAGATCGACGATCAGGGTCATTTCGGTGTTGGGCGTGGCCTCGGAGACCACCGCGTCATGCGGAAAGGCAAAGTCAGACGGCGAGAACACGGCCGACTGGGAGTACTGGATATCGGCGTTCTCCACCTTGGGCAAGTTGCCGACACTGCCGGTAATGGCCACATAGCACTCGTTTTCGATGGCACGCGCCTGGGCGCAACGGCGCACCCGCTGATAGCCGTTCTTGGTATCGGTCCAGTACGGCACGAACAGAATCTTCATGCCCTGCTCCATCAGCACGCGGGAGAGCTCCGGAAACTGCACGTCATAGCAGATCAGGATACCCACCTTGCCGACATCGGTATCGAAGACCTGCAGTGCGTCACCGCCGCGCAGCCCCCAATAGCTGCGCTCATCGGGGGTGATGTGCAGCTTGTGCTGCGTTTCCATGGTGCCGTCGCGACGAAACAGGAAAGACACGTTGAACAGGCCGTCGTCGTTATAGACCGGCATGCTGCCGCCGATGATGTTGATGTTGTAGCTCACCGCCAGCGCCTGGATGCCGTCGCGAATTTCGTCCGTGTACTGCGCCAGGCCGCGAATGGCCTCGGCCGGATTCTCCTGGTTGAAGCTGCCCATCAACGGGGCGTTGAAGAACTCCGGAAACATCACGAAATCGGCGTTATAGCCGGCCATCGCGTCGACGAAGAACTCGACCTGCTGCATCAGCTCTTCGACGGTACGCGTGCGCCGCATCTGCCATTGCACCGTACCGACACGGACGGACTGCTTGGCGCCGCCGATCAGGGGCTGATGCTTTTCCTCGTAGAAAATATTGTTCCATTGAACCAGGGTCGCAAACGCGCGGGACTCGCGGTCGTCCGGCAGATAGTCGGTAATCACCCGGCGAACGTGGAAATCATTGGCAAGCTGGAAGCTGAGTATGGGATCGTAGATCTCCTGGCGCTTGACCTGTTCGATGTACTGCTCGGGGGTCATCTCCTTTGCGTGTTCGCGGTAACCGGGGATGCGGCCGCCGGCCACGATGGAGCGGCAATTGAGTTTGCGGCAAAGCTCCTTGCGGGCATCATACAGGCGTCGCCCGAGGCGCATTCCGGAATACCTGGGGTGGACGAACACGTCGACCCCGTAAAGCACATCGCCGTTGGGGTCATGGGTGGTGAAGTAGCCTTCACCGGTGATCTGCTCGTAGCTGTGCTTGTCGCCGAAGCGACGATAATCGACGATGATCGTCAACGCCGCGGCCACGACCTTGCCATTGTCTTCAATACAGATCTGACCGTCCGGGAAGCGGTTGAGCTGAGCGGCGAACTGCTTGCGCGACCAAGGCCCCATGGTCGGGTAGACCGCGCTCATGATCTCCGCAATGTCGTCGTAATCCTCGTAATGCAGGGTACGCAGCTTGAGATGGTGCTCGTCGCCCTCATCCTGCTGCTCGCGCTGGTCTTGATTGTCTGCCATGGTGCATGGAACCTTTCATGGGTCTACAGGGCCGTTCAAGCTGGCATGATACGCCAACAGCGCGGGGTAGCAATGGAGGGGGGAGCGGCGGAGGCGAGACGCGGTGGCGGCGCCGCCGGACATCCGCCGTGGCCCCGACAGGTGACCGCGGTGGATGTCCGGTGAGGTTCAGAGTTTAGCCAGGGCGGCTTCGTAATTCGGCTCCTGAGCAATCTCTGGTACCTGCTCGGCATGCACGACCACACCGTTCTCGTCGATTACCACAACTGCCCGGGAGAGCAGCCCCATGAGGCGGCCGTCGACCATCTCGACGCCGTATGTCCTGCCAAACTCCGGGTAACGGAATGTCGATGCGGAAACGACGTTCTCCAGCCCTTCCGCACCGCAGAAACGCTTCTGGGCAAAGGGCAGATCGGCGGAAACACAAAGCACCACGGCATTGTCGTACTTGCCGGCCTGCTGATTGAATGCGCGGACGGACTTTGCGCAGGTGGGCGTATCAATACTGGGGAAAATATTCAGCACCACCTTCTTGCCGGTCAGGCTGGAAAGGGTGATATCGCCCAATTCCGTGTCGACAAAGCGGAACTCCGGCGCCTTGCTTCCCACCGCGGGCAGCTCACCGGCCGTGTTGACCATCGTTCCACGCATGGAAATTTCTGGCATCGTGCAACTCCTTGTGTCTTTAAATGATTGCACCCGACGGGCGCTTGATTGGATGCGGTTCAGTATCTAATCGTGGGACGAGTGGGTAAAAAAAACAAGCTAATGTCAGTCCTCGCCATCGCGTTGCATGAGCGCGCGCATTTCACCGGCACTGAATCCGGCGTTGCGGCGAGCGGCCTCGTTGAAAGGGCCGCGCACCCGACCGCGCATATGGCGGCCTAGCAGGTCGAGAAAGGTGGCATCGGCCGCCAGGCCACGCTGTTCGCAACAGTAGCGGAACCACCTGGAGCCAATAGCCACATGGCCCTCCTCCTCGCGCAGGATCACGATCAGAATCGCCGCCGTACGCGCATCGCCCGCGGAACGCAGCCGCTGCATCATGGCCGGGGTCACATCCAGCCCCCGCGCCTCCAGCACACGGGGCACCAGGGCCATGCGTACCAGTACGTCATGGGCGGTATCACGACACATCTCCCAGAGCCCGTTGTGGGCGGGGAAATCCCCGTAGCCGTAGCCCAGTTCGCCAAGACGGTCGGCCAGCATGCTGTAATGACTGGCTTCCTCGGCCGCCACGCGCAACCAGTCGCCGTAGAAACCGTCCGGCATGTCACGAAAACGGTATACCGCATCCAGCGCCAGGTTGACTGCGTTGAACTCGATATGGGCCACGGCGTGCACCAGAGCGGCCCTGCCTTCGTCGGTGGACAGCTTGCGCTGGACCAGCTCCCGCGGATCCACCAGCAGCGGCCGTACCGGCCTGCCAGGCTCGCCGATGGGGCGCGGACCGCTATCCGCCACCGGCCTGAGTTCACCGGAATCCCACCCTTCCCGGAGTGCCGTCGCCAGCCGGCCCTTGGTCGCCGGATCCGGTTCCTGAATGGCTTCGTAAACGCGGCTGAACAACATGATAGCGCGTGCCTTAAGGTCAGATTTTCAGGCTGATGAGCAGATCCATCACGTTGGTGCCGGTCGGGCCCGTTCGCAGCAGATCGCCACTGGCGTCGAGGAAGCTGCCGCTATCAGCGGCCTCCAGGCAGGTGTCCGGATCAAGACCGGACTGGCGGCCGCGAAAGCAGGTCTCGGTATCCACCAGTGCGCCGGCATCTTCACCGGGCCCATCGGTACCGTCGGTACCAGCCGCCAGCAGCCAGAGGCCATGGTGCCCCTCCATCGCCATCGCCGCGCGCAGCGCCAACGCCTGGGCGCGGCCGCCGCGACCGGGGTTTTCCGGCAATGCCACGGTGGTTTCTCCGCCCCAGAGCTGCACGCCCGCCGGTCCGTGGATAACAGCCTCGGCAATGCGTTCGCCGGCCATCAGGGCGTCGCCGGTCAGCAGTTCCCGGTGGTGGACCACCGGCAGCTCCAGCTGTTGCGCGCGGCGCACCACGGCATCCCGCGCCTGGCCGTTGCTGGCGACGATATGTCGCGTAATCGTTGCAAAGGACGGGTGATCCGCGCTCGGCGCCGCTGGCACGTGCGCGGCCGCCTGCCGCACCCACCCCGGAACGCCCTCCGGCAGATCCGGACGCGCGGGAGCAGGTACCAGCAGGCCTGATCCAATCACCGCTGGATCGTCGCCTGGCACGTCGGAGATCAGCAACAACCGTGTCCGGCGCGACCCCAGGCGCAGAGCCAGGCGGCCACCCTTGATACAGGATACCGCACGGCGGATGGCGTTCATGCGACCGATATCCAGATGCCGGCCCAACAGCCATTGGTTGAGTTCGGTCAGGTGCTCGACACCGTAACCATCGGGCAGGACGTCGACCAGGCTGGAGGCACCGCCGGATACCAGGACCAGCAGTTGCCGTCCGGCTGGCAGCGCGGCGAGATAGTCCAGCAGGCTTTGCCCGGCCACCAGCGTGGAGGCGTCAGGCACCGGGTGCGATGCCTCCAGGCAACGCAATCGCGGGTCTGCCTGACAGGCTTCCGACAGATGGCCGTGCTTGCTGATCACCAGGCCGCTATCGAGTTGATCTCCCAACACGTCCATGGCGCCACGAACCATGCTGTCCGCGGCCTTGCCGACGGCGACCAATGCCACGGGGCCCGGCACTGGATCGCGCTCCAGAGCGTGCCGCACCGCCGCCCTGCCGCCCACGGTCTCGACAGCCGTGCGGAACAGGTCTTCGAGCTGGGCTCGATGCGTCATACGCCCCCCGTCAAATGGATGCCAGCGCCTGGCCGAGGTCCTTCTGCAGATCCGCAACGTCTTCCAGGCCCACCGAGATCCGCAGCAACCCTTCCGTGATGCCGGACCGGGCGCGCTCTTCATCGGTGATCCGGCCATGGGTGGTAGTGGCGGGATGGGTGATGGTGGTCTTGAGATCACCCAGGTTGGCGGTAATTGAAATCAGGTGGGTGTTATCCACCAGGCGCCAGGCCGCGGCGCGCCCGCCTTCGACCTCAAACGACAGAATAGCGCCGAAGCCGGCCTGTTGCCGCTCGGCCAGGTCATGCTGGGGGTGGCTGGACAGCCCCGGATAATTGACACGTTTAACCAGCGGCTGCCGTTGCAGCCACTCCGCCAGTTCCAGGGCGTTTTCGGAGTGCGCGCGCATACGCAGCTTCAGCGTCTCCAGCCCCTTCAGGAACACCCAGGCGTTGAACGCACTCATGGTCGGACCGGCGGTCCGCAGGAAGCCTAGCACGTCCTCGCCGACCAGCTTGGCGCCGCCCACGACCGCACCACCCACGCAGCGGCCCTGCCCGTCCAGGTGCTTGGTGGCGGAGTGAATGACGACATCGGCGCCAAGCGACAAGGGCCTTTGCAGTGCCGGGGTACAGAAACAGTTATCCACGACCAGCAGACAGCCATGGGACTTGGCCAGCTCCGCCAGGCGCGCGATATCCGCAAGTTCGGTAAGCGGATTGGAGGGCGTTTCCAGAAACAGCAGCCGGGTCTCGGGGCGAATGGCGCCCGCCCAGGCGGCGTAGTCGGTCAGCGCGACAAACGTCGTCTGTACACCGAATTTGGCCAGAATCCGGTTGAACATCGAGGTGGTGGTACCGAACACGCCACTGGAGCAGACCACGTGATCTCCGCTGGACAGCACGGTCATGCACAACGACAGAATCGCCGACATGCCCGATGCCGTGGCAACACAGGCCTCACCGCCTTCCAGCGCAGCAAGACGCTGCTCGAAGGTGCGCACGGTGGGATTGCTGAAACGGGAGTAAATATTGCCGTCTTCCTCCCCCGAGAATCGCGCCGCCGCCTGCGCCGCATTGTCGAAGGTAAAACTGGAACTCAGGAAAATGGGCTCGGACTGCTCCTGTTCGCTGGTACGTACCTGGCCGGCTCGCACGGCGAGTGTTCCAAATCCATAGTCTTGGTCATCGAACTGGGACATGCGTCAACCTCACTGGCACGATCACGGCGTGACGCACCTGTTGGCAGCCGGGCGGACCGGCGAAATCTGGCACTCAGATTCAAGGATTCAGGCGGGCGCATGCAAGAAGCGGACATGAAAAAACCCGCCGGGGTATCCCTGACCAAAGCAGGAAGGCGGGTTCTGCCGTCTCCGCTTTAGCTGTTTTTATTAAGCGCCCGCAAGCTGAAATCAAATCAGCGCTGATCTGGGACTGTAGGAGAGGCCCGGCGACTTGTCAATGCCGGCTGGCCAGAGTAGAAGCCCAGGGAGACGCCCCTATTGCGATACGCCCTTATTATCAAGCTGCTGTACCAGGTCAGTCATGGCCCGGCGGCTGGTGCGCTGCTGTTTGGCATCGTCCGAGCGACTGTTTTCCAGGCTCTGCAGATAGGCTTCAGTAACGTCACCGGTAACATATTCACCGTTGAAGCAGGAGGCGTCGAAACGCGACAGCTCAGGATTACCCTGGCGTACGGTTTCCACCAGGTCCTCCAGATCCTGATAGATCAGACGATCGGCACCAATGATCCTGCCGACTTCCTCATCCGTTCGACCGTGGGCGATGAGCTCGCGAGCGCTGGGCATGTCGATGCCGTAGACATTGGGATAGCGCACGGCCGGGGCGGCGGAGGCGAAATAGACCTTGCTGGCGCCCTCGTCCCGTGCCATCTGGACAATCTGCTCGCAGGTGGTACCGCGAACGATGGAATCGTCCACCAGCATGACGTTCTTGCCCTTGAATTCCAGCCCGATGGGATTGAGCTTCTGACGCACGGACTTCTTGCGCTGCGTCTGCCCGGGCATGATGAAGGTGCGGCCGATATAACGGTTCTTGATGAACCCTTCCCGGTACTTCACACCCAGATGATGGGCCAATTCCAGCGCCGCGGTGCGGCTGGTATCGGGCACCGGGATCACCACGTCGATGTCGTGATCCGGCCAGATCCGCTCGATCTTCGCGGCCAGGCGTTCGCCCATGCGCAGGCGGGCCTTGTACACGGCCACGTCGTCGATGATGGAATCGGGCCTGGCCAGATAAACGAACTCGAACAGACACGGGGCATGCACCGGGTCCTCCGCACACTGTCGGGAATAGAGCTCGCCGTCCACCGACAAAAAGACGGCTTCACCGGGAGCAAGCTCGCGGATCAGCCTGAAGCCGAGGGTATCCAGGGCAACACTCTCGGACGCCACGGCATACTCGGAGCCCGCACTGGTCTTGCGTTCACCAACGCAGACCGGGCGGATACCGAACGGGTCCCGGAACGCCAGCACACCGTAGCCGTTGATCATCGCGACCGCCGCATAACCGCCCCGGCAACGCTTGTGCACGGCGGCCACGGCGTCGAAGATATCGTCGGTGGTCACCCTGAGCTTGCCGTATCGAGCCAGTTCATGGGCAAACACATTGAGCAGGATTTCAGAATCCGAGTCGGTGTTGATGTGGCGCAGGTCTTCCAGGAACAGTTCCCGCTTGAGCTCCTCGGCATTGGTCAGATTGCCGTTGTGCGCCAGGCTGATGCCGTAGGGAGAGTTCACATAGAACGGCTGCGCCTCGGCGGAGCTTGAACAGCCGGCAGTGGGGTAGCGCACATGGCCGATGCCCACATTGCCTTGCAGCTGCAGCATATGGTCCTGACCGAATACATCCCGGACAAGGCCGTTGTCCTTGCGCAGGTAGAGGCGTCCATTGTCGTAGGTCATGATACCGGCGGCGTCCTGTCCGCGGTGCTGAAGTACAGTCAGGCCGTCGTAGAGAGCCTGATTCACCGGCCCGTGGGCCACCACACCGATAATGCCGCACATAGCGCTACCCTTTACTCATTGCCTTGGCCCGGCCCGGAAAGGGGCCGACGTTATTCTTCAGGCGCCGCCCTGCCGCAGAAGTCCTGCCAGTACTCCGGCGCCGGCGTTCCTTCGGCCACCGCGGCACCATTACCCAGAGGGGCATAAACCGTCCGGCCGTCCATCCAGTCCCGCACGCCAACCCTGCAGACCCAGGGCTGCATCTGCTCCACCAGCAGGGACTCCTGCCACCAGATCTCCCGCGGCAATGCCGTCAGCCCCGCAGCCAGCATCAGAATGGCCACCACGACAACCCCACGGGCAATACCAAAGAATACGCCGATGAAGCGATCCGTGCCGGTCAATCCGGTGCGCCCCACAAGTTGTCCGGCAAGGTAATTGACAAGCGCGCCGAGCAGTAGCGTGACCACGAATAGCGCGGCAAAGGCCGCCCCCAGTCGGATGCTGGGCGAGGCAATATAATCCACCAGATAGGCCGATAGCGGCTCGGAGAAGCGTATTCCTATCCAGAACGCCGCAACCCAGACGATCAGGGACAGGACCTCGCGAACGAAGCCACGCACCAGACTGATCAGGGCGGACAGGCCTATGACAGCGAGAATGGCGTAATCAAGCCAGTTCATTTGATACCGGGGCTATGGGCAGGTAGGTAACTCCGAGCGCGACAATCGCACCATGGCACGTACCCTGACAAATCAGCCTCCAGGGCCGAGGGCGCAAATGGTAGCAGAGGCGCCTGCATGGCGAAAGCCGCTCTCCAGTACAAGGCCATCTCGCTAGGCCCCGCAGAACGTGCCATCGGCGCGTAGAGCCCCATGGGAATAAATCAGAGGCTCCGTTGGCACACCTACCCTGCCCGTTATAGCCCGAAAGCGGAATGGTTCGCCCCCCCGTGGCGGAATACTGTGGGGAGGCCGACGAGACTGATTCTCCCTCGGCGTTGCAGCGCCGCGTTTCGACTCTGGCGAAACCTGCCTTGAACGCTGGCCCCATGGTGACCGGCCATGGGAACCCGACACTAATGACGAGAACAACGTCATGGCCAACCCGATCAACCTGAACGGGAATTTGCCCGTTACACGTGCGGCGAGCAAGGACACCAAAAAGCCCACCGACGCTCACGCACAGGCAGCCCGCTTCTCGCGGGCGGTCGAGACCAGGAGCGAAGGCACCCGCGAGAGCACCCGCAAGCTGGTGCGAAAGAAGAAGCGGGAGAAACTGCGCCTGCAGAAAAAACACGCCGCCAGGCTGGCCGAGCAACGCCGCCAGCAGCGAGCGGAAGCCGCGCGGCCGCAGGCCGCGAATGCCAGCAGTTCAAACCGGCCCCAGATCCGTGCCGAGACCACGCCGGCGCGCCGGCCGCCGGAACCGCCCGCCGAAGCGCGTGATCGCACGTTCAAGGACCAGCAAGGCCAGGGCCGCGACGGTCAGGGCCAGGGCGGACAGCAGCACGAACACGATCAGGACGCGTGGAATGACGAAGGCGAATGGCCGGTAAATCGCCGCCCGAGGCCCCGCGCCACGCACCAAACGGAGACAGCCCGGCTGTCCGACTCACCGCCAGCCGGCGCACTTACAGCCCTGGACCTGCTGACACGCCGGCCGCCAAGGCCGGCGCCCACCTCGGTGGACGCGCGCTGGCGTTACACCCCGGAGCGCCTGCACCGGCTGCGGGCCCAGGGCCATTTCGTGGAGCCTGTCCGCTATCAACCGGCGCCCGGCATGCAGCCCGTGGACATCCTCGGCGAGCGGCACAAACAGGGCCACCGCCTGGACGTGCTCGACCCGGACACCGGCGAACGGCTGACTACCCTCAAGCTGCAGGCCGCCGACGTTTACGGCCCATCGGACAGCCCGACCGGGCTGACTGCCGGCGCCCGATACTTCGGCCCGGGCGGCATCACGCTCGAGGCTGTCCGTGATCAAATCATCCGCAATGACGAGCTGCCGTCCAGAGCCCAAATGGCGACCTTGAATAAAGCTTCCACAAAGGACGGAAGTCGGGACGAAATGCAGCGCAGCATGCAAATCCGGCCTTCCCAACTGCTCGCCCTCATGCAGCGCGAAGCACGCGGCGGCGTGTACTCTACTCGGTATTTCATGCAATACGGCAATGTCATTTTCCATCACACACTACGCCTCATTAAAGACAGAACGCTGCCCCCTGCGGAGAAGACCGAGCTCCTGAACCAATTCTCACAGCGCGCCGCCGAGCTGGCCCTGCTCTACATTGAAAATATCGAGCATTTCACCACGCACGTTCTGGCGGGGCAAAATCCGCGGGATCAATACGCGCAACAAGCCCTCGTCAAGGCAAATGAAGGGGTCGTGGGCGCGGCCAGTCACTATGCCAATAATCCGGTCTGCGCTCAGGCCTGCACGATGCTCACGGAGTGGCTCAGTGATCCGCACAACCTGAATCTGAGCAAGCTCGACTGGAGGAATCAAAAGACAACAGGCATGTTCGTATCGTTGACCAATACGCCTGCTGCCCCCGCCTTGGAAGCATTGACCATCAGAATAGGCGATTTCATAGCCAGCAACCCAGGGCTGCTCCGGATCAACCCGGAAAATCGCAACCAGCATTGGGTGAGCCCGCTATGGTTGAATCTGGCCGGCACGTTATCCAGGTTCGCCGACCACGAAGCCTGCAGGCGAGGCCTGATCCAGATCGCCAAGTGGATCAGTGATCTCGGTTGGGAACACATCGAGGCCTATCTGTCTCTGCCACGCCTCAGTCGTATCGTCACGTTCCTGGTCAAGGTCAGTGACGATGACAACGTCCGCACCTGCCTGAACCGCATAGCCGAATCCATCCACAAGCGCACGTCCAGCCTGGCGCCGCTCTATTGGACTGGTTCATCCCATCTGGTCAATATCTTTGACCAACTTACGAACGCCCCGGGCAGCGAGGAGGAGGAGGAGCAGGAAAGGGAGTACTTCGAGCTGGCCATCCGGAAAGTGGCCGGGTTCGTGGTCGACAACCACCGGGCGCTGGAATGGGGCGGTTCTCCCGAAGACCACCGCGCACGCGCGGATTTCGGTAGAAACTGCAAGAACAGGAAAGACTCCGAGAAATGTCAAGCCGTGGTGCCGCGCATCGCGGAGCGTGTCAACTTGCGAAGTGCCGATATCAAAACCCTTGGCGAGTACGCGTTCATTTTCATCGATTATCCCGAGAACGCTCACTGCAAGGCGCGCCTCACGCAAATTGTAGATATCGTCGTCAACCACTATCTCCAGCGCAACCAGCTCGGGCAGCAGGTTATCAAGGACGCAGACCGTCGCTGCCTGGGAACTTTGCTGTCGCCACTTTCCGAAATCAAAACACCGAACAGCCGCCGGCTGGCCATCCAGATCGCCGAGCAGATACTGCGGGCGGAGCCACCCGACTGCGGCTTGCAGGAACAGAGTCCCCTGTCTCTGGCGCACTTCAGCGCGGCGTTCTTCCATTTTTACGACGGTTTCGATACGGACTGCTTCAGCAGAGTCTCTCAAGGCATTACCCGGGAGATCATCCGGCGCTCTCCCCTTCGAGATGATGGATCCCAATCCGGGGAGCCCACCCGGGATATGCGCTGGCTGGAGGAACTCAATGATCGGCGGCCGGACATCCTGCTGCGCAGTCCGGCGCAACTTCCAGCCACTGCCGACAGCCGAGCGGCTGCCGAAATAATCGCCACATACGTGGCAACGAAAGGCGCCGACTGGCTGGCCACACTGGACAATGCTGCCCTGAGACTGCTGGGCACCTTGCTATCCCAGTGGTCGGATATTCCCGCCTGCGAAGAACTGCGCGCCATGGTGAAGGAGGTGTATGCGGATGCAGTCACCGGCGCGGGCGATCAGGACGACAATCAGAGATCGGTCCCACACCGGCTAAATACCCTCATGGCGGTATTCGGGGACGATCAGGAGGCCCAGGCGGAGGCGCTGATCCGTGAGCACATCCTCGACCATGTTGCCGAGTTTTCAGCGACACAACTGGCCATAATCATCCAGGCCTGCGCGGAGTACCCCGACAACCCGCTGTTCAGGCAGCTAGAGACACAGATCGCGCAGCACGTCGCCTCCCCACAGTTTGACCCGGCGGGCCTGACTGCCCGCCATATTGGCAAGTTCCTCAGCACCTGGAATGCCCATCCCACGAATCCGGATTACCGCGACGCCGCGGTCAGCCTGGCCTCCCTTATCGCCTCCGGGCAAGCCCTCTCGGACGATACCGCCAGCCTCCGCGGATGCGCCCGGACCCTGCGGCCCTGGCTCGACGAACCGATCTGTCGGCAGGCCATGATCCAGCTGGCCGGGCAATGCATCGGGATTCTCGACGCCGCGGGGGCACAATCGCCACTGGACGAACGGAGCTATGCCGCGCTGTTGAACGGCTTCGGCCTGTTGGCGGACGAGGATTCCACCTGTGACACGGCCGGGAGGCAGTTGCTGGCCAGCTTGGCGGAGCGGCTGGAAAACGCCACTTCGGACAACCACCCTGACGACAACGAAAGCGCCCCCCGGGCGGAGGGGCTCTCCGCCCTGCTTCATGCCCTTCGCCACTGGACGGATGCCCCCCAGTTTGATCGGGTCATCTCGCATCTGGCCCAGCAGGCCCGGATGCTGGAGATCACGGCGCAGGACGGCAGGCATCTGGCCCTTCTGTTGAGGAATCTGGGCCATCGGCCCGAGCCGGCCTGCCAGGAAGCGCTCTCGGAGCTGTTGAAGAAAATCGCCCGCAGCGAGCTCGGCGGCCTGTCCGCCAAGGCCCTGAGCGCCCTGACCTACCAGCTGACCTGTCTGGCCACCCGGGACCACGGGGAAGAGGACGACGACGCCGCGGCGGGCGATCTCCCGATCATCGACGAGGACGAGATTCTTAACGCCCTGCGCCCGGTGCTCAACGCCCTGCGTCAGCAGCCGGAGACGCTGCGGCAGGCCGGCGCGCAGGACGTGCTGAATGTGCTGCAGGCGCTGACCGCCATCCCGAGTCAGACGCGCGCCTGGCTCGAGCCGCTGCCGGGCAGTGCGGAGGAGCAGCCCACTCTGCTGGAGGCCTGCCTGGAGCGGCTGCGCGCCCCCGGCCTGCTGGCCGGCACCGGCCTGGACACGCTCGGGCAGCTCGGCGCCGCACTGTCCCGGCTGGTGGCGTCACCGGCGCCGTCCAAGGAACAGCGCGCCCAGCTGCTGGTATTCCTGATGCGCGACCTGCGCCCCCAGGTGGAGGAGAAGCTCGCGCTCTACGAGCGCTGCTACCCCGCCGAGGTGGACCTGGATCAGGAGGCCCTGGACGCCGCGATCACCCAGGTGGCCAACGCCACCCGGCCGGTCACCGCAACACTCGCCGAACTACTCGACGCGCGCGGCGCCCTGGAGCAGGCGCAGGAGAGCGTCTTCAGCGCATTGCAGGCGGTGGAGCGGGAGCAGCGGCTGTCCGCCAACGTCAGGCAGCAGTTGCGTCGCCACCTGGGTGATGCCGTGGCGGTGGCCAACACGGCACTCAACGCGCAGACCCCCGCCGAGGTGCGGGCCAACGCGGAGCAACTCGTGCGGGTCACCGTCGCCGCCCGCAACGCGCTCGGTTCCTCCCGGCACGCGGCGCTCACGACGAGCCTTCAGAACGCCGCCGCCGCCGCCACCCGTGCCGCCACCCAAGCCAACGCCGAGGCCGAGCTGCGGGAGATTCTGCGCGCGGCCATCCTGCAGATCGGCCGCTCGGCCGTGCCGGAGGAGGCCGAGGCCGCCCTGCGGGGCCACGTGGACACCGTGGTGGAGGAGGTGCTGCACGAGGAGGGCCTGGCCGCGGCACTGCAACACCCCGCCCGGGTCGGCCTCGGGGAGATCCTGGAGCGCGCCGCCCAGAGCGCACTCGAGCGGGTGGTGCGGCAGCGCGCGGCGAACACGCGCGCGGCGAGCAGCGCCGTGTGGCAGGTGGCCCGCCCCGCCTTCGCCCTGCACAACGTGCTGCGCACCTACGATGCCGTCATCGCCCGCTGGGACCGCAAGCACCTCGGTGCCCTGGACGACCAGGCCCAGGTCACGGCGCTGCTGCGCGAGCACCGGCAGGAGGCGCTGCGGCGCTGGAACACGGACCTCGGTGAGCGCATCCACCGGCTCGCCGCCGGCGATCTCTCCGGGCTGAGCTGGAGGCTCATCGCCCAATGGACCAACCCGGAGGCGCCGAACGACGCCCTGGATCAGTTCTGTCGCGGCAACGCCGAAGCCATCACCCGGGTCCGCGCCCCGTCCGTATTCGACCCCGACGCCCCCTTCCGCCTTGACCAACCGCTGGGGTCGCTCGACGACGGCGAGGGCCTCTGCCGGGTGCGCCGCTACAAACTCTCCGGCAAGGAGCTGCCCAGCGACAACACGCCCGTCTTCCTGCTCCTCAACGCCCTCACTCAGGGCACGATCACGCCCGGGCTGGTGGAGCTGCCCGCACATGTCAGCACCTTCATGCTGGAGACGCCGGTCTACATCCGCGACCCGAACACCGGCCGCAAGGTCGCCCACCGCATGGACATCGGCCTCGGCAGCAAGGGCAAGGTCAAGGGCCCCAACGTGCTCCAGGCCTACCGGCAGGGCCGCGCCGCCGCCGAGACCGGCCGCCGCCAGCATCGCGAGCAGGACACCGGCGCGCTGTTCCTCATCCCCATGGCCGAGACCGTCCCCGGCACCGCCTTCGAGCAGCTCATGCGCGCCCTGTTCCCCTACATGAGCGCCTCCGCCTATTTCCAGCGCATGCTCATGTCTACACCGCCCATCGACGGCCTGCACCCCCATGCGCACGTGCTCAAGGGCCGCTTCGAGCTCGGCATCCACCCGAACCTCCCCGGCGGCAGCGTGCCGGTGACGCTGCACCACCCCAAGTACGGCGCGCTGCGCCTGCCGCTGATCACCGACGACGGCTGCGGCATCCTGCGCGAGAGCGAGGCGCGCAAGCTCGGGCTCTGGGAGCCGCTCAACCAGCTGCCCCGTTACGGCGGCACGGTCCCCAAGGGCAACCTCGGCACCCAGGCCATGCAGTACCTGCCGCGCAGCGAGGCGCTCGCCGAGGAGATGAGCGCGCTGCTGCGCGAGAAGCTCGAGGAGGCCGCCGCCGCCTGGGACGGCGCGCACCGCCAGGAGGCGCTGCAGGCGGCCCTGGCCGCGGCCATCCCCGGCCTCTCTCTGGCGAAGCTCGCCAGCGGCGCAGGCAAAGACCACACGGGGGTGCTCACGGAGACGCTGATCGCGCTGGCCCGCGACACCGACACCCGCGTCGGCCCGCTCATCGACGCCCTCACCACCGGCCCCGACGCCCTGCCCGGCGCCAAGGAGCAGGCCCACGGCGATCGCATCAAGAGCGCCTTCGCCCTGCGCGAGAAGCTCCAGCTCAAGCAGAAGCAGGCCGCCGAGGCGCAGGCACCGGCGCCCGCGGCGGAGACGATCGCCGCCGCTGTCAACGACGCCGCCCGCTACTGCCTGACCCTCAACGACCATACCTACAGCAAGGACGTCGAGCGGGTGCTGCAGCGCTTCGAGGCGGCCGGCTGCACGCTCACCGCCCTGGACGAGACCTTCACCGACCCGCAGGCCACCTACAAGGGCCTGCGCCTGGCCTTGCGCACGCCCGAGGGCACGCGCTTCGAGGTCCAGCTCCTCACCGCCAAGGCCCATACCGCCAAGGTCAACACCCACAAGACGTACAAGGAGGCGCAGCGCCTGCACGCCGACCACGCGCGCTACCAGGCGCTGCTGGCACGGGAGGCGGCCGAGGGCACCGAGGCCTGGACCGGCGTCACCCCCGAGGAGCGCGAGCGCCTGCAGCGCCAGTCCGCCGCCTTCGAGGACAAGCAGGCGTGGATGCGCGAGCAGGTGCGCGACATCCGCCCGCCCAAGGGACTGAGGCCTCTGCTCGAGGGCCTGAGAACACAGCTGGCCACGCCGCCGTCGCACGCCGGGGAGACGCTGCCCGAGGCGTTCACCCAGGCCCTGGAGGCGACCCGGGCGCGCCGCGCCCAGGCCACCAGCGAGGCGCCGGCGCCCATCGACCGCGCGCTGCTGCGGACGTGCCTGGAGGAGGAACTGGCCGCCGTCCTGCCCAAGGTCGGCTACACCACCTTCCGGGACATCCCGGACGCCGTGCTGAAGCGCGTGCTGGAGGCCGTGCACCTGCCCGGCGTCGAGGCGCTGGACGTGGCGGCGCTGCGCGAGGCCGTGCGCGAGGCCTACACCAGCCTCGAAGCGCAGGGCCGGGTGCCCGGCCCCGAGGCCCGGCCCAACCGCGTCGGCGCGCTCAACGCCGACGACCTCGCCCGCGCCATCACCGGCGGTCTGACCAAGGGCTTCATGGGCGTGGCCGTGCCGGTGGCCGGCAACAACGTGCTCCTGCCGCAGGCGGTCGCCAACGCGGCGGCCGTGCGCGACGGCACCAGCGTCAACCGCCCCCCCAACGACAGCGCCGGCAACCTGCGCAGCCTCCCCCCCGGGCAGGTGGTCACCGGCGACATGCCCGCCGCGCCGGAGCCCACGGAGCGCGCACCGCTCCCGCCACTGCTGCAGACCTACCTCGGCACCCTCGAGCGCCTGGCGCTGCAGGCACTGCCGGACGAGGCGCACGCCGCCGCCCGCCTGGCCACGGCCCAGATCACCCGCCAGGCGCTCCAGGCGGAAGAGCAGAAAACCCCCGGCGCGCGGGCACAGATTCTCGGGCAGCTCTGGAACTACCTGCTGCACCGCGCCCTCAAACAGGTGCTCGCCGAACCGGACGAACGCCGCGACGCGTGCCTGCGCGCGGCGCTCGCCGAGGGCCTGAACGACGTGCTGCCGCTCGCCGGCGACACCGTCCCGGACTTCCGGATCACCCGGCAGCTCCTGGACACCGCCTTCTCCCAGGCCAAGGCGCGGCTACCGACGCTGCAGGCGATCTACGCCCACCACCAGCGCGAGCCCGACGCCGCGGCCGTGGCCGCCGCCGAACTCACCAAGCTCTACAACCGCATGCCCCTGGTGCAGACCAGCATCGTCTGCGCCGAGCTCGACGACCAGGGCAACCCCGGCAACCGCATCGGCATCAAGAACCTGATGCAGATCGTCCCCGATGAGCTGCTCTCGAAGGACACCCCGTCCGTGAACATCTCCGTGGACGACGTCAAGCTCTACTCCACTTGGGGCGACGGCAAGGACCGCAGCGTGCTGCTCGGCCCCAACGGCCAGCTCAAGGTGAAGATCGTCGGCGGCTACCTGGTGATCAACCAGGCCTTAGGCAGGGGCTCGGCCTACGGCATGCCGCCCTGGCTGCAGGCGCTGATGTACGGCGATTTCGATGGCGATGCGCTGCTGCTCCTGCTCGGCAATGCCGCGCTCAACCGCCACATCCAGGCCAGTGGTGCCGGCTCTACCGTCTACTGCACCGAGAACCTCGCGCCGGTGAAGCTGCCGAAGAAACTCGCCGAGCTCACCGCCGGGGACGAGACCGCCGGCGCCCCGGCGCAGGAACAAGCCACCGCCAAGCCGCTCAAGCCCATAAAGAAGGTGGAGAACCGCGTCCAGGATGGCCACTACCGCTACTCCATGGCGCACCTGTACATGCAAAGCCGCCTCGGCGTGCTCGGCGAGTTCGCGACGCTGCAAAACGCCTTCCGCTCGCTCACCCCGGCGCAGACCGAGGCCTTCGCGCAGCATCTGGTCGCCGCCGTCTACGCGGGCATGGACTGGACGCTCAAGCGCGATATCAATGCGCTGCTGTATGAACCTGACCCCACCGCCGAGGCCGTCGAGGCCGTGCTCCTGCGCCTGCACCGATTGCACGCCGCGACCGACCACCCCGCCGTCGCCGCCCAGGCCGCCGACCTGATCGAGGAGATCGGCGAGTGGGCCACCGGCGAACAGCGCCTCCTCCTGGACCCCGACGTCCTGGCGCCGCCGCAGACGCCGCAGACCGACCCCGGCTACTGGGAGCTCGCGCGGCTGCTGCCCGACTACGCCGTGGAGAAGACCGCCGCCCTGCCCGGCACCGAGCGCCTGGAGAAGCTTCTGGAGTTCACCTACATCCGGTTCCTGGACAAGGCCCCCGGGGTCTTCATCCCGGGCGATCTGGCCACCACCGCCGAGAATACCCTCGCCGCCGGCAACAAGATGGGCACCGACGCCTTCAAGTCCGGCGCCGAGCTGCACGACTACCTGCGCGCCGCCCGCGCGCTCAACAAGATCTGCGGCCAGAAGCGCCTGAACATCCCGATGGACGTGCCCTACAACGCCAAGTCGGTGGCCCGGGCCATCGGCAAGGGCACCTTCGACAAGGACGCCAAGCTCGAGCGCTGCGCCCGCATCCCCAACTTCGCCGCCCAGATCATGGAGTGCTCCCTGCCGCTGGTGGACGCCTACGGCATGCTGCCCGCCCCTGGCGAGAAGCTCGCCGAGCAGCCGGGCAACCGCACCCACGGGGTCCGGACCACCGGCGTGGGCGATGATCTCCATGCGCATCTGGCCCTGGCCCTGGCCGAGGACGCCCTGCGCACGGACCAGCACCTGGGGCCGATCATCACCCGCATCGCCACGGAAACCCAGGGCATGGAGCGCGAGCCCCGGGAGCGGATCCGCCCCCCCAAGGAGATCCGGCAGGAGATCCGCGCGCCCCGGACCGGCGCACAGCCGCCGCTGTTGTCACTCGGTGTCATCACCAGCCGTATCGGCGACGCCCTGCGCTACTCCCTGAGCTATCCGCCGGAGCACTTCGGCGACGCGGTGGCGAGCGCCATCACCGCGCTGCGGGAGGCCGGCTGCACGGTGCAGCGCTGGGACTCCGGCGCCGCCAGCGAGACGCTGGTGTTGCGGGCGCCGCCGCCGGACAAGGCGCTGTTCCAGGTGTGCTTCCACACGGACGCCAGCTACGCCGCCGAGCGCAAGTGCCGGCAACTGCAGCGCCAGGCCGCACCGCTACAGGCCCGCCATGCCCGCTACCAGGCCCTGCGGCAACAGCCCCCGGCGGAGCCGCTGCCACGGGAGCAGCTCGACGCGCTCAAGCGCGATCACGACCGCTACCAGGTCCTGACCACCCAGATCGCGCAGCTGCGCACCGAGGTTCCACCGCCGCCCACCACCTCCGAGGCGCTCACCACTCTGAAGGCGGCGCACACCCTGGAGGCCAGCCTGCCGCCGGTCCAGGAGTCCCTGGCGGTGCTTGCCCGCCAGTGGACTGAGCACCTGCTGAAACTGGCCCGCGAGGTCGACACGCGCATCGCGCCGTTGCTCGTCGCCCTGCCCGGCGTAGCGTGGGTCAACCAGGACGACACACGTTTCCCGAGCCAGGAACAGCATGAAAAGTGGATCATGCGCCAGCACGACATCCAGGAGATGCTCACCGGGGCCAATATCACGCCCGAGGCACAACGCCAGGCGCGGCTGTATGCAACGATCAACACCATCGGCATCCGCTATCACGCCGTGGTCCCCGAGCACAGCTTCGCCGACGCCACGGAACAGGCCATCACGCGCCTGGTCGGCGCCGGCCAGTGCAAGCTCTACAAGCTGATCGACCACTTCGCCAACCGGGACGCCCAGTACAAGGGCGTGATCGCCCATTTCGAAGGCCGGGGTGGACTGTGCTTCGAGGTGCAGTTTCACACGCCAGCCAGCCTCGAACTGGCGCAAAGCCAGGAGCAGATCGCGCTGCTCGAGCAGACCCGGGCGGTGATGCCCGGCCACAAGCTCAGCAAGGCGCTCACCGTCAGCGAGCAGACCGCCGCGATCACCGAGGAGGTCAAGGCGGCGGAGGCGCACTACCAGCAGCACCTGCAGCGTCTGAAAGCGCTGGCCCGCCGTCTCCCGCCACTGAACACGGCGGACCTGGGCGGGCTTGTGGACCGGCTGCGGCAGGCCCGCAAGGACAAGCAGGTCGAGCAGCAGACAGCACGGCCGACCGGGGCGACGGCCCCCACGGCCACGCCGCCGGCGACCACGGCCAGCCGGTCGGCGCCGTGGCCGCAGCAGCAGCCATCCTCCAGCAGCACGTCATCATCGCCCGGCAGCCGCCCCACGGCGTCTTCCGCTCCTCCGCTCACCACCAGCAGTCCCTCCACGCCGGCGCCGCGCGTCCGACGGGAGCCGTTCGACTACATCACCGAAAATACCATGGGCCTGCCCGTGACCAGACGGCACCACGGCTACCGCATCACCAATGCCGACGGCCACGGCCTGCGCGCCTTCAACGAACCCCGCACGGGCGTGCCGCTGCACCTGGCCCAGCAGGGCCATCTCTGCGGCCTGCAGACCCTGAACATGCTCAACTGGCTGCTGCTCGCCGGCAGCCGCACGCCGGCCCCGCCGCTGGACACCCTCTGCGCGGCGCTCACCGACAGCGACGCGCTCAACGCCTTTATCGACGACAGCCTGGTGGACCTGTCCGCCGAGGAACGCGGCGAGCGCCAGGCCCGCCTCAACTTCGCCGATGCGGTGAGCTTCAACGCCGCCAAGGGCCTCCCGGCACTGCAGTGGAGCGCGGCCCAGCTGAACGCCGCCGAGCGCACCTTCGAGCTCCTCGGCGACACCTGCCAGGCCACCCCCGCGCAAATCGACCGCCTGCCGGCGATCGGCATCACCTACCGTCCCCGAAGCGGCTCCAGCGCGGGCGACCACAGCGTGCTCATCGCCCGCCACGGCAACGGCTTCGCCGCCTTCGACCCCCGGCAGCCCACCCCCATCCACCTCAACGCCACCAGCCTGAGCACGGCGCTCTACGAATTCGCCGATACCCGCTCGGCCCAGGTGCGGTTCGGTCGCACGCAGGGCCGCTTCTTCGATCTGCTCATACCCGCCGGCGCGCAGGCGCGCACGCAACCGCCGCCGCCTGTCTCCCGCGCCACGCCAACCGGCACGCCGGGGCAGCCCACGGCGACGGCCTCGTCCGGCTCCACCGCGCTTCCGCCGCGCATCCAGGCGCTGCTGCCGATGGTAGCGCGCCTCGACAACCGGGACCCCGAGGTGCTCTCCGCCCGCTTCGACGGCGGGCCCCAGGCGCTGCTGCGCACCCAGGCGCGCTTCGATGATGCCGATGCCGTCTGCCTGGAGCATGTGGTCCAGTCCACCGGGGCACGGCAACGGGTCATCATCGCCCGCGACCCCACGAGCCTGCGCTACACGGCTTACAACCCGACAACCGGCGAGCAGCGCCCCGGCCCCGCCGGCATGACCACCCTGGGCGCGGCCCTCCAACGCTATCTGCAGGCCTACGGCGCCACGGGCGAGTGCCGGCTGCTTGCGCACCGCGAGAACACGAACTTCACCATCGATTACATGGCCGAGGATGACGAATGATGAGTGCGACCCCTTGGGAGACACTGATGTATTCCCATGTTGCTCTGGCTTTGCAGCGCGCTCGGATGGCTCCGCGGAGCTCCATGGGAATACATCAGTGTCTCCCTTGAGATCCCACCCTATGGATGAGATACGATCAAACCGTCCAGATCGGCGGTCTGCCTGAGGCGGCGTGCCAACTCCTCCGCTTCCGCACGATCCACGACCGGCCCCACTCGCAGCCGATAGATGGGATTACCCCCGGCCGTGGCTTCTTCCACAAACGCCGAAAACCCCTGATCGCGCAAACGGTTACGAAGCCCCATGGCATTGTCCTGGTTACGGAAGCTGCCTACCTGCACGGCAAAGGAGGCCAGTTCCGCACTCGCCGGCGGGCGTGGCTGCGGTTCAGGTTCAGGTTCCGGCTCAGGCTCAGATTCGGTAACGGCATCGGCGGGTGGTTCGGGAACCTCATCCGGCTCCGGCACAGGCTCGGGAGATTCCGACGCCGGCTCGGTCGGTTGCGACGTCGGTTCGGGCGCCGCGGCCGCCGTATCTCTCTCGGGGGCACGGATCGGGATACGTTCCAGCGCCCGGGGCTCAACCTCCCGCGGAGTTGGTGCCGGCTGGCCGGAAATCGGTGAATCAGGTCGCGGCGGTATTTCCATGGGCACATCCAGCCCGCCCCGCTCTACCGGCCCTCGCAACAGCATGGGAAGGAAAATGACTCCCAGGGCGACGATAACGACGGCGCCGATAATCCGCTGCTTGTGCCGCTGCTCCACGCTTGTACTCCTTCTTTGTCAGGCCGCGCTGATGGCCGGTCGGTGCCGAAGGATGTCCTCGACAGTGCGGAATGAGCCGAATACCACGACCTGATCACCGGGCCGGGTATCCCGCCCGATCCGCGCCAGTAACTCGGCGGCTCCGCCGTGTCCAAGCACGGCATCCCGGCCAAGAATTTCTTCCAGGGCTTGCGGCGGCCAGGCCGCCTGATCGGCCAGTTGCAGCAGATACCAGCCGTCCATGACACCCTGCAATGGCGCCAATACCGCCTGCCGATCCTTGCGTCGCAGCAGCGCTACAACGCCGAAGCGACGCCCTGTCACCGGCTCACTGGCCAGGTGGCGCGCCAGTGCCCGCGCGCTGTCCGCATTGTGAGCCACATCCAGCAGCCATTCTACCGCTCCGGGCAGACGTTGCATGCGCCCGGCGAGCCGGGTGCCCGCAAGCCCCGTGCGGATGGCATCCGGCGATACGGGCAATCGATGGTTCAGCGCATCCAGTGCTGTCAACACTGCCGCGGCATTGGCGTACTGGACCTCGCCGGCGATCGGGAGTCGCGGTAGCTCGCGCAGCTGGCGTTCGCCGCGCTGCCAGCACCATGCGCCATTCCCGGCCACATCCCAGGTGTAATCCGTACCCGCCGCCCGTAGCGGCACACCCAGATGCCGGGCCACTTCCGTGACGCTCGCCGGCATATCCGCGGATGCAAGTACGGCGGGCCGGCCAGAGCGAAAAATTCCCGCCTTCTCCCGACCGATGGATTCGACGTCCGGGCCGAGCCAATCGGTATGGTCGATTCCGACCGAGGAAATCACGGCAACATCGGCATCCACAAGATTGACCGCGTCCAGCCTGCCACCCAGACCTACTTCGAGGATCTGCACCTCCACCCCGGCCTCGCGAAACAGCCAGAATGCGGCCAGCGTACCGAACTCGAAATAGCTGAGGGTGGTTGCCCCACGCGCCGCGTCGACAGCCTCGAACGCACGCAGCAGGGAAGCGTCGTCCACTTCGGCGCCGGACAGGCGGATACGCTCGTTGTAACGCAGCAGGTGGGGGGAAACGTAGGCGCCGGTGCGGTAACCTGCAGCAAGCAATATGGCCTCGGCGTAGGCAACGCAGGACCCCTTGCCGTTGGTGCCGGCAACGGTGATGACCGGCATGGCGGGATTCAACAAGCCCAGGGCATCCGCCACGGGACGAATACGCTCCAGCCCCATATCGATGGCGCGCGGGTGAAGCGTTTCCTGCCAGGCCAGCCACTGATCCAGGGTCGAGAAGCGCATAGTCAGCCTGGAATCCGCCGCCGGTATCAGTGCGCCGCTTCCAGGCGCTTGACCGACGGCGATGGCTGCCCGGTAAACATGGCCAGAACCCGCGCAAGCGTGGCGGCCATCTTGCGGCGATCGACAATCATGTCGATGGCACCATGGTCGAGCAGAAACTCGGCTCTCTGGAAGCCGGCGGGCAGGGTCTCGCGAACGGTCTGTTCGATGACGCGCGGTCCGGCGAAACCGATCAGCGCACCCGGCTCGGCGACGTTGATGTCTCCCAGCATGGACAGACTGGCCGATACGCCGCCCATCGTCGGATCGGTCATCACGGAAACGTAGGGAATACCGGCCTCTCGCAGGCGGCCAAGCGCGGCACTGGTCTTGGCCATCTGCATCAGCGAGAACAGCGCTTCCTGCATACGCGCACCGCCGCTGGCGGAGAAGCAGATCAGTGGGATGCGCTGCTCAAGACAGACATTGACGGCGCGCACGAAGCGTTCGCCGACCACGCTGCCCATCGAGCCGCCCATGAAATCGAACTCGAAGGCACAGGCAACGACTTGAATGCCCCGGACGGTTCCCTGCATGACGACCAGGGCATCGTCCTCGGCGGTATTCTTCTGTGCCTGTATCAGGCGGTCCCGGTATTTCTTGCTGTCCCGGAACTTGAGCACGTCCACCGGCTTGACCTCGGCGGCGAGTTCGACACCGGAATCACGATCCAGAAATGCCTCGAGCCGGGTCCTGGCGTTGACGCGCATGTGCTGTCCGCACTTGGGGCAGACTTCCAGATTGCGTTCGACTTCGGGGCGATAGAGAACCGCTGAGCAGCCGGGACATTTCGTCCACAGGCCTTCCGGAACACTGCTGCGATTGCGAACCTTCTCGGAGGCATCCGTGCGGATCCGGGATGGCATCAATTTCTGAAACCAGCTCATGACATGATAATCCTATGCTTGGCGGCTGACGGTTTGACCCGCTTGCGAATCCACGGCGTCGCGCATGGACCGCAACAGCCGGGTGACTTCCCGGAGCACGGCGGTATCGTCTCCGGCATGCTCCTTGATCAGATTGACCAGGGCACTACCCACCACGACGGCATCGGCAATGGCGCTCATCGCGGCCGCCTTCTCCGGCGTGCTGATACCGAATCCGACCCCCACCGGCAGCCCGGTCATGGAGTGGATCGTGTTCACGCGGGCACCGATATCGGCGACATCAAGATTACCGGAACCCGTCACGCCTTTCACCGAAACGTAGTAGACGAAACCACGTGCGTGATCACAGATGATCCGCATGCGCTTGTCGGTGGTCGTGGGGGCAACCAGGAAGATCGAATCAAGCCCGGCACTCGCCAGCAGGCCACTGAGTTCACCCATCTCTTCCGGCGGCTGGTCAACCGTGAGCACGCCATCGACTCCGGCCTCGGCAGCGGCATCAGCGAAGCGCTGGTAACCCATCACTTCGATGGGATTAAGGTAACCCATGAGCACCACCGGGGTATCGGCATCCCGAGTGCGGAACTCCCGCACCATGTCCAGCACATGCGCAAGTCCGGTGCCGTGGGCCAGGGAACGTTCATTGGCGAGCTGTATGACGGGGCCGTCGCCGATGGGGTCGGAAAACGGCACCCCCAACTCGATGATGTCGGCACCCGCCTCCACCAGTCCATGCATCAGCGGCACGGTCAGATGCAGCCCTGGATCACCGGCGGTGATAAAGGGAATCAGCGCCTTGCGGCCATGCTCCCGCAAGCTCTGGAAGCGGGTCTCGATGCGGCTCATAGTTCGATCCCCTCACGTTCGGCCACGGTCTGGATATCCTTGTCACCACGACCGGAGAGATTGACCACAATGACACGCTCGGGACCGAGCTCCCTGGCCAGCCTGGCCGCATAAGCCAGCGCATGAGCCGATTCAAGCGCGGGAATGATGCCCTCGGTTCGGGTTATGTCGTGAAAACCTTCCATGGCCTCGTCGTCGGTGATCGAGGTGTAAACCGCGCGCTTGATGTCCTTCAGCCAGGCATGCTCCGGACCCACGCCGGGGTAGTCCAGTCCGGCGGAAATGGAATGCGTGCCCAGAATCTGGCCGGACGCGTCTTCCATCAGATAGGTCCGGTTACCATGCAGCACACCCGGCTTGCCCGCGCAGAGCGGTGCCGCGTGCTCGCCACTGCCGATACCGTGCCCGCCGGCTTCCACACCGTACATCTTCACCTCGGTATCGTTCAGGAACGGGTGAAACAGACCGATCGCATTGGAACCGCCGCCGACGCACGCGACCAGCGCGTCGGGAAGCCGACCCTCCTGTTCGATAATCTGCTGCCGCGCCTCGCGGCCTATGATGGCCTGAAAGTCCCGCACCATCGCCGGATAGGGATGCGGCCCGGCCACCGTACCGATGATGTAGAAGGTGTTGTCGACATTGGTGACCCAGTCACGCATGGCCTCATTGAGAGCGTCCTTCAGCGTGCGTGTACCGGAGGTCACCGGAACCACCCTGGCGCCCAGCAAGCGCATGCGGAACACATTCGGTGACTGACGCTGAATGTCTTCCGCGCCCATGTACACCACGCACTCAAGACCAAGACGCGCCGCCACCGTCGCGGTGGCCACACCGTGCTGGCCGGCTCCGGTTTCCGCGATTATCCGCTGCTTGCCCATGCGCTTGGCCAGCAGGGCCTGACCAAGAGCGTTGTTGATCTTGTGGGCGCCCGTATGATTGAGGTCCTCGCGCTTGAGATAGATCCGCGCGCCGCCGATCCTGCTGGTCCAACGCTCGGCGAAATACAACGGCGACGGCCGCCCCACGTAATGCGTGCAGTCATGATCGAACTCGGCAATGAACCCGGGATCATTCCGGTAGCGCGCATAAGCCTCCTCGAGTTCCGCCAGCGGCGCCATCAACGTTTCCGGGACGAAACGCCCGCCATACGGGCCGAAATGGCCCTCCGCATCCGGAAACAGGCCGTAGTCAACGGCATCCCGCACTGCTTCAGACATCCTGGACTCCTCGAATCTCGTTCATGAAGGCCGTCATGCGCCCGGCATCCTTGATACCGGGCGCGCTTTCCACGCCGCTGCTCACGTCCACCGCAAACGGGCGAAATCGCGTCACCGCGGCGGCCACATTCTCGGGGTTCAACCCCCCGGCCAGCACCAGCGGGCGATTCATCGCAGCGGGGATACTGCCCCAGTCGAAGGCCTTGCCGCTACCTCCCAGTTCGCCTGGCGCATGGCTGTCCAGCAGAAAGCCGGCCGCGGCCGTGAACCCGGCGGCATAAGCGACCGGATCGATACCTCCGCCCATCGCCACCGCCTTGATGTAACGGACAGGAAAGCGCTCGCAGAATTCCGCCGTCTCGTTGCCGTGGAACTGCAGCAGATCAAGTGGAACCCGATCCAGCACATGCCGGACGTCCGCCTCCGTGGGGTCCAGGAACAGGCCCACGACCGTAACGAACGGAGGCAGCCGCCGCACAATGGCGCAGGCGGTCTCCGTGTCAATGACCCGGGAACTGGCCGGGTAGAAGACCAGCCCGATGGCATCGACCCCGGCCGCACTCGCAGCCAGGCCGTCCTCGATGCGGGTTATTCCGCAGATCTTGACTCGCGTACGCAAAAGTTATGCCTTCCACTGTCGTTGCGCATGCGGCGCAAAGCCATTGATGGTAACCCGCCGCACCAAATTGAGGAAAGGCCGGAACACGCTGGATTCGAACGGGGTCGCGTGATTATATCCTAGGAAAACGCCGGCGGCGGTGGCGACGCGGGCAGCTCGAAGGTTTCCGGGTAGTCCACGGCCACCAGGTAGAGCCCCTGCGCCGGCGCGGTGACTCCGCCGAGGGTCCGATCCCGTCCGTCGAGCACCTGTCGGGCCCAGTCCACGGGCTGTTCTCCCGCGCCAATGGCCATCAGCACGCCGGCAATATTTCGCACCATATGATGCAGAAACGCGTTCGCGGAGACGTCCAGATGGATGTAAGGTCCATGGCGACTGACACTGATGCGGGTAATCTCGCGCCAGGGGTGCCGGGCCTGACAACCGATGGCTCGGAAAGCGCTGAAATCGTGTTCCCCCACCAGCACCTGCGCCGCCTCGTCCATGCGTGCGGCATCCAGCGTCCGGTGCGTCCACGCCACACGGCCGTTCAACAGCCCCGGCCGCGTCACGCGCGGCAATATGATGTACCGATAGGATCTGCCAGTTGCGGTGAAACGGGCACTGAACTCCGCCGACACCTCCCGCACCCAGGTCACGGCAATGTCGTCAGGCAGCTGGGAAGTCACCCCCAGCAACCAGCCCCTGAGCGGCCGCTGCGCGGTCGTATCAAAGTTGATCACCTGCCCCAGCGCGTGAACGCCGGCATCGGTGCGGCCGGCGCAGGTTACCGAGACCGGCATGTTCGCCACCCGGCCAAGGGCACGTTCCAGGGTGGCCTGCACCGAGGGGGCATGGCGCTGAAACTGCCAGCCTGCATAAGCGCGACCGTCATATTCAACACCCATTGCCAACCGCATGTTCAGTTCCCTGCCGAGGACATGGCAATACGTTCGAGAAGGTCAGTAAACGAGACTGGCCGGGCACATTCAGTCGCCCGGCCAGACACAACATACAGGAATGCGGATCAAGGAACGTGCCGGAAGGCCGGAATCCCGCCCCTGCTATCCGGCCTGATCGACCAATACCTGAGCCTCCCGCTTCTGCTCATCATTGCCTTCTTCGATCACTTCCTCCAACAGGCTGCGAGCACCTTCCGAATCGCCCATATCAAGGTAGGCGCGGGCCAGGTCCAGCTTGGTTCCGTTTTCGTCAGTGTTCTCGAACAGATCGTCATCATCTTCGCCTTCCGCGGCCTCTGCCGGCGCCGAGACGGCGGCAAGATCGCTGCCGGTATCGGCATCTTCAAACCCGGCCTGATCGAGATCGAAGCTCAGGCCCGCGTCGTCGTCCGTGCTTGAAGGCACGTCCTCGGCAACAGGGCCGCTCTCGGTTCGTGGCGGCGGCGACTGAAAATCGAGGCCGAAACCGTCATCTTCCATTTCAGCGGCTTCCGGTTCCGCGGCCGGTGCATTCTGGTCGGCATCGGAGTCCATCGAGCTGCTGAGCGCATCAAGATCAAAGTCCATGGAAAGATCATCGGCGGCGGCTTCCGGTTCCTCGCGACGCGATGGTTCCGAATCCTTCGCCGGCTCCGGATCAGCCGCGACGTGTACGTCCTCGTCCTGAAAAGGCTCATCCAGGGAGAAGTCCAGATCGGAAAGATCATCGGCGTCGTCGTTGCCTGCACTTTCCTCGGCCGCGGATGCCCGCCCCGCCAAAGCCCGCTCGGGAATGCTGGGATCGTCACCGAGATCGAGCGCGTCATCCAGGGAATCGTCCGTCAGCGACACCTCGCCGAAATCATCGGCGCTGGAGAATAGCGGATTCTCCGGAGCGATGTCGCGACCAAGCTCGGAAGCGCGAACCCATACCGGATCATTCTGCCCCTCAATCAGGCCATAAAGCTCCTGGGCATCCGCCTCAAATGCGCCCCGGTCCTGATTTTCGGCGTGCAGCTCCAGCATCTTCAGACGCAGGTCCCGGTTATCCGGATCGGCGGCAAGCCCTCTGATAATGGTATCCGCCGCATCGTCATTCCGGCCCTGGCTCATATAGGCGTCGGCCTGCTCCAGGGGATCACCGTCAAACTCGGTCGGTTCGTCCACCCCGGCCGGCATCGGAGCGGCGGCACTTCTGGCGATCAGGGTATCGTCGTCGGCCCGCTGGTCGGCACCGGTGGCCAGACCAAGTGCGGACCCGGTCAGAATGGCCTCATCATCCTCCCGCGCCCGCCGGCGGCGGCGCATGACAAGCATCAATAACACCAACAGCACCAGCAGAACTCCGCCGCCGAGCATCTGCAGCATGGGGTTTTCCCAGGGTGCTTCGTTATCGGGAACAAACGGCTCGACCCGCGGGGGCGTCGCGGGCTCACTCGGAGTGGCGGCTTCCGCCGGCTCGGAATCAGGGGCCTCCTGTACGGCCGGTTCACCGGGCGCGCCTGTCTCGCGTTCGCTCTCCTCCGGCAACGCCGACTCATCGACATCAAGCGTGGAATCGGTGCCATCCGGCACAGGTACCAATTCTTCGGAAGGCTGATCGCCGGTTGATTCAGCCGGCAAGCCAGGATCAGCGGGAATATTCACACTGCGCTCCAGCGCTTCCATCCGCTGCCGCATTTCCTCGGCCATACGCCGGAGTTCTTCATTCTCGGCACGCAGATCCGCTTCCGACTCCCGCAGCGTGGTGACCTCCCTCTGCAGCGCCCGAGTATTCGCCTCGCTAACCTGGAGCGCCTCGTCGGTCAGGGAGGCGGTCGCGTCGGCGCCGGACTGGTCGTCGATTCCGACCACCTGCAAGCGGCTCTCGGGCTCGTCCGCAACAGCAACTTCCGGCTCGCCTTCCTCGCCTTCGTCTGCATCCGCAGCGACGGGCGAACGGCTGGCGCGCCAGGCCTCAACCTGACGGGCGAACTCCCGACGGGCCTCGGCGACGGATAACGATTCGATTTCCGAACGCGACGGTATGCGCAGAATCGCACCGGCGCGAAGATTGTTGGCATTGCCGTCGGGGAAGGCCTGGGGATTGGCCGTGACCAGCGCCATCATCATCTGATGAACAGAAACATTACTGTCAGGGCGCGCCGCCATGGCGATATCCCAGGCAGTCTCATTGCGCTGCACGGGGCCGTATTCACCGGCGGCAGCGGCTTCACGGGCCTCGGTGACGGCGTCGGGGCTGCTGACGCGGCCGGGCGCGGGGCGAGCCGACGGATCCGGATCAGCGGCAGGCGAAGGCGCGGCATCCGCGGCCCTGGTGGGCGCCGGGGCACGCTCCCGTGGGGTGTAGACAGGGGGATCCAGCAACATCGTGTATTCGCGCAGCAGGCGACCGCCGGCCCAGCGTATCTCTACCAGAAAGGCGACGAACGGTTCGCGGACGCCGCTTTCGGTCGTTACCCGGACATACGGACTGGCATCGTCTTCGGTTACGACTTCAAAGTTCAATCGCGAAAGCAGAAACGGCCTGTCGAGGCCCGCGCGCTGGAATGCTTCCGCCGGTGCAAGGCTCACGCGCAGGGACTGTAGTTCCTCGGCTGTCACATTTAGCGGAATCCGCGCGTCCAGGGGCTCATTGAGCGCCGACCGGGTCTCGATATTGCCGAGCCCCAACGCGGACACCATGGCAGGTGCCAAGAGGAGTAAGAAAACAAATCCGTGAGCCAGTCTGCGTAACATGCCATTCCCTATTTGACGGTCGGCGGGTATATCCGGGGTTGCCCGGGATCTGCCACCTGCTTTCTGTTTCTCATCCCGGCACCAGGCGGGGATGTGCCCTTCGGAATTATCATTCCCCGACAGCGAATGCTGGAAACCTTCACCTGATAGCCAGGATGGGCAAACCAGACCCTCGCCATTAGAGGCATACCCTTAAGCGCACATTATCCGCGACAAAGCAGAAATTCAAACCTTTTGGCCAACAATCCAGCCTTCAGAAACAGTGCACTCGGGCCTGTTTATCATGTTTTGTCTCAATTGAATGAGAACAAATCGAAAAATTGGACTGAAATTCGCCACCCCCACGCTTGTTCATCATGTCCGGCACAGGCCTCAATTCGGATCGCAATAGACAAAACGGATACATCCAGGGAGCATCTGATCTATTCCCCAGGCATCCGTTTAAGATCAGGATTCCTGGAGAATGCGCAGCGTTCTACGCAGCGGCTCCGCGGCCCCCCATAGCAACTGATCGCCGACCGTGAAGGCTGACAGGTAATCGCCGCCCATGGCCAGTTTTCGCAGTCGCCCAACGGGAATACCCAGCGTGCCACTGACCGCGGCCGGCGTCAGCGCGCGCAGACTGTCTTCTTTTTCATTGTCCACCACGCTGACCCAGTCATTGGCTTCAGCAATGATCTGGCGGATCTCGTCCAGCGGCACATCTCTGGTGAGTTTGATGGTCAAGGCCTGGGCATGGGACCGCATGGCACCGATACGCACACAGAGCCCGTCAATCGGAATCGGGTTCTGGCTACGGCCTAGAATCTTGTTGGTCTCGGCGCCAGCCTTCCACTCCTCCTTGCTCTGTCCGCTTTCCAGTTTTCTGTCGATCCATGGCAGCAGACTGCCCGCCAGCGGATAACCGAACTGCTCGGTGGGACAACCGTCCGCATTGATGGCAGCGGTCACGGCCCGATCCAGTTCAAGGATGGATGTGGACGGATCAAGCAGCGCTTTCGCGGCCTGGTGAATATAGCCCATCTGCGACACCAGCTCGCGCATGTTCTGAGCGCCGGCACCGGAGGCCGCCTGATAGGTCATGGGGCTGATCCACTCCACCAGACCCTGCCGGAACAGACCGCCGATGCCCATCAGCATGAGGCTGACCGTGCAGTTGCCGCCGACGTAGGTCTTGAGGCCACGGGCCAGACCCTGACGTATGACGTCCATATTGACCGGATCCAGGACAATGATCGCGTCATCGGCCATACGCAGCGTGGACGCGGCGTCGATCCAGTAGCCGGTCCAGCCGGCCTTGCGCAGTTGATCATAAACGGCTGAGGTATAGTCCCCGCCCTGACAGGTGACGATCACCTCCATGTCCTGCAGAGCCGCGATATCATGCGCATCCTGCAGCGGCGGAACATCCTTGCCCACGTCCGGGCCAACGCCGCCTGCCTGCGACGTGGAGAAGAAGACCGGGTCGATATCCGCGAAATCATTCTCATCAAGCATGCGCTGCATGAGGACCGAACCCACCATGCCACGCCAGCCTACAAATCCCACGCGTTTCATTGCGATATCTCTCCTGTATGGGTAAGCATCCATTGGTGCCGCAGCGATACTGGCCGCTCTCGGCTGATGGGATGCCCACGCGTTACGTTGGGGCGACTTCGGTCGGCGCGCTAACCGCGCAGCGCCGCAATCACAGCGTCGCCCATTTCGACTGTTCCGACCTTTTGCGTACCGGCGGTATGAATATCCGGCGTTCGCAGGCCCTGGTCGAGAACCTTGCCTACCGCCGCCTGCAGACGCGCCGCCAATTCGGGCTCGTTCAGGGAGTAGCGGAGCATCATGGCCACGGACAGAATGGTGGCCAACGGATTGGCCGCTCCCTGCCCGGCAATGTCCGGAGCGGAGCCGTGAACAGGCTCGTACATGCCCCGGGAGTTCCGATCCAGTGACGCCGACGGCAGCATGCCGATGGAGCCCGTGAGCATGGACGCGCAATCGGAAAGAATATCGCCGAACAGATTACCGGTCACCATCACATCGAACTGCGTGGGCGCACGCACCAGTTGCATGGCGGCATTGTCCACGTACATGTGGGACAGCTCCACATCCGGATACTCGACACTCAGCCGGTTCATGACCTCCCGCCATAGCTCGCTCACTTCCAGCACATTGGCCTTGTCCACTGAGCAGAGCCGGCGATCACGCTTGCGGGCGGTTTCAAAGGCCAGTCGGCCGATGCGCTCGATCTCGGATTCCCTGTACACCAGGGTGTTGTATCCCTCGCGTTCGTCGTTCTCGAGGGTACGGATGCCTCGGGGTTCACCAAAATAGATGCCGCCGGTCAGCTCGCGCACGATCATGATATCCAGCCCGGATACCACGTCGGCTTTCAGGCTGGACGCTTCCGCAAGCTGCGGATAGAGAATCGCCGGGCGAAGATTACCGAACAGTTCCAGCCGTGAACGAATGGCCAGCAGCCCGCGCTCCGGACGCAGGGGCCTGTCCAGTGCGTCATACTTCGGCCCACCGACCGCACCCAGCAGCACGGCATCCGCCGCCTGCGCAAGCGACAGCGTCTCGTCCGGCAGCGGCCTGCCGGTGGCGTCGACCGCCGCACCGCCGATCAGCCCATGCTCCAGCTCGGTCCGCAGGCCGAATGTCTCGCTCAGGCATTCAAGCACCCGCACGGCCTGGGTCATGATCTCGGGGCCAATCCCGTCACCGGGCAATACCAGGATCTTCTTGCTCATGTGTCTTTCCGTATGCCGATGTCAGGACCGGAACAGCCAGGGGGCCTGGCGGCGCTGCTGTTCCTCGTAAGCACGGATGGCGTCCGCGTGCTGCAGAGTCAGGCCGATTTCATCCAGCCCCTCCACCAGCATGTGCTTGCGGAAGGCATCGACCTCGAACGGGATGACCTCTCCGCCCGGCGTGGTTACGGTCTGAGCCGGCAGATCGACGCTCAGGCGATAGCCAGGCCGCGCCTTTTCCTCCGCAAACAGCTTCTCCACGATTTCTTCTGATAAAACAATTGGTAACAAGCCATTTTTGAAGCAATTATTGTAGAAGATATCGGCATAGCTGGGGGCAATAATCACCCGAAAGCCGAAGTCATCCAGCGCCCAGGGCGCATGTTCCCGGGATGAACCGCAGCCGAAATTGCGCCGAGCCAGAAGAATGCTGGCGCCCTGGTAACGTTCCTGATTGAGTACGAAATCCCTGTTCAACGGCCGCTGACTGTTGTCCTGCCCGGGCTCGCCGTGATCCAGATAGCGCCACTCGTCGAACAGGTTCGGGCCGAAGCCGGTGCGCTTGATGGACTTCAGAAACTGTTTTGGAATGATCGCATCCGTATCCACATTGACCCGATCCAGTGGCGCAGCCAGACCGGCGTGCTGGGTAAAGGCTCGCATGATCAGAAATCCCTCACGTCGACAAAATGACCAGCGATGGCCGCGGCGGCCGCCATTGCGGGGCTCACCAGGTGGGTGCGTCCGCCCTGTCCCTGCCGGCCTTCGAAATTGCGGTTGGATGTGGACGCGCAGCGCTCACCGGGTTCCAGCCGATCAGCGTTCATGGCGAGGCACATGGAACACCCTGGCTCACGCCACTCGAAGCCGGCCGCCAGAAACAGCTTGTCCAGCCCTTCCTGCTCGGCCTGCCGCTTCACCAGACCGGAACCGGGCACCACCATCGCCAGTTGCACGCTGTCCGCCTTGCGGCGACCGCGTATCACCGCCGCGGCAGCACGCAGATCCTCGATCCGGGAGTTGGTGCAAGAACCGATGAATACTTTGTCAACTGTAATATCGGTGATTGCCATCTCCGGCTCCAGGGCCATGTACTCTAGCGCCCGCGAGATGGAACTCCGGCGCGCCGGATCCGATTCCCGAAACGGGTTCGGCACCCGGCCGCCCACCGGAGCGACCATTTCCGGCGAGGTACCCCAGGTCACCTGCGGCACAATGGAAGCGGCATCGATTTGCACAACGTGGTCAAAACGCGCATCGGGGTCACTGCGCAGGGTGCGCCAGTAAGCCGCGGCCTGCTCCCAGTGCTCGGCCGAGGGCGCGAATGGCCGGCCACGGAAATACTCGATGGTGGTCTCGTCCACGGCGACCATGCCGCAACGCGCGCCAGCCTCGATCGCCATGTTGCACACGGTCATCCGGCCTTCCATGGACAGCGCCCGGATAGCCTCGCCGCCGAACTCGATGGCATGGCCGGTACCGCCGGCCGTGCCGATCCGGCCGATGATGGCCAGCACGATGTCCTTGGCGGTGACGCCCGGCCCCACCTCGCCGTCGACACTGACCAGCATGGCCTTGCTCTTCTTCTGCACCAGAGTCTGGGTGGCCAGCACGTGTTCTACTTCCGAGGTGCCGATACCCTGTGCCAGAGCACCCATCGCACCGTGGGTGGAGGTATGCGAATCGCCGCAGACCACGGTCATGCCCGGCAGGGTTGCGCCCTGTTCCGGGCCGATCACGTGCACGATGCCCTGCCGCGGGTCGTTCATGTCGAACTCGGTGATGCCGTAATTCCGGCAGTTGTCATCCAGGGTATCAACCTGCAGCCGGGATACGGGGTCGGCAATACCCTGGCTGCGGTCGGTGGTGGGCACGTTATGATCGGCCACCGCCAGGTTGGCATCAATCCGCCAGGGCTGCCGCCCGGCCAGGCGCAAGCCTTCGAATGCCTGCGGCGAAGTAACCTCGTGCACCAGATGCCGATCAATATAGAGCAGCGCCGTGCCGTCATCGTTTTCACGGACTACATGGGCTTCCCAGAGCTTGTCGTACAGCGTCTTGCCGGTCATGCGCCTCACCCGTTTTGCGTATCAGCAGATTTTGTTCAAGCCGACCATTATAACGGATTGAACCCGTCAATTTGAGAGCCCTGTCGTTTGCAGGCCGAATCCGGTTTCATTACTGCCAAAGAAAATTCAGCCCTTCGGACTCTCCGGCACCCGTGGCACCGGGCACTCCACATCACCGTTCTGCGCGCGGTGACGCAGCGCATGATCCATGAGCACCAGGGCCAGCATGGACTCGGCGATCGGGGTCGCACGAATGCCGACGCAGGGATCGTGACGGCCCTTGGTTACCAGTTCCACCGGCTCACCGCGGATGTTGATGGAGCGCCCAGGCGTGGCGATACTGGAGGTGGGCTTCAGGGCGATGCTCACAAGCACGTGCTGGCCGGTGGAAATGCCGCCCAGCACGCCGCCGGCGTGATTGCTGAGAAAGCCCTCCGGGCTGATCTCGTCGCGATGCTCGGTGCCGCGCTGGCTGACCGACTGGAACCCTGCGCCGATCTCCACGCCCTTGACGGCATTGACGCTCATCATGGCGTGCGCGATATCGGCATCCAGGCGGTCGAATACCGGCTCTCCCCATCCAGGCGGGCAGCCTTCTGCGACCACGTTGACCCGGGCACCCACGGAGTCCAGGTCCCGCCGCAGCTGCACCATATAGTCCTCAAGCTCGGGCACCCGCTGCGGATCGGCACAGAAGAACGGATTATGATCAACCGCGCCCCAGTCCTTCAGCGCCAGCTCTATGGGCCCGAGCTGGGCCAGGTAGCCACGGATGCGCACATTGTAGCGCTCCGCCAGGTACTTTCTGGCAATCGCGCCGGCCGCCACGCGCATGGCCGTTTCGCGGGCCGAGGAGCGGCCGCCGCCACGGTAGTCACGGAATCCATATTTTTGCGTGTAGGTGTAATCCGCATGTCCGGGCCGGAAACGCTCCGCAATATCGGCGTAGTCCCTGGAGCGCTGATCCGTGTTTTCGATCAACAATCCGATGGGCGTCCCCGTGGTCCTGCCCTCGAATACGCCTGAGAGAATGCTGACCTTGTCCGACTCCTTGCGCTGCGTTGTGTATCGCGACGTGCCCGGTCGGCGGCGGTCGAGGTCGCGCTGCAGGTCGTCCTCGGACAGCGGCAGGCCGGGCGGACACCCGTCCACCACCGCGCCGAGGGCGAGCCCGTGACTCTCACCGAAGGTTGTCACCGTAAAAAGCCGGCCGAAAGTATTTCCAGACATAGGTCAACGCGTCCAGTCAGTCGTCAAGTGGAAATGCCTGCGCATTGGCATGCAGCTGTTCCGCGGTCAGCAGAAAGACACCGTGACCGCCGCGCTCGAACTCGAGCCACAGAAACGGCACATCAGGCCAACGGGCCACCACGGCCTCTTCACTATTGCCCACTTCCACCACCAGCACACCCTGTTCTTCCAGCCGTTGCGCCGCCCCCGCCAGGATACGGCGCACCACAGTCAACCCGTCCTCCCCGGCCGCCAGACCCAGCCGCGGTTCATGGAGGTATTCCGGCGGCAGGCCAGCCATGTCTCCGGCATCCACGTAAGGCGGATTGGTGACAATCAGATCGTAGCGCTGATCGGCGGGCAAACCGTCGTAGACATCGGAGACCACGGCGCTTACCCGGTCTTCCAGATGATGCCGACGAATATTGCCGCGGGCGACGGTCAGGGCATCGGGCGACACATCGGCGGCAGTCACCGCGGCGTCCGGAAACGCATGCGCGCAGGCGATGGCGATACAGCCGCTGCCGGTACCGATATCCAGCACCCGGCTCACGGCATCCGCATCCAGCCAGGGGGCAAAGCCGGCTTCGATCAGCTCGGCGATCGGCGAGCGCGGCACCAGTACACGCCGATCAACATGAAACGGCATACCCGCGAACCAGGCTTCGCCAGTGATATAGGGCAGTGGAAGCCGCTCGACAATACGCCTCGAGACGCGTGCCAGCACCCCCTCGGCCTCTGCCCGCGTCAGACGGGTATCCCAGAACGCCTCCGGAAGGACCGGCGGCAGATGCAGGGTGTGTAGAATCAGCGCGGCCGCCTCGTCCAGGGCGTTGTCGGTCCCATGACCAAATACCAACCCGGCTTCAGAGAACCGGCTTGCCGCCCAGCGCACGTGGTCGCGCAGGGTACGCAGATCTTGTAAGGCGCTATCGGTATCCAGCATGAATGGTGTCCGCAAGCTTCTGTCCCGGAAAAGGCCGCTAGCATACTAGATTCAGCCGCTTAAGGAGCCTCTGATGTAGTCACGCGGCCGCATGAATAACCTAGGCGCATTCCTTCGACTATGACAGAATTCGCGCCATGAAAATCCGACATAGTATCTTACTCATCCTGCTTGCCGGCAGCCTGGCGATGGCGGGAGGCATCTGGATGGCTGCCAACGTGCTGGGGCCGACCACTCTGGACAACGACGCCCTGAGTGCCACCTATCTGTCCGAAGGCCTCGACGTGGCGGACTTCGAACTGGTATCACATACCGGGCAGCCGTTCACCAACGACAATCTGGAAGATCGCTGGACGCTACTGTTCTTCGGCTTCACAAATTGCCCGGACATCTGTCCGATGACAATGTTCGAACTGGCAGCGGTCAGCGAGAAACTGACCGAGAAGGGTCTGAACGGCAATTTGCAGACCGTGTTCGTGACCGTGGATCCCGCCCGGGATACGCCTGACATGCTTGCCGAGTACGTGCCCGCCTTCGATAAGCGCTTCATCGGCGTCACCGGAGCGTTGACCGAGATCGAACGTCTGACCCGGAGCGTGGGCATTGCCCATATCCGCCATGACGCCTCCGGTGAAGATGACTACATGGTTGATCACGGCACGGCCGTGCTGCTGATCAACCCGAACGGCCAGATGCAGGCGGTCTTTTCCTCACCGCACCGGTCTGCCGCCATGGCCGCGGACCTCGAGCGTATATTCGCCTCCCACGGCTCGGGGGGCTGAGCGCATGCCGGAACGCGATGATGGCTCACGCTACCTGCACGATCCCGCGGGGTTGGCGGACTGGGCCAAGACGCTGCCGATCTATCCGCTGCCCCATCACGCCGTTTCGAGGCTGGTACACCGTTTCACGCGCATTCGCGCCGGCTGGGTTCGCCGGACGTTCACGCGATGGTTCGTAAGACGGTTCAATGTTGCCATGGAAGAGGCTGTGGAAACCGATCCGCTGGCCTACCGCGACTTCAATGCCTTTTTCACCCGTGCGCTGAAACCCGACGCCCGCCCCGAGCCGGGTGATCCGCGCGCCGTCTGCAGCCCGGCCGACGGTGCGGTCAGTGCCATGGGGCCGATCAGGGACGACACCATCCTGCAGGCCAAGGGGCACGGCTATTCGCTTACCACGTTGCTGGGCGGCGACTCCGCCCGTGCGGCACCGTTTCGCAACGGCAACTTCATCACCATCTACCTGTCGCCACGGGATTATCACCGGGTGCACATGCCGCTGGCGGGGCACTTGCGGAAAATGGTGCATATCCCCGGCCGGCTGTTCAGCGTCGGGCGCCATACGGTACGCACCGTCCCCGGCCTGTTCGCTCGCAACGAGCGGGTGGCCTGCCTGTTTGATACCGCGCACGGTCCGCTCGCCGTCATCCTTGTGGGCGCCATCAACGTCGCCAGCATTGAAACCGTCTGGGCAGGCGAAATCACACCTCCTCGGGGCCGGGCAATACGCCAGTGGCGCTATGATGATCAGCCAGTTCGGTTGCAGCGCGGCGAGGAGCTGGGCCGATTCAACATGGGCTCCACCGCAATCGTGCTGTTCGCTCCCGGCATGGCCAAACTGGACGCGTCCTTGCAGGCCGACCAGGCCGTGAAAGTTCGCCAATCCATTGCATGTCTGCTTTAGTGAGACGCTGATCTCTTCGGCGCTGCGGTGCCGGCTCTTCAAGAAAGCAAGGCGCTAAGCAATTGTGGTAAATGTAACGAGCATTTAAATGCGCATTAAAAACAAAAACAGCCGTTAGTGTGCGCAATTATGCTCACAACAAGGCCGCCCTGTTTACTTTAGGTGCGCGAACAGGCACATTAGTCTGTGTTAAAGGCCACTACGTAATCAATAGTGAGCACTAGCAACTTCTACCTTATGAGCGACGACGCCATCCTCAAGGAACTCGGGGAGCGGCTTGTGCGTCATCGGCTCAATCGTAATCAGACCCAGGCCGCGGTTGCCCGCGAGGCCGGTGTTGCGCGGCGTACGGTTTCCAAGGTGGAGAATGGGCATGTGGTGGATACCCGCAACCTGGTGCGCATCATGCGCGCGCTGGATCTCCTGGACGGGCTCGATGCGCTGATTGCGCAGCCACGGATCAGTCCCGTGGCGCTTGCGGAGGCCCGTGGCCGGGTTCGCGAGCGGGCAAGCGGTCGTCGCGCACCGGCGGCACGGGAGGATGAGGCCGACAAGGAGCCGTGGACATGGCCGGACGAGAAGCGGTAGCGGAGGTCTGGCTGTGGGGCGTGCAGGTCGGCGCCGTCAGTTGGGACAGGGCGCGTCAGCTCGGCATGTTCGAGTACACGTCCCGGTTTCAGGGCAGCGGCATCGAACTTGCGCCGATTACCATGCCGCTGGGACCCGGCATCCATGCCTTTCCAGGCCTTGCGCGGGAATCTTTCCATGGGCTCCCCGGCCTGCTTGCGGACTCGCTGCCGGACCGATTCGGCAATAGCGTGATCGATGCCTGGCTTGCCCGCACGGGCAGCTCTCCCGCCGACTTCTCGCCTGTTGACCGCCTGCTTTATATCGGAATGCGCGGCATGGGCGCGCTGGAGTTTCGCCCGGCGCGCGAAGGCCGCGGCGGTTCCCGCCCTCTGGATGTGGCCGAACTGGTCGCGCTTGCCAACGAGGTGCTCGCCGAGCGCGATGGCTTTCGTGTCGATCTCGGGGAGGACGGGGCCGAACGCCGCACGGCCATGAACGATATCCTGCAGGTGGGCGTCTCCGCCGGCGGTGCCCGTGCGAAGGCGATTGTTGCCTGGAACCCGGACACCAATGAGATCCGCTCCGGCCAGGTGACGGCGCCGGATGGCTTCGGCTACTGGCTTCTGAAATTCAACGGCGTTACCGGCAATCGCGACAAGGAAACGCTTGCCGATCCGCTGGGTTACGGGCTCATCGAATACGCTTATTACCTCATGGCCCGCGCCGCCGGTATCGAGATGTCCGCGTGTCGTCTGCTGGTGGAGAACGGGCGCCGCCATTTCATGACGCGCCGGTTCGACCGCACGGATACCGGTCGCCGGCTGCACATGCAGTCCCTCTGCGCCATGGCCCATCTCGATTTCAACGAGGCGGGGGCGCACGGCTATGAGCAGGCCTTTCAGGTGATCGAGCGGCTGGGGCTCGGCAAGGATGCCATCGAGGAGCAGTTTCGCCGCATGGTCTTCAATGTGGCCGCCCGGAACCAGGATGATCACACCAAGAATATCGCGTTTCTCATGGACCGCCGGGGCCGCTGGTCGCTCTCCCCCGCCTTTGATGTGAATCTTGCCTACAATCCGGCCGGCAAGTGGACGAACCGCCACCAGATGAGCATCAACGGCAAGCGCGATGACATCACCCGCGATGACCTGCTCGCCGTGGCCGACCGCTTTCGCATCACCCTGCCGCGTGCCAGCGCCATGATCGACGACATCGCCCGTGCAGTCGCCCGCTGGCCCGAGTTCGCCGAAGAGGCGGGCGTTCGGTCCGGCCGGATCAACGAAATCGGCAAGGTGCACCGCGACCTTGGGCGGTTGCCGGCAAAAATGTCTCACTGAGCGGTGCCGCTCCCCGCGCGCGGCGGCGGTGCCGTTGGGGCCGATATCTACCGTCCACCGACGTGCGGCTACGCATCACAGCGCCGCAGCAATACCAGGTCAACGTAAAAAACACTCATCATGAGCCGCGGCCATAAGGCCGTCGGAACGTCGTCTATATTGAAAAGCAGACGGGACATACGGAAAGCCGGACATCGCCATGGAGGGAGCGTCTCATGCTCGGATGGGCCATCGCATTTCTCGTGATTGCGCTGATAGCGGGTGTGCTCGGATTTACCGGCGTTGCCGGGACGGCCGCCTGGATCGCCAAGATCCTGTTTGTCGTTTTCCTGATTCTGTTCCTGATCTCGCTGTTTTTCGGAGGTGTCAGCCCGCCCGCATGAAGCCGCCTGCCACCGTAGGCTGTAAGGGACAGCGGCATGCCCGCTTCCGGCAGAGAGAGAACACGTGTCGCCACCGGAACCCCTCGAGCACAAGCCCGTTTTCTCGGTAGGCGATCTTCGTCTATTCCGCTTTGCAGCGGTCCTGTCCGCAGCCCTGCTGGTCACCGGTCTGATCGTCTTCATCATCTGGATCCTGGCGCAACTGGTTGGCTACTTTTCCAATCTCATCGTCCCCCTGGCAGTGGCCGGCGTGCTTGCGCTGGTGCTTTCTCCGATAGTGGATTTCCTTGAGCGGCACCCGGGCGTGCCTCGGGTGTTTGCCGTCATTGCGCTGTTCGTCATCGCAATTCTGGCGCTGGGCGCGATACTGGTCGTGGTGGTGCCGGTCGCCATCGAGCAAGGCCGCGACTTCATCAAGGCCATCCCGGAGATGGTCCGCAGCTGGCAGGCACGACTTGAAATGCTGCGGCCCGGTCTGCTGTCCACACTCGCGGAAAGGCTTGAACAGATCAATCTGGAAAGCGTCATGCCCGGGCTGGAAGATGCGGCGGGACGCATCATGTCCTATGTCGGGCTGGCAGTCGGTATGGCATTCATACCGCTGTACCTGTTTTTCGCTCTGATGTCGGAAGACAGGCTGAAGGATTACGTGCGCGAGTTGCTGTCCGTGCTCAACAATGACACTCAGCAGGAAGTGATTTATCTCGGTAGCGAATTCGTAGGCTATGTCACCGCGTTCTTTCGTGGTCAGTTGCTAATCGCAATGATCATGGCCGCCATGCTGGCAATCGGCTTCACGCTGATCGGCCTGGAGGCGGCGATCATCTTCGGCATACTGCTCGGCCTGCTGAACATCGTGCCGTTTCTCGGCACCATCGTGGGCTTGGCCACCGTCCTTCCGGTGGCCTACTTCCAGCCTGACGGCGGCCTGCAGCTGATCGCAATGGCACTTGTGGTATTCGGCCTGGTGCAGTTGATCGAGAGCTGGATCCTGACGCCGAAAATCATGGCGGACCGGTCAGGGCTCCACCCGGCAGTGGTGGTCATCTCGATTTTTTTCTGGGGAACCGTGCTGGGAGGCATTATCGGCATGATACTGGCCGTACCGTTGACCGCCTTCGTGATGACGCTCTGGCAACACCTCAAACTCCGCTTCACTCGCGCACTGATTTCCGAGCGTTCCATGGCCGATGCGGCCCACCACGACGCCGGCACCGGGCTACCGCCCGGCGGCAGGCGGCCCGGCGACCGTTGATCGCGCCACCAGTCGCTGCCGCCGGCTCTGCACTCAGCCCGCGGCGTCAATTCCTGCCTTGAACCCGGCGGCCTTGACTCCGGCGAGAGCACAGATCTCATCCTCATCGGCGGAATCTCCGCTGGCACCCACGGCGCCGACAACCTGGTTCTGATCGTTCAGCATCAGCACGCCACCCGGCACCGGTACAAACCGCCCATCGGACGCAACAGACACTCCGGCCAGGAAGGGCGCGCGTTCCTTGTTCCGCTCTCCAAGGGTGCGGCTGCCCAGGCCCATGCCAAGCGCTCCGTAGGCCTTACCCTGAGCGATCTCCATTCGCAGCAATCCGGAACCATCCTCGCGATCCATTGAAACCAGATGTCCTCCGACATCCAGCACAACCACGGTCAGCGGCTGCAACTGCCGATTTCTGCCTTCGGCAAGGGCGGCGTCAATGATCTGCCGGGCCTGCCGAAGCGGCAGGCTGACATTAAGGTGAAAGACATCTGCTGCCATTGTCTGATTGCTCCCGAGTGATCTGCAATTTTCGCCATGGAAACAGACAATGGAAATATTTTCCACTTTTTGTTTGCCGATGGTGCTGAAGCCCGCTCCGGCTTTCCGTAGAATGCCCGGCTTCGCCCTGGAGGAACACATCCATAATGCTCGATGATGATCAGGCTCGTGTAGTCGCCCACGACGACGGTCCCGCCGCCGTGCTGGCGGGCGCCGGTTCAGGCAAGACACGCTGTACAACCGAAAGGGCGCTGCGCCGGTTGACCAGCGCCGGTATTGCCGGCGAGGCGATCCTGCTGCTGACGTTCACCAACCGTGCCGCCGGTGAAATGCGCGAACGGCTGAAGGCGCGGTTGCCAGCCGGCCTGACGCTGCCCTGGATTGGTACGTTCCACAGCTTCGGCAGCCAGTTGCTGCGCAAGCACGGCAAAATCATCGGCGTACCCGGGAATGCAACCTTGATGGACAGCGAGGATGCCCGCCGCATGCTCGATGCACTGCTCGCCGGCCCTTTCCCCGACAAGGCCAGGCGGCAGCAGGCCATGCAGCACTTTGATGCCATCACCGCCGCGGGGCTGGACGTTACCACGCACGAAGATCTGCTGCTGATCCGCGATCACCTTGCCGAGAACGAGTTCGGGCCGGTGGCCACGGCCCGGTTCATTGAACGGCTTCGACGTTACGATCGCGAAAAACGCAATGCCGCGGTACTCGACTTCGCCGACCTCATCCAGCTACCGGCCCGCCTGCTGCGTGCGGATCCGGACTTGCGCGAACGCGTGGCCGGCGGGCTTCAGGACATTACCGTGGACGAAGCCCAGGACACCGACGGCGCCCAGTTCCGCCTGCTGCGCCTGTTGATGCCCGCCAGCCGTACCATGTTGTTGGTGGGGGACGATGACCAGGCCATCTACGAATGGCGTCATGCCCGCCCGGCCAACCTGCGGGATTTCATCGAATCCTACGCCGCCACCACCTATCGCCTGGAGCGGAATTATCGATCCACCCCGGCCATCGTCAACAGCGGCGCAAACCTGGTAAGCAACAACACCGACAGATTGGAAAAGCGGCCCCGCCCTGTTCGCCCGGCTCCCACCGATGACCGCCTGCGCCTGCATCACCACGGCGGCCCTGACGCCATGGCGGACAAACTCGCCGAGCAGCTGCGGGACAGCATTCAGGCCGGGACAAGCCCGGCGGACATTGCCGTGCTGTATCGCAAGAATCGCCTGGCCAGGGTTCTGGAAACCGCTCTGCTGCGCCTCGCCCTGCCCTACCGGGTCAAGGCCGGCATGGATCTGCTGTCCTACGCCGATGTCCGCATGATGCTGGCCGCCGGTCGCCTGGCGTCCAATCGCCGGGACATCCGCGCTCTGTCCCGCCTCGCCGATCTCGTTCCGGGCCTGGGCGCACGTGGTGTTAATCGTCTGCTGGAAGGAGGAGCAGACCCTCTGGCCAACGGCTGGAAGCTCAAACCACAGGCCGCAGGCGCCCTCGAGCGACTGTCCGCTGCCCTGCAGACCCTGCATGACCGCGGACCCGAGCACCTGCTCGACTGGTGCATGGCCACCTCGTTGTTCAAGGAATGGGTGCGGCAAAGGGCGCGCCGCCATGCCGGCGGCAGCGGCGACGCCGATGCCCTGCACCAGGCCATGCGGCCCATGTTAAGCCGCATGGAGGCCGTACAGCGCGCCCTGCGCCGGCGGCTGGACGGCCTGCCCGGCACCGCCGCAGCGCATGCCCGCTGGGCCGCGGCACTGGAGGTAATAGCCTCCGGCAGTGACGACGCCGACCCCGACACGCCGATGATCACGCTGAGCACCATGCACGCGGCGAAGGGACTGGAGTGGCCGGAGGTACACGTCTTCGGCTTCAGCAGCGGACTGATGCCGCTGGAGCGCGAAGGTGTGGTCGAGAACCTGGCCGAGGAACGGCGGCTCGCCTACGTCACCATCACCCGCGCCCAGCACCGCCTGCACTTGCACCATGCCGACCGCATGGACCTGGGCAACGGCGCCGGGATGCAGCCGACCGAGGTTTCGCCCTTTCTGGCCGAACTCGGCGACCGCAACAACCTTCTACTCATTGATCACCGCGGCAGCGCCCCCGTTTCTGGAGACGAGGAGCCGAAAGCCGGTAACGACTGGCTGGCGGAAATGCGCAAGCGTTTCGGCTAGGGAGACACCAGAGCCGGGACCGGATTGAAGCCCGCTTCGGACACAATGCTCCAAAGTAGAGCCCCAATATCGACCAAGTGTATGCTGGCCACATGAAAAGCCGGGGTGATCCCGTGCCATGGACACCATCAAACCGACGAGGAGACAGGAATGCTTATCAATGACGACCTGGGGAAACTCATACTCCGCCTCACGCTGGGCATACTCATACTGCTGCATGGCCTGGCCAAGATAACCGGCGGCATCGGCGGCATCCAGGGCATGCTCGGCGGCGCCGGGCTGCCCGGCTTCATCGCCTACGGCGTCTACCTCGGTGAAGTACTGGGACCGATCATGATCATGATCGGCTGGCATACCCGCATCGGCGCACTACTCATCGCCATCAACATGCTGTTCGCCATCGGTCTTGCCCACACCAACGAACTCTTCGCTTTTACCGGCACCGGCGGCTGGGCACTGGAACTGCAGGGAATGTTCCTGCTGACCGCCGTAGCCCTGATATTTACAGGACCCGGGGCATTTTCCATCAATCGCAAATAGCACCAGCACGACGCGTGGGGGGGGGGGGGCCCCCCCCCCCCCCACGCCTGCCCCATCAAGGCACCGCCGCCACCACGATCACCTCGACATACAACCCCGGATTCGCCAGCTTCGCCTCACCGCAGGCCCGGGCGGGCGCCGCACCTTCCGGTACCCAGGCATCCCATACCGCATTCACAGCGTCGTAATACCGCATGTCCGACAGCCAGATAGTCGCCTGAAGCATGTGCTCCCTGGATGAACCACCCTGCTTGAGCAACGCCTCGACACGTCTGAGCGTCTCCTCGGTCTGCGCTTCCACCGAGTCCCCCGGGTGCCCCACCTGACCTGCAAGGTAGAGCGTGTTGCCGTGCCTGACGATCTTGCTCATGCGTCGGTTTACGTTTTCTCTGGTAATACTCACTTTCACCTCCTCGTCATTAAAAACCTGGTTTCACCCAAGCCAAAAGAATCAATAAAACCGCGCGGCACTGCACCCGGCAAGCCACTCCGGTGCCGTGCCGGCGATCACATCCGCCACCAACCGGCCCGTGGTCGCCGCCATGGTCAATCCCAGATGTCCGTGGCCGAAGGCGTAAATGACCCGATCATTACGCCCCGACGGCCCGATGACCGGAAGCGAATCCGGCATGGACGGCCGGAATCCGAGCCACCGGCTGCTCGGCTCGCCCAGATCACGACCGAGAATGCTCTCCGCACCGGCCTGAAGAAAACGAAACCGCTCCTCACTGGCCGCGTCATCAATGCTGCCCAGTTCAACCGTACCCGCCACGCGCAAACGCCCGGACAGCGGCGTCATGTAGAACGCCCGCTCCACCGGACAACAGGGCCGCTCCAGCAGCGGCGTGTCCATGGGGAATTCCAGATGATAGCCACGCTCCGTATCCAGCGGGATGCGGTCACCAACCATCCGTGCCAGACTACCGGACCAGGCACCCGCGGCAACCACCGCACGCTCCGCGGCCAGTTCACCCTGATCGGTCGCCACAACCACCCCCGCTCCATTGCCGCGCAAGCCGGTCACACGGGCCTCCAGAAAATGCCCCCCGCGGCAAGCGATAGCGGATGCCAGGGCCTGGGAAACGGCCAGCGGATCGTTGACGTGGGCCGCATCGGGAAACAGCACGCCCCCGGCCGAACGTCCAGCCAGCGACGGCTCGAGCCTGGCAACATCATCCGCACTCAGAATTTGCTGGTGCACACCCAACCGATCGCGCATCGCAATCTCGCCTTGCGCACCGCGCATCCCGGCCGAATCCGTATGGAAGTAAAGACAACCCCGACGCAACAGCAACCCGTCGGCCTCAATATCGGCGAGCAGCGCGCGCCAGTCTTCCAGGGCCGGCTCTAGAAAGCGGCACAGCACCATTGCGTTATCGCTCGCGCGGCCCGGCGACGTCTCACGCAGAAAACGAAACAGCCAGGGGGCCAGACGCGGCAGTCGTTGCCAGCGAATGCGAAACGGCGATGTGTCCGAAAACAGCAGGCCAGGCATACGCGCCCATAACCCGGGATGGGCGATAGGGGCAACCGCATAGGTCGCCAACGTGGCCGCATTGCCGAACGAAGCACCGTGGCCTGGACGATCAGGATCCACGATGGTGACCTGATGTCCGCGCTGCAACAGGCTCCACGCCGTGGCGAGACCGATGAGTCCCGCACCGATGACACAAATTCCGGTTTCCGACTGTTCCATGATCTAAACTATCCGATTAGTGTGGCGATGCCCTCGCCGGACGAGATCCGAGATGATGCGCAGGCCTCTCTCAAGTTCGTCGCGGGACCGGGCGGCCGCCAGATTGATGCGCACTGCGTGGGGCGGCTGCTCATGACGCAAGGTAAATGCTTCGCCCGGCAGCAACTCGACGCCGTGGTCATGGCAGGCCCTCGCAAACTCGGAACCTCGCCAGGGGTCCGGCAGGTGCAGCCAGGCATGCGTACACACCGGCGCGCTGCTGACCCGCTGCGACGCCAGTACTTCATCAAGAATGGCGTTACGAACCCGCAACTCCTCCCGCTGCGCCTGCACCAGCGCATCCAGCTCTCCGGACTCGATCATCCGCGTGGCGATCAGCGCGGTAAGCGGCGATACGCTCCAGCAGTCCACCCGCATGGCCGCGGCAACGTCGGCCGCATACGCCTGCGGCGCTGCCACAACGCCGAAGCGGATACCCGGCGCCGCGCACTTGGACAGCGCGGTGATGTAAAAAACACTGTCAGGCGACAGGTTGAACAGCGGCGTCGGCTTTTCCTCCAGCAGCGGTCGATAAACGTCATCCTCAATCACCAGCAGGTCATACAAAGCCGCAACCCGAAGCAGTTTCTCGCGGCGGTCCTGATCCAGGGTCAGGGTGGTCGGGTTATGCAGGCAAGGGACCAGAAACAGCGCCCGCGGCAGATACTCCTGACAGGCGCGCTCCAGCGCCTCTGGACTCATGCCGCGGCTGTCGCCGGCTACACCGTGGAGTTCCAGACCCAACGTACGGCAAAGGGCGTTGACCCCCTGATAGGACACCGTGTCCGCAAGCAACGCCTCGCCGGGCTGCATGGTTGCGCGCAGTACGGACGCAAGCCCCTGCTGAGCACCATCCACCAACACCAACTGCTCAGGCTGAACGGCCAGGCCATTGCCGCGCATCCAGGCGGCGGCAGCCACCCTGGCCCACTCCGGCCCCTCCGCGCTCTGATAGTCCTTGACTGCATCGTAGCGGCGATCCCTGGGCAGCGAGGGAAGCAGTTTCTCCAGCACCCGCAGGTATTTGTCCGTGGCGGGCCGGTTAACACTCAGATCAATACCGGAGCCATGCGCCATGGGCGCCGACTGAAACTGGGCTTCCGGCTGACGGTGCACGGGGCCCACGACCGTACCCCGTCCCGGCCGGCTCTCTACAAGCCCGCGCGCTTTCAGGCGGGCAATGGCGCGGGTAACCGTCGTGACGTTGATACGAAGGGTGCGGGCAAGTTCGCGGTGCGGCGGCAAACGGTCTCCCGATTCCAGCACGCCGTCGTCGATGCTTCGAGCAAGCGCATCCGCAAGTTGTTCGTAAAGGGGGCTACCGGAACCATGACGGTGTAGATCGACGGCGTTAAGCACACCGTCCGCCGCCTGTCGCTGTGTCGCCGCGTCTTTCTTCATCATCAGTACTTTATCCTGACAGTTGTACTGCATACAAAACCATACATTTAGACAAAGTTATACTTGACTTCAAATTATATTGCATTACAAATAGAGCCATTACGGAAGATTGTACGGCCACATCATAGAAAAATGGAGGAAGGACCCATGAAACTTCGACACCTGCTCATCGGCGCCGTAACCGCGGCGGTAATTGTCGCCGGTATTTCCACTGCATCGGCACAGACCACGCTTCGCCTGTCCACGCTCTTCAATCCGGCTTCCAGCGGCGGTCTGGCGGCGGAAGAATTCGCCAAACGCGTCGGCGAACGCTCGAACGGGCGTATCAAGGTCAACGTGTACCCGGCCAGTCAGTTGGGCGACTGGACCGAAGTCCATGCCCAGCTCATGCAGGGCGCCGTGGACATGGCAATTCAGCCGCTGTCCACGAGTTTCAACACCCGACTCGCCATATCCTGGTTTCCGTATCTCACCCCGACTTATGACAGCGCTGTCGACGCGTATAGCGAAGGCGGCTATGTCGCGACGGCGGTCAATGAATTGATTGGTCCGCAGAACTTGCGCCTTCTGGGGGTCTACGGAGCAGGCATGGGTGGCGCCGGATTCGCCAGGGACATTGATAGCCCCGGCGATCCGGACGCAACCCGCAGTGTGCGAATTCGCGTCTGGCCGGGCGGTACAACCCATCGAGCATTGATGCAACGCCTGGGCTACAACGTCGCAACAGTTCCCTGGGCGGAACTGTACACGGCCATGCAGACCGGCGTGGTGGATGGCCAGATTGGCGGCACACCGGAAATGGCCATGGATAACTTCAAGGACATCACCCGCACCTGGATCCAGTACAACGACCATTTCGAACTCGCCTGGATCGTCATGAACCGGCCGAAGTATGAATCACTGAGCGAAGCCGACCGGCAGGTCATCCTGGACGTTGCCCAGGAAATTACCCGGGAACGCTTCGAGGAAGTTCGCGAAGCCGATGCGAAGGACCTTGATCGCATGCGTGAAGCGGGCATCGAGGTTGTTACATTCTCCGACCAGGAACTGGAGAATTTTGCCCGCGTGGCCCGCACGGACGTTTGGCCGCAGATCGGCGGCGAGCTGGGTGACGAGATCATGGGCATTCTCTACAAAGCAGTCGGCATGGACAAACCGCAGTAAGCGGAAGCCGGCTTGAGCAGGTCTCCCGAATCCTGAGCGCCCTTCCGGGCGCTCAGGATCATGCACGCAGGGCTGCACCATGAAAATAACGATCCCCCCCGCGCTGATGAGTGCATGGGCCATAAAGCTTCATCTCCAGCGCGCTATCGTCGCCCTTTGTGGTCTGCTGTTGACCCTGATCATCTTCACTCTCGTGGTGGGGCGCTACGTATTCAATACCTCCTTCCTCGGCATTGAGGAAGCCGCCATCTTCATCGCCATGTGGTTCTATTTCATCGGCGGCGCAATCGGTGCCCAACAACGCGGCCATATCTCGGCGTCAGTGGTGGACATGTTCGTGCGTAACGAAACGGCTCAATGCGCTGTCAGCGTGGCGACGGGCGTCATATCGGTGGTGGTCGCAGCCTGGATGACCGTCTGGGCGTGGGAGTTTGCCGCATGGTCATTGCAGATGGGCATGCGTTCCATGGAACTTGGCGTGAGCATGGGCTGGATACACATGTCCGTGCCCGTGGGCCTCGGGCTCATGACGTTCTATCTGTCCGTCGAACTGGTGGAGAATGTCGCCACGCTGGCAAGGAGACTGAGGGGATGAATCCCATCATCATTATTGACGCACTGCTGCTGGTGGGGCTATTGCTGATCGGAGTACCTGTACCGCTGTGTTTCGCGGCGGCGGTGCTGTTTCTGTTCGCGATGGGAGACTACGGCAGCGCCAGTTTTCTGGTCAGCGCCGGTTTCAGCAAAATGTCCTCCATCATTCTGATCGCCCTGCCCCTCTATATCATTGCCGGTAACATCATGAGTCAGGGCGGCATTGCCCAGCGTCTGGTGAACCTCGCGGACTCCCTGTTCGGCAGATACCATGGCGGCCTGGGGATCGTCGTGGTCATGGTCACCGGGATATTCGGCGCTATCTCCGGCATGGCGTCGTCAGCGGTGGCGGCGGTGGGCAAGATCATGATCCCGCGCATGGTGGAGCGCGGTTACGATCGGGGTTACGCGGCCTCGCTGGTCTCATCGTCGGCCGTGCTGGCACTGCTTATTCCGCCCAGCGCATCAATGATTCTCTACGGCTGGGTTTCCGGCACCTCCATCACTGCGTCGTTCCTCGCTCCCGTCTTTCCCGGGATTTTACTGATAATGCTGTTCTGCTTCTGGAACCGGGTACTGACCAGGCGCATGCCCCTGAAAAAGCCGGCGCCGGCGGCATTGCCCGTGGTTATCCGCGAAGTGGGAACGCGCACCTGGAAGGCGGCCCTCGGGCTCGGCATGCCGCTCATTATCCTGGGCTGCATTTACGGTGGAATCACGACGCCGACCGAGGCCGCCGCCATCGCGGTGATCTACGCAGTTCCCGTCAGTGTGCTGTTCTACCGTGAGCTGGACTGGAAATCGCTCTACTCGGTGCTCTGGCAAGCTGGGCAGACCGCGGGCGTGCTGCTGGTGCTGGTGTTCTTTTCGGCAATGCTGGCGCGCATATTCACCATGGAGAACGTACCGCAGATGGTGCTTGCCGGCTTTCTCACGGTTAGCGAAAACCCCATCATTCTGCTGCTGCTGCTGAACCTGTTTCTGCTGATGATCGGGATGTTCATGGAGGATGTCAGCGGCATCCTGCTGGCTGTGCCCATGCTGCTGCCGCTGGTGCTGCAGCTGGGCGTGGATCCGGTGCAGTTCGCGGCCATCGTGGCAACGAATCTGGGCATGGGGCTGATAACACCACCCACCGCACCGATACTCTACTTCGGCGCCATGGTCGGGGAAACGCGCCTTAGCGCCATGCTCAAACCGACCCTGGTATTCCTGCTCCTTGCCTATCTGCCGGTGGTGCTGCTAACCACGTTCATACCCGCGTTATCCCTTACGCTGCCAAGGCTGATCCTCGGTTACGGGCTCTGACCCGTGGGGCCAGCCGATAACGCGGATACTGGCGAGAACGCATAAACGTGTATAGACTGGCCAGAGCAGTGTCAGGCCTGTAGGAATCCCGGCAGTATCTCCCCGCGTTGGTAGTCACTCCCGAGAACGAACTTCAGAAGACCTGCTGCAAGATGAGCATCGCACGACATTTTTTCAGGAGAAGGCTCCAATGCCAAAGATGACCGGTACCGTTAAGTGGTTTGACGAGAGCAAGGGCTTCGGCTTCATTTCCCCGGAAGACGGTGGCAAGGACGTTTTCGTCCATTTCTCGGCCATCCAGGGTGAGGGTTTCAAGAGCCTGGCCGAAGGCCAGCGCGTCGAGTTCGAAACCCAGACCACCCCCAAGGGCCAGGCTGCGGCAAACGTGGTTCCCGTCTGACCTGACGGACGCCGTTGCGTTCAACAATAAAGCCCCGTTCCAGCATGGGGCTTTTTTGTGATTGATGCCGGACAGACATCAATCCGACCATACCCATGGCCAGTCGAACAGGCCGGCGTGCAAAAAAGCTGGCATCGAGCGCCAAGGGAGTATACTCTGCGAATGCAGTGTCCCTCTTGTGGTAGGTCAGGCAGTCTCCCGTTAAGGCAGTCACTCCCGAGATCGTTCTACAGAAGACATGCATCACAACGTTTAATTTGAATTATCAAAGGAGCAGACGCCCATGGCGAAGATGACTGGTACCGTCAAGTGGTTTGACGACAGCAAGGGTTTTGGTTTCATTTCCCCGGAAGATGGCAGCAAGGACGTTTTCGTCCACCATTCCGCCATCGAAGGTAGTGGTTTCAAGAGCCTGGCCGAAGGCCAGCGCGTCGAGTTCGAAACGCAGAGCACCCCCAAGGGTATGGCTGCCGCGAAAGTGACCCCTATCTAATCACTTACGGAAGAAATTCCGAAGGTTAGAAAAAAGCCCCGCTCAGGCGGGGCTTTTTTTCGCATAGTCAGGCGCTGGCTGCGCCAGGCGCACCTTCTCTGGCCTGTCTTCGGCTCACCACCCAGTTGGCCATCAGCAGTACCGTGATAACCGCCATGCCGGCACCTTCCACAACCAGGCTCGGGTAAAACACCGCCGCGGTAGCCGGAATCAGGAGCAGACGCGGAATCACGCTCATGCGGGTAAACAGATAACCCTCCAGGGCAACCGCAAATGCGGCCAGGGCGCCGATGGCAATCACCGCGTTCCAAAGTACGACGGGAACCGAACCACCCAGAATGATCTCCGGATTGAACACCATGAACAGCGGTATCAGATACAGCCCTTTGGCAAACTTCCAGGCTTGAAGACTGGTCTCCAGTGGTTTGCTGCCCGCTATTGCAGCACCGGCGAATCCCGCCAGCGCAATAGGCGGTGTCACATTGGAGTCCTGTGAATACCAGAACACCACCAAATGCGCGATCAACAGCGGAATGCCGAATTCCGCTGTCAGGGCCGGCCCGACCAGCACGATCAGCACGATATAGCTCGCCGTTACCGGTAGCCCCATACCGAGGACCAGGCTTGCCAACAGCACCATAAGCAATGCCAGTACAATATTGCCGCCGGAAAATGCCAGCATCATTGCGGAAAACTTCAATCCAAGTCCGGTCAGACCGACTACCCCGACGATGATACCGGCTACGGCGCAGGCCATGCTCACCGCCACCGCATTGCGCGCACCCAGTTCCAGGCCTTCTATCAACTTGATGAATCCTGCCCGCAAGGCGCCCAGAATACTCGCCGCATTCACCTTCTCTCCCTGCCTGGGTGAGACAAACAGGAACCAGACCGCATAACGCAACACAGCCACCAGCAAGATGGTGACGACAGCGTAGAAGCCTACCCGCATTGGCGACATATTCATGACCAGGAGATAGACCAGGACCGCCAGCGGCAGCAGGAAATGCCAGCCATCGCGCATGACCTGCCGCATGGAAGGCAGCTCCGAGGCCGGCATGCCGTGCATACCCTGCTTCAGCGCGATGATGTGCACGAACAAATACACCGTGGCGAAATACATAATCGCCGGCAGAATGCTGACTTTCACGACGTCGACATAGGGAACACCGGTATATTCGGCGATCAGGAAAGCGCCCGCCCCCATCAACGGAGGCATGATCTGCCCGCCGGTGCTGGCAGCGGCCTCGATACCGCCGGCCTGATGCGGCCGATAGCCTAATTTCTTCATCAGCGGTATGGTGAAGGCCCCGGTGGTCACAACATTGGCGATGGCGCTGCCCGAAATGGATCCCATCCCGGCGGAGGCCAATACCGCGGCTTTGGCTGGACCTCCTCGCTGGCGGCCCGTGGCCGCATAGGCCATGTCGATGAAAAACCGCCCTGCGCCGGTGCTTTCCAGAAAGGCACCGAACAAAACAAAAATGAAGATGTAGCTGGCTGCCACACCCAGGGGCAGACCGAAAACCCCCTCCTGGCCGAGGTAGAGCTGCCCTATGACGCGGTCAAGGCTGTATCCCCGATGCGCCATGATGCCGGGCATCCAGTCCGCCAACCATGGCAACGTGCCGCGCGGCCCGGCGAGGGCGTAGATCACCGCCAGCAGACCGATAATGGTCATACCCAGACCCACCGCCCGGCGGCTGGCCTCAAGTACGGTGACAACGGCAACGCCGCCGACAATCATGTCCGTCTGGCTCCAGAAGCCAGCTCGGGCAATGATCTCGTCCAGAAAGAAGGAGAGATAGAAACCGGTCAGGAACGCGCCGCTGAAGAACACGACATCGATGATCCAGCCGATGACACCGCGCCTGCGCTTCGGTCCGAATACCGGAAAGATCAGGAATGCCAGCATCATGATCAGGGCGAGATGAATACTGCGCTGATAGAATAGCCCCAGAGGCTGGATTCCCGCGGCGTAGAGCTGAAACAGCGATAACCCAACCGCCAGGATGGTTATCAGCCAGAGCATCGTGCGGGGTTGGATCGAATCCTCACCACCAGCGGCGGGAACCGGGTTTTCTGGCTTGTTCATGGGTTCCTCTTCACGGGCTCTCGCGGCCAGTTGTCAGGCGAATCGTCACTTGCTGGCCTGCGGCCAGCGCGCTCAGGCTGGCTTCCGAAGCCCCTCGCAGAATTCGATGATTGACTGCAGGGGATCCGACACGCAGTAGATACCGATTGCCGGGTACCGGCTCATTGATCTGCTCGATCCAGTAACCCCCGGACCCATCGGATCGCTGGATACCACGCCCGGCCACATGCCCCAGGCCGGCCGCGAAGTCCGGCTGGTGACTGCGCTCCAGCACCATTCGGCCATCGTCGTATTGATAACAGTCAAGGACCCGTATACCGGTGACGGAATGATTCCAGGCCAGGCACCAGCGTCCGCCGGGCTGTACGCTGAACGCCATGAGTACGTCTTCCGATGCGCTCAGCACTTCCACCATTGCGGTTTCCGCGGACGAGGCCGGCTGGGCTGGCGCGATGCCTGCCAGTAACAGGAGCAGGGCGGGCAGACAGGCCCGCCCTTGCGTCAGACACACGCGAAACATGAAGTTTTCGCGCCGGGATCAGGGCCGAAGGTTGCCGGGAACGTCCGCGCCCACTTCCTCGTAATACCGGATGGCGCCCGGATGCAGTGACACCGGAGTTGAAGTGAGACTGAATTCCACCGTGGTGTCGTTGGCCGCCGGATGAATGGCGATCAGTTCATCGGTGTGCTCGAACAGGACCTTGGTGATCTGATAGGCCAGATCGTCGTCCATATCGGCGTTCACCACCAGCACATTGGGAATACTGATGGTCTGAACAGCGGAGTCAACGCCTTCATACAGTCCGGCACGGAGGCTATAGGGCGCGAAGACCGGTTCCGCTTCCCGTGCGTTGGCAATTTCCTGATCGCTAAACCCGATCAAGCGGATGTCCCGGGTAGCGGCGAGGTTGAGGATAGAACTGGTCGGCGGTCCAACGCTCCAGAAACCCGCATCAATGTCGCCATCACGAAGACCATCGGCGGTTTCATTGAAATTGAGCCGCTGCGGGCTGAAATCGTCGTAGCTGATGCCATTGGCCTCCAGCAGCGCCTTTGCATTCAGCTCGGTGCCGCTGCCAGGCGCCCCGACGGATACACGCTTGCCCTTGAGATCCTGGATCGAGCTAATACCGGAATCAGCGAGCGTTACCAACTGCACGGCGTTGGGGTAGATGGACCCAAGCGCCCGGGTCTTGGCGACCTGTCGGCCATCGAACGCTCCGGTACCGGTGGCCGCCTGATAGGCGGTATCCGCAAGCACCAGGGCCAGATCCGAATCTCCACGGTGAATCAGACCCATGTTTTCGACCGATGCGCCGGTGACTTCGGCAACGGCGGAATAATCATCCACGTATTTGTTGATGAGTTCGGCCAGCCCACCACCATAGGGGTAGTACACGCCACCGGTACCGCCAGTGGCGATGGACAGGCGCTCCTGTGCAAAGCTGGCGGGCGCCACGGCAATAGCCATTGCAATCAGGGTGCATTTGAATAAGCGCATTGTGGTTCTCCTCCAGGGGTCAATTCGACCTTTATTTTCGGGTATCCGAATCGTTATCCAGATTTGACGGGGTGCTGTGACGCATCCCTGCCCCGGTCGATCTGCATTGTCCGGTCAGCATTTGTCCTGTGGTTATACCACGTCAGTTACAGAGGCTAGCACGTTGTGCCACGCACTGGGACACCGGTAAAAAGCGCGAGTCGACGGCCACCCGGATCAACGCCCCCACGCTGCCGGCTTCATGAGCTCTTCAGCGCGTATGAGCACATCCACGGCAGGATAATCAGTCTCTTCAGACGATGTCCCCAACCACAGGTTGTAATTGCCCGGAACGGCTTCGGAAACGGTAAGGGTGGTGTCACGTGTGCCGCCGTAGGCCGCGCAAACCCACTTTTCTTCAGCGGTATACAGCACCAGGACCACGGGCGAGGCGGAACGTGCGGTAACGGTAACGGTCTGGTTCTCGCTGGTACGTATATTCAGATCCAGATCCGGCTGCTCGCCCTCAACATAGCCGGCACAATCTGCTCCAGCGGCCCTGGGCATGCGCATCGTACCGCCGGCACGCAGGGGCACCATGGCTATCCAGCGGTCGGGATAATCATGCACGTTCAATGTTCCGTAAAGCGGTTCAGCCTGCCAGTCCGGGAAGTTCGTCTCGTTCGCGGTCAGTGCCACGGGCAGCAGCATCAATATCAGCACACCGGCGCAGCATGTGGACCGCCCCATGATGAGAGGCAAGCCGCAAATTCGGCCACCCAGGAAGAAACGAGCCATTTGCCATCCACTCCATCAGCAGTCCGGACTTGTCCGATTTCGTCTTTTCCGGCGAGCATACCCCAGGCGTCGCCGGCACCACAGCCCTGTCTGCTCTAGATAACGCTGAGACCGTTATGGAGATCACCCCGATTTACGCGTAATGTCACGCGCTTATGGCGCAGGAGTGACGAGTCGATCGCAGTGGAAATCACGGCCGAACTACTGATTTTCGTGTTTCTGGTCGGCATCTTCGCCGGTTGGGTGGATTCCATTGCCGGCGGAGGAGGTCTCATTTCACTGCCCGCTCTGCTGTTCGTCGGACTCAATCCGCTGGCCGCGCTGGCCACCAACAAGCTTCAGAGCAGCTTCGGGGCCTTCATTGCCGCAGTAAACTATACCCGCCTCGGCTGGGTTGATCTGCAGGCGATTCGCTGGCTGGTGCTGGTTGCCTTCATTGCCTCCGCCGCCGGTACGATGCTGGTGCAACACGTCGACCTTTCGCTGCTGGAGCGTTTATTGCCGGTGCTGCTTGGCTTGCTGGCAGCCTGGTTCGCGCTGTCGCCGCGGGTCGGGGATCTCGAGCGAACGCCGCGCCTGGGAGGCATCGCTTATGGTGCCACCGCAGTGCCCGCCATCGGCTTCTACGACGGCTTCTTCGGCCCCGGCACCGGCTCCTTTTTCACCGCCTCCGCCATCAGCCTGCTGGGCGCCAGCGCAAGGCGCGCCGTGGGCCTTACCAAGGTGCTCAACTTCACCACGAATTTCAGCTCCCTGATTCTCTTCGTTATCGGTGGTCAGGTAATCTGGAGCTTTGGACTGGCCATGGTGCTTGGCCAGGTAATTGGTGCCTGGTTCGGATCCAGCATGGCCATCCGCAATGGCGTGGCGATTATCCGCCCCATCGTGGTGGTGGTCTGCCTCGCGGTGATGATCCGGATGCTGTATCAGCAATATCTGCTGTAAGTAGGGGGCCGGGTATGGCCGGGCCCTGCCCTATCCGCCGACTTTCACGTTCGGCAGCAACCGGGAACGGCAAAAACGTATGAACTCATCCGCGGGCAATGGACGGGACAACAGGAAACCCTGATAGACGTAACAGTGGTGATTATGCAGGAAATCGAGCTGCTCCTGGGTCTCCACGCCTTCAGCAATAACCGCCAGAGACAGATTGGACGCCATGGATATGATGGTTTGAACGATGGCGGCATCGTTGGCATCGGTGGTGATGTCACGGACAAATGAGCGGTCGATCTTGAGTGCGTCCAGGGGTAGTTCCTTGAGATAAGCAAGCGAGGAGTACCCCGTGCCAAAATCATCGACCGAGAAATGCAGGCCCATTGTCTTCAGCGCGTGCATCTTGGATTTGGCGTCGGTCAGGTTATCCACCACCGCGCTCTCGGTAATTTCCAGACCGATGTGTGTGGGATCGGCGCCTGTTTCATCCAATAGGCGGCGCACAAGATCAACGAAATCGGGCTGCCGGAACTGCTGACCACTGAGGTTTATGTATAACCAGCCGATGCTGTCGGCGTAGCCGGCGTCCGACCAGTAACGCAGTTGCCGGAAAGACTCCCGCAACACCCATTCCCCCAGCGCAAGAATCAGTCCCGTCTCCTCGGCCAGAGGGACGAATTCGTCCGGCTTGACCAGGCCTCTCTCCGGATGCTGCCAGCGCACCAGCGCCTCGGCGCCAAGTAGCTCGCGATTGACGTCCCACTGGGGTTGGTAGAAAACCCGCAATTCCCCGTTCTCCAGCGCCGTGCGGAGCTCCTTGCCAAGGTTAAGCCGTGCCTCCACGGCCGTTTGCATGGCAGGCTGAAAGAAACAGACTTGATTCCGCCCTTCTCTTTTGGCGGTGTACATGGCCGTGTCGGCATAGCGCAGCAGCTCGAGCGCATCGCTGGCACTGTCCGGGAACATCGCCAGACCGATACTGCATGTCACCGTGTACTCCTGAAAGGCCAGGTTGAACGGCTGTGCCACGGCCACACGGAGTCGCTCGGCAACCAACAACGCTTCCGGCGCTGCGAGTTGCTGCTCGGGCTGCAGATTGGGGAGCAGGACAACAAACTCATCACCACCCAGGCGCGCCACGGTATCCTCGACTCGCAACACCGGCTGCAGCCGCTGCGCCACTTGCGCCAGCAGTAAATCGCCACTGGTATGCCCAAGCCCGTCATTGAGAGTCTTGAAGTGGTCCAGATCGATGTACAGAATTGCACCGCAATAGCCCAGGCGCTTCGCGCTGACCATCGCCTGTTCGAGACGGTCAAGAAACAGCTGCCGATTGGGAAGGCCGGTCAGAGAATCGTAAAAAGCCAGATGCTCCGCGCGCTGTTCAGCGAACTTGCGCAGAATCCCCAGACTGAGCCCCTCCCCGACACGCCTGAGAAAATGCGATTCATGGGCAGCAGGGACATGATCCGGCGGCATGTACAGCACCAGCACACCAAGCAGTCTGGTGCCTTCGAAAAACGGCACCCTGAATAGACTGTACGGCGACACTTCAATGGGACCCTCCGCGGACGCGACGATTTCCTCCGGAGTCACATGGACGGCATCAGGGATGGGCAGAAGCCCATCGGCCAAGGGCCATTGATCGGCCGTGGGCAAGCAACCATCGAAATACGGGGGCGAGACATTGACGGCGGCATTCAGGAAAAGCTCGTGACCATCGGACGTCTCTTCGCCGAGAAAGATCGCGCCCTTGGGCAGCAGCCCCATCCAGGGCGTGGAGTTCAGCAGACAGTGCAACGCACCCGTCAGGTACGCAGTCAGCGACCACGGTTCCAGGGACAGCCGGGCCAGTTCTCCGAGCGCGCGTTCCTCCGCCGCCGTGCGTTCGATGGTTGCCTGCTGAAGCTCCAGTTCGGCGGTACGCTGCGCCACATCCAGCTCCAGGCGGGTATGATATTCCTGGCGTTCCTGCAACATCCGGCTGCGTTCGAGGGCACGCGTCACCGAGTGAAGCAGAATGTCGAAATCCAGCACGGGTTTGAGAACAAAATCCCAGGCACCCAGTCGAAGCGCCCGCACGGCATCGCGGATGTCTCCGGTGCCGGACAGCACGACCACCGGTAGGTCGGGGCGTCGCTTGCGTACTGTCTCCAGCACCTCGAAGCCGTCGGGCGAGCGCATACGCAGATCAACCAGTAGCAGTTGCGGGGCCTGCTCTTCGAACAGGCGAAGTCCGGTTATGCCGTCCGCCGCATCCATGACCGCAAACTCGTGGTCTTCAAGAAAGGCCCGGATACTGGTACGAACCGCCGGATCGTCCTCAATGGTCAGCACCCTGGTTTGCCGTGCTTTCGTCGCATTCACGTGCGCCTCCCCCTCAAAGCCAGAATGCCGTCCACCAGACACTCCAGATCGGCCAGCGGCTTGCAATAGACATGGTCTGACGTCACACCGCACTCCGAGAGTTCCGGCGAAGGCTGATAACCGGCCATGCCGGTATGAATCAGAAAACGCAACGTAGGCTGACGCCGGATAAGTTCCATTACCAAACGTTCACCACCGATGTCGGGAAGCCGCATATCGACGACGGCCACGTCAAACCGGCGGTTACCGGACAGCTGCAATGCCTGTTCTCCGTTCTCCGCCCCGTCAACCGCCATGCCCGTATCGGCGAGAAATCCAATCAGACTCTCTCTCACCGACAATTCATCGTCGACCACGAGCACATTCAAGACCGCATCCATTGCTATTCACCCTCCCGACTGAGCGGTAATCTGACCACAAACCGGGTACCGTTGTCCGGCGCGGAGTAGACCTCAATGTCGCCACCATGATTCTGGGTAATGATGAAATAGGAAACGGCCAATCCCAGTCCCGTTCCCGTACCCACATCCTTGGTGGTGAAGAACGGCTCGAACACCCGAAAGCGGGTCTCCTCATTCATGCCGATACCGTTGTCCCTGATTTCCATGAAAACGCTTTCGCCATCCTGATGAATTCGCAACCACAATTCCGGCTGGCGATCCCCCATGCCGTGCATCGCCTGTGCGGCATTGCGAAGCAGGTTCAAAAACACCTGCTGGATCTGGTTGGGTTCACAGGGAACGGTCGGCACATCCTGCTGGTAGTCTCTGTGCATGCGAATTGCACGGAAGTCGTATTGCACCTTCAGATCATAATCGCTAGAGAGCAATTCAAGCGTCTGATCGAGTAGTCCGCGCATATCGTGATGCGAGACCGTGAACCGACTCTTTCTGCTGAAACTCAACATGTTCTCGACGATACGTGCGGCGCGACCGCCGGCATCCATAATCGCCTCCAGCATCTGATCGATTCCGCGCGACTGCAGATAACGCTGGACGGCTTCCAGATCCAGCGAGCAGGCTGCGGCGGCGTCGCGGTTTTTCGGTACAGTGGGCTTCAGGCGGTTTCTGATCAGCTGCGCATTCTGGAGCATGCCGGCAAGCGGATTGTTGATTTCATGCGCCATACCGGCCGCAAGCCCGCCGATAGACAGCATTTTCTCGGTCTGCATCATCATCTCCTCGATGCGAACCCGCTCTGTCACATCGTCGACACGGATGACCGCACCGACCACGCCATTGGAGACCAACGGATAGATAACGATGTCGTCGTAACGAACCTTGTCCCCGACACGCGTCATCACTTTATCGTGGGAGAGTGGGCTGCGGCTCTCCATGGCTTTGTGCACTCTGCTCAGTTCGGCGCCTAGACGCGGGAAAACCTCCTCCAGCGGACGGCCCATGGCATTGCCAACCTCTACCCCCGTCGCTGATGCGGCTTTACGATTCCACTGGGTAACGACGCCCTGGGCATCCACGCCGACCAGTATCGACGGCATGGAATCGACAATATTGGCGAGCAGATGGCGCAAACGCCGAAGCTCCTTGGTGGCGCGTTTCCTGGCGGTGATATCCATATCGAACCCACCGACGCCGGACAGTGTGCCGTCGGCATCGAAAATGGGAAATTTAACGGTGAGAAAATCGGTGGACGGTCGCGAATCCGGCCAATGCACGACGGTTTCATATTCAATCGGGGTCTGGTTGGCCATGACCGCCTTGTCAACGCTTTCAAATTCCTCGGTGATAAGAGAATGCTCGAGAATATCGCTGATCGTCTTGCCAATCGGGGAGCATCTCAGGCCGTAAACCTCTTCAAGCTTGCTGTTGGTCAGCACGAACCTGCTCTGGATATCCTTGAGGTAGATTGCGATCGGCGAATGGTCGAGGATGGCGCGTAATGTCCGCTCACTCTCCCTCAGAGCGGCCTCCTGCCGACAACGGTCATCGATCTCGGCCTTCAAAGCGCTGGCGCGCTCGGTGAGCGCCTGAAAGCGGGCTTCGCTGTCCTGCAGCAGCCTCTGATACTGTTTGCTTTCCTCGGCTACCTGCTGCCTGAGCGCATCGAGCTCCATTTGCAGGCGTTGCCGCTCTGTCGCGCTGTCATCAGTCATGTCGGGTCCCATCCAGACACGCGTAGCCGGACGCCGCGTCGGTGGATCGAACCCCCCAGTCGTCGACCGGGTTTAATCCCAGGGGCGAAGCTATTCCATCAACAGGCTGAAAATGCCATGTCCGCCCCGGCCCATGTCCTGAACGTCCGTATTTCTCGTCCATGGCGCATCTCCGCGCGCTTACCCATTCCCATGTGATACCACAGCTCCAGCAATTTCGCTCGTATTGGTATCGAATGAGCATTGGATCACTAATCAGCGACCCGGCCCCTAATCAGGGGCCGCAACCTACCAACACAGTCTAGTCCAGACACGGAAACGTAGTCCATGGACGAGTTATCAGCAAGGCGCCGATCAGTGTCTCCTTTATGCCGCGCCGCGGATGCTGATCATACCGATCTCGATCCACCGACCCCATGTAAGCACCATGCCGCGCGTCGCGTAGTACAACCAGGATTCCCTGGATATTCTTCCCGCTTGGCGCGTCATGACAGTGCTGCATGAACTGCAGCCAAAAGCGGCGACCACATCATTCTTCTTGTGAGGCCGAAGACAATCTCCGGGCTCTTCGTGGAGATGACACAATGTTGTTGTATCGGGATTTCTGTTGCAGACCCCCGGTATCTGAAAAGTGCACATTTCGCCACCGGCAGACTCGCGCAACACCCGACTGTGGACGTTTGCATCTCTGGTCAACAACATCCCCCTGACCTCCATGGAAAGAACCTGATGACGTTAACGCTAATGCGTGTGGCGACAGAATCACATTGAGCAGTGGTGCTATGTATTTACCGGCTGGTATAGGCCTTTCGCGGATCAGCCATTACCCTGAGTCCATAGACACCACGACCGAGGCGGGGGTGAGTTCCATTGATCACCGAAAAGGTTTTGCTGGTTGTCGCGCATGCACCGTCTCCCAATACCAGAAGACTGGCGGAGGCCGTTCTGGCAGGTGCGCGCCATCCGGATATCGAAGATGTGACCGTACGCTACCTGCCCCCGCTCGAGGCTGAGCCACGGGACGTGCTGGAGGCGAATGCCATTATTCTCGGAACCACGGAAAATCTGGGCTATATGAGCGGTGCCCTCAAGGATTTCTTCGACCGGATTTATTACCCCTGCCTGGAACACACGCAGGGCATGCCTTATGGGCTGTTTGTCAGGGCCGGCCGTGACGGTACAGGGACGCTGCGCGCGGTGGAGTCCATCGTCACCGGCCTGCGCTGGAAGAAAGCCGGGGAGCCGCTATTGTGCCGCGGAGAGTTTCAGGAGCGCTTCGTCACGGACTGTGAAGAACTCGGCATGACAATGGCGGCAAGCCTCGATGCCGGAATCCTGTAACGGGCTCCCTAGCGCCGAAACAGATACTCCTGGGTCCCATTCTTCAACAGCATTGCCCGCTCTACCTGAAAGCCGGGCATCAGACGCTGCAACTCGCCGGTTGAATATCGGGGGGCGGGTCGTGTATCCGGGCTGGTTTGACCGCTTCGGTCAACCCAGCCGTCCGACCGCAAATCCATTGGCTGGGGCGGTTCGGGCAACGCGGACGCTGAATAGGCGACCAACGCGTGGACCATGGCCCCTTCCCGCAGGAGACCATGAACGTGCTCCATCAGAGCACCAATGGCGGGTGGACGCAGGTAATTCAACAAATCCCAGCACAGCACAAGGTCGGTACCGCCGAAGCTCCGCTCCGGCAGCATCTCCTTCAGCAGGCGCTGACGACCCGCGGCATCGGTCTGTTCATCAAGCTCAGGCAATGCCGCGGCAACACCTGCTATGCCGAGCCGACAACGGAATCCGCTGAAGAACTCCAGCTTACTGCTCCCGGGCGGGCCAAGATCGAGAATCACCAGCCGTTTGCCGTCCAGCAGGGGCTGCAGAACCGACTCGAGCAGCCTGGCCTGAAATGCCTCCGGGCGCCGGGCGTCACTCACGCCGGCGCCCCGGGCTGCCGAGTCCGATGCGGTTGCCGTTGACACGTCTGTTCAGTCAACCATTGCCCTGGCTCATCCTGCGCCACTTCCGGAACCACTACCGCCGGACGCGGTGGTTTTGCCCGTCGAAGACGGCGTGCCCGAGCTCGACCCGGTTGCTGCTGCGGGCTTGGCCGAAGATGCCGGCTGAGCCGTGGATGGAGCCGATGCGGCGGATGAGGACGTCGGCGCAGACGGAGCAGGCACCGAGGAAGAGGAAGACGCGCCGGCGCTACCGGCAGGCTTGCTCTTGCGAGGTCCCATTGCGGCCTCGACCGCCTGTTTGTCCATCTCGATGGCACCCTTGAACTTGGCGCCGTCCTCCAGACTGACCCGGGGGGACGTGATGTTGCCGCGGATGTCCGCGGTTTTCTTGATTGCAACTCGTTCCGAACCGAACAGGTCGCCCTCGACCGTGCCCTCCACGAAGATGGTGTGGGCGTATATATCCGCCTTCACCTGTCCGTGCGAACCGATGGTCAGGCTGTTTTCATGCAACTGGACGGTACCGCTGACATGGCCGTCGATGATCAGGTCTTCCTCACCGCGAAGCGTGCCTTCGATGTGAATGGACGGACCGATCACCGCGGCTTCACGACGCCTGACGCCGCTGCCGGTTGACTCGGACGCAACCGGAGAAACCGGCGTATCCAACTCCCGCATAAAATCATCTTCGTGGCTCTGGTCTGAACTGGAGCCGCGTTTTCCGATATCGAACATCGCCATGACTGAATCTCCCTCGAACGGAATCGGCCATACTTAATGACCGATCGGAGCTACATCCTAACCTTGTCGTTTGGCAGGATGATACTGTCAACTATAGGAGACAGTAGGCCGGTTCCCCGGCACTGCGTCGAAATCCGCCACCGGGAGTACAATTCATGAATGAACATGTCTACAAACTGACCGAAGTTGTCGGCTCATCGTCCACTAGCATCGAGGACGCGATCCAGGGCGCGATTGCACGAACGGCAAAAACCGTTGATAACGTGGAATGGTTTCAAGTGGTGGAAACCCGCGGACAAATCACGGACGGCAAAGTCGCTCACTATCAGGTGGTGCTGAAAATCGGATTCAGGCTGCAGAACTGACCATGGCCTGGATAGCCCTTGCAGGCCCGCGATGCGGCCTGCAAGGCCTTCAGGCCATGTACAACGGCCTTGGCAGATGCGGGGTGGCAGTTCATGGCAAACCTGGAGTTCTTTTTCGACATCGTCTGTCCACAGGCTTGGCTGGCGGCTTGCCGCGTTGAGGATGTGGCCCGGCAGGGCAAGGCGAATCTGGTGCTGCGCCCGGTCTCGCTGGAGGGCATCTATCATGCGCTTAACAGCTGGCCGCCGGGCGCCGATCAATGGCCAGTCAACAAGCGACGCCTGGCGGAGCGGGACCTGCTACGGCGGGCGGAACTGACCGGTGTAACCCTGCGTATTCCCGCGCATCACCCAGGCAACACAGAGCGTGCCATGCGCCTGTTGGCGGCAGCGCCGCGCCAGGCCCGTCTGCCGCTAATGCATGCGCTGTTCAGGGCTTATTGGGCCGAGGGACAGGATCTGGACAATTCCAAGGTACTTGCCGGCCTTGCACGTAGTCATGGCGTGGACCCGAACGCCATGGAATCGACCGCGGCTCGGGAGAACCTGCGCCAGACCACCGAGGAAGCCGTTGAGCGCGGCGCCTTCGGAGTGCCCACATTCATGCTTGAGGATCAACTCTGGTGGGGCGCAGACCGCATGGACTTTCTGCAGGCGGCGCTCGGCAGCACACCGCCGCCCCGCCCGGTGTCACCCTCGGAGACACCCGCCACTCTGGAGATATTTCACGATTTTTCCAGCCCGTTTTCATATCTTGGCAGCACGCAGATCGAACAGCTTGCGCACGAGCACGGTGCCGAACTGACATGGCGGCCGATGCTGCTTGGCGCGCTGTTTCGAGCCATAGGCACCCCCATGATCCCGATGAAAGCCTTGAGCGAGGAGCGCCGGGCGTGGGCAAGGAAGGATCTCCATACCTGGGCTGAGCACTGGAACGTTCCATTTCGCTTCAATAGGCATTTCCCTCTCAATTCCGTGCTTGCATTGCGGGCATCGGAGGTTGAACCGCGGCTGGTTCCAGTGCTGTACCGTGCCGCATGGGTGGATAACTGCAACCTGAGCGAGCCCGAGGTGGTGGCGGATGTGATTCGCCAGGCAGGTTACGACCCTGCGCCGATTCTGCAGGAGGCCGTCACGCAGCCCGTAAAGGACGCCATCCGCAGAAACACGGAAACCGCCCAGGAACTCGGCATCTGCGGCGCTCCCACCTTCGTGGTGAACGGCCGCATGCCATTCTGGGGTCAGGATCGCCTGGACATGGTCGCCCGCGCCCTGGACGGCTGGGTTCCGGAGGTGGATCGCAACGGCTAGGCTCTCGCACCTACTGACTGCGAGCCACCGTGGAACGGGCAGTCTGGCCAAACAGGATGCGGCGTTCCTCTTCCCCGGGAGGGCCCTGACGCCGGAGTTCCTTGCCGAGATCCACACCGGCCTTTACCGCCGGCCGGCCCTTGATAACCTCGCGCCAGCGCCGTACCCGGGGAAATTCCTCCAGGGTCTCTCCAAGCCGACTGGCGTTCAGCACCCATGGCCAGCACGCCATGTCGACAATGGAATAGTCCCCAAGCACAAATTCCCGACCTTCCAGCCGCCGCTCCAGCACACCCAGACAACGGTTGTACTCATTCGCGTAGCGTTCACGGGAATACGGCTCGTCGCCGGGCGCATAGTTCACGAAATGGCTCAATTGCCCGGCCATCGGCCCCAGATTGCCGACCTGCCAGAACAGCCATTCCAGCGTTTCCTTTCGGCCCCGCGCGTCCAGCGGCATGAAGCGACCCGTCTTCTCCGCAAGGTGAATCAGAATCGCACCGGACTCGAATATCGGTAGGGGGTCACCCTCGACATCGTTATCCACAATCGCCGGCATTCGGTTATTGGGGCTGATGGCCAGAAACTCCGGAGCGAACTGGTCACCGCGACCAATATTCACCGGAATCATCCTGTAAGGCAGGCCGCACTCCTCCAGCATGATGGAGATTTTCCAGCCGTTAGGGGTGGGCCAGTAATAGAGATCAATCATGCGCGCTCCCGGCGAACGTCCGTCAAAGACGCCATTGTAACGTCTAGGGAGACGCTGATGTATCCTGTCGCCGGTGCCAACAGTCACGGAAGCTTCATGACCATGCCCTCGACCGCCGCAACGCCCCGACTCGCCATTCTCATTTCGCTGTCGGGTGACGGCGGCGTGGAACGCATGGTCCTGAACCTTGCCGGGCAGTTCGCGGCCATGGGAATCGCAACCGATCTGGTAACACTGAAATGCGAAGGCGGCCATGCCGCCAACCTGCCCACCGGCGTCCGCCATGTCCCCCTCGGTGTTCGCCACGCCTGGCTCGCACCGCGGGCAATCGCCGGTTACCTGCGCCGGGAGCAACCGGCCGCCATGCTCGCGGCAAAGGACCGCGCAGGCCGGGCCGCCCTGCTCGGCCGCCGTCGGGCGGGCACCGGCACACGGATTGTAATCCGCCTGGGGAATACCCTTTCAGAGTCTCTGGCCGGACGTTCGCCCGTGCATCGATGGCTGCGATACCGTCCGATTCGTCGACTTTATCCGCAGGCCGAGGCCATCGTGGCCGTCTCCGAAGGCGTTGCCGAGGACATCATTGCCACCAGTGGCGTACCCAAAAGCATGGTGCATGTCATCCGTAACCCCGTCATCACCCCGCGCCTCGCCGCGTTGGCGGCAGCACCCGTGCGGCATCCGTGGTTGGGCACGGGTCGGGCCGTGCCTGTCGCCATGGGCATGGGCCGCCTCACGCGGCAGAAGGATTTCCCCACCCTGCTCCGTGCCTTTGCCGTACTGCGGGCCCGGCGCCCCGCCCGGTTGATCATACTTGGCGATGGCGCCGACCGGGACTCCCTGAGCACGCTTGCCGGGGCGCTCGGCATCGCCGAAGACATTGACCTGGTCGGCTTTCAGGCTAACCCCTATTGCTGGCTGGCACAGGCCGATCTGTTCGTGCTGAGCTCCGCCTGGGAGGGCTCACCCAACGCGCTCACCGAAGCACTGGCACTGGGCATTCCCGCCGTGTCCACCGACTGTCGCAGCGGACCGAGGGAATTGCTGGACGGCGGACGCCATGGACCGCTCGTGCCGGTCGGCGATCCGCCGGCACTGGCACAGGCCATGGAGGCCACCCTGGAACACCCCCTCGGTGCCGACCAACTCAGCGGCGCCGTACGGGCCTACCGTGACGACATCAGCGCGCGAGCCTACCTGGACGTGCTCGGTATACCTTGATTTACCGCCATCGACCCGGGTTCCGGCCAGCCGATCTGCGCACGGAGTTCGGCCAGCACGGCCAGTGTTGCACCGCGACTGGCAACAACCAGTCTGCGGGCATTTTCACCCTGTCGATGCCGGACATCCGCGCATTCAAGTAGCCGCGTGAGCGCGCGGGTTAGTCCGGCTCCATCCGCCACCTGCGTCATGGCATCCGCGGTCAGAAACAGCTCCAGCGTATCCGGGATCTTGAAGGTCTGCGGTCCGATCACGAGTGGCACACCATGAGCCGCAGCCTCAACAGGATTGTGACCGCCCACCGGAACCAGACTGCCGCCGATGAATGCCATGTCCGCCATTGCGTAGAACAGCGGCAATTCACCCATGGTATCGCCCAGCATCACCGCCGTTTCCGGGCGAACATAGTGCCCCGAACTGCGATTCACGACGGGCAGTCCGCGTGCCGCACACAGTTCGGCTACCGAACCAAAGCGCTCTGGATGACGGGGCACGAGCACCAGCAGCAGGCCAGGAAATCGCCGCCGCAGTTGCCGGTGAACGTCCAGCACTATCGACTCTTCCCCGGCATGGGTACTGGCGGCTACCCAGACGTTGCGGCCGGTGACCGAGCGGCGCAACGCCTGCCCAGCCTCTACCAGGCTGGCCGGCACACTGTAGTCGAACTTCATGTTACCGGTTACGCGCACGCGCTCCACCGAGGCGCCGAGAGCCAGAAAACGGCGCGCATCTTCCGGGCTGCGGGCAAGAATGCGCCGCGACTGACACAAGGTCCGGCGCATCAGCGGCAACAGTCGTTTGTAATGCCGCGCGGATCGTGAGGACAGGCGCGCATTTATCAACAGTAACGGAATACCGCGCCGCTCACAGGCACTGAAAAGATTCGGCCACAGTTCAGTCTCCACGATCAGGGCAGCGGCCGGCTGCTGGTGGTCCAGAAAACGGGCCGTGCAACCGGGCAAGTCCCACGGCAGGTAGCAGTGCCGAACGGAGTCTCCCAAAAGGCGGCGTACGGCATCCGATCCGGTGGGCGTGGTGGTGGTCACCAGCACGCTCCGGCCGGCAGAGGCCTTCTTCAGCATTTTCACCAACGGCAGAGCAGCCTGCACTTCGCCCACCGACACAGCGTGAATCCAGATGCAACCAGGCGCCCCCGGGGCAACGGCGGTGATTCCGAATCGCTCCGATACCCTGTGCAGATAGCCGGGATGGCGGCGGGCGCCTAGCAGAAGGTGCAGCAGCAGCAGGGGCAAGGCGAGGTACAGCAGACCGGAATAGACAAACTGCAGCAGACGCCCTGCTCCCGGCGGTCTCAATCCGGACAGCCGAGCCGCCGTCATGGACGGGCCGCGTGCGGCATGCCGAGCGCCTGCGAACCAGAGGTGCCGGCGCTGCGTGGTCACGTCATTTCCTTCCTGTCGGTCCATCGACACAGCAATCACACCCGGGTTGCCGCGGGCGAAGAATTTCATCGCGGCTGCAGTTCCATTGCAGTCCAGAGCCAGCGGCGCCAGAAAACGCTCCGGCTGATGAACTTGCGCTTATTTTCCGTCAAGCAGTTCAGCATAGACCCGGAGGTTGCCTTCCACCATGGAATCGATCGAAAACACCTGTTCCACCCACTCACGTCCGCCCCGTCCCAACCGTAACCCCAGCGCAGGATCCTCCAGAATGGCAGATACCGCGCGCGTTAGCGCGTTGACGTCCGCCGGCGGCACCAGCAGGCCCGTTTCCCCGTCGCGAATAACTTCGGGGATGCCGCCCACCCGTGTGCCTACCAGAGGAATGCCACAAGCGGCGGCCTGCAGCAGCGACACACCGAGCCCTTCCCCGCAGGCGGGATGAATCACCAGATCCAGCGCTGGAAGTATACGAGGAAGATCGTCCCGAAACCCGGCGAAGCACACCACCTCACCCAGGCCATTGCGTCTCACCTGGTCGCGCAGCACCGCCTCCTCCGGCCCTCGCCCCAGGAACAGTACGCGCAGGTCCGGATGTGCTTCCAACAGGCGCGGCAACACGGCCAACAGATCGCGATGGCCCTTGCGCCGTATCAGCTGCGCCACGACCGCCAGCACCGGCCCCCGCTCCGGCAGACCAAATTCGCGACGCAACCAGCCGCGATCCCCGCCCGGCCGGTACAGCGCGGTATCCACCGCACTGAGGACACAGCGGATGTGCCCGGCCGGCACGCTGGCATTGAGAAGCACCTGGCGAATAGCCTCGGAAATCGTGATAACCCGGCCGTACAGGCGGCACCTGGCTCGCGTCAGCAAGTCCGGGCCGGCGTTGTCCACTCGCCGTGACAGCACGGCTGGAACACCGGCCATGCGGGCGGCGGGCGCCGAAAGCATGTCCGCACCGCGGCGGCTATGTACATGAACAATATCCGGGCGCTCACGGCGCAATACGCCGAACAATCGCACAGAGAACGCCAGATCGGCCTCGCCGCGCATGGACACATGTACGACTCGAATGCCCGGCATCGCGGCCGCGGACGCCACATCGGCACCGGGAGGACAGACCAGTATGCTTTCAATTCCGCGCCGGGCCAGGCCGTCCATGAGGTATCGGACCTGAAGAGCACCGCCGTACAGGCGGCGGCCCGTCTCCACGTGCAATACTCGCAGCGGCCGGCCGTTCAACGGCCCATCCTGGGTAGGGAGGCAACGGCCTCAAGCACCTGTTCAGGACCTAGCCCCGCCAGACACGGGAACGCACCACCGCAGGTCGGATGCCGGCGACAAGGTGCACAGTCCAGATCCCGGTAGAGTACGCGCGTAAGCCCGCAGGGTGTGGTGGTGTAAGGCCGAGTGGAACCAAACAGGGCAATGGTAGGCCGCCTGAACGCGGTGCCCATGTGGGTCAGCCCCGTATCCACGCCGATGACCAGCGCGGCCCCGGCAATCAGCGCCGCGCTGGTCGACAGACGCGTGCGACCGGCGGCGGATACCGCCATGCCGTCGCCCGCCACCACGCGCTCGGCTGCGGCGGCGTCTCCGGGGCCGCCCATGACCACGACCGCCAGGCCTGAATCCCGCTCGAGCACCTGCCGCAAGCGTTGCCAATGACCCTCCGGCCAGTGCTTCTGGGGCCGGGTCGTGAACGGACAAAGCACGACATAAGGGCCGTGAACGCCGTTTTCCCGGAGAAAGCTCCGAGCCATGTCCCGGTCTTTCCCGGACATTGCCAGGAACGGATCCGTCAACTGCGGATCCAGGCCCAGGGCCGCACTCAGTGCCCGGTACTCCGCGGCCATGACGCCGCCCGAGGGCGGCCTGACGACGACCGACGTCATGAACGGGTTACCGCCCTCTCGGGAATGCAGTCCGACCCGCCTTCGGGCACCGGTAAGCCGGGCCACCAAGGCACTTTTGAGCAACCCCTGCGCATCGACCACAAGCTCGTAGCCGGCCTGTCTGAGCATGCGCGCGCCATGCAGCCAACGCGTCGGACTACCGGAAACGGTCGTAAACGGGAGCGGAATCACCGTATCCAGGCAAGGATGGTGCCGCAGCAGCCCTGCGTACGCCGGGCGCACCAGCCAATCAATGCGGGCCTGCGGCCAGGCGGCGCGCATCGCCACGGCCAGCCCGGAGGCCATGACAATATCGCCGATCGCACCTGGCCGGATCACGAGCACGGAAGCCGGCGCCGCGACGAACCCGGCATGTGAATTCGGATGACTGGGCTGCATGCATGTATTACAGCATAACCGGCGGATAACGCTGCCCTTGCAAGCAAGTTCCGGGTGTTTACAGAATCCGGGCTCTTTGTCATGTCCAGGATGTGCGCGGCCGCGCCTGGGAACCACCGGCGACCGCCATTTGCTGTATGCTTTCGCACCGTACGATTTCTTCGCCCGGACCCAACTGCACTGTCAATGTCCAGTGGGGGTTCACCGTCCGGACATGACGATCACGATTGACATGCCATGACCCCAGACTCGCAACATCAGCCGACACCTCCCACCCGCCGCGTCGGCATGGACGGTACCATTGTGTTCTTTGTGGCCCTGGCCGCGGCATCCGGTGCAGCCGTCTGGCTATTGAAAGGCGCGGAGACCTTTTCCGGGGCGCTGGGCAACGGCCTGCAACTGCTGTTGTGGATACTTCCCGTGCTCATAGGCACCGTGTTCATCGGCGCCTACGCACGTTCGCTGATACCGCAGGCGATGATGGAACGCTGGCTGGGTGAAGGCAGCGGGATGCGCGGGCTGATGCTGGCCACCATTGCCGGAGCCATTACCCCGGGCGGGCCTTTCGCGGCATTTCCGCTGGTGATAGCGCTATACCGCACCGGGGCGGCCTTTCCGGTCTGTGTTACCTATCTGACCGCGTGGTCGGTGCTGGGACTGAACCGGGCCCTGGTCTGGGAGCTTCCCTTGATCGGCCCGGATTTCGTGCTGATTCGGCTGGCCGTTTCGTTGCCGTTACCCATCATCGCCGGCCTGATCGCCCGGTTGCTGTGCCGCTGGCTGGTGCCGACGCAATGATGGTTGCCTACGCCACCGTTGGCATTCTGCTCGCACTGCTGGTGCTCGCTCACCAGCGGCATTCCGCGCCCGGTCATGGCGAGATCATTCGCTACGGTGCCCGTCAGCTGATCCCGCTGCTGCTGCGGATCCCCCCGGCACTGCTGGCCGGCAGCTTTCTGGCGGCGCTGGTCCCCGAGGCCGTGGTGGCATCGCTGCTCGGGGACGCGTCCGGCCTGGGCGGCATTCTGATCGCCAGCGCGCTGGGTGCGGCTTTACCGGGTGGACCAATGATCACCTTTCCGCTGGCCCTCGCTCTGATCAGTGCCGGCGTCGGCATGCCGCAAATGGTGGCCCTGATCACCGCCTGGTCGGTGCTCGCCTTTCACCGCGTCATCGCCTTCGAGCTGCCGGCACTGGGCTGGCGGCTTACCGGTATCCGCCTGCTGTCCAGCCTGTTGTTGCCACCCTGTGCAGGGCTGTTGACCTGGGCTGCGATCGCCCTGCTGCCCTGACTGTGCGCTGGTGCCACCGCACGGCCGCAGGCAGGAAAAATGGGGAAATGTGAACTCCTCCGTATCTTTTGCAGCGTCAACCATTAAAATTGCACCCATGTAAAGTTTAAAGTCGTGCCCGTGGTCCCGTAGCGCATGACCACGGTAGTTGTGAACCAGTGCGCTCCTCCTTGTGCCCGCCGGCCCGTGTTGGGAATCGGCGGGCATTTTCTTTGTCTCCCTATCCCCCGCTCGAAGCATGGCCGTGCTCGGCCTGTTGTCGCCGTGAGACAATTCCTAAGCTAACATCGCAAGCGTTTACCCCAAGGACCGGCGGTTTCCATGGATACTCACAAGTTTCGACGACCACGACTACACCCGCTGACACTGGCATTCCGCACAGCGGAGAGGGAAAACACCTATCTCCGCGACTGCGCGCAGCGCCTGCGCGATCAACAGCGCATCGCCCTGGCCCTGGGTGCCCTGCTGTGGATGGGGCTGTGCATTCACGACCCCTGGTTCTTCCCGGATGATTACCGGAACATCTGGATGGGTCGGTTGTTCATGGGCAGCGCGCTGCTGCTCGGGCTGGTGTCGACATTTCAGCCGTGGTGGCCGGCCTGGCATACGCGCATCCTCGTTGTGCTCATCTCCATAAGCGTGATCGCGTCAGGGCTGGTGATAATCCGTGGCGGACCCGACGTGGTGCCCTATTACCATCAGGGCATCCTCCTGACCCTGATCTGGTCGACCATTTTTGCCGGGCTGCGGTTTGTCGTCACGGCATTACTGAGCGTATTCACACTGCTCTACAGCATCGGGCTGCTCTTCGGCATGGGCGGCGTGCCGGCGGGAGAGATCATTACCACCCTGCTGATCATCTTCGCGACCGCGGTCATGGGCTGTTTTGGCACCTATTTGCTGGAGTTTCAGCGCCGGCAAATGTTCCACTACAACGCCCTGCTGGACCGTGATCGTCGATCAAAGCGCTTGAAGGCACTGAGGGACCCTCTGACTGGGTTACCCAACCGCCTGCAGTTTGAACAACGCGCGGAGGAAGCGCTGGCACGGGCTAGGCGTCATCACAAGGGGGTTGGACTGATCTTCGTTGACCTGAACCAGTTCAAGCCGGTCAACGACACCTGGGGCCATCGGGCCGGCGATGAGGTATTGCGGGAAGTGGCAAACCGGTTGTCGGTAAACGTACGCTTCAGCGACGTCGTGGCCCGCCTGGGCGGCGACGAATTCATCGTGCTGGTGGAGGACCTCGACAATCCGGAGATGCTGGCAACGCTGGCGGAGAAACTTGAACATTGCGTCAAGGTTCCAGTTGCATTGCCGCAGGACACGCATGACCCGGCCCTCAGGACCATTCGTGTTACAGCGAGCATAGGCAGCAGCTTTTTCCCGCGTGACGGAGCTACGCTGGAAACACTGATCCACCGCGCGGACGAGGCAATGTATAACGACAAGGGCAGCCGCCGCCGGCCATTGACGGCGAATCCTGACAGCGACTGAGCGGCTGACGCGGGGGCGCCGTCATCGTCATTGCCTGAAGGCCCAGCGCAGCGCGGCGTCCTGGATGGCGTCGCCTGAGCCACGGTGGGCATCCTCGGCATTGACCATGACCACAACGATGAGATCCCGGCCAGCGGGCGTTCGGACATAACCGGCAATGGTAGAGACGTGATCCAGCCGGCCGGTCTTGAGATGCATGCGGCCTGCTTCCGGCGGATCCTGAAAACGCCGCCGAAGCGTCCCATCCAGGCCCGACAACGACAGTGAGGAAACAAACTCGGGCATATACGGACTGTGCCAGGCGGCATCCAGTACCTGTGCAATCTGGCGCGCGGTAAAGCGATTGCCGCGGGACAGCCCGGCCGCGTTGTCCAGCACCACACCCCGGGTATCGACGCCGCGCTCCTCCAGCAGCTCCAGAATGGCCAGATTGCCGCCCGTCTCGGTCGCCGGCGCCCCGTGCCGTGCCGCCGCCAGGGCCAGCTTGAAGTGCCGGGTCATCACGTTGCTGCTGTACTTGTTCGCCAGTCGGATCAGGTCCCCCAACGGGCGGGAGTGGTGCACAACCAGCGGCTCGCGATCATCCGCCGGCCTTTCACCCTGCCGCCAGCCGCCATGGAATTCACCGCCCCATTGCTGCCACAGCAGCTGAAACAGCTGGTATGCGTAATCTTCAGGCGGCACGGCCACCCGAGTCAGGCTGACGCCATTGCAGGAGGCCGGGTGCAAGCCCTCGAGTACGACACCCTCGGATGCGCTGAGGTGATAGCTGACACCCCGCTGATAGCCCACGCACGGGCCGCCGCCGAGACGCACGCGGTTGTCCAATTGCAGCCCAGGCAGAGGCGGATCGGTAACGACACTGATCTGGCCATTGCCGTTATCGGGCCGCAGGTGAAACCGGACGACGTTGAAATTCACCAGCAATGGATGCGGGCTCTGGTTATAGGCGCGGTAGGGCTTGTTGTCGAAGGCACCGGGATCTTCCGGGGCAATGGCGAAATGGCTGGTGTCGAATACAAGGTCGCCGTCGATGCGCCGGATGCCCGCCCGGCGAATCATCCCGGCAAGCTTCCAGAACTCCTCGGCCATCAGGTAGGGATCCCCATAGCCCTTGAACCAGAGATCTCCGGCCAGCACGCCGTCTCTGGGCTCGGTGTCCGCGTAAATCTCGGTTTTCCAGGTATAGGCCGGGCTCAACCGTTCCAGAGCCGCAAAACTGACCGGCAGCTTGGTCACCGAAGCGGGGTTGCGAGGAACATCTCCGTACACGTCCAGCAACGGCTCGGCGGAGCCCACCGGCTGGATACGGATGCTCACATCCGCGCGATCAACCTTATATTTCTGCAGAGCCTCCGCGATGTGCTCCGGGAGAGCGGGCGAGGCGGACGAAACGGTGGCAACCCAGAGGCTGATGAACAGGACCGGGACGGGGCGCATTCGACGGTGCATAGGCATTCCATTATGTGTTTTCAGTTCTTTCCACGTCGCAGTGTGTACCGCGTCGGCGCGGCCTTGGCAGGCTGCTCCGGCCAGGGGTGCCTGGGATAACGACCACGCAGATCCTTGCGCACGTCACTGTAGCTTCCGGCCCAGAATCCTGCCAGATCCCGAGTCACCTGCACCGGCCTGCGCGCCGGCGACAGCAGGTGCAGCAGCAAGGGCACGCGACCGTCCGCAATCGTCGGGGTCTTTGCTTCGCCGAACAGTTCCTGGAGCTTCACCGCCAGCACCGGCGCTTCACCGGCGGTGTAGTCGATCAGGATGCGGGACCCGGTGGGCACCTGCCAACGACTCGGTGCCTGAACATCCAGCCGCTGCTGATGCATGTAGCCCAGCCAGGCCGCAAGCGCATCCTGCAGCGGAAAACCGCGCAGATGTGCCAAGCGTGTCACGCCCTGGAGAAAAGGCGCCGCCCAGGTCTCCAGATTCGCCAACAGGCTCGCATCACTGGTATCTGGCCACTCATCCGGCTCCAGTTCGCGCATCAGTTTGACCCGCGCCCGCCACTGCCGGGTGGCATCATCCCAGGGGAACACGTCCAGTCCCTTGCGGCGGATGGCGGCGAGCAGACAATCCAGCAACACCTGCGGGTCCGGGTCAGGCAGCGGCGCATCTTCCAGCACGATGGCACCCAGACGGCGCTGCCGACGCGCAGCAACAGCCTGCGTTGCCTCATCCCAGTAGACGGCATCCTGGTGAGACACAATGTGGAGAAAATGGCTGTCGATGATGTCTCGATCAATCGTCGCGGCCAGATAAATACACGCCTCGCGGGGGGCGCCGTCCAGTTCCGCGGCGACCAGGAATGGCGACTGCCGCAGTTGGTCGGTTCCGCGCAGATAGGCACCGCGACCATTGGCCAGCAGATACCGGGGCGCTTCACCTTGCCTGCGCCAGGCAATGCGGTCCGGATAGGCAAAGCCAAGCAGCAGCCCCGGGCTCGACGCCGTCTCCGGCCGTGATTCCCCACCCAGACGCTGGTTGAGGCGACGCGCCTGTGCCTGTAATGGCTGCAACTTGCCCTCACGTCCCGTCCGTAACAGCCTGATACGCGATGTGACATCGGTCTGGCGCCCGCGATCACCGGTGAGCACATCCCGCTCGGACAGCAGCACCGCGAGTTCGCAGGCAAGGCGCCCCCAACCAAGCTTCCGGCCCTCGATCAGCATGTGCGACAGACGCGGGTGCACCCCCATGGTCTGCATCGCCCGGCCGTGCTTCGTCAGCGTGCCATCGGCGTTCAGGGCCTGCAGCTCGGTCAGCAGTTCCCGAGCCTGATCCCAGGCTGGCGCCGGCGGCAGGTCCAGCCACGACAACTGCCGGGGTGTGGCGGCGCCCCATTGTGCGAGTTCCATCACCAGCGGGGCCAGATCAGCCTCCAGAATCTCCGCGGTGGCCTGACCGGCAAGCCGATCATGCTCTTCCTCGGCCCATAGGCGGTAACAGACGCCCGGCTCCAGTCGCCCAGCGCGGCCGGCCCGTTGAATGGCGGCGGACCGCGAGATGCGGCCCGTCACCAGCCGCGTCATGCCGCTTACGGGGTCGAAGCGAGACCGGCGCTCCAGACCGGAATCCACCACCACGCGAACGCCGTCAATCGTCAGACTGGTTTCGGCGATATTGGTGGCGAGCACGATCTTGCGCTGTCCACCAGATGCCGGCCGGATCGCGGCATCCTGCTCCGCCTGCGACAGATTGCCGTACAGCGGTGCGATGAATACATCCGGCGGCAGGGCGCCGGTCAGTGCCTGCTGTACCCGTCCAATCTCTCGCTGCCCGGGTAGAAATGCCAGCACCGAGCCGCCCTCTTCGCGAACCGCCCGGCGAACCACGCTGGCAACCTGAGCTTCAAGGCGCGTGTCGCGGGTCGACGGCGCGTAATGAACCTGCACTGAATAGCTGCGGCCTTCACTGGTAATCAGGGGCGCCCCGCCGAGCAGCCGCGCCACCGGTTCCGCGTCCAACGTCGCCGACATTACCAGCAACCGCAGATCCTCGCGCAACGCCTGTTGCACCTCCAACACCAGTGCCAGGCCAAGATCCGCCTGCAGGCTACGCTCATGGAACTCGTCGAAGATCACGGCACCGTAGTCGCTCAGATCCGGGGCGTCCTGCAACAATCTCGTCAGCACACCTTCCGTCACGACTTCGATACGCGTCCTGGCGCCGACCCGGGTGTCCTGCCGCATGCGGTAACCTACGGTCTGCCCCACGGCCTCGCCCAGGCACGCACTCATGTAGCCGGCCGCCGCCCTGGCGGCCAGCCGCCGTGGTTCGAGCATGACAATACGCCGGCCCTGCAGCCAGGGCGAATCGAGCAATGCCAGGGGAACGCGCGTGGTCTTGCCGGCGCCCGGCGGCGCCTGAAGCACGGCTGCCGTGCCGCCGGTCAACGCGGACAACAGCTCGGGCAGTACCGTATCGATGGGTAGTTGCATGAACGGCAGTTTACGCGAGGATCATTTGCATTGCCGCGCCGGTAGCCGTATTCGTCGCGCAACCGAGAATCAATGTGATCGATTTATTCCATTATGGAACATGTCTTTGCACCGGTAATGGGTTCTCCGATGAGGCCAACCGTCTTATGCTGCACGGCACCAATTCGCAGTACAGACCGTTCTATCCCGGAGACCATCGATGAAAGGCAACGAATCCGTGCTTGAAGAGTGGCTCAACGCCAAAGACCCCCTGGACCGCCCCACCGAGCTCCAACTGCAGCGCTGGGCCCGCGCCCAGGCGCGCCGGGAACTGTTCCAGGCCTGCAAGCGTCTGATATCGGGGCTGGTCCGCAAATCCGCCTGATTCGCTGCAGCCCTTCGCGGTAAAGTCAGACCGGCGCGTACTGCTTCGCGCTGGCCTGCAACTCAGAGCACCACCGCGAACAGAATGGCCGCATAGTGACAGCCGGCCGCGGACAGGACGAAACCGTGCCAGATTGAGATGTGATAAGGCATACGTTTCCATACGAAGAACAGCACCCCTGAGCTATAAAGCAGCCCACCGCAGAACAGCAGCACTAGAACGGAAAGCGGTGCGACAGCGAGCAACGGCTCCAGCACCCCCAGGATGCTCCAGCCCAACAGCAGGTACAGTGCGATGGATACCGCTGGGCGAAGCGGCCCACGGGTGATCAGTCTGATCACGATCCCGGTCAATGCCACGGTCCAGACAAAAGCGAATAGCCCCCACCCCCAGACGCCACCCATGAGCACCAGAGCAAGCGGCGTATATGTCGCGGCGATCATGAACAGAATCGCTGCATGGTCCAGCCGTCGGAACAGCTCCGTGTAGCGGGAGCGATCCGACAGGTCATGGTTGCACAGCGCCGAACAACTCAGCATGCCGAGCAAGCCCAGCCCGTAGAGCAGTACGCTGCCGGACAGCAGATTGTCGTTGTGGCGCAATGCCAGCATCAGCAGCCCTGCCACGGCCGCCACGGCCGTGGCAATGGCGAACCAGTGCAGGATGCGGTCAACCCATTGTTCGGCCGCCGTGTAATAACGGCGGGTATCGATCATACGAGTATATACTCCCCCGCTTGTATGCATTTTTGCGACAGTCATTGCTGACATCGTAGACCATCCAGGTGCATCGCCGTCAGTGTATGTCCGGATCGAATAGCACCCAACCGCCCCCGGCAGCCTTGGCCCGATGCATGGCGGCATCGGCCAGCGCAATCATCTCGTCCACGGTTTCCGCCCCGGTCGGCGCGATCGCCATGCCGATACTGGCATCGATACGCACCGTCCTGTCACCGCAGAGGTCAACAGGCCGGCGCAGACTGCGGGTGATGCGTCCGGCAAGCACTTCCGCGCAGGCCACGTCCATCTCCGGCAGCAGCACCGCGAATTCATCACCACCCATGCGCACCAGGCAATCGGTATCGCGCAGATCCATCCGCAACCTGCTGGCCGTTTCCCGCAACACGAAGTCTCCCGCCTGATGCCCCAGGGCATTGTTGATATTGCTGAATGCGTTCAGACTGAGTGATACCAGACCAGGCCGCCAGGCATACCGCTGCGCCAGCGCCAGTATTCTGGCCGCCTCCTCCATGAATGAGTCCCGATTCAGCAACCCGGTCAGCGCATCACGTTGGCCTGGACCGCTCAGACCGACGGCAACGCTCTGTTGAAACATGGCGATTGCGGCGGTCGCGCTTGCCATTCTCAACCATTCACGCTGCCGTTGTGTGGGTGGCTCAGCGGCAACGGAGTAAATCGCAAGAACACCGAGAACAGCCCGGTTGCGGCCGATGACAGGGTAGAACCATCCCGCCTTGAAGCCGCAAGCCCTCGCTGCCTTCCGATGCCGTGGCGTAGTCTCTTCATACTCCAGGGACTGGACCATAACCGGATGCCGCTGCCAGACCGCGCGGCCGCAGACACTGCCGTCCGCGGCAATGACCTGCCTACCCATCCGCTCCAGGTACCGGGATGCATTCCTCATGGTGACGATGGGCTCAAGGACGTCGCCCCGCGCGACCATAAGTGCGCCTGAACAGGCGGGCATCCGCATGCCCAGCACGTCAAGCACGCCGGCAAGCGACTTCTCCAGCGGAGCGCCCTGCGCCAAGCCTTCCAGAATGTGGCCGCATGCGCGTTCGACATCACCACCCGCGGTTACGTCCGCAGGTAAATCACACTGGCTGGTCGTCATCGGCGTCAAGCCTCTCCGTGGAGTTTCGTCGTTACCGGTATGCTCCCGGCTCCGGCGAAATTCATTCAATGCCGCCAGCCAATTATGGCATCGGAAAAGCACCTTCGTCAGGTCTTGCGGCAACCGTCCTTGCAGGTAATGCTGAAAAGGTGGGGAAGTCTCTTCTATCCCTACCAAAACGGGTTCATGTTAAAGTAAAGACAAGTGTCATTCTTTTCGACTACGGATGGAGACTGCACACTTCCTATCACGCATCCGCAGTCTCCGGCTCAAATGGAATTACCCATTCGGAACCGGAGAGCAATATGGCAGGTCAACCCACACCGCAGCACGCACCGCAGTACACCCAATCAGGCCTTGATCAACTGATAAAAGACCTTCTGCAAAAGGCCGACGTCCGTATCAATGGTAATCGACCCTGGGACATCCAGTTGCACCAGGCAGACGTTCCGGAGCGCGCGCTTGCCTACGGCAACCTGGGCCTGGGGGAAGCCTATATGGACGGGGCCTGGGACTGCGAACACCTGGACGAATTCTTCTTCCGCGTGATTCGTGCCCGAATCCTCGACCAGGCGCAGCCTCTGCGCCTCATTTTTCATTCGCTGCGTGCCCGGTTGCTCAATCTGCAGACAATGCGCCGCTCCTGGCAGGTGGGCAAGGCGCACTATGACCTTGGCAACGACCTGTATGCAGCCATGCTCGACCGGCGAATGACCTACACCTGCGGATACTGGAGAGACGCAAAAAACCTGGATGAGGCACAGGAAGCCAAACTTGATCTGATCTGTCGCAAACTCGGCCTCGAAAGGGGTATGCGCCTGCTTGACATAGGCTGTGGCTGGGGCAGCCTCATGCAATATGCCGCCGAGCATTACGGGGTACAATGCGTCGGCATTACCATCTCCGCCGAACAGGCAAGACTGGGCGCCGAACGATGCCGAAACCTTCCGGTCGAATTCCGACTGCAGGATTACCGCGAGCTTGACGAGACCTTCGATCGCATCGTCAGCGTCGGCATGTTCGAGCATGTGGGGCGCAAGAACCATCGAACGTTCCTGGAAATCGCGGATCGCTGCCTGACTGACAACGGGCTCTTCCTGCTCCATACGATCGGCAAGAACCAGCGCGGCAGCGCACCGGACCCATGGATCGACAAATACATTTTCCCCAATGGCGATTTGCCGTCGCTCGGCCAGCTTGGGGATGCGCTCGATGATCTGTTCGTGGTCGAGGATCTGCAAAATTTCGGTGCCGACTACGACCGGACGCTGATGGCCTGGCACGACCGCTTCGAAGTCGCCTGGCCTCGCTTCCGGGACCGGTATGGTGACCGTTTCTACCGCATGTGGCGCTACTATCTGCTGTCCTGCGCGGGCGCATTTCGGGCGCGCACGGTTCAGCTTTGGCAGCTTGTACTGTCAAGGGAAGGGCAATTGGGCGGTTACCAGCGCATCAGTTGATGCCGTGGTTCAATATTGCAACGACTGCTGGCGGGCTTCATCCGTATCCATCGCGCCCCTCGCCGTTGATGGACCACCGAGGGGTGAGATTCTGGTCTGATCACCGTTTTCGACCAGGACGAACTCCCGGCCGTCGATATGGACGACGGCCAGGAGCGTGCGCCGCGATATCCGCGCGCTCTCGATCAGCCGTATCCGACGGTTGGCCGTCAGGCCGCGAATCACACCGTAACGCCTCATCATCAACGCGACCGCCACCGCGCCGGCACCTACGATGAGCAGACTGACCACCATCCGCAGGATCGAACCCACGCCGATCGGATCGTCCATCGGCGCCGCCGACGCGTTTTCCCCGGCAACAGCCAGCCAGGGCAGCGCGACTAACGCTGGGCCAAGACAACGCATCGACAGCCTGGATAGGGACATGGCCGACCTACCTCCTGTAATCGGCCGGATAATCCGGCACCACCCCTGGATTTCAGATTCGGACAGTGTCCGCAATGTGTGCCGACAGAACCGTGAGCGAGTCCACATCGGCACACATGACATTCACCAACTGCCGCTGTTGGGCATGGACGCCCACGGCTCCGTTGGCGGAAGGGTTTCACCGGCCTGAAGCAGTTCGATGGAGATGCCGTCGGGCGAACGCACGAAAGCCATGTGGCCGTCCCGCGGCGGACGGTTGATGGTGACGCCGCTATCCATCAACTGCTGACAGAGGGCGTAGATATCCTTGACCCGAAATGCAAGATGGCCGAAATTGCGGCCGCCACCGTAGTCCTCCGGATCCCAGTTATAGGTAAGCTCCATCATTGGTGCCCGGTCGCCGCTACGTGCCCGCCCTTCATCCTCTGGCGCGGCCAGAAACACCAGGGTGAAGCGCCCTTTTTCGCTGTCCTTTCGGCTGATCTGCACCAGCCCCAGCTTGTTGCAATAGAAATCGAGGGAAGCTTCCAGATCGCTGACCCGTACCATTGTGTGCAGATACTGCATATCTTCCGTCCTTGAGGTTAAGGAGACACCGACTTATTCACGCGACTGCGTGCATGGATGAGTGTCTCCTTGAAAGCGTGGCAGTGTAAACCAGGCCGGATAACCGCGGCCAACCAGCCATCAATCGGGCGATGGCGAACAGAGGAAGCCTCCCGGCTAATTTAACATTCATATTCTGTCCAGAAGGCGCATACGCTTACTCCACATGCCACCAGACAGGAAACTCACATGCCTACCACCAGACGCCGACAATCTTCAGTGGTCATTCCTGCCTTGTTATGGATGGACCTGGGTTGGAAAACAGCCGAAATGTTGGCCGCCTCCGCTCAGGTCATCAGCCGACGAACAAACATAATGACAAATTCCGGGACCTCGCCGACCAAGCGCGATCAACGGGAATTCACCAGAATGGGTCAGGAAAAGCTGGAGGCCGCCGCGGAATCCACCCTGGCCATGGCATCACAGATGATGAGCATGAACTTCCGGCTGTGGACCCAGGCATTCGAGCAGATGCTGCAGGTCGCGACAGCCACCATGTCGCTGATGGCAAGCGGCACCATCAGCCAGTCCATCGAAAGGCAGAAAAAATTGGGTGCAGCGGTATCGCGATCAGTGAAGAGCAGCTCTCGACTGTCCTCGTCCGCCGCCCGCCTCGCTCAGCGTGGCCTGGATCCCGTGCACGCTAGAGCGACGGCAAATGCCAGGCGCCTTCGCGGCTAAGGGCACTCGGCGCCATCCGTCCGTGCTGTCGCCGGCAAGGGGGTCGGCCCACCGTGCCGGCCACCGCCCCTTGCCCGCGTCGGCACGGTCGAGGAAAATGCCCTCTTGGCTATAATTGCCGACTGCCCGCGCCGATAGTCCGGGCACATTCCCCAAGCAACACGGAAACGTAATGGAACGCGCACCCAAGGACAGGCTGTTCATCGATCATCGCGGCCGGATGCACCAGCGGCCGGCAAACACGACCGCGCGTCATCGGCGCGGTATCCACGGTTTGCTCCGACACGGCGATGCCCTGCTGCTGGTTCGGCCGCCGACAGCCAACTGGCTGGAATTACCGGGTGGCGGCATCGAGGATGGAGAGTCACCGGTTGCAGCGCTGCGTCGGGAACTGCGGGAAGAAGCAGGCATCTGCATCGACGAGGCCTTACTGACGGCCGCGGACGAGACAAGATTCCGAACGCGCTATTTTGCCACCAGCCACGACGCCTACTGGCTCTACCAGCAGCAATTCCGACTGGTCCACCTGGTCGACCGGCCTCTCCTGGAAGACCCGCTGGAACCGGGCCATGAACGCTTCTGGTTGTCGATGGCAGACCTGCACCGGCAGCCAATTCACCATGTGCACCGAATCGGCATCGACCGATTGCTATCACTAACCATTTCCTGACCGCTTGGTAGAGGTGCCGGCAATGCCCGACTACAAGGCTCCGTTGAGAGACATCCTGTTCGCACGCGACGAACTGCTCGACTACCCGGCGCACTACGCGCGCCTGCCCGGCGCCGAGGACGCCACGCCGGAGACAGTCAAGGCCATTCTTGAAGAATGTGCCAGATTCTGCGAACGGGTGCTGGCGCCGTTGAACCGGGTCGGCGACAGCGAAGGTTGCCGCTGGAGCGAAGGCGGTGTCGTGCAGACACCACCTGGGTTTCGTGAGGCATACCACCAGTTTGTCGAAGGCGGCTGGCCGGGGCTGGCGCAGCCGGTGGAATTCGGCGGCCAGGGGCTGCCGGAATCCCTGTCCCTCGCCCTTTCGGAGATGATCGGTCAGGCCAATTGGTCCTGGGGCATGTATCCGGGGCTGTCTCACGGCGCCAAGGCGACCATCATGGGCCATGGCACCGAGGATCAGAAGCAGACCTACATGCCGCGACTCGTCTCCGGCGAGTGGACCGGAACCATGTGCCTGACCGAATCTCACTGCGGCACCGATCTGGGCATGCTCCGCACCCGCGCGGAACCCCAGACGGATGGCAGCTACCGTATCACCGGCACCAAGATATTCATCTCCTCAGGGGAACATGACCTTTCCGAGAACATCGTCCACATCGTGCTCGCGCGACTTCCCGACGCGCCTCCCGGAACCAGGGGTATTTCTCTGTTCATTGTGCCCAAATACCTGCCTGGCCCCGGCGGCGGCGTGGGTGAGCGCAACAACCTCGCCTGCGGTTCGCTGGAACACAAGATGGGCATCCACGGCAACGCCACCTGCGTGATGAACTTCGATGGTGCCACAGGCTATCTGATCGGCCCGCCCAACCGCGGCCTGAACTGCATGTTCACCTTCATGAATGCCGCCCGCCTCGGCACCGCCCTGCAGGGCCTGGCTCATGCCGAAATCGCCTTTCAGGGCGCCATCGCCTATGCCCGGGAACGGCTGCAAATGCGCTCCCTGTCCGGCCAGAAGGCGCCGGACAAGCCCGCGGATCCGATTATCGTGCACCCGGACGTGCGCCGCATGGTGCTCACCAGCAAGGCTTTTGCCGAGGGTGGCCGCGCCCTGATGTACTTCTGTGCCAGGCAAAGTGACATCGCCCATCGCGGCGATGACCCGGAGGAACGCGCCGTGGCTGAATCGCTGCTCGCCTTTCTCACGCCGATTGCCAAGGGCTTTCTCACCGAAGCGGGCTTCGAGGCCGCCTATGACGGCATGCAGGTATTCGGGGGGCACGGCTACATCAATGAATGGGGGATGGAACAGAACATGCGCGACGCCCGCATATCGACCCTTTACGAAGGCACGACCGGGATACAGGCACTGGATCTTCTGGGCCGCAAGGTGATGGGCACCGAAGGGGAGACGCTGAAAAGCTTCACCCGCATCGTACACACGTTCTGCCAGGCCAACGCGGATAACCAGGCTATCGCTGAATTCATCGCTCCCCTCTCCGAGTTGAACCGGGAATGGGGCGAACTGACCATGCGCATTGGCAAGGCCGCCATGAGCAACCCTGATGAGGTCGGCGCCGCATCGGTGGACTACCTGATGTACTCAGGCTACGTCACCCTCGCCTACTTTTGGGCGGCCGCTTCCCGTACAGCGGCATTGAAGCTGGCCGACGGCAGCGATGAGGAACGCTTCTATCGGGCCAAACAGCAGACCGCCCGTTTCTATTTCCAGCGCATCTTGCCGCGCACCCGCGCGCATGTGGCGACCATGACCGCCGGAGCCGCGAGCCTGATGGACATGGACGACGCCGACTTCCTCATCGACACCTAGGGAGCCTCTGATTTATTCCCATGGGGCTCTGCGGAGCCATCGGCGCGCACTGGCAAGGCGGCGTTCGCAGGCAATGGCCGTCGCCCTTGGCAAGAACGCCAACGCAGTCCAGTACGCGCCGATGGCCCGCCCTGCGGGGCTATGCAGCATGGGAATAAATCAGAGGCTCCCTAGCACCCCGATGCTGTCACCCCTGCGGAGTCCAGGTGCCGGGCGTGAGGTGTTCGGTGCCTTTGACGCGAATTTCCGGATGCCGTTTCAGGACCCGCTGCCTGGCAATTTCAACTTCGTCGTCCGGCACGTCCACCATCATGAGCACCGCGCCCTCCCCCATGGCGTCTTCAGTATCCGCCACCTGCTGCCGGTCCATGCCAGCGCCGATCATTGCCGCGGCCCAGCTGCCTATGCCCGCGCCAACCAGCGTCACTATCGCAATCACGGCGAAGCCCATCGGTGTACTCACGGGCAGACTGACCGCCGCCACGATACCGCCGAGCACGCCCGCGCCGGCGCCAAGTAAAACACCACGCTTCAACGCCGGAACCAGATCCGAAGACTGGGCGACAGTCGCCTCAGGCAATCCTTCCATGCCGGCCTCACGCCTCGATACCAGATGCAGCCTGTCATCTCCCACACCCGAATCGCGAAACTCTTTCACCAGACCTCTGGCATCCTCCAACGAGGGAAGAAGAAAATAGATACGATGCATAGTTCCTCCTTTGCGCATTTGCAGACCAGCATCAACCCGAGCGTATGCTCCCTCTTCCTCCACGCGCGCCGGGCATACGCGACCGTTACCGGTTCTGACAGTCAGGGTGAGAACAAAGTTTGCATTTAGCCGGTGTACCTGCTGCTGTTTACTTTCCCGTCGCCGCGCAGGCCATACTGGTGTACGCACGACCGAATTCAGAACAATGCAGACCACGCATGGACCGCCGCCTTCGCGACAACACGGAGCGCCGACAGTCGTGAAACGTGTGCCGTACACCGGTCATCAGCTCTACTTCGACGGTGACACCCTTTATCAGGACATGCTCCGGAGCATCGACCAGGCTCGGCATCGTGTCTGGATTGAGAGCTATATCTTCGCTGCCGACCATACAGGGCGGCGCTTTGGCGCCGCCCTGGCTCGCGCCGCGCGCCGGGGCCTGGACGTGCGGCTGCACCTGGATGCGGCCGGCAGCCTGTTTCTGATTCCCCGGAAATTTCTCAAAACTCTGGAACTTGCAGGTGTACGCGTACGTACTTTTCACCGCTGGTCCTGGCGCGACCCGTGGCGTTACAACCGCAGAAATCATTGCAAGCTACTGATAACGGACAGCGCGTCAGTCTATCTCGGCGGTTTCAACATTCACGACCAGAGCAGCCGAATCAGCTCCGGCGAACGCTGCTGGCGCGACACGCATATCCGCCTGGACAGGCTTGATCTGGTCCGGCGGGCTGCCGATGTCTTCAACCTGTTCTGGACCCGACGGCTGCCTCGTCGTCTGCGCCGTGCCGCACCCCCGGACCTGTTTGTCGGAGACTCGCTGGTCACCAACCGCATTCCTCGCCACAGACACGCCCTAAGGCGGCTTTTTCGGCTTGGACTATTGCACTCCCGCCAACGGGTCCTTCTAACCACACCCTATTTCGCGCCGGACCGCCGCACGCGCAGACACCTGGTCCAGGCTGCCGCCCGCGGCGCCGAGGTCTGCCTGCTGCTGCCCGCCGTCAGCGACAACCGCATTACCCAGATGGCCGCGCGCTATCTCTACGAACGTCTGCTCCGGGCAGGCATTCGCATCTACGAATACAATCCTCGTCCCCTGCACGCGAAAACCATCGTCGTGGACGGGAAATGGGCCAGCATCGGAACCGCTAACCTTGATTACCGCAGTCTGTTTCACAATTACGAGATCAACTTTGTCACCGACAACCCGGAAATTTGCCGCGGCATGGAAACCATCTTTGAATCCGATCTCTCCGAGTCCACCGAAATCACGCTGACGAGTCTGAGGAAATTCGGCCTATGGGAACGACTGGGCGGGCGCATCGGCTGGCGCCTGCGCTGGTGGCTTTGACACCGACCGAAACACTGTCACGAACCAACTCCCGGTACTACTATTTATTAAGAAGACACTGATGGAGAAACACACACCAGCCGGGGAGGCAGCTATGTCCGGCTCCTACCGTGACAAGGATGAACGTCGGAAGGGCCAGACCCAGGAGCATCAGCCGGGTTCGGAACGAGCCATGGAACCGCCGCCGGCTGTGATCCGCGAAGGCTATCGCGGCAGTGGCCGACTGGCGAACCGTGTCGCGCTGATTACTGGCGGCGACAGCGGCATCGGCCGCAGCGTTGCCGTCCATTACGCCCGGGAGGGAGCCGACGTCGGGCTGGTCTACCTGGAAGAAGACCAGGATGCGGCGGAAACGCGACGGCTGGTCGAGAAAGAAGGTCGCCGTTGTGAAAGCTGGCGGGGTGACCTGGCGCAATCGGACTTCTGCAACACCCTTGTAAGTGAGATGAAACAACGGTTCGGCCGCCTGGACATCCTCGTAAACAACGCGGCGGAACAGCACCCCCGGCAGCGTATCGAAGACATCAGCGACGATCAGCTTCGGCGCACCTTCGAGACCAACGTGTTCGGCAGTTTCTATCTGATCCGTGCCGCAGTGCCCCTGCTTCGCAAGGGCGGGGTCATCATCAGTACAACGTCGGTGGTTGCCTACCGCGGCAGCGCCGATCTGATTGACTATTCGGCCACCAAGGGCGCCCTCGTTTCGCTGACACGCTCGCTGGCACAGGCACTGGTTGACGAGGGCATCCGGGTCAACGCCGTGGCGCCCGGCCCCATCTGGACGCCGCTTATCCCCTCGACCTTCGATGCCGAAAAGGTAGAACACTTCGGCGAGGACAAACCCATGAAGCGAGCCGGTCAGCCGGCCGAAGTGGCGCCCAGCTATGTCTTCCTGGCATCCGAGGATGCCAGCTATATGACCGGCCAGGTGCTGCATCCAAACGGCGGGGATTACATGTCCACCTGACCACGCCTCCGACAGGATCCGCATGGACATCCGGGACGCTGTTTATCGAGCTAGACTGGAAGACAGGAAGCATGGCCATACGCGCACGTTGACATCCATCGTTACCGGAGAGGGACCTCCTGTATGGGTATCGAAGTAGGCGGCATATTCGGCTTTATTCTGCTGGTGCTGGTCATCTGGGCCATTATCAGCATCATCAGAAGCCCGGCGGGGATCGGTGTAAAGGTACTCTGGATTCTGTTGGTGATTATCCTTCCCTTGCTCGGTTTCATCATCTGGCTACTGTTCGGCCCCAAAGCCAGCCATGGTTAGCGGCAGGATCACCGCAACCAACGCCGGTGACCCCGATGAGCCGCGATCCATGACAGACAAGAAGCCGTGACCTACCCTCAAGGGATACTTGCACAGACAGGGAGGAGCCACGGCGATGTTCCGCTTCTTCGGTCCACCCCCACCGCCACCCGGTCTGTCGGACAAGGAAAAGGCCCGGCACCCAAGCTGGCGACGCACGACACGCAAGTACCGGCTGAAGAAAAAGATCGTCCGCGATCTCTGGATCGGCTCGGGACTGCTGATGATCCCTGCACCCCCGATGCTGGTGCTGGTGCTGGCGCTTACCACCGTCCTGCTATCGCTCGTTATTCTCGATGAAACACCCTGAATGCTGGCACTAGGGAGACACTGATGTATTCCCATGGAGCGCTGGCTTTGCAGCGTGCCCGGTGGCAAGGCGCGGCTCGCAGGCAATGGCGTGAAACCACTGCAGAATGATTGGCCAGATGTAGCGATGCGTGTAGCGCCCTACCAGGACGCCGACATGCTGCAATGCCACGCCGATATCACCCGGGTAGTACAGGACGCGGCGTTCATTGCTGGCAATGACTTGATGAAACTGCAATATGGATCCTTGCGGAATGACGCGCGACACCGGATTCACCACGCTGACCACCGGAGCAATAATATTGGCGGGCTTCGCCAGCCTGCCATTGACCGATAACCGGCCCAGCAAAAAGAGATTGCGGCGATACAGCCTCTCAACCACATCCGCCAGCAGGCGGCCGGACATGGGTATTTCATCCATCGTCCACCTCATTACCCGCAAATGCGTTTGCATAGCCTCCAGCTGGCCCTGGCTACACCACCAGTCCAACAGCCGCTCACCGATGAACACATTCGGTGCCGCGATGGCACCCGCCGCACTGAGCATGGCACCGGGGACCCCATCCGGCATGACAGTCAGCCAGTCCGTCGGCGGCGAAGCATCCACCAGCGCTTTCAGCGGACCACCGTGGCGTTCGAACTCAAGAGGCGCTTCCAGCAACGCCAGGCCTCGGACCCGCTGCGGATACAGCGCGCTGAATATGGCGGCAAATACACCGCCCAGGGAATGACCTGCCAGGAACACCCGTTCCTGGTCTGCGGCCTCCGCGATGCGGGCCACGCATTCCCGGATCAACCTGTCCGCATACATATCGAAACCGAAGCCCTGTTCCTCCGGACCCGGCTCCAGCCAATCCAGCAGATAAACCCTGAAACCCGCACGCAGTGCATGGCGAACGACGCTGCATTTCGGGCAGAGATCCCAGATGTACGAATGCTTTATGGGTGCCGGAACGAGTAGTAGCGCCGGGGCGTTAGCGTCCGGCTCCGGGTACGACAGCAATTTGACACCGCGCGTGGCAAACAGCACCCGGAAAGGCGTCCGCTGCGGTCCGAGCCCGGCAACATCCAATGCCAGACCACCAAGGCGCCGCCATTGGTCCATCTGCACCACGACAAAACCTACTAGGACAATAAGTTACGCCATTATCAAGCTTGGGCGTCGGGTGTGGTCCCCACAATCGCATCATGAAATGACAACTTGAATAGCAAGTTACAAGTTTAGGCAAAAGGAAACGCTTGACGAAGAATTGTTGCGCCGCACAACAACACTTGTTATGCTGCAACGCGTCATACAGATTTCCTGTACGGAGGACACCCCATGAACGAAGAAACAATGCGTACTCTGAATTCGCAGTTCAATCAGATTTCCGTTCCCGCACGCAAGTTCGCCGAGCTGAGCCTGGACCACGTCCAGAAACTCGCCGCGTTTCAACTGGATGCCGGGCGGAATTACCTGGCACTGGCGCTGAATCAGGCCCGCTCCGCTGTCGAGTTCAACGACCCGAAGGGCTTTCAGACCTTCATCTCCGGTCAGCAGAAGCTGCTGCAGTCACTCGCCCAACGCCTCGGCGAGGATGCCCAGACCGTGGCCGCGTACAACCGCGACTATGCGGAGGCGGCAATTAACCTGACACAGAAGAGCGCGCAGGATAGCGCCGCTGTTGCTGCCGCTGTAACGCCGATCAAGGCTGTTCAGACTGCTGTCGCCACTGCTGCGGCGGCTGCCCCGGTTGGCGTTGCGGCTGACGTGGCGACCAGCGCCGCTCCGACGGTGGTTGCCAGTGCCAAACCAGCGGCGGCTGTCAGTGAGCCAGTTGCCACGCCCGAGGTTGTCACTGCGCCGGCACGCAAGGCTCCGGCAAAGAGCGCACCGAAGACTGCCGAAAAGTCAGCGCCGAAGGCAACTCCCAAGGTTGCCGCCCGGTCCGCGGCCAAGAAGTCCGTATAACTCGCCCACCGCGCGTCCAAAGGCCGATCTCCCAAGGTCGGCCTTTGTTTTTCAACCGCCCAATCACCCCCCCTATCCGGCAGACTCTCGAACAGGCCGACCAGACGCGGGCAGGAAGCCATCTCCAGAACAGAAAAAGGCCAGGCGCCGATACGGGCAACCCGCACGTCAACGCCTGACCTCCCCCCCGACTTCAGCACATCCGTGGTCTGATGTCATAGCCACGTTGAATACTCGGGTTACCCCTATGCTGCCCCTGTAAACTGCGCCATACCGTGAAACACTTCTCGGTCCATGGCCTCTAAGGAGCCTCTGATGTATTCCCATGGGGCGCCCTAAGCACTGCAACAGACGTCAGGCACCATTGCCATGGGACCGTCCCTGAGAGAGGCTGTCGGCATGACGACTCCAACCAGACCCTCCACGCCGGTGCAGGGCCGCAGCAGACTTGCCGGCCTGCGCCGTACGCTGGGCATCTTGCGCTCGGTGATGATCTACTGGCGGCCCGGCCGGCAAGGTCCGTTGCGGCAGCTCTATCGGCAGTTTGTCGGCAAGGATGACCTGGTATTCGACGTCGGCGCCCACCTGGGCGATCGAACCGCGGCATTCGCCTCACTGGGAGCCCGAGTGGTGGCCCTGGAGCCCCAACCGGAGATGCATGCCTGGCTGAACCGCCTGGTTGGCGGCAAGCCGGGCGTAACCATTCTCGCCGAAGCCGTTGGGGCAGAGGCAGGCACCGCCGATCTGGCCATCAGCCGGGCGACGCCCACGGTTTCCACGTTGTCGGCAGACTGGCGCCGTACCATCGGAGACAGGAACCCCGGCTTCCGGCGTGTGCAATGGGAAGACACCGTCTCGGTCCCGGTCACGACGCTGGACCGGTTGATCGATCAGTACGGCGTACCGGCCTTCTGCAAGATCGATGTCGAGGGCTACGAGGCGCAGGTACTGGCCGGACTGAGCCGTGCCATTCCCGCGTTGTCCGTGGAATTCGTCCCGGGAGCCATGGACGTGGCCATCGCCTGCGTCGATCGGCTCAGCGAGCTTGGACCCTACGAGTTCAATGTGATCTACGGAGAGCAGCGGCAATTCACGCTGGCACAGTGGAAATCGGCGGAAGGCATCAAGAGCTGGCTGAGCAGCGTTGCCGGATCCGCGTCCTCCGGAGACATCTATGCCCGGCTGCCTCGGTAAGCAGCGTTGGGCAACGGCGATACCGCCTCGGGAAGTCGGCCGTTACTGATCCGCCCTGCCTCGTTCCCGCTCCCGCCGAAGTTGCTGGTAGCGTTTAAGGACCCGTCGGCGGCGCAGATCGCTCAGGTGATCGATATAGAGCCTGCCGTCAATGTGGTCGCACTCGTGCTGCACACAGGCCGCCTCCAGACCGTGCGCCTCGAACTCATACCATTCACCGTTGAGATCCTGAGCCCGCACACGCACATGGTCGACCCGGCTTCTTGTCGTCTCCCGCGCCTCGGGTACGGACAGACAGCCCTCGTGCAGTTCCATGGGCTGACCGAGCTTTTCATATTCAGGATTGACCAGCACCCGCAGCGGGTTCTCATCTACCTGCATGACCGCAAGGCGCAGGTGCACGCCGATCTGGACGGCCGCAAGTCCGATGCCCTGGGCATCGTGCATGGTTTCGACCATGTCGTCGACGAGCTTGCGCAGCGCATCGTCGAAAATCTCAACTGCCCTGGAAACCTGACGCAGGCGCGGATCGGGATGATGAACGATGGGGCGGATCATCAATGCCTCCTCGGGGACCGACGCAGGCGCGGGCGGAACCCCTCCGCCGCGGCCGCGCGGACAAACACGGCAATAGCGTACCGCATCCGTGCGTTACCGCGGGAGAGGCCGGCATTCAGAGGATTGTGCCGGTATGCCGAGCGCTTCCGGATCTGGGCGGCGCGCGGATTTTCGGCACATTCACAAGTCACTGCCGAATCAAAGACCCGAGGTATCGCGTTCCCTGGTCTCGGCAGGCCGCCCTTCCTGTGCGCCCTTGGCCAATCGAGCGTCGAGCGGCCGGGTCAGCACCCCATCGTCGCGATAGCGTATGGCGATATCTTCATCCAGGCATACGATCTCCACCAGGTTGTGTCCCTTCCGCAGCACCGTGCGCCGGATCAAGGTACCCTCGGAAGCCAGGCGCGCCGCACCCGGATATTTGGCAGCGACCACTTCCGTCATGAAGAGCAGTTCATCGATACAGGCAGAACTGGAATCCATGCGACCGTCACCGGCGATCTCGTAAATGCGGTCATCCTCAGTCACATAAACCGTATAACGGCTGAAGGCGCCGTATGGGCTGGGTGGGCTCTCGACCGCATACGCCCGCACCCCGTTGTCTCCTCGAAAGACCGGGGCCTTGCCGCTGGTGTCCAGCGTTTCGCCAAACCAGAAACCGAATGCCCCCTTGATGGCGCCATTCTCCGCATGGGCGACCGGCGACAGTGCCAGGGCAGCGCACAATAGAAATAATCCGATTCGCATTTTCATAGGCCGACGTCCTGTTCCATTCCCTGTTTATAGCCTGTTCCCATACTGGTTTATATCCCCCATGCAGCTTAGACCGTCAAGTCGGAAAAGTAACCGGCAACACCAACCTCCTATTGGCGCGGCGTATTCGCGCGCGGGGGCGGCGCTGGCCTCTATCCTCGAAATAGAACCGTGCGAATTGCCCGATGCTTCCTTATGATGTGCTGCTGAGCCGAGGCACTGTATCGAACAGGCAATCTGCCCGACCGTGCCCGGAAACGACAACGCGTGACTCACAGGGATCTGAATTCATGAACAGGTTGGTTGCAGTAGGGGCAGGTGTGGTGGTGGTGGCGGGCGCGGTGGTTGCCGGCTTGCCCCTGTATGCCGGTATGCAGGCGGAACGGGAATTGCGCGGCCTTGAAGAAATGCGTGCGGGCGAGTTCATCGTCCTTCACGAGATTACCGAGTATCGAAAAGGTTACAGAAAATCACTCGCCCGCGGCCATGGCGTTGTTCAGATCGGCCGGGAAAACATCCCGTTCGACATCGAGCACCATGTCCGCCACGGACTGACAGACATCCACGTGGATTCCGCGATCGTGCCGACCGGTGAGGCCGGCGAGCTTGTACGCCGCTTCCTGAAGGATGAAGCCGCCGTCTCGCTGACCACGACCGCGACGCCGACGGCAACGGTGATGAACATCTCGGTGCCCCGGGCCGAAGGCGCGGTCGACGCCGACGGCAATCTGATGCTGAATTTCGGCGGCATCAACGGCACCATTAACATGGATGACCGCCTGTCCACGGCAACGTTCAATGTTGCACCGCTGAGTCTGAGCGGCGTTCACGGCGGCCTGTCCGTGGGAGCGCAGAAATTGGTGCTCGAGAGTCCTGATCTGTCCGACTCATTTGCCCCGGCGGAGAGCGCCTACACCGCCGAGAGCGTTCTGTTCACATCCCTGAGCGGGAGCGGCCCCGGCGAAATCAAGCTCACCGACCTTTCGTCGATCGGTAAACGGGGCATCAGGGACGGCATGGTTTGGATCGACATTGACGCCATCATCGCCAACCTGCAGGTGGACGACTATCAGGCCGATCGCCTGCGCATCGGTCTGAATGCGGACAATCTGGAACTCGAGCAAACCCGGGCACTTTCCGAGGCGATCAATGCCATACACGCGCAGGCTCTGGATGCGGAGGAGACGGAGAATGCCGTCGGCCACGCGTTTCTGAATGCGGTCCCGGGGCTGCTGGCACATTCGCCTTCACTGGGCATGCGGATTCATCTTGGCGCGGAAGGTGAGGAAACACTCTCGACGGTTATCCACTCCGGTTTTACCGGCAATAGCAGTGGTGAACCCGTGCCGTTGGGCATTCAGAACATCGCGCAGATCACGGTCGATCTCGACGTCATGTTGCAGGAGTCTCTGCTCATCGGACTTCAGCAGGCGCTCGGCGCCGACGCTGTCAACGCCGACGATGGTATCAGTGCGCTACTCGCGCTCGCCGAGCAGGGCCTGGCGACGCAGATTCCCGGCGGATTCAAAACCGAGATTCGCTTTGCCAACACCGAATTGCTGATAAACGGCGAGAATCGTTCCGACTTCCTTGCGATGCTGCTGATGGGCGGCGGCGAGTTTTTCTAGGTCGACCTTACCGAATCCGCTGACGGCCTGGAAACAACTTCTGGCGGACGGACATGCGGCGTTAAACCCGCATGTCTGCCCTTGTCTCTCACGCAACCGGACCCAGATCTCAATGAGCGGTGCCTCCATGCAGGGAGATGTGTCATGGCCGAAGAGGTTTTCATGGATCGCGTCGAAGCCGGCCGATTGCTCGGAGACAGACTTCGGCTGAAATACGGCAAGCTGAGCGACGCGCTGATACTTGCATTGCCGCGCGGCGGTGTTCCCGTTGCCTATGAGGTAGCCCGCAAACTTGAACTGCCGCTGGACCTTGTGCTCGTTCGAAAACTCGGGCTGCCCGGTCACGAGGAACTGGCGATGGGCGCCATCGCTTCCGGCGGCGCCATCGTTCTGAACACCGAGCTGTTGAGCCACCTGCCCGTCAGTGCGGCAACCATCGACCACGTTACCAGCCAGGAAAGACGTGAACTCGCCCGCCGCGAGCGGGCATATCGAGGCGATCGACCGCAACCGCGGATTACGAACCGCACAGCCATCCTGGTGGACGACGGGCTTGCGACCGGCTCTACCATGCGTGCCGCCATTGCCGCCGTCCGACAGGCCGATCCGGAGCAGGTGATCGTGGCAGTACCCGTTGCTCCGCCCGATACCGTCGACGCCCTTGCCAATGAAGCCGACGACGTCATCGCACTTCGTACCCCGGCGTCTTTTCTCGGCGTCGGGCACTGGTACAGAGAATTCCCCCAGACAAGCGACGATGAAGTTCGCGGTCTGCTCGCGCGCGTCTGGAGCAAACAGCCCGAAGTCACCTGATAGCCTTGGCAACGACGGCACAACAAAAAAAGCCCGCCGACGCGAGCGTCGGCGGGCTTTGGAACTTTCCGCGGCGCGGAACGATTACTTGCCCTTGGCGACAACCTTGGACACGTTCTGCACACTGGCTTCGGTCAGCTTCTGCGTTTTCTGCGCGAAGTCCTGACTGATGGCGACAAACTTCTCGGCATCACCCTTGAGGCGCTCGCTCAGATCCTTGGCCAGCTTCTGCTGATTCTCCACATAGGCCTGAACATCGGAGGCCTGACGAATATCCAGCACGGCACGGGCCTGCTTCAGACCGGCCTCGGCATAAGCCTGGGTCGCTTCATACTGCGCGTTGGCCAGCTGTTCAAAATGGTCCAGAGCCAGCCCGGCATAGCTGCGGGCAGGATCGACGAAAAGGGTTTCAACCTGCTTGTTGACCTGATTCAATGTCTCGTTAGCCATTGTCACAATCTCCTTTAAGATTTGAGTCATCAAGGGCTGGTTAGGTACTCCACCCTTGTTGCATTGCACAATAGCAAACGATTTGTTGCGTTGCAACATTTTATTGAATCTTATTTTGCCCACCACCATGGCGGTCATGCCGGACGCACATGGTCACAGCGTATTGGCAAACGGTTTGCGGGAATGGCGTTTCCCCCGCCCCATACCAGGACCACCTCACATGAGCGGAGCCTGCCCCATCGACATGTCCTTCATCAAGGGTGTTGTCTTCGATCTTGACGGCACCCTGGTGGATTCCCGTCTCAACTTCGATGCCATACGGCGGGAAATCGGGTTCCCTCGCGATCGCGGCCTGCTTGAGCATCTGACCACGCTGACAGATCCCAATCAGATCAGCATGGCCGAAACAGCCATACACCGCCACGAAATGGCCGGCGCGGCCGCCGCGACCTGGATGCCCGGCGCGCAACGCCTGCTGACAGCCTTGCACGCCATGCGCATCCCGACCGCGATCCTGACCCGTAATATGCGGGCCGCCGTCAGGCTGACCATCGATTCACTGGCGGTTCCAATCGACCTTGTCCTCACCCGGGAGGACTGCAAGCCCAAGCCCGACCCGGAAGGACTGCTGCACATTGCCAAAGCCTGGGGTTTGCACACGCGCTCAGTGGTGTATGTCGGCGACTTCATTTTCGACATACAGGCAGCGCGCAACGCCGGCATGGTGTCCTGCCTGTATGGAAATGGCACCAGCGGCAAGTACGCCAGGGAAGCGGACTGGGTAATCAATCATTTCGACGAATTGACCATGGCACTCGGCGGTAACGACGACGCTGCGCGGCCGACCGCGGATACCCGACGCGCACCGGGGAACACCGGAGGCAAACCGCAGTCGAAACGCACGACCCGTTAATCGGGACGGCCAATCGACCATCCCGCAAATTCACGACGCCGACGTGTTTTCGACATGTCCGTACATTACCGCTAAAAGGAGGAAGATCCATGCACAGGCTCATCCTCACCGCCGGCTGCACCGTTGCGCTGGTCCTGCCCGGAATGGCGATCGCTGAAGATCCGCACTCGGCCGGCACCCTCCCTGCCACCGGCCTGCTGGCCCAGACCGGCCCCCATCATCAGGATGGCACCCGCATGCAGCAACCTCAGCAGCAGCGAGCACCGGCCGCGCCGGACCGACAGCAGCAAGAGGAGATGCGGGAATTAAGGGAACGCCTGCAGTCGGATCGGCCACGGTCCGAGCAACAACTGCCCGGGCAACGCCAGCGGACGCCAGCGGAAACCCGGCCCGGCCACCGACCGGGGATGCAGGGTACCGAACCACCCCACTCTCCCAGGTCGGGCGAAGCGCCGGAGCGTAGAGGCTCCCCGCAACAGACGCCCCTGCAGGGCGATCCGCTGCAGGACCGGCGGAAACCACCAGCCGGACAATCGCCGAACAAACCGGACGACCCCCTGAACAGAGAAAACTGACCGCCGGAAAGGCAAGGCCGGCCGGGACACCGCCATTCGCGCTACCCGGCCGGCCATCGGCTTCCCGCTATTCCAGCCGCAGGTGAAAGCTCTTCGGCCTTGTCAGGCACTCGTAACCCACCGGGGACAGCGTACAACCCCGCCCCGTGTGCTTCACGCCGGCCCAGGCAAGGGCCGGATCCAGGTAGTCGCAGCGGTTCATGAACACCGTGCCCGTGTCCACCTGGTCGCCAATACGCTCCGCCGCAGCCACGTCCCGGGTCCAGATCGATGCGGTCAGACCGAACTCGCTATCGTTCATCAGTGCAATAGCCTCCTCATCGGACGACACCCGCATCACACCGACCACCGGGCCGAAACTTTCCTCTCTCATCACGCGCATACGGTGATCTACGTTCACCAGCACTTGCGGAGCCATGTACGGACCGTCGGGGGTATTGCCAGGGAATGTCGCAGGATCAATCAGCGCCTGGGCGCCGGCGGCGACGGCTTCGTCGATCTGGCCTCTGACAAACGCCGCGGCCCCCGTCTTCACCATGGGTCCGAGCGTCGTATTCGGGTCGAGAGGATGACCCAGCCTCAGCATCCGTGCCTCCGCCACCAGCGCTTCCACGAATACGTCATGGATGGACGCATGCACATACACGCGCTCGACCGAGCAGCAGGACTGCCCGGCATTGAATAGCGCACCGTCGGCAATGCCCGCAGCCGCCTGCGCCACATCGGCATCGGACCGCACATACGCTGGATCCTTACCCCCCAGCTCCAGCCCCGTACCCGGAAAGCCCGGCCCTTCGGCAATCGCTCGCTGCACCGCGCGCCCGCCGGCTACCGACCCAGTGAAGCACACCAGCCGAACCGCCTCATGCCGCATCACCGCCGCCGCGCTGTCATGGTCCATGTGTACAGCCTGGAACAGGCCGTCCGGCAATCCCGCCTCAGCCAGCACCCGCGCCAGCCGTTCGCCACACAGCGCCGTCTGCCGAGCGTGTTTCAGCATCACCGCGTTACCCGCGGCCAGCGCCGGCCAGATGGAATTGACCGCCGTCATGTACGGGAAATTCCAGGGCGCCACGGTAAACACCACGCCCACCGGTTCACGGCGGATGTAACGGCGGAATCCCGGCTTCTCGCCCGGATCCAGCGGCGCCAGCGCCGTTGGCGCAATCTCGAGCATGTAGCGCGCCCGATCCGCGAATCCCGCCACCTCACCACCGCCCTGGCAGACCGGACGCCCCATCTGCCAGGCCAGTTCCTCCGCCACCGCATCGCGCTCGGTGACAAAGCGGTCCACCGCATCGGACAGGATCCGCAGCCGCTGCAGTAGCGGCACATGACGCCAGGCAGCCTGGGCGCTGGAAGCCCGATCGACCGCCGCCAGAGCCGCCTCCCGGGGGACAAACGGCCTCTGGGCATAAATCGAGCCATCCACCGGGCTCACGATGCGTAACGTGTCGGCCATGTCGTCGCCTCCCTATTCCGGCGTCACATAGGCCTGAGAAAGACCGCCATCGACAAGGAACGGCATCGCCGTAATAAACGAGGAATCGTCGCTCGCCAGGAAGACGGCTGCAGCGGCAATTTCCTCTGGCTCGGCGAAGCGCCCGGGCGGCAGGTGCACCATGCGCCGAGCCGCCTTGGCAGGATCCTTGGCAAACAGCTCCTGCAGCAACGGCGTGTTCACCGGGCCGGGACACAGCGCATTGACGCGGATGTTATCGCGGGCGAACTGTACGCCCAGCTCCCGACTCATCGCCAGCACCGCACCCTTGGAAGCCGTGTAGGCGATCTGGGATGTGGCCGCGCCCATGACCGCGACGAAAGAAGCGGTATTGATTATGCTGCCGCCGCCGCGCTGCTGCAGATAGGGGATGCCGTATTTGCAGCAATGGAACACGGAGGTGAGATTGATGCGCAGTACGCGATCCCAGGCTTCAATCCCGGTATCGAGAATGGAGTTATCGTCCGACGGCGAGATGCCGGCATTGTTGAACAATATATCGATACCGCCGAAATGTTTGGCCGCGCTGGCGTACAGTTGTTCGACGTCGTCACTGTTACTGACGTCGGTCCGCACGAACAGCCCGCCCACTTCATCGGCGGCTGCCTGCCCTGCTTTCGCGTCCAGCTCCGCAACGCAGATGCCGGCGCCCTCGGCGGCGAACCGGCGTACGCTTGCCAGACCAATACCACTACCGCCACCGGTAATGACCGCGATCCTGTTTTCGAGCCTTCCCTTCATGTCCGCAAACCTCCGTTTAAGGAAACTGCCTTGCACGCCCGATGCGCGCCCTACATGCGTTCAAAACCGCGAAACCGCTCCCAGTCGGTGATCGCGGCATCGAAAGCCTCAATTTCCACCCGTGCCATGTTCAGGTAGTGCTCCACGACCTGGTCGCCGAAAGCACTGCGGGCGATTCCACTCTCGCTGAACAGTACCCGCGCCTCCCGTAGCGTGCCCGGCACACGCGGCTTCCGAGATTCATAGGCATTGCCCGCGTAGGGCGCTTCCAGCGGCATCTCGCTATCCATGCCATGGATACCGGCCGCAATCATCGCGGACAAGGCAAGATAGGGGTTCACGTCGCCGCCCGGCACACGGTTCTCGATACGCATTGACGCACCGTGTCCCACCAGGCGGAGTGCGCAGGTTCGATTGTCCACGCCCCAGGCCAGGGCCGTCGGCGCGAAACTGCCCTTGACGTAGCGCTTGTAGGAATTGATGTTGGGCGCGAGGAACAGAGTGAGCTCACGCATGCCGTGCAGCAGACCGGCGACGAAGTGCTGACCGAGCGCCGAGAGGCCCTGCTCACCGGCCATGACCGGCGAGCCGTCCGGGGAACGCACGCTGAGGTGAATATGGCATGAATTGCCTTCCCGCTCGTCATACTTGGCCATGAATGTCAGGGCATACCCTTCCTGAGCCGCGATTTCCTTGGCACCGTTCTTGTACAGGGCGTGTTCGTCGGCGGTCCGCAGCACATGCTGATAGTTGAAGTTGATTTCGTGCTGGCCCAGATTGCACTCGCCCTTGGAATCAAGAGTCTTCAGGCCCGCACTCTGCATTTCGTTGCGAATACGCGCCATCAACGGCTCCAGCCGCTGGGTGTCGAGCAACGCGTAGTCGACATTGTACTGGGTCGCCGGCGTCAGACCTCGATAGGCCCGGTTCCAGGCGTCCTCATAGGTGTTGCGGAAGACAAGGAACTCCAGCTCGGTACCCGCGAAGGCAACCAGGTTGCGTTCCGCCAATCGTTCGATCTGGCGCCGCAGGATCTGACGAGGCGACACCATCACCGGGCTGCCGTCACCCCACTCCAGGTCGCACATCACCAGTGCCGTGCCGTCCTGCCAGGGTATTCGCCGCAACGTGGACAGATCCGGCGCGAATACAAAATCACCGTATCCGTCGGACCAGGACGCATGGGAATAGCCGTCCACGGTTTTCATGTCGATATCCACGGCGAGCTGATAATTGCAGCCCTCCGCCTTGTGCTGCAGTACCTCCCCGAGGAAGTGTCCGACTGTCAGCCGTTTGCCCTGAAGCCGACCTTGCATGTCCACCATGGCCAGGAGAACAGTGTGTATCTCTCCCGAATCTGCTGCACCGCGCAAGGCATCGACCGTCATCTCGCCCTGTTCTTGTTCCTTCATGATCTGCCCCCCCATGCGGGCTCCATCCACTGCGCTACTGTACTTTTGCGTACACTTATTGCTAAATTATTCGCATTACGTACACTGTAGTACATATTAAGCATACGATGGCAGAACCGTGAAAATTGTCAATTCTTCGATCACCGACGGCGAAGGCGCGACGGGCATGTCTGTCGCCGAGCTTGTTCATCGGCATCTGGAACGTTTGACTCCAGGCGAGCGCAAGATTGCGCGAACCCTGCTTTCACACTACCCGTTGGTTGGCCTGGAACCTTTGGCGGAGTTCGCCCGCCGCACCGGCGTCAGCCATCCGACCGTTCTGCGGTTTATCGCCAAGCTGGGCTTCTCCGGCTATGCGGACTTTCAGACAGCACTCCGGGTCGAACTGGGCGCCCGTTTGAAATCTCCGCTGACCAAACATCACGCGGACCAGCCTCGAACACAGCACGCCGATTCGGAGAAGGACTTTCTGGACGAGTTCGCGGCGGCGGCCTGTGAAAACATTCGCATGTCACTGACAAGCATGCCGCGCGGCGAGGTGCAGGCGGTGACCGATCTCCTGGCCGATCAGTCAAACAGCGTTTATTTGCTGGGCGGGAGATTCACGGATGCCATGGCCCTGTATACCTACATGCATCTACGGGTTCTGCGCCCTCGCGTCCATCACGTGTATGGCCCGCCGTTGTCCTGGTCCGAATACCTGCTGGATGTGAACAACAAATGCGTGGTGGTGGTTTTCGATATTCGACGCTATCAGGACGATGTGATCACCTTCGCGACACAGGCCGCGCGGCGCGGCGCGCACGTGGTACTGATCACGGACCAGTGGCTCTCCCCCATCTCCAGTGCCGCGGAGCATGTGCTGGCGGTGCGGATTGAGGTCCCGTCCCGCTGGGATTCATCAGCCGCCATTGTCACCTTGATGGAAAGCATCATTGCTGCCATCAACAATCGGACCTGGAAGCGTCTGGCGGATCGGATCGGCGATCTCGAACATCTGCGTACACACTTCGACAAACTTTCATGGACAGGTCAGGACTAAACCGATGCAACTGGGCATTCTGCAATGCGACTCGGTCACCCATGAACTGCAAGCCGAGTTCGGAGACTATCCGGACATGTTCCGGAACCTGCTCACGGCCGTGGACCGCTCATTGTCCTTTCAGGTGTATAACCTCCCTGAGGAGCATTTCCCCGACGATCTCGGCGTTTGTGACGGATGGCTGTTCACCGGCAGCAAGTGGAGTGTCTACGACGATGCGCCCTGGATACGCCGCGCCGAGGAACTGACCATGCGCCTTCACCATGAGCGGCGGCCGACCATCGGTATCTGCTTCGGGCACCAGCTGATTGCGCGGGTGCTGGGAGGGCGTGTGGAGAAATCGAGCCGCGGCTGGGGCGTGGGCATACATACCGCCCGATTGGCCGGTCAACCCCCGGCCTGGATGCAGCCGGCGGCTGACGAACTGTCACTGCTTGTCAGCCATCAGGATCAGGTGGTGGAACTGCCGCCGGATGCCGAATGGCTGGCCGGACACGACTTCTGCGGCAACGATATGTTTCAGGTCGGCACCCATATGCTGACCTTTCAGGGACACCCGGAATTTCCTCGCGCGTACGCCCGCGCGATGATGATGCGGCGGCGCGAAAAACTCGGAGAGCAGACCTACCATGAGGGCATCGCGTCATTGGCCGACTCCAGCCATGAACTGACCGCCGCGCGCTGGATCCTCGCTTTCCTCGACGAGGCTCGGTCAGCGCATGCCCGCGATTGACAGAATCCGGCAATTCCGTCCCCCTTTTGGAGGGAACCTCACCTATACTGGGTCGGCTGTCATGGAGCCGGAGCGACCAATCATGCCGTTATTCAAAGTGGTTATGCGCGGAGAAAACTTCCTGATGAATCTCACCGGAGAGCCGGAGCTCCTGGGCTTTCACGTCACTTATTACGTGAAAGCCGGCGAAGAAGCCGAGGCCAAACGTATTGCCGCAATCAAGGTACGCAAGAACCGGCACCTGGCCGGAGCCCTGTTGAATACGCCCCAGAACCCGAACCGGCTCGCCTGCGAATCCAGCGAACGAGTCTGGTTTCGACGAACCGCCATCGACGGACGCTACGATTACTGGGCCATGGACGCACCGGAATCCATGAACGGTTCGACGTCCTAGAACCCGAATCCATCCCTCCTTTCTTCTTCAGGGAGCCCCCGGAATGCCGAAACTGCGTATTGCGCAACAGTTCGGAATCCCGTTTATGGTCAAATAATGATCTGACCCATAGATAGGGACAAAGTCGAGTCGCGGCCTCGGAGCCCGATGGAGACGACTCCAGGGAGGCCATCATCTCCACGCAGATCTATAAGCAGGCATTTCTTCAGCACGCCGTGGTAATGCTGCTCATCGACGCGGAATCCGGCGGTATTGTGCAAGCCAATACCGCGGCCGGCGAGTTCTACGGCCTTGCCCCGGACGCGCTTCGGCAATTGCACCTTTGCGACATCAGTCTTCTGGAACCGGATCGGTTCAGGCAACTGGCTGACGAAATCCGGCGTGGTGAAAGAAACCGCTTCGAGCTTCGTCACAGGCACTCTCGCGGGGGAGTTCGTGACCTCGAAATCGAGGCCGCATTGGTGAATGCCGATGGCCGACAGCTGCTGCACGCCATCGTCCGGGATGTCACCGAACAGCGCCTGGTCGAAGCACGAGCCCGCGACCAGGAGGAGCGGCTGAACCGTATCGCCGACAACATTCTCGGCGTGGTCTACCAGTTCGAGCTGGTAGCACGTACAGGTCAGTTCCGGATGCCCTACGCCAGCCCTGGCATCAGCGATATTTTCCGCGTCAAGCCGGACGAGGTGCGGGAGAATGCCGCCGCCGTGCTGGATCGCATCCATCCGGACGATCTCGAATCGACCCTCCGCAGCATCGAAGACAGTGGTCGTTCACTCATGCCCTGGCACCGCGAACTGCGGCTCTACTTTCCGCCCGAGGACGGCAGGCCGGAGCGCACCGAGTGGATCGAGGGCCACGGCACGCCGCAGAGTACTGCCGATGGCAATGTGCTCTGGCACGGCTTCATTTCACTGATAACAAAACGCAAGAAACTTGAAGACCAGCTGGTTCGCCAGGCTTATTACGACGCGCTGACCGCGCTTCCCAACCGTACCCTTTTCCATGATCGCCTGGCCCACGCCATCAACCTGGCGCGACGGTCGAAACGCCGTATCGCCGTGCTTTACATGGACCTCGACGGTTTCAAGGATATCAATGACGGCTGGGGCCATGCGGCCGGCGACCAGGTCCTGCGCGTGGTGGCGGAACGTATAACCAGCAACCTGCGCGCCGGTGATACCGTGGCCCGTCTGGGAGGCGACGAACTCGTAGTCATCGCGGAGGGCCTCGATCACCCCAACCATGCCACGGTTATTGCGTCAAAACTGCGTGATCTTTTCCACGCGCCCATCGACGTAGACCATCGACAATTTACCGTGCATACCAGCATCGGCATCAGCATCTTTCCGGATGACGGCGACTCCGCCGAATCTCTTCTCCAGCATGCCGACGCCGCGCTCTATCGGGCAAAAGGCCGGGGCGGAAATCAGTGGGCCTTCTCCAGCCCTGAGCTGGCGGATTCCGCATCGGAACGCATCATCATCAACACCGAACTCAAGCGGGCAATCGAGTCGGAAGGGCTTGGCGTCGCCCTGCAGCCGCTGATCCGGCTTCAGGACGGGGCCGCGGTCGGCATGGAGGCACTGGCTCGCTGGTATCACCACCAGCACGGCTGGATTGCCCCCGCCCGTTTCATTCCTGTTGCTGAATCAACCGGGCTTATCCATCAACTTGGAGAATGGGTGCTGCGAGCGGCCTGTATACACGCCGCCGGCTGGAGCACCGACGATTCCCGCCAACGCATTGCGGTGAACGTGTCCATCAGGCAGCTGCAATCCCCGGAATTCGTCGGCAAGGTTCGCTCCATACTGGCTGACACAGGGCTCGATCCCGCCAGACTCGAGCTGGAAATCACCGAGAGTGCGTTCGCGGACGACAACCCGCATATCATCAGCCGGCTCAATTCTCTGCGCGCGGATGGCGTAACCCTGGCGATCGATGATTTCGGCACCGGATTTTCCTCTCTGCAGTACCTCAAGCGCCTGCCTGTCGACCGTCTGAAAATCGACCGCTGCTTCGTCCATGATCTGCCCCACGACGCTCACAACCACGCCATCGTGCGGGCGATCGTCACACTCGCGCGGGATTTCGGGCTTGAGCTTACCGCCGAAGGCGTGGAGACCCGCGAACAGGCAACGTTCCTGGCCTCGGTGGGCTGTGAGACGGTACAAGGCTACTATTATGGGCAACCGCAACTGATGGATGCCCCGGGCACCGCAGCTTACACCGCCCGGACCTCTCAGGAGACTTCGCCGTCAGATCCACCCTAGGGAGACACTGATCTATTCCCATGGGGCTCTGGCTTTGCAGCGTGCCCGGGGGCAAGACCTTATAGCGCCCCGACATAAACATAAAAGCACATATTCCTTTTTGACAGGCGCTTCACTCCTTATCCTCTACGACAGCTCCCCAAGGATAAGGAATGTCATGAACCAGCCACAGCCGAAGCTCCCCCCTGTCAGCAATACCGCCGGTCTGAGCGCGGACACCATCGCCGACCTCAACCAGGCCTATGCGCCGCTCGATTTTGAAGCCCGCATCCGCCGCCTCTATGAAGACTTCCCGGCGGACGGAATCATGGTGACGTCATCGTTCGCGGCCACCTCGGCGTACTTCCTGCACATCATCTCTCGCATCCGGCCGCAGCAGGAGATCTTCTTCATCAATACCGGGTTTCATTTCCCGGAAACGCTGGCGTACAGGGATTACCTGGTCAAACTCTTCGGTCTCCGAACAGCCGACATCAGCCCGGATCCACATCATTTCCAGTACAGCCGGCAGCAGAAACTCTACGAGAAAGACCCCGATTTATGCTGCTCCGTCAACAAGGTGCAGCCGCTGGAGGAGGTGAAGGAAGGCTACGACATCTGGGTGTCGAGCCTGATGCGCTGGCAGACCGATCACCGGGCAACGCTGGAAGTCTTCGAGGAGCGGCGCGGCATCATCAAGTTCAACCCGATGATCGACGTCACCCGGGAGCAGAGGGACGCCTATATTCGCGAGCACGAACTGCCGTTTCATCCGCTGGTGGCACAGGGCTATTCATCCATCGGTTGCTCCCATTGCACCGTCAAGGGAGAGGGCCGCAGCGGCCGCTGGCAAGGCAAGCCGAAGACCGAGTGCGGCCTGCACCTTTAGGGAGACACTGATTTATTCCCACGGGGCTAGGAGCCTGTCGGACATAGGATGAATCGGCTGCGGCGGCGGGACAGCGGCCCAAAATCCCGCAAAATTCAGCCCCGTAGAACCACTACGCGCCAGAATTTTGCGACATTTTGCGCTCGCTGTCCCACCACCTCGCTTCGATCCACCTAAGTCCGACAGGCTCCCCGTGCGAAGGACATCCTTCTGGTGTGGAGGCCATGACCGGGTTACTCTCCGAGCATTCACTCCACACCAGTCAGGATATCGTCATGATTCACTTCCCCAATCTGAAAACAACGGCGTCCGTCGCCCTGGGCGCCGGCCTTGCCCTGGTATTGGTCGCCACCAGCGCGCACGGGCAGATCGGGCCCGTCAGCGATGATGACAAGGCGCTCTACACCATCGGACTGATGGTCGGCCAGCAACTGGAAAGCCTGGGTTTATCGGATGAAGAGCTCGATCAGCTCTTTCAGGGCTTGAAAGACCAGGCCCAGGGTAAGGACCCACAGGTAGACCCCGACCAGCAGATGGAGAACCTCAACGCCTTCATCGCGGCACGCATGAGCCGCGGTAGCGAGCAGACAAAGGCCGGCGGTCAGGCGTTTCTGGACGGCTTCGTTGAAGACGGCGGCAGCCTCACCGACTCGGGGCTTGCCTACAAGATCGTGGAATCAGGCAGTGGCGACAAACCTTCGGCCTCGGACACCATCGAAGTCCATTACGAAGGGAGCCTGATCGACGGCACGGTCTTCGACTCATCCTACGCAAGAGGCACTACCGCGACCTTTGCCCTGGATCGGGTCATTGCCGGCTGGACGGAGGGCCTGCAACTGATCGCGCCGGGCGGGAAAATTCAGTTGGTGATCCCGTCGGATCTCGGTTACGGGGATCAGGGCTCACCCCCGAACATTCCCGGCGGCGCAACCCTGGTATTTGAAGTCGAACTGATCGACATCAAATAGCCCCTTGCCGCGCGGCCGAGCCACTATCGGTGTCCAGCCCCGCGGGCGATGACCGGTACCACGCCTCGGCAGGCGGGGAACCGCCTGCAGGTCCAGAACCACGTTCCCGCGCGCGCACCCTTGCGCACCTGGCGTCTGATCATGGTGCCGTTACACTTGGGGCAGCTCGGCGTGGCGGGCTGTGGGGGGGATTTCAAGTGGACGGGACTGGCGACGGGTGCATGTGCTTCCCTGGCAGCATCCTCGTCATCTTGCTGATCCGGGAACAGGACCACCGCAAGCCGCTTTCTGACATCCTCGACCAGGTAGCCATATTGGGCCGGGAAACGGAGCAACGGCAATCCGACCGCACCGAATACGGCATCCAGCAACTCCTCCCGAGCCGGCGAATCGGCACCGTCAGCAGACCCGCCGTCAAGCTCAACGACAGCAACAGGCATCAGGCGGTCGGTTTCACAGATTACGTAGTCGACATGCGCGGCGGCAACCCGGTTCAGGACCCGCCGCCTGACCGCACGCGCAAGGCCCTGTCTGGGCGTAACAAGATCGCCGATACGCACCTTGGCAAACACCCGATAACCACCGGCGGCCTGGTCCAGAACGTCCAGAAACGCTCGCTCGACGGGGGTAAGCAGCGATTCCCGGGGATGGTACAGGCGGTACTCGTCATGGGGGTTGGTTCCGCGCGGCGCGGTCGCCCTGATGAACAGGAACAACGCAGTCAGCGCAACGGCAATGGTAATGAGCGGAGTCCAGGAAGACATACTCGCCTCCATGCAGTGTGGATCGACCCACGGTCAGGAACTGCGCGCACGGACTGGTCGATAATACCCCGTTCGATGCTAGGGAGCCTCTGATCTAATACGCAAAAGCCCGGCCCCGTCGATTGACCGGGTCGGGCTTCTGGGTGCCGCGGCGTGGTAGCGGCAGACTGCTGGTCTGCTATTGCCGGGTGATCAGGCGCTCGCCGTGTTGCCGTTCATCTCTGAATCGGTATCGGTCGGCAGCTGCCGGCCAATGCCTGCGAACCAGTTGCACAGCCCGGCAACATTGTCCGCGACGGTCTTTCGGATATACTCGGACCGCTCCGCATGGGCCTGGGCGATAATGCGATCCAAGTCGTCAAAGCCTGATTCAACCTGTGCCGGATGCTGTAAATTCATTGTCCTGGACCTCCTGATTCGAAGCATGCGCAAACCATACCGGGATGTTGCGCAGCAACAAAGGGGGTCTCAGGACCATGTTTAGTGAAATATATTCACAAGTCATCATTATTTAGCCTGGCCAGTGCTGTCCGTACGCATGGTCGCCGGCGAGGACAAGCATCAGCGCATGGTCTGCGCAGGCACGAACGTCCGCTGGATATCCGCATGCATGGCCGTGTACTGCCGGTCCACTACATTGTCATACGCCGTCAGGAGGTTGTGCTCCAGTTCCTGACGCAGTTCATCCAGCCTCAGCTGCATTGTTGCGGTGAGTTCTTTCCGGTTGAGGGCCTCATCCACGTGCAGCAGCAGCAGATCCGAACCTACCCAGACTGCCGTGCCCGCGATTATGGCGCAGCCCAGGGCAACCGGCCCCGAGGGCGCACAGACGGCCGCGCCGCCGCCTGCCGCGGCGGCTGCCCTGGCGGCGCCCCGCGCGGCACCACGCGCGACAACGGCTCTGCTCGACGCCGCCGCCGCGCGACGGCTGATCGCCCGTGACAGCAACATCCCCGCCCCTGCGCCGACGCCGACGCCGGCCACCGTGCTCGCGGAAATGCGGGCGACAAACTCCGGGCTATCGTAGCCGCTCAGATCGCTGAGCAAGGCATCCATCGACGTCACCGTCGAGGAATCCAGCGGCGCCACCGGCTGCCGGTCACCGGACAGCGCCTCGAGCATATCCATCAGCCAGCCTTCCCGTGTTGCCGTCGCCTGCGTTGACAGGCGGCTGTCGGTCTGCAAACGCAGAATCTCCAGACGGTCGTCGAAGTCGGCGCCGTCGAATACAATCTCCTGCGCCTTGCGCGCCTCATAGCCGCCATCCACCAGATTGGCTTTTTCGAGTACCAGCATGGACAGCCGGGCATAATCGCCGGACAATGAGTAATACCAGTCGGCGAACGCCGGCAGCCGCGCAGACAGATCGGTGAACAGGTCATCCAGCCCCCGGCGCAGATGCGTCTGCACCAGTTCCCTGGCCTGCGCTTCGCCCTCGGCAAACCGCAGCTCCGACAACAATGCCAGCGTCTCCAGCCTTGCACCCGGGATGCGATAATGTTCGCCGGCGAGCGAGACCAGCACGGGGGGCGCCGGCTGCAGGGCGGCCTGCCAGTCGCGCCGCTGTTCCACCGCCAGCAGCAGCAGCGTCAGGCAGACCAGCAGCAACAGCAGGCGCGGGCCGATGGCGGCGGTGTCTCGCGGAGCTGAAAGGATGGCCGTCATACGCTATGTCCATTACCCGCAACAGATGGGCGCGGAGATCGGCGCTGTTCTGGCTGCGGTTTGCGCCAGCGCACCAGCTCCAGCATACCCGCGCTCAGCAATAGATAGGACCACAAAAACAAGCCTTCAACCGCTAGCAGAAGCAACCACCCGCCAGTGCGGAACAGGGGCTCACCCAGGCCGGGCAATAGCTGCTGACCCAGCCACCAGCCAAGCGCGTCCTTGGCGGCGGCGATCCGCATCAGCGTCATGAGAATCTCGCTGACTGCCTCCTGACGCGCCATCTCATGCCAGACCGCCTGTTTTAGCGTGGCATTGGCCAACTCCGGATAACTGCCATACATGGCCGCGATCGCCAATGCAGGGAACAGCACCAGAAAATTGAGCCTCAGCGTAAGCCGCCAGCTCAGTTCAGGCAGATACCTGGCGGCCACGTGAAACGCCAGCGCGCGCCGGACCAGCGCATGCATCAGCACCAGTGCGGGCAGGTTGAGCAACAGCAGGCGCCAGGTGAACGTATCGTCGACACGCACGATTGCAATGATCAGCAGCGCCGCAAGCAGTGCTGCCGGCAGCAGTTGCGTCAGTGCCAGCAAAACACCGCCGCGCCAGCGCTCGCGCCAGGCGCTGCCCGGATTCATGTAGGCGCACAGAAAGGCATGCCGCCGGCTCAGTGCCCGCACCCACAGCCCGGCGAATATGGCCGCGGCAAACAGCAGCCACACCGGAACCAGCGCGGCCGTCGGCAGCCTGGCGCCACCGATATTCAGAGTCAGCAGTACCGCCATCGGCAGCAACAACCAGCACATGTCGGATAGTATTCGGCGCATGGATCGATCGTCCCGGGTCACCTCTATACGCACGGCCTATTGAACCACAGTGTCGCTCACTGTGATCGGACTCCCCCCGCGGATTGCGGCAGTAAAGGTCCTGAACTCTTCTATTCTTGCAGAGTAGAGAGTGGAGACCGAGACCGGATCAGCAATCGGCAAACCCGGCTCGACCGACAGCAGGGAGAGCGCAGATGGGAGACGAACACCGGCCCGGCTCATCGGGTAACGATACGCATCCCGGAGACGAGGCGCCGCCGGGCACGCCGGGCTCCGGAGAAGATATTTGCCGCAACTGTGGCGGCAGTGGAAAACGTGAGGGGAAGCCTTGCCCGACCTGCGATGGCACTGGGCGCATCAATGAAGGCATCGGTGGCGGCTGACGCCGGTCCGCTCGGTTCCGTCAGATGGCCTGCTCCGCACGCAGTCGGCTGATGGCCTGCTCCGCAAGGCCGAGCTCACGGAGAATGGCATCGGTGTGTTCACCGAGCGCGGGAATCGGCCCCATGGGAGGCGCGTCGTGGGCGGTGACCCCGGGCGGAAGCAAGGCGGGAACCGGGCCCGTCGGCGTCTGCACCTGCCGCCACCGCTGACGTGCGCTGAGTTGCGGGTGCTGCCAGACATCGTGCATGTCGTTCACGCGGGCATTGGCGATTTTGCCGGTATCGAGCCGCTGCTGGATCTGCTCGGTGGTGAGTGCCGAGAATACCTCGGCAATGATTGCACGCAGTTGCTCGCGGGCGGCGGTTCTGCCCGCGTTGGAGCTGAAGCGGGGGTCCTCCGCCAGCTCGGGGCGTTCCAGTACCTGCGCACAGAAGATTTTCCATTCGCGCTCGTTCTGGAGACCGAGCATGACTGTGTTGTCGTCACCGGTGGGAAATGGCCCGTAAGGGTAGATGGTGGCGTGCGCGGCACCCGCTCGCGGTGGCGGCTCGGCGCCTTCGAAGGCGTAATACAGTGGATAGCCCATCCACTCCACCATGCTTTCCAGCATGGATACGTCGATATGGCAGCCCTGCCCGGTTTTTCCACGCTGAATCAGGGCGGCAAGAATGTTGCTGTAGGCATACATGCCGGCCGCTATATCGGCAATGGAACAGCCGGCCTTGGCGGGCTCTTCCCGGGAGCCGGTAATGGACAGGAAACCGGATTCGCTCTGGATCAGCAGATCGTAAGCTTTCCTGTCCCGGTACGGACCGTCGCCGCCGTACCCGGAAATGTCGCAGACGATCAGCCCCGGGTAACTTTCCCGCAATGCCTCGTAGGACAGCCCCAGCCGGGCCGCCGCCCCGGGCGCGAGGTTTTGGACGAGCACGTCCGCCTGCTCCAGCAGCTTGCCGAAAATGCCCTGCGCCTCGGCATGCTTGACGTCAAGGGTCAGGCTCTCCTTGGAGCGATTGGTCCAGACGAAATGCGAGGCCAGCCCGCGTACCCGCCCGTCATAGGCACGGGCGAAGTCGCCAACGCCGGGGCGCTCGACCTTGATCACTCTCGCGCCAAGTTCGGCCAGCTGACGCGTGCAAAACGGCGCGGCGATGGCGTGCTCCAGAGTCACAACTGTAATACCGGTAAGGGGACGCATGACTTACTCCACTCAGAACGAGCGCGGCAGGCCGAGCAGATGCTCCGCCACATAGGACAGGATCAGGTTGGTCGATATCGGCGCCACCTGATAAAGCCGCGTTTCGCGGAACTTGCGCTCAATGTCGTATTCATGCGCAAACCCGAAGCCGCCGTGGTACTGCAAGCAGACATTGGCCGCCTCCCAGGACGCATCCGCGGCGAGCAGCTTGGCCATGTTGGCCTCGGCACCGCAGGGTTCACCGGCGTCGAACAGCTCGCACGCCCTGAATCGCATGAGATTGGCCGACTCGATGTTGACGAAGGCCCTGGCGATAGGGAACTGCACGCCCTGGTTCTGGCCGATTGGGCGATCGAACACGATCCGTTCCTTGGCGTAGTTGACGATCTTGTCGATGAACCAGTAACCGTCGCCGATGCACTCGGCCGCGATCAGCGTGCGCTCGGCGTTGAGCCCATCGAGGATGTATCGGAAACCCTTGCCCTCCTCACCAATGAGGTTTTCCGCGGGGATCTCCAGGTTGTCGAAAAACAGTTCGTTGGTCTCGTGGTTGACCATGTTGGGGATGGGCTGGACGGTCATGCCCTGGTCCATGGCCTCGCTCAGATCGACCAGGAAGATGGACATGCCCTCGGACTTGCGCTTTACCTCCGCGAGCGGCGTGGTACGGGCAAGCAGAATCATCAGGTCGGAGTGCTGTATGCGCGAGATCCAGACCTTCTGGCCGTTCACCACGTAGCGATCACCGTTCCTCACCGCTGTGGTCTTTATTTTCGTGGTGTCGGTGCCGGTGGTCGGCTCGGTGACGCCCATGGACTGCAGGCGCAGCTCGCCGCTTGCGATGCGCGGCAGATAGGTGCGTTTCTGTTCCTCCGAGCCATGCCGCAACAGCGTGCCCATATTGTACATCTGGCCGTGACAGGCGCCGGCATTGCCGCCGGCGCGGTTGATCTCCTCCATGATCACGGAGGCCTCCGCCAGGCCGAGCCCGGAACCGCCGTATTGCTCTGGAATCATTGCGGCCAGCCAGCCGGCCTCGGTCAGGGCATCGACAAAGGCCTCCGGATACGCCGCCTCGGCATCGAGGCCGCGAAAGTACTCGGCGGGATAGTGTGAGCAGAGATCGCGAAGCGCGTCGCGCAGATCCTGGTACTGATCGGGAGCACCATGCATGAGAATTACCTTCTGTTATCGCCCGCCGGCATCTTCGCGGACAGCAACTCCCGGTCCCATCGGGCACGAACCTCATGAACATTCCGGATGCCAGGCGGGTCTAGCGATTGCTTGAGGAGACTGTATACCGCCCCTGGGCAAGGTCTGTCACGACTCGACCTTCTCATCCCGGATGCCCATGTCTTCGAGCGGCAGCACGCTGCCGTCGGCCTCGAGCAGGGAATGACGCCCGTCGGTCGCGTTGTAAAGAATCAACACGGGATCCTGAAACAGCGGTCGACGCACGAACTTCAGCTGCCAGCCGTAGTTCTCCAGCCGATGCAGGGTCAAAAGCTGATTGGAATTCAACATCTTGGCCAGATTTTCCCGTTGCGGCACCGGGGGCGTGTTCTTGCGACGTTCCTTTTTTGCCATACATTCCTCGCACATAGAAAAAGATCGGAAATCGATAATCACACAACTTTAACTCGACCGGGATCAAATTCGGAAGCCTGGAAATGTCCCAATGAGTGCTCTAGTCGACGAAAACCGGTATTTTTGTCGAGGTTTTCCAATACGTGGGGACGGAGCATGCGCATCGCCATCCTTGGCAGCGGGGGCATAGGCTGCTTCTATGGTGCCCGGTTGATCAACGCCGGCCATGACGTGATTCTCGTGGCCCGAGGGCCTCATCTGCAGGCCATGCAGCGGGACGGCCTGGTGGTCGAGCACCCGGCACTGCAGTTTCGGCAGCCGGTACGGGCCATGTCGATGGATGACCTGCTCAACACCTTCCGGCCAGCGGAGCTGGATCTGCTGGTGGTGACGCTCAAGGGCGGCGCGACTGCCGAGACCGCCGCCGCCATCCGGGCATGGGCAGGGCCGGAACCGGCACCGGTGACGCTGTCGCTACAGAACGGCGTCGACAACGAGGCCCTGTTGGCCGCGGCACTGGGAAAGGACCGCATACTGGGCGGCCTCGCGGTGCGCATTGGTGCCCACGTGGAACGACCCGGCATGGTGACCGCCACCGGCGTCGCCCAGGTCGTCATGGGCGTCTGGCCCAGGGTGCCCGTGAGCGGGCCCGCCACCGACCTTCTACCGGTTTTGCACCAGGCAATGCGAGACGCAGACATCGACGTATCGATCAGCGACAACATTCGGCATGCCCTCTGGCGCAAGCTATCCGTAAATAACGGAGTCAACCCGCTATCCGCCATCATCGGGCTGGATACACGCAGCCTGACGCACGATCCGCGGCTGGAGCCCGTCATCCGCGGTCTGATGGAGGAAGCCAGACTAGCCTCGCAGATCGAGGACGAACCACTTAGCCAAACCGATGTGGAAGAGATGTTTCAGCTGATCTACAACTTCGATGCCATCAAGACGTCCATGCTGGTCGACCGCGAACAGGGTCGACCACTGGAACTGGACGCTATCTGCGGCGCGGTTCTGCGCCGCTGCGAACAGCAGGGGCTGGATGCGCCCTACACGCGTACGATGATGGCTATTCTAGGGAGACATTGATTTATTCCCATGGAGCTCTGGCTATGCAGCATGCCCGTGGGCAAGGCGCGGCTCGCCGGCAATGGCGCGTCCTTGCCAAGGGCGACGGCCATTGCCTGCGAACGCCGCCTTGCCAGTGCGCGCCGATGGCTCCGCAGAGCCCCATGGGAATAGATCAATGTCTCCCTAGAGAGACATTGATCCGCGCACGCTCGCGGGCAATGCGCTCACAGGCATCTGACGGCCCTGTTTTTCTTATTAATATTGTATAGAGAAGGTTATTTTTAATTTACCATCAAGAACAATAAATGCCTTGACACCTCCAAAACGAAAAGTATTAAATTCCCCTCGGCATCGTCGTCAAAGGGTTGATCGGCAGATTTGGCCATATAAGCAATTAAAATCTTTTGAGAAATGACTTTCCAGCAGGAGATCATAACCCGGGGGAACGACATACATTTTTTACGGGGGTCATATGACAAACCAGTTAAGTAGCATGGCAATAAAATACACTAACGCCTATCTGTCCGAAGTTGAAGGAGAACAAGGTGACTCAATTCATGCCCTTGAACTATTGATTGCCACCACGATAATCAGAGCAATGGATCTGGTCGGAAAGGAAAATGCCGCGTTCCTGTTGGCTAATGCGCTTGGGACGGTGATTAATGAGGATGATGGACAAAGACCCCATTAGCGAAGATCCGGGAACAGCTGCATGTCTTTCAACACCGTCGCGATCAACAAACAGATGGATCGGTTCGATAACCACCATGAGGTCTGGTTGTTCGGCTACGGCTCGCTGATCTTCAAGGCGGATTTTCCGTTCATCGATCGCCGGCCCGCGCGAATCAGGCATTGGGTTCGACGGTTCTGGCAAGGCTCGCATGACCACAGGGGTACCTCGGATGCGCCTGGGCGGGTGGTCACGCTGATCCCGGAGCAGGGTGCCGTCTGCGGAGGCGCCGCTTATCTGATTACGCCGCAGGTCTTCGGCCATCTGGATTTGCGTGAAAAGAACGGTTACCTGCGCTTTACCACCGAGTTGACCTTTGAAGACGGCACCAGCGCCGAGGGCCTGGTCTATATCGCAACCGCGGACAACGCTGCCTATCTCGGCCCCGCGGCCGAACGCGCCATTGCCCGCCACATAGCGCAGGCCGTCGGGCCGAGCGGACGCAACAGCGACTATCTCCTGCATCTGGCCAATGCCTTGCGAGAGCTGAACGTGGAGGACCCGCATGTCTCTGCGGTCGAGAAGCATCTGCTCGACCTTGCCTAGGGAGCCTCTGATTTATTCCCATGGAGCTCTGGCCTTGCAGCGTGCCCGTGGGCAAGGCGCGGCTCGCCGGCAATGGCGCGCCCTTGCCAGGAGGCGCAACGCCGACTACGGGCAGGCTGCAAAGCCCCGCAGGGCGGGCCATCGGCGCTGTCAGATCCGGATGGGAAGCCGCAGACTGATCTGTGCGTCGGGGGCCGCCGAGGTGGCACCCAACCCGATGCCGATGTTCAGACTGCGGCGCGCGCTCAGACGATGACTGAACCCGATCAGTGCAGTCCCCACGTTGATCCGTTTGAACGTGGGGTCGAGGCCTGAATCGCCGTCGCGGCGCGTCCTGCCGACAACGGCATGGTCATAGCCCAGGCTAAATGAAGTACGGTCATTGATCGCAAGTCCCAGCCCCAGGCTCGCTCCCACGGCATTGCCGGGATTTATTCGCCCGGCCATGCCGCGCATATCGCGTTCCACGTTCCATAAATAGTTGATGCTGAAGTGCAGCACGGCCGGGTCAGAGGGGACAATAAGCGTCAGGCTGGGCTGTACGGACCAGAAACCGGAGCCCGTAGGCTGCTCCTCGTAAATTTCCCCGACCTGGATTCCGTGCTCCGAGAGCAATGCTCTCCGGCTCACATCGAAGGGTCCGGTTCCTGTATTGCTTTTGACTCGGAGCCCCCCCACTACCACGGGTCCGCGGACGCCCCGGTTGAATTGATAGCGCAAACCGAACTCCACGTCACCGAGGCCCTCGCCGGACGAGCCCTGCACAATATCGAAGTCACTCCCCTGCATGACATCGCGCTGACGTATCTGTTCATCCCTCCACACCCACGGCACCTTGACCTCGGCCTCAAGCCGGCTGGTCAGCCCGTATCGGAGTGCGAGCGCGGCAATGAAGCTGTTCCGTTGAACCTCGCCGACATTGATCAGGCCGATGGCAATAGCCGGAATCACGGTAAACCCGTCTATGGCAACCTGGGTTGCCGAGGAATGGATGTACTGTATGGACGGCTCGATGACCAGACCGCCCCGCGAAGTCAGCACCGATCGCTCTCCGGCAATGGGTGCTGTGGGGTCCGGCCGAGCAGCGGAATCGTCCGCCATTTGCGCGGAAACTGGCGAAGAAAGCATGATCAGAGCGGTAAACAAGCCGTATCGGCGCGTCCGTGACGCCATGGTGAAACTCCTTCTACTGGTAGGTTTGGTGTGAGTGTTTGCAGATGTCCGCTGCGCGTCGACACCCCTTATCGGGAGTCAAGGGTATGGCGTTGCAGCATCCGGTAAAGCGTGGTTCGGGAGATTCCCAGTAATCTCGCAGCCAAAGAATAGTTATGCTTGTAGCGCGCCAGCGCCGCCTGAATGGCTGCCTTCTCGGCCTCCTCCCGGGCCTTGGCGAGCGTGACGATCCGCCGTTGCGCCTGCAGCTGGGGCCGGTCCAGATCCAGGTCCGAGGGCGTGATGAGGGGATGATCGCAGAGCACCGTGGCGCGCCTGATCCGGTTGATCAGTTCCCGTACGTTGCCCGGCCAGTCGTACGCCTGCATGGCCTCCACTGCCTGGGGGCTGAAGCCGCGAACTCCGCCGTCGCTTTCAGAAAGGAATTGCCGGAAAGCATGTTCGGCAAGCAGGGGGATGTCATCGGACCTCTCACGCAGCGGCGGAATGGTCAGCCTGAGGACGTTCAGCCGATAGTAGAGATCCTCACGGAACGCTCCCTTGGTTACCGCCTGCTCCAGGTTGATATGGGTTGCGGTAATGACGCGCACATCCAGTGACATCGACCGCGCCGCACCGAGGCGTTCAATGGTTCCTTCCTGCAGAAAGCGCAGCAGATTGACCTGCAATTCCAACGGCAGATCGCCAATTTCGTCCAGAAAAAGGGTGCCGCCGTTGGCGGCTTCGATACGTCCGATTCTGCGTTGCGTTGCGCCGGTGAACGCACCGCGCTCGTGTCCGAACAGTTCCGAATGCACCAAAGCGCCTGGTAACGCACCGCAGTTGACGGCAATGAACGGCCCCGCCGCCCGCCTGGAACTCTGATGAATAGCCTGCGCGGCAAGCTCCTTGCCGGTACCGCTCTCACCCTGCACGAGCACCGGTGCTTCGACCACCGCAATGCGTGGGATCAATCGCAGGATCCGGCGCATGGGCTCGCTTCGCCCGACCATCCGGTGTTCCGCCGCGGCCGGCTCACGCTGCTTGCATAATTCCGCCATCCCCCACGCCTGCCCCAGGGAATAGCTCAGTCGTAATCCGTCGATGGGCAGAAGGTGGTAGTCGTGACAGTGATCATAGATTGTCTTGGTCACCGAGGCCCGCTCCAGCGACTGCCTGCCGAGCAATGCGATCCAGCGAATGTGCTGGTAGGCGAGGAGAAAGTCCCGCCATTCCTCCGACAGTTCCGCTGCGCTCAAGTCAATAACGCCGACACGGAAATCATGTTCTCGGTCCAGGGCCCAGGCATGGTCTGGCGTCAGGGCGGGCATCATCTGCCAGCCCTGACGAGACAACTCCGCAGGCAGGGAGCCGCCCTGTTTCGATAGTTGCAGATAGAGGACATATCGCTTGGACATCATACCCAAAACCATCCTTAGTGCCGGTAGATGTAGTTACTAACCTGAATGTTTTTTGCGCTGCCTGCGCTCATTCAGAAATAATGCGCTTTCTATTAATCCAATAAATGATCCGCCTTTATCCAGACTATATTCGCCTCCCATAAAAAGGACCATGGGAAATTAATTTTCATGGCATTCCGCCTTGTTTCATCAATCCAGATCATGTTCACTTTCTGGTTTTCTACGAACTCCACTCTTTTCTCGCTATTTTAATTTCGGTGATAAAAAAATGAACAACTGGGCAATATACAGACGCTGACAAGAACAAATTGGAAGCATGGGGATTATAGCTTCCAAATTGGTGAGTGTTTGAAAAAACATGTACCGGGAACGAGCGTGGATAGTCATTCGGCGGGATGACCTGCCCGGCGGAGCAGGTTTGCACAGCCGGGCAGTTTCTCACAATGGTTTTTCCGTCAGCGCAGAACCTGAAAGACCGACTGCGCTTCAGTCATACGCCCCAGATCAGCGCCCGCCAGGCCGCGTACGCCTTCCAGGTTCAGGTGCAACTCGCTGATATGCTGTATCACCTGATTATCAAGCTGGTTCTGTACTACCCAGCCCAAACCGTGCTGTGACTCCAGCGGCCGGACACTCAGCCCGGCCTGCTCCATTCCCAACTGCGAACGCGCCATATCGCCGTTAAGCCACATGGCATGCGCTACGCGCTCACCGTTGATGAGCACGCCGGATTCCAGCCCCAGGCTGAGCTCTACTCCGTTGGGCAACACGAAGCCGCCGCGCAGCGCGGCGAGTTCCTGATCCGGAATGGAAGCGAGCGCCGAAAACGACTGGACTGCCAACGCCGGAGGCGCATTTACCCCCAGCAACAACAACATAAATAATGAAACACGTTTCATGTCAGTAGTCTCCCGATCGCGGCAGGCTCAGCGTAAAACCGCTGAGGCCGGGCTGTTGTAACGCCAAACCAAACGGCGCCCGCGTGCGCACACGCCAGGTAGCCGCATCGTTGAAGGATTTACCGGCGATATTCGCCTTGTCGAGAATCACGAATAGCAGCCCGTTCCAGATTTCCTGGAATGTCGATCTGCCATAAACGCGCACGCCCAGCGCCGGGTCGCCAATCAGAACCTCGTCATCCGTCACGCCCTTGACCACCACAAAGTGTCGGTAACCGTTGACGTTAATCAGCGCTATTGCGGGTATGCCGTTCTCCGCCAGTGCATCCAGATCAGCGCGGAAGCCATCCGCCGGATACCCTCGCGCCTCCAGGAAATTCTTCATGTCCAGCATGGAGAACCCCTGTTGTTCCACGACGGCCCTGTTCGCCTGTGTCAGCATACTGTCGAATACCGTCGCCTCCGCCACGACGTCGTCATAATGATATGTCAGCAGCGTGGCCAAGGCGGCCGCCCCGCAGCTGTAATCGTACTGCTGACGTATGACGGCGTGGAAACGTGCTTCCTTCAGGCTTACCACCGGAACAGCATGGGAACCACCCGGCGTCCAGACGGTGCCCGCCAATCCGATACCCGGCAGCAGACACAGGGTCGCCAGGACAAGCCAACCGACTCTCATGGCGTGACGGACAGATTCAGCACCAGGGCGTCCTGGATAATGACGTGATTGCCCGTGTTCTGAATGACGGACGTCACGCCGGTCACGCTGCCGAACGCATCGGAGCTCAGATAGTTGCTTCCGGTATAGGCCGTGCCGATCTGGTTGCCAGTCATTTCGGCACGCTGGGACGACTGGCTAAGTTGCAACTGTGAGTGATCCGCCATCCCTCGGCTATCCTGGAGTTCCATCTCCTCTGCCGGAGAGCTGAACGTTAATTGATCTGCAACGGCGGGCGCCGCACAAAGCACGGACAACGCCAGACAAGCCAGTAACTGGCCACTTTTTTTCATGCGATTGCCTCCTTGTGAAGGAGGCCCCGGCAATTCGTTTGCCGAGGCCCGATCCATGAATCGAGTGATTAGTAGCCTACGTTGCCCTGCACGGTAACGTTCTGCTGTACCAGACTGTTGGCACCGTTGTTCTGCGAAAGCTGGGAGATACCGCTGACATTTTCGATCGCACCCTGACTGATGTTGTTGTCGGCGCTGACTTTGCTTTCGTTGTTGACCTGGACGTTGTACCCCACGGCACCCTCGAGTACGCCGACTGCCACTCTGGCGTTCAGCTTCACGGTCTCGTTAAAGGAATCCCGAAAGTTGGCGCTGTTATCCGAATTGTCATTCAGGGAGTCTTCCACTTTCACATCGATACTCTCGTCATGGACGGAGTTGTCGTTGGCGGAATCCGCCACGGCAACTGCGGTTGAATCATCATTGGCCGAAGCCGACCTGTTCTGCGCGTCCACATTGTCATCCTGCGCCATCGCAAGCCCTTGACCGCCCAGTCCGAACACCGTGGCAATGGACAGCGCGGTCAGCGTTTTCTTGATGCTCATAGGTCTAGCTCCTTATGACATTTGGTTACAGGGTATCCGGTGCCCGCGGGCTCCGGGACCAGTGAGATAGCAAGAAGCAGACCATCAACGGAAATCCCCGTCGCGCCTGAGTCCGTCGGCATGGGCGCCCTTGCGGTGAGCAAGGCCGGTGTTTCACCGCTGTAACGGCGCAACGCAGTACCGCGCCGGCAGGCCCCGCCAATGCTCGGTTCCGCCATTTTCCGGCAGCTGTCGCATTGCCGGGATGGTGGAACAGGTCCGGCGCAGGATTGGGTAGCCGCACGTCATAACCCGAACGGGGAATGGTTCCGGTGCCGGCCATTGGGTAGCCTCATTGACTATCAGGGAAGTGATGCGCACGCACGGAAGGGGAGTCGGACCTGCCGCGACGGCGACGCGCTTCCCGCTGCCACTGACCATGGACGATCGATATGACACGTTACCTGCTTGTATTGGTGGCCCTTGCGTTCGCCGCCTTCCAGTCCGCATACGCGGTGTCCGATCAGCAGATCCGAATTGCCGTGATCGGCGACCTTGAAAGAGATAACGCCATTGCCAACCATGCAATGCTGTTGGCAGCGGAGATCGCGGTGGAACACCGCGGCAAAACAGTCGGCAATGCGCCTGTGCGCATCGTGCCCATCGACACCGGCGGCTATGCCGATCGCGCGGTGCCGGGCCTGCGGGCGGCCTCAAGGCTCTCCCGCATTGACCTGGCGATCACCATCGACAGCGCGGAAACGGCGCTGGCCGTACATCATTACGCGCGGGATTACGGCATGGTATTCATTCACAGCGGCGCCGCCACCAACGCCCTGACCAGCGACTACTGCGCCCCAACCTCGTTCCAGTGGATGCCGGGTGTCTACACATACGCTGCCGGGGCACGCGACGGGCTCGCCGATCAGGGGCCGAAACGCTGGTTCTATGTGGCTTCACAGGAATCCGCCAGATCCCGCTTACCGGAACTACTGGAGGAAGTGCTGATGCTCAACCGCTCGGAACTCATAGGGGGGGCGGAGTTCAAGCCGGGTGAGCGCAACATGGAGCCCTATATCCGCCAGGCAGTGAATTCCGGCGCCGATGTGCTCGGCGTCATTGAACCGGGCGTGAGCACGGTAAGCGCAATCCGCATGGCCTATGAACATGGCCTGACGCCCCGGGAAAAGCAGTTGACCGCCCTGCAGCTATCGTCGTCCGATATCCGCCAGATCGGCCTGTATACGGCTGCCGGGCTAACGACCGTATCGCCGTTCGTCTGGCGGATTGCCGACGGCAGCGCCCACGCCGCATTGGTTGAAGCCTGGTCGCGGGCGTTCTACGCGCGTTCGGGCATCATGCCCGACGCCGTTCATGCCAGTGTCTACTCTGCAATCGGCCACTATCTGGATGCCGTTGCGATCGTGCAGGACGATGATCCCGGGGCCGTGGCCGATCAGATGCGCGCCATGCCGATACAGGACATCTTCTCCGAAAACGGTCGGATCGGACTGGACGGCCAACTGGTGAAGGACATGTACTTCGTCGAGGTGAAACGGCCTGATCAAAGCCGGGAAGCCTGGGATTACTTCCGGGTCATCGACCGCTTCCCGGCCGCTCGGGTGTTCCCGATCGAACGGGTCCGACAATGCGGGGCGAGCCTGTAAGCGCGACGGGTGTCGTGCCTGATTCTCACATGCGCTCCGATTTCCGCGGGATTACCCTACTCTCGCTCAGGGCATCGCCGTCTTGCCACGATCGGTCAGGGCAACGACGATCACGCCACCGGCGATCAACAGCAGCCCCAGCACATTGGTGGCCGAGAGGCGCTCGCCAAGCGCCACCGCCGAGGCAAACAGCCCGAACGCGGGTACCCCCAGACTGGCGATCGACGTCGTGACCGCGGGCAGGGAGCGCGTGATGGTGATCATCGCCCAGATACAGAATGCCGTCGCCAATGTGCCATTGTAGAACAGAATGACCAGCAACTCGGGACTCGACCATTGAATTCGGCCGGCATCTTCAAACAGCACCGCAGCCGGCGCCAGCATGACCGCGGCAACGGCAAACTGCCACGGCGCCAGCACCAGGGGCGGGCCCTGATGCCGGCGGGCGCGGACAAACACAATCAGCAAGGCCCATAGCAACGCGGCCAGCAGCAGCAGGCCATTGCCCAGCAGCACGCCCGGCTTTGTCCAGTCGAGCCCGAACGGATTGAACATGACCGCCACGCCACCAATACCGAGCCCGAATCCGAGCAGGCGTGCCCCACTCAGTCGCTCGCCCAGGGTCATGGCCGCGACGGGCAGCACCCATATAGACGTGGTGTAGGCAAGAATCGCCGACCGGCCGGCGGGAACAAACTGCAGGGCAACGGTGACCAGGGCCAGGAACGCGCCGATCTGAATCAGCCCCACACCCAGCACCAACGGCCATTCCTCGCGTGTGGGCAGCCTGAACTTGCCCGCCACCACGGCGACCAGCAGCATGCACAGCCCGCCCAGCAGCAGGCGAATGACCGTGAAGTAGAGTGGCGGAATATAATCCAGCCCCACCTTCATTACCGGCCAGTTCACACCCCAGATCAGGATAACGAGCAGCAGGATGACCCACGTGGCGGCGGGGGATGACAGGGATCTGGTTGTCAAGATCGGTTACCCGGGCTGAATTCACGTATAGGCCGCAAAGGTAACACTTAAGGAGTCTGACAGGCAGCGCGGGCGCTCAGAAGACCGTGAAATCCATACTGTCCCTGTCGATCAGGCCGAAGTACGCATCGCAGATTGGGATGCCCTTGACCTTCTCCGCCGCGGCCTTCGCCGATTCCAGATCCGCCCACTGGACGATATCGATATACTTGCCATCTTCCGAGGCACCGAACTGCCGGCTGATGAAGCCGGGCATTTCAGCGAGCAGCGGCGTAACGTTGCGTGACGCCGCCTGCATATGGTTCTCGGTCACGCCGTCAATCCCTCGGAAAATGGTCACTTCGATTGTGCCATCAGTTGATTCGTCCATGTCTCACCATGCCGTGATATGACAAACCGCGCTCTGATCATGCGTGGCAATGCCTTATAGTCCCCCGGCGGCCGGTTTGCGTAAATGGGCGGATCCGCATTCATACGTGGTATGCCGTTGGCGGTATCCATCTCCGGCGTTGGCGGGCATTTCCGGGGATGACGTCAGTCATAACGGGAAACTTCAATCAAATTGCCGTCGGGGTCCCGGAAGTAGACCGAGGTAATGGGGCCGAGCGCGCCGGTACGGCCTACGGGCCCCACCTCAAGGGTGACGTCTGTTTGCTCGAGATGGGCCACGACTTCGCCAATGGGTGTGGCCGTGATCAGGCACAGATCAGCGGAGCCCGGAACCGCTTCGGCCGCGTGCGGTTTGAAGGGCGCGTCAGCGGGGTGAAGGTTGATCTTCTGCTGTCCGAATGCCAGCGCCTTTCGGTTCGCACCGAACGTCACGGGCTCCATGCCGAGCACATTGACGTAGAAGGCTATCGTTGCTTCGACGTCGCGAACGGTCAGCACAAGGTGATCCAGACGATCGATTTTCATTCAACCTCCTCGTCAAATCCTGGCGGAAATCGGTCGCCAGGGAGCCTCTGATTTAGTCTCATGGCGCTCCCCAGGCATGACGTCTGCGCAAAATACGGTCGCCGCGGCATGCCGGCAAAGGCATAATCGCCCCATGAAACCAGGTCGCACCGGCATTAGCCGTTTATATCACGCCGCGCTGTACTCTTTCGCCGGGCTGCGTTTTGCCTACCGGTTCGAGTCTGCGTTTCGTCAGGAACTGTGGCTTGCCCTGCTGCTCACTCCGGTGGGTCTATTGGTGGGTGACAATGCGGCGGAACGTGGCCTGCTGGTGGGCACGCTGCTGATCGTGCTGATTACCGAATTGCTCAATACCGCGCTCGAAGCCGCGGTGGATCGTGTCGGCGATGAATTCCACGCGCTGGCGGGATCCGCCAAGGATGCCGCGTCCGCCGCGGTGTTCGTCAGCCTGCTGCTCACGGTGCTGGTCTGGGGCCTGATTATTTGGGAGAAGGTGGTTCATTAGGCGGTTTGGTCCCAGGAGGTTGTCCTGACGACGTGGGAGGCTTCGATCCGGTCGGCTGGTGTGGCGGGCTGTCGCTCCACGCTGCGCCCTGATCGCCCGCAAGGCCTGGCCGGACAACAGCACATCCCTGTGCTGTCGCCCGGTGGCCGCATCCCTGCGGCCACCCTTCGGGCCGGACGGCCTTGCGGGCGGGGCTCCACGAGTCGCGCCAGCCCGCCGCACCAGCCGACCTCGGGTGTGAGGATAACGTTCTGACTCCGGACGCTAACCGGTAAACACTCACGACATTCGCCATCTGACCGGATGTTCCGGTTTATATGCGCAGAATGTGCCGGTACGCAGGCTGTTTTCCAGATGTCGGGCCAGTGGCTCGTGCACCTCGCGCAGCTTGCGTACCGCGTGGCGTATGCGCCAGGTGACCGTCGTGCGGGTGCGCTCGGAGAGGTTGCCGATCCGGCGCTGGCGTCCGCCAAGGCCAAGTGCCGCGGACAGCGTTTCCACCAGTTGATCCAGCTCCTGCCGTGCCTGCTCGGCACGGCCGAGATCGTTGTTGTCCTCTGCCTCGCCCAGCTCCTCCTGCAGATCGCGAATTCGGGCTTTCAGGCTCTGCCGCGCCGCGCTGTCCAGCACTTCGTCGCCGCCGTAGCCGTGATCCGCGCGGTCGGCAAGATCAAGGCAATGGATCTCATCTCCGGACCGTGCGAGCAAGCGTCCGATATCGTGCAGACCTTTCATGTCGCCGATGATTGCCTTTTGATCGCGAAATTCCAGTACCCATCCCTCACCTTGGCGGACGAACGTGCCCTGCTCGACATCCGCCGCGAACGGGGTGCGCGGCTGAGCGGCCTGTTCGGTAACGGCATCGAGTAGCTGAAACCCTTCCAGCAGAAAGGTTTCATCTTCCTTGCGCTTGAATGGAGTGACCGCAATCAGCCACTGGCACGCCTCCCCCGGTTGCGGCTGCCGGCCATAGGTGATCTTTTCCTCAAAGACGGCGTGGTATCGGGCCAGTTCCTGTCGCGCTTCTTCCATCCGGCCAAGGTGGGCCAGGGCAATGGCGGTATAGGCCGGAATGTCGATCATCGGCGGAGTGCCGATGTTGCTGCCGACCGCCAGGGTGCGGTCGAAATCCCTTGCCGCGAAATGCGCCAGTGCCGCGTAGGCATGGTAATAGTCAGGGTGATAGGGATTCAGACGCATGGCCTTTTCGGCATGCCGGATGCTGGCATCCGGCCGTCCCAGATAGACCTCGCAAAGCGAGAGCTGAATCAGCGTCTCGGCATCGTTGGGGCAGAGCGCGAGCGCGCGGTCGAAATACCAGGACGCATGATCGAAGGCGCGATTGTAGAGCTGGATACGCCCGATAATCAGGTGCAGCATCGGATCCCGATCGTCAAGATCAAGCGCACGGTGCGCATGCGTGTACGCTTGCCGGCCATTTTCCTCGAAACGATCCCAGAACTGGCAGCTCCATTCATTGAAGTAGGACAGTGATAACCCGCCATGCGCGCGGGCATAGAGCGGATCAAGGTCCAGCGCATGCCGGAACAGCGGGCGTGCACCTTCGTCGGCCTCCAGGGTGCCCTCCCGCAGCAGCATCAGGCCGCGCAGGCACGCCTCATAGGCGGCGAGCTGGTCGGTGGGCTTGCGCCGTGCCACCCGCAGCGCCCGCTCCTCAAGCCGCGCAATCAGGATGACCGCGATCCGGGCGACGATCTCGTCCTGGATAGTGAAAATCTCTTCGGCCGCGGCATCGAACTGTTCAGTCCAGAGCTGGGTCGAGCCCTGGCTCTCGACCAGCGTTGCGCTGACGCGCAGCCGCGCCCCCGTTCTGCGCACTCTGCCGCGCAGTACATGGGTAGCGCCCAGACGAGCACCGACCTCGGGATCGGGCAAATCGGCCACCGCCCTTCCGGACATCCACGATATAACCTGCAATGCCGGGAATCGGGTCAGTTCGCCGCAGATGTCTTCCAGCAATCCCTGGGCGATGAGCTCGTCACCGTCGGAGCCGCTCTGAACGGCAAAAGGCAGCAGCGCCAGTACTGGCTCGGTACCAGGCTTCGCGGCTGTCCATCGCTGGCCGGTCTCGTGAATCCGCAATTCCGACCTCCCCCCGCACCTGCCTGAAAGCCGAGGCTATCCGCCTCACATCGTGAGGCGGCAACTCACGCCTTTACGTGTGTAAGGGCAATGAACGCGAGCCCCGACCAGATCACCGGCGCCGCCACAACAGCCTTTGCGAAGTATAGGTGACTTGGTCACCTGAACCGACCCGTAAATACACAATGGCAACGAGGTAACATCGACATGCGTACCAGGAAAGACAATCTTGGCCTTGCGCTGAGCGGAACCGACGACACCAGCCTTTCGCATTATCTTGACGCCGTGCGTCAGCTGCAGTGTTACGCGAACGATCCCGTGGCCACTGTGGATGCGGCAATCGCGACCAGGCCGGACTTCACCATGGCCCATGTGCTCAGGGCGTACCTGCACCTGCTCGGCACCGAACCCGAAGCCGTTGCCGTTGCCCGCGAAAGCCATTCGACGGCCGCAAATCTGCCCATGAATGCGCGCGAGCGCGGCCACGTCGCGGCGGTCGGCCATCTGGTGAATGGCCACTGGCATAAGGCCGGTCGGGTGCTGGAGGACGTTACAATCGATGCGCCGCGCGATGCGCTCGCCCTGCTTGCCGGGCATTTGATCGATTTCTATACCGGCCATTCACGCATGCTGCGCGACCGCATTGCGCGGGCGTTGCCAGCCTGGGATGAAGCCATGCCCGGCTATCACTCGATACTCGGCATGCACGCCTTCGGGCTGGAGGAGACCGGCAATTATGCGCTGGCCGAAAAGCAGGGTCGCCGGGGCGTGGAGCTACAGCCGCGTGACGGCTGGTCGCAGCACGCGGTCGCCCATGTGATGGAGATGCAGGGGCGACAGCGCGACGGAATCGCCTGGATGCAGGTAAACCGCGAAGGATGGGCGACGGATAGCTTCTTTGCCGTGCACAACTGGTGGCATCTCGCGCTCTATCATCTGGAGATCGGTGAGCTCGAGGAAGCGCTTGCCCTGTTTGACGGCCCGATCCATGGTGCCCACTCCAACGTGATCCTCGACATGGCGGATGCCTCCGCGCTGCTGTGGCGCCTGATGCTTCAGGGTATCGACGTCGGCGATCGCTGGCAGTCTGTCGCCGACGGTTGGGCGCCAATCGCCACCGCCGGCAACTATGCCTTCAACGACGTTCATGCCGTCATGGCCTTGGTCGGCGCAGGGCGACTCCCGGCGGCCGAGGCAGTCATCGCCGCGCAGCACGAGGCCATGGCGCGCACCGATGACAATGCCGTGTTCACGCGCGATGTCGGACATGTTCTGTGCAAGGCCATTGTCGCGTTCGGCGTGGGCAACTACGCTGAAACCACGCAGCTGATTCGGCCCATCCGCTCCATCGCACACCGCTTTGGCGGCAGTCACGCGCAGCGCGACGTGATCGACCTGACGCTGATCGAAGCGGCGTTTCGCTCCGGACAGGATGCACTGGCCCGGGCGCTGGCCGCGGAACGCCTGTCCGTCCGCCCGCAAAGCCCATTGACGCGGCTGTTCGCGCAACGGGCGGAGCAGCGCCAGTCGGCTGCATAAAGAAAAACCGGCGGCCCCAGAGGGTGTCGCCGGTTCAAGTCCTAGCTTCACTTCGGCACAGGGGCTGTGCGCCTGACGGAACTCAGGCGTCGTGTACGTAATACCTGCTGGCGGTATTGGCGGCCTCGTTCAACCTCTCGAAAACATCCAGAGAGCCGACCAGCTCTTTCTTGATGGCGTCCCACTCCGGCAGCTGGGCACCGGCCTTCGCTTTCCATTGCGCCATCTCGTCGTCGGATGGCGAATAGAACTGAACGCCGGCGTCCGCCATCTCCGCCATGGAATACTCGCGTGATGCGGGCACCTGGGCGAGATTCTGCAGGAAGGTGACGTGCGCACCCCACTTGATGGCCTCCTGGGTATCCGAATCCAGGCTGTTGAACCAGTCCAGGTTGCAGGAGTAAACGCCGCCGTCGGGGACGGAGCGGATGAAGGTGACGTGGGAGACGATGTCCTTGAAGCCGAACAGATTCAGGCCCATGACGTTCGGATCCAATGCATCCGCCACGCCCTGACGCAACGCCGAGGCGGTTTCACCCCAGGCCACCGGCGTCGGATTGGCGCCAAGCAACCGATAGAATTGCCCCAGTATCCGCGAGCCCGGCACCCGGAACTTGACGCCGCGCAGGTCGTCCGGCACCCGGATCGGTTCATCCCTCAGGCCGCGGCGCACGGAAGCGGTACGTGGATCAACCGGCTGATAAAGCAGTACCTTGAAGCCGTTCTCCTCGACCCGCGCGTCCACTTCCTTCAACCAGACATCGGAGGTCACGAGATTGGCGAACTGCTGATTATCGCCGCACCAGTACGGAATGTTGATCAGGTCAACGGCTGAGGCAAACGGCGCGAAATTGGCCATCGAGTGCTGTGCCGCCTGGATAGTGCCGGTCTGCACTTTCTCCGCCAGCTCGGTGCCCGCACCCAGGGAACCACCCGGAACAAGGCGGACATAAACCTTGCCACGCGTCGCGTTCTGGATGTTTTCCTTCAACTGCAGTTGCATGACGGGAAAGCTGCGGTCCGTGCCCAGCCGGTAGGCTGTACCCATGGTCATGGTGTATTGCGCAGCCGCCTCGCGCTCGCGCTCCTCGTTACGGCTCTGTGCCTCGGCCTCGCGATTGCCGAGCAACCCGGCGCCGGCAACCACTGCGGCGACCGTAAACCCGGCCGTGCCGGTCAAGCGGAGAAAGTCCCGACGGGAACTGGACTCAAGGCTCAATGCGGTAGTCTGTTTCTCTTCGTTTTTCATTTCTCACTCCTCGTGGTGTCTTTCTTATGCTTTTCGGCAGAGTTGGACTCTCGCTGTTTCAGGCACCTCCTGACTGATCTCCTTCCGGACCCGGCCTGGATAGTCCCTTCCTGGCTTCCTCGCAGAGCAGATACGCGATCAGCGTGATCGTGGCGGCATGCAATAGCAGAAACTCGCCCAGATTCGGCAGCAGCGGCACGGACTGATCGGCCATTGACGCGGCCTTGGCCAGAACGATGTTGGCGAAGAACACGGCGAACAGAATGATCGCCAGCCAACCCAGCAACGGCCGGACACGTTCCGTAAAACAGACGCGGCTCATACCGAAGCCACTCCCTCGACGCGGCGCTCCCCACGCATGGCGGCGATGTGCGCGGTCAGGCAGACCATGTGCTTCATGACACCTCCACTCATCTAATCGATAGCCGAGAATTGCAGGAATTCGGTGATCGCCCCTTCGGGTTCCTTGAGGTAGAACACCCTGGTGCGACCACCGCGCATATCCCGTGGCGGCGAGACGGTTTCATAGCCGGCCTTCAGCACCTGCGCGTAGACGGCATCCACATCCGCCACCTCGAATGCCAGGTGGTTGTAGCCGAAATCGCATTGCCGGCGAGCCTGCGTATCGCCTTGCGGCGCGTAGTACTTGAACAACTCCACGCGGTGGCTGCCATGGCGCAGCATGGCCCATCGGATGATTGCACCGGGCAGGCCCACCACCTCTCCCAGAGTGGGCTCGTCTCGATGGTCCATCTCGCCTTCCAGCTCGAAGCCCAGAAAATCGAGGTAGAAGGCCTTGGCGCGTTCGAAATCGTTGACGCAGATGGCCGTGTGATGCGTATGCAGCAGGCTGTCTTCAAGCTTCATGACCATGTCCTCAGGCTGCGCCGCGACGCCCGATCAGCGCACGCAGCTCGGATTCCACTTTCCCCGCATCGGCCAGCGCGGCCTGCTCCAGGACTTTCGACACCACCGGCGATGCGTGCGCGCCGGTAACATGGACGATCTCGTGATCCAGCCAGTCGAACAGCCGCGACTGCGCGTCGCTGACGATCCGGGAGCCGATCGATGTGCCGCGGGTGGTGCGCTCGACGATCATCAGCGCATTGGTGCGTTTGACGCTCTGCTCGATGGTTTCCCAGTCCAGCCCCATGGGGTCGAGCGTACGCAGGTCGATCACCTCGGCGTCGAGCCCGCGCTCGGCAATTTCGCAGCAGGTCGCGACCATGTTGCCGTAGGTCAGCACGGTGCAGAGATTGCCGGGCCGGGCGATACGGGCCTTGCCGATGGGCACGATGTAATTCCAGTCCTCGGCCGGAACCGGGCCCCTGGTCTGGAACAGCTCGCTGTACTCGACGATCATCACCGGGTCATCGCAGGCGATGGCGGCATTGAGCAGACCGATGTAATCGTAGGGCCGGGTCGGCGCCACAATGCGCCAGCCCGGATAGAGCGCGAACAGGCCGCTGGCATCCATGGAATGCTGCGAGCCGTAGCCGGTGCCTGCCGAGACGCGGCTACGCACCACCACCGGCACCGCAAAGCCGCCGCCAAACATGTGACGCACCTTGGCAATCTGGTTGAACAGCTGATCGGCCGCCACCAGCGAGAAATCGGGATACATGATCTCAACCACCGGACGCATGCCGTTGAGCGCCGCGCCCAGTGCCAGCCCGGTAAAGCCGTTCTCGCAGATCGGCGTACCGACCAGGCGATCCGGGAAACGCTCGCCGATGCCCTTGGTGGCACCAGCGGTACCGCCGCGCAGGCGGTGGACGTCCTCGCCGAGGACAAACACAGTGTCCAGGCGTTCCATGTTGCCGAGCATCGCCTTCGACATCACATCCACGAAGCGGGCTTCGGTGAGGTCGCCGGCGTCGGTATCCTCGAGCTCTCGGCAGGTGTATTCCGCCAGCTCGCTCAGATCGCCGCGGATGCCGTGGTCCACCTCGGCCGGATCCGGCCACAGCGACGGGAAAATCCGCTGATTGCTGTCATCGCCGTAATGCTCGATAAGGCGCCCCAATGCGCCGTCGATGAGTTCCTCGGCGCGACGGTCCAGCTTTTCCACGCCCGCGTCATCGATGAGCCCAAGGCTCTTCAGGCGAGCAGGAAACGCCTGCACCGGATCGCGCGAATGCCACTCCTCTTCCTCGGTCTTGTCCCGGTAACCAAAGGCGCTGCCCTTCAGCGCGCCGGACTGATGCATATAGCGGTAGGTTTTTGCTTCCAGCAGCACCGGGCCACCGTCACGCTCGATAATGGTCCGCGCCTCCTGCATCGCGCGACGCGCGGCAATCACGTCCATGCCGTCGAACTCGATGGCCGGAACGCCCAGCCCCTGGCCACGCGCGGAAAGACGGATCTCTCGTGTCTGCTCGGACACGTGCGTGGACACCGCGTACAGATTGTTCTCGACGAAGAAGACCGTCGGCGTGCCGTACAGCGCCGCGAGGTTCATGGATTCGTAGGCGGCGCCGTTCTGCATCGCGCCGTCGCCGAAGAATGCCACGGAGATAGCGCTGGACCCGCGCAGCTTGTCGGCAAAGGCGTATCCCACGGCATGCGGCGGATTGCCGCCGACAATCGCGTTGGAACCGAGAATGCCCGCCTCCGGATAGCGCAGATGCATCGAGCCGCCACGGCCGCCGCAGTAGCCGGGTGTCAGTCCGAGGATTTCCGAGTAGGTTCTGTACACCACGTCGCGCAGCGTGTCGGGAATCTCCTGCTCGAGCGGCGAGTATCCCTCCGGGGCGGCATGGTTGAGGGCCTTGGACAGAAACTGATGGTGCATGCGGTGGGTGCCGTTGATCTTGTCACTCGATCCCAGCGCCGACATGGCACCGATTGCCGCTCCCTCCTGCCCGATGCTCGCATGCGCCGGGCCGTGAAGAATGCCCTCGACGCTGAACTTGAGCAGTTTCTCCTCGAATCGGCGGATAAGCAGCAGTTGCTCCAGCATGCGAGCAAGCTCGCCGCCGCTGATCTGGCGCACGTCGTCATCCGACGTGGTCAGCTCCCACCAGGGCGTATCCGTTGTTCGCTTGCGCATGTTCGATGCCATGTAGCCCCCATCTGTGAAACCGTTGCCCGGGCGGTAACGCCCTGCTTCTGTTGCCGGCGGTCTCTCTATTTCGCGGTCAGCCCGCCGTCTAGATAAATTGTCTGCCCGGTAATGAATGCCGACGCCGGAGAGGCGAGAAACACGGCCAACCCCCAGGCATCGGACAGTTCACCGTTGCGTCCGCAGCAGGTTTTCGTCGCCATCTGCGCAACGGCCTCCGAATTCTTGTAAAGCGCCTGAGTCAGCTCAGTGGGAAACAGCCCCGGCGCGATGGCGTTGCAGCACACGCCCCGGGCCGACCAGGCTTCGGCCATGGCGCGGGTCAACTGCACGACGCCGCCCTTGGAGGCGCCGTAGGGCGCGCTGTCGGGAAATGCGCGCACGGATTGCAGCGAACCGATATTGATGATCCGGCCCCAGCCTGCCTCCATCATCGGCTCGACCAGCTCGCGGGCGAGAAAGAAGGGAACACTGAGATTCAGGTGCAGGGTTGCATCCCACTCCTCGCGCGTCAGTTCCAGGGCCGGTTTTCTGGGATTGATACCCGCGGCATTAATGAGAATGTCGACATGCTGGCCAAGCGCGCGCGCGCGGGAGACCACCTGCGCAAGGCCGTCATCGGTGCTGATATCGGCGGCGATGGTTTCGGCGACACCGCCGTCGCGTTCGATACGGGCCTTGACCTTCTCAAGCGCATCCGGACGGCGCGCAACGAGCAGCACCCGGGCGCCGGCGTTAGCGAGGGCCGTGGCCATTTCGGCTCCAAGCCCGGAGCTGCCACCAGTGACGAGGGCGCACCGACCCTGCAACGAAAACAGATCCTGCAGACTGGTCATTATTCAAATCCTTCTCATTTCAGAGCATTCCTAGAACGCCCAGGTGGAGATTCCGGGAATAAAGGCGATCAGGAGCACCACGATCAGCATGGAGAACACATAGGGGATGGCGTTCTTCGCCACCTGCAATATGGGTTGCCCGGTTATTCCCGAGATCACGAAAAGATTCAGCCCCAGCGGCGGGGTGATGAAGCCGATGCCGAGCGAGGTAATCATGAAGATGCAGAACTGGATATCGTTCATGCCGATTTCCTGCGCCAGCGGAAACATGATGGGCGCCAGGATCACGATGTTCGGCGTGGCCTCCATCAGACAGCCGGCAAGGATGAAGACACCGAGCATCATCAGGATGATCAGGGTCGGATCCTCGGTCAGGGACTGAATCAGCGCGACGAAACCCTGCGGCACTTCCACCAGGATGAGCGCCTGCGCCAGGGGCAGGGAAACCGCGATAATCGGCAGGATGACGCCGTTCACCTTGGCCGAGCTTTCCAGCATTTTCGGAATGTCGCTCAGGGTCAGCGTCTTCTTGAAAAAGCCGATGGCAACGGTCACCGCAACGGCAACGGCAGCCGCTTCGGTGGGCGTAAAGACGCCCGAATAGATACCGCCGAGAATGATGAACGGAATGGAAAGCGCGTATTTGGCATCCCAGACCACGCGCAGCCAGTTCTTGAACGAGAACGTGAGCTCGCTGTTCTCATGACCCTGAATGCGGTTGATCACGACATTGGTCACCATCACCGAGACCAGCACCAGCACACCCGGCACCACGGCGGCGATGAACAGGCTCGCAGCGGAAATGCCGAGGATCATGCCGATAATGATGTAGGCGATGGACGGCGGTATCAGTATGCCGGTACAGGCCCCCGAGGCGACCAGCGCCGCCGCATACGCTGGCGGATAACCCTTCTCCACCAGCCGCCCGAATGTCATCCGGCCAACCGCGGCGCAGCCGGCGGCGTCGGAGCCCGAGATGCAGGAGAAAAAGCCGCATCCCAACACTGTCGACGTACCCATACCGGTACGCAGCGACCCCATGGTCGCTTCCGCGACATTCAGAAGCTTGTTGGACAGACCGGACCTGACAAGTGCATCGCCGGTCAGTAGGTAAAGCGGAATCGCGATCAGCGCAAACGCGTTCACACCGTTGAACAGGCTCTCGCCGAGCAACGACAGCGGCAACACCCCGGTAAGCCAGAGCATGGTCAGCGCGCTCAACCCCAGCGCGATCCAGACCGGAACCGCCATCAGGAACAGCACACCGAGCAGGATCAGCGAGATGATGACATCGGGGCCGATCTCGATTGCGGTGTCATACGATTGATACAGCATGCTTTACCCCTCGTCGAAGAGCTTCTGGCCGATCATGGGGTCGCGCCCATGCCAGCAGTCGCTGACATCGCGGACGAGCGCTTCGATGGCGCGGAAAAGCACCAGGGCAAAACCGAACGGCACGGCCAGCAGGAACCAGGCTCTCGGCAGCCGCAGCCCGTCGGTGACTGAACCGAACCTGAGCGAAACCAGCACCGGATCGACCGACCAGTAAAAGGCAAAGCAGGCAAAGATGATGATCGCGACGCTGCCGACGGCGCCCAGGAACGTCACGCCCCGCGGCGGCAGCATTACCTGTATCACGTCGAAGCGGATATGGGAGCGGTTCTTGACACCGACCGCGGCGCCAATCCAGATCAGGTAGACAAACGCGTAGCGTGCCGCCTCCTCACCCCACAGCGATGAATAATCGAACAGGAACCGCCGTGCCACTTCGATGACGATGACCAGAACGACAAACGCATACAGCCACAGCATCAGCCAGCGTTCGGCGTTGTCGTTCAGCAGCCTGAGAAATCGCATCGCGCCCCCCTGCCTGTAACCGCAAGGGCCACGCGCAAAGCGCTCGCTCCGGTCCTGCACGGCATCTCGGGGATGCGAATTGTCATTTGCGTTCTCCTCCAGCCGGCACGTCCGGTTAACGGACTGCGGGGATCACGCGGCGACATGTCCCCGGCCTTTATGTATCGTTATTTAATTCTCAATGTATCGAAATTTGAACCGGTGTCAAGATGACGGACAAGGCCGGGCAGCGGCTCGACGCGCGACCGCAAGCGACAGACCGGGGGAAATACGGGGAAGAAGTCTTATCCGACGCGGTAACACACCGCCAGCTTTGCGGCGGCTTCGTGCAGCAGGGGCAGATCCTTGCGGAGTTCTGAGACGGTCAGACGGGCGCTGGGTGCCGCCACCGCAAGCCCGAGCATCGGATGGTCGTCACCCAGGGGTATCGGCACGGCCATACCGACGACTCCGGAAAAATATTCTTCGTTATCCAGTGAGACGCCCTCAATGGCGATGGCTTCCAGCTCACGGCGAAGTTGGCCGGCGTCGGTGATGGTGTGTTCGGTAAATCGCCGCAGCTTCATCGTCTGAAGATATTTTTCCAGCTGCACCTGGGGGAGCTGGCTGAGGAGCAGTTTGCCCAGGGCGCTGCAATGCAGGGGAACTTCGCTGCCCGGCTCCAGCCGCAGCGACAACGGCCACTCGGCCTCGACGCGGTCAATGTAGCGAACGCGCCCGTTGGCAATGATGCCGACGTTGCAGGTCTCCTTGGTCGTCGCGGCCAGGTCCAGCAGGATGTCGTGCCGCGGCCCGCGCTGGGCGGCGCGGGCGACCACGGCGAGCGCGAGGCTGAGCAGCTCATCGCCTTCGATAAGCTGGCTTCGTGCCGCGTCCCGCTTGAGAAAACCGAGCCGGATCAGATTGCCGATGATGCGATTGGTGGTGGGGCGTGGAATGCCGAGGGTCGCGGAGATCTGCGCGGCGGACGGCGAATGCACCGGCTGCATGACCATTTTCAGCACGTCGAGCGCCTTGCGAAGCGGCCCACTCTGACTGGATGCGGAGGCAACGCCCGAGGCGGTTCGAACAGTGGTTCGTCGAGCTGACATCAATCACTCCAGCAAAGGCGGCACGGTATGTACCGCAAGGTGCGGGCGGAATTTTAGCCCTTTTGTATCGAATTCTGAAATGCCACGGCCGATCAAGCCATAACAAACACGCCGCCGGCGTGGCCATACCGCCAAACCCTTGACCTCAACAAGCGGCATGATCGAACATTTGAATCATTATGTGATTTGATTTGGATTATAGTACGATCCGACTATTGCCCTGCACATAGACCGGAGCAACGCGAGCCGGCGGCGACGAGGAAGGAGAAGACGGCATGGCCTATATCAAGGATCTCCAGCTTCCCCGTATGGGGGAAGCGATGGATGCCGCACGCGTATCCCACTGGCACGTCAGCCCAGGCGAAACATTCAGCAAAGGCGACGTCCTGCTGGAAATCGAAACCGACAAGTCGGTTATCGAGGTGCCTGCCACCGAAGACGGCAAACTGGTCGAGCAGTTGATCGGCGCCGACGAGCTGATAGACGCCGACGCGCCGGTTGGGCGAATCGAAGTCGAGGGCGAAGCGCCCCCGGAAGAGAGCGACGCGCCCGCCGCCGCGGCGCCCGCACCGGCCCCCGCAACGCTGGCCGCCGACGCGCCAACGACCACCACCGCTATGGCCGCACAGCCTGGCGCACCCGCCGCGCCGCAGACTGCAGCCCCGGACAGCGACCGCAAGTTTGCCACCCCCGTGGCACGCCAGATCGCCCGCACAAACGGCCTGGACATCACGGCCATTACCGGCAGCGGCCCGCATGGCAGGGTAACCAAGGCGGATGTCACCGCCGCCCTGGCGACCCGCGGCGGTGCGCAGCAACCGGATTCCGGAGGCCGGGTCGGCGGACGGGCCAGCGTCGACGACCGCGACATCGCCACCGCACACGGCGAACTGCACATCCGCACCTGGACCCCGCCCGGTGCGAGCGACGCGGCGACGCTGGTGCTCATCCACGGCCTGTTCGGAGATCTCGATACCTGGGCGGGCACAGCCAGCGCAGCCAACCGCCTGGGGCTGCGCGTCATGGCCATGGACCTGCCCTGTCACGGCAGCAGCCGATCCGCCGTCACCCGCTTCACGGATATCATCGAGGCCGTCGCCGAGGCGATCGCCGGACAATGCCCGGGCCCGATAGCGCTTGTCGGCCACTCGTTCGGCGCCGCGGTCGCGGCCAGGGTTGCCCGCAAGCCGGATCTCGATATTGCCTCGCTGACGCTGTTCGCGCCGGTTGGCCTTGGTACCGAGATCGAGCAGTCCTTCCTCAACGGTATGGTCAACGCGGGCTCGATCGCGTCCCTGGAGCGGGAGATGGGCAAACTGACGGTTGCCGGCGCAACGCCTTCCGGCGCCTACCTGAAGACCCTGCGCGAGCGCCTGGAGCAGCAGGCCGCGCCGCTGGCCGCGCTGTGCCGGGAAGTGAGCTGGAACGGTGTTCAGCAGCTCGACATCAGCGCCGATCTGCAGGCGCTTGAGTGCCCCATTACCCTGGTCTGCGGCAGGAGCGACGCAATCATACCGTGGCAACACGCACTGAATGCGCCGCCGCGCGCGGCCCTGCATATTGCCCCGGGCGTCGGCCACATGCCGCAGTGGGAAGCGACTGCCTTGACCGGCGAAATCATCGCCCGCGCGGCCGGCTACCGCTGATCGGAGAAGTCCGCGCCAGCAACCAGCCATACGCGAAGAAGATGCCATGCAACAGAACACGTTCGACCTGATCGTCGTCGGCGCTGGACCAGGCGGCTACGTGGCCGCGCTCCGCGCCGCGCAGCTGGGGCTCCGCACCGCAATAGTGGAACGCGAGCACCTGGGTGGAATATGCCTGAACTGGGGCTGCATTCCGGCCAAATCGCTGCTCCGTTCAGCCGAAGTGCTGGACCTGATGCGGCGCGCCGAAGAATTCGGCCTCGGTGCCGACAATGTGCGGCACGATCTGGCAGCGATCGTTGCGCGCTCCCGCGAGGTGGTTACCCGGCTCACGCAGGGCGTCCGACACCTGCTGCGCAAAGGCGGCGTCACCATCATCGAGGGCGAAGCCACCCTCCCCGCCAGAGGGCTGGTCGCCGTCACCGATGCACACGGCAAGACATCCGAGTACCGGGCCCGGGACATTGTTATCGCAACCGGCGCCCGGGCCAGGGAACTGCCCGGACTGGAAAGCGACGGCAGGCGCGTGTGGACCTACCGCCACGCGCTGGTCCCGGAAACCACGCCTGAACGGCTGCTGATCGTCGGCTCCGGCGCCATCGGCATCGAATTCGCCAGTTTCTACCGTGCTCTGGGCACCGAGGTCACGGTGGTCGAGGTACGGGACCGCATCCTGCCCGCCGAAGATGCCGAGATCTCGGAGCTGGCAGGCAAACAGTTCACGGAGCGCGGCATCCGGGTTCTCACCTCGGCAACCGTCTCCAGTGCCGAATGCCACGCCGACAAGGTTATCTGTCAGATAAGACAGGGCGACCGCGAGCACAGCCTGGAGGTCGACAATGTGATCTCCGCCGTCGGCATTACCGGCAATGTCGAAGGCCTGGGTCTGGAGGCGCTGGGCGTCATGCTTGAGCGCAACCAGGTGGTGGTCGATGCCTGCTGCCGCACCGACGTGGCCGGCATCTGGGCAATCGGCGATGTCGCCGGCGCACCCTGGCTGGCCCACAAGGCAAGCCACGAAGGGACCATGGTGGCGGAACTGATCGCCGGCGGCTCACCCAGCCCGGTCGAGCCCACCGATATACCACGGTGTACCTACAGTCAGCCGCAGATCGCGAGCGTCGGCCTGACCGAGGAACAGGCCCGCGCGCACGGCCGCCGGGTGAAGGTCGGCCGCTTTCCATTCCAGGCCAGCGGCAAGGCGCTTGCCCAGGGAGAACCGCAAGGGCTGGTCAAGACGATCTTCGACGATGCAACCGGAGAGCTGCTGGGCGCGCACATGATCGGCGCCGACGTCACGGAGCTGATTCACGGTTACACCGTGAGCCGCACCCTGGAAACCACCGGACAGGAGCTGATGGACACGGTCTTCCCCCACCCCACGCTCTCGGAAGCACTGCACGAAAGTGTACTGAGCGCGTATGGGCGGGCCCTGCATTACTGAAGCCTCCGCCGGCCGTTGCCGTATCACCTATCCTTATTCGTTAGGTCTTCAGCCCGGTCAGTGACAAGGTGATGCCCACAAGCGCCAGGGCGAGAAGGCACAGCGTGGGAAGCATGGACATCATGAAGCCAGTGCCGCGCTTGGACGGATCGCTGACGTACGCACGCCAGTAGAGGTGCCGCCCGACCAGGTAGACAACACCCAGGCCAGCAACCAAAGGGGTAGGCCAATACCTTGAGGCCAGGAATAGCGCGGGGAGAAAGGCGACCAGGGTTTCCAGCGTGTTCATCTGAACGCGATACATGCGCTCAAAGCCGTCGTGGCCTGTGATCGCTGGTGCCTTAAGGCCGGACTGCCGACGCGCGAGTCCAGTCAGCGCACCGAAGGAAAAAAATTGAAGCACCGCGATGACAGCGACAAACTCTACGTATTGCATTTCCTCTCCTGAAGATAGTCCTACGGAACAAGGCCTAGCGCCAGCAATCACGCGCTCGTCGCGCGCATTGCATTGTTATGCCACTTGTACCAAAATATACCAATTATTGGTACTTTTGAGGTGGCGGCATGCCTAAAAATACCAGCATCACACTTGGCGAGCACTTCGAGGCATTCATTACCGAACAGCTCAAAAGCGGTCGCTACAGTTCAACCAGTGAGGTTGTGAGAGCCGGGCTACGCCTGCTCGAAGATTCCGAGACCAAGCTCGGTACGCTCAGAAAGATGCTCGAAGAGGGTGAAAACAGTGGCTTTGTCGACTATTCCTATGAGGCACTGATTTCTGAACTGGATAGTGAAAACCATTAATGCCCCATTTTAAGCTCTCCGCAAAGGCGAAGACCGACCTTAAAAGTATCGCCCGGCACACTGAGCGCAACTGGGGACGAGAGCAGAGGAACCAGTATCTTCTCCAGTTCGACCACTGTTTTCACCTTTTGACAGAGAGCCCCAACCTCGGCAAAGCGTGTGACGATATACGGCCTGGTTATCGGCAATACCCTCAGAGTAGCCACGTCATCTTCTACCGCACAGCCGCCAGGAACAGTGTCGAAATCATGCGTATATTGCACAAGCGCATGGTCCCGGAGATTCATGTTTCATAGGGCATCTCGCGGTAGGAGCGCTCGTTACCGGGCGCCCCCGCACAGTGTCACCGGCAATCCAAAACTCGCTCTCCCCCACTTTATTAGGATATCGCCCGGAGGTGTCTACTGCACCGGGGGAAGTCCAGATGTCCACTTGCCTGTAGCAGTTCGGATCGCTCAATGCGAGCTGTGTCGATCGCCGTGCCGCCCCGGGTGGCGCGCCCTATTGTTGACGACTGCACGGCGGGGGACCGCTCGCCCTGGGCGGATGTTTGGCTGAAACGACAAGCCGAGGGACACTCCCAGTGCCGCCACGGTCAGCAAGCCGACCCACAGCACCACGCCCCTCGCTGGTCCGGAATACAGGACACACAGGGACAAGCCGGCGACTAGAACGCATCCACCCAGCACGCGTAGCGTCGCGCTTAGTCGCTGGGACGGGGCGCCCTGGAAAACCTGTCGATAATGCTTGCTCATCGACAGGGCCAGAAGTGCAAAGGCCGCCGTGCTGAAAAGCAGGGCTAACAGAATCATGACTTCGCGGGCTCCAGGGCCGGTATCAGCGCCGCCCGTGCCTTCCGGTGCATGAGCCACGCGACGGCGGCGAACACGGCGGCGATGGTCAGCATCGCCAGGTCGAAGCCGGCCATCACCCAGTCGCCGGCGGGCAGACTTACCGCCAGATGCCGCTCGCTCGTGAGGGCGTTGACCAGCGGCAGTAGGCCGAATGCCGCCACCCCGAGCCAGAGCTGCTCCCTCCAGGCCCGTCCGCCGGATCGACACCCCGCGTGTAGGAACAAGGCGAGCCAGGTCAGAAACAGGATGTGGGCTTCCCACTGCGCACGGTCTCCCAGCTCCAGCGGCAACAAACGATTACCCCAGAAATACGCGGCGATGGCTACGGGCAGGCCGACGATGGAGGCAACGTTGAGCTTCTCGACCAGACGAAGTCCGCCGTGGGGTGCTTGTCGAGCCTTCTCGATGCGCTGGCGGCGTTTTACCGTCCAGAGGATGAGCCCGCTGGCGATCATCGCCGCGCCCAGCAGGCCTGATAAGACGTAGAGCGCGCGCAGTACGGGGCCGGCGAACAGGCCTTCGTGCAGGCCGAGGAGCAGATCGCGCGTGCTCCGGCCGACGGACTCCGGCGCGTCCCGGGCTCTCAGCAGCTCGCCGCTGACGCCGTCAAAGACCAGTTTTCCCGCGCTGCGGATCGGCCCGGCGGCGCTGTCGCCGTGGACGATCACTCGTGCTCCGGCGTCATTGGGGTGCTTGACCTCGAGCGAGGAGATGGGGGCGGAACCCCAGCGCCGCTGCGCCTGCGCCACAATCGTCTCCAGGGCCACCAGCTCGGCCGCTTGGCCGCTGGCTTCCATGTTCGCGGTCACGGAATACGCCTCATCGAAGAAGGCCTTGCGGCCGTCCGGGCCGGGGCCGTACCAGGCGGCGATGATCAGCGGCATGTAGGTGAACATCAGGAAGATCAGCCCGGAGTAGGTGATCATCAGCTGAAACGGCAGGCTGAGCACACTCACCAGGTTGTGCGCATCCAGCCAGGAGCGCTGGCCCTTGCCCGGGCGAAAGGTAAAGAAGTCCTTGAAGATCTTCTTGTGGACGATGATGCCGGTGACCAGGGCCAGCATCATGAACAGGGTGGCCAGCCCAACGATCCACTCCCCGACGGTGCGCGGCAGGTAGTGCAGCTGCCAGTGCATCCGGTAGAGCAATTGTCCCCCCGCAGTCTCGCGGGCGGGGAGCACCTCACCCCGGCGAGCGTCGATGTTCCGGTCCTGCCAGGCGCCTTTCTCGTCCTGCCACCAGACCTTCGCGTAGGGCTTGTTCCGGTCGATCGGGAAGTCGATGTACCAAACGGAGGAATCGCTGTATGACAGCCGCTCCAGGGCGGCCTGGGCCGCCCGGGCTGTCTGCAGCGGATCCTGCTGCGAGGCTGACGGCGGCAGCTCGGGCTGCATCCAGCGATCGATTTCGGTGTCCAGGTAGCCTGCGGTGCCGGTGATGAATATGAAGTACAGCAGCCAGCCGAGCAGCAGCCCGGTCCAGGTATGCAGCCAGGCCATGGACAGGCGAAAACCGGGCTGGGAAGCCGCTCCGGACCCGCGTATTTCTTTGTTTGCCGCGTTCACCGGCATCACCCCTTCAGTGCCAGACCGATCATGGCCAGCAGCGCGCTGGCGAGGATCAGGCCTAGCCAGACGCGGCCCGGCCGGCGCACGGTGAACACCCAGATGACGGCCCCGGCGTACAGCGCGAAGCTGAGCAACGTGCCTGCCAGCACGGCCTCCTCACGGGAGTGGGTGAGCAGCCCGCCCAGCGCGATGCCGCCGGTGACGGCAAAGAGATAACCGCCGAAGAATGCGGCGCCGATCAGGGCCAGTAGCTGCCACCCGTTGGTATCCATCGTCTCGCTATCCTAGAAGTCCACCTTCATGGAGGCGATGATCATCCTCGGCTCCCCTTGGGCGATACGGCTCGGGCTGCCGTAGGTGGCCGGGTGGTACTCCTCGTTGGTGGCGTTCTTCACGTTCAGCTGCAGGTCCACCCGGGTACGGTGGGTAAAGAAGCTGTAGCCCAGCATCAGATCCAGTGTCGTGTAGGCGTCCAGCTTGTAGGGGTAGAGGGCCGGCTGCGAGCCGCGCTGCACCCCGAGCCGTTCGCTGCGGTGGGTAAGGCCACCGCCGAGCCGCCAGCCGGTATAGTCGAAGTGGTAGACGCTCCACAGATTGGCGCCGTGGCGCGGAATGCTGTGCAGGCGTTCCCCCTGGAAGCGATCGGACCGGGTGTACTTCACGTCGGTGTAGGCGTACGAGGCGAGGAACTGCCAGTTGTCGGTGAGCTGGCCGGCGAAGTCGAGCTCGATGCCTTCGCTGGTGGCCTCGCCGGCCAGGATGGTGCGGGTGATGTCCGCCGGGTCGGCCATGGTCAGGTTGTCCTTGACCAGCTTGAAGGCGGATAGGGTGAGGCTCGATCGCTCGGTGGGCTCGAACTTGGTGCCGACTTCATACTGGTGGGAGGTCTGCGGGTCGAAGATTTCCCCCGTGCCCCAGCTGAAGTTCGAGCTGCCGAAGCCTTCCACGTAGCTGGCGTACACGCTCCAGTTCGGCTGCAGCTTGTACAGCACGCCGGCGCGCCAGGTCAGCTCCTCGTCCTTGGGGTTAAACTCGGTGCCGCCGTAATGGTAGGTGTAGTCGGCCGAGTCATAGCGCGTACCCAGCAGCACATGCAGGCGGTCGTCCTGCATGGCCATCTGGTCCTGGATGTAGACACCCGTGTTCTTGTTCTTGTACCAGAACGGGGTGACGGTGTAGTCCTGATCATAGGGCGCGTCGCTGTTGTTCGGGTTGTAGATATTGGACGGCTGCGGTGTGCCGCCGAAGGCCCAGCCGCCGGAGTCGTAGTCCTCGTCGAAGTAGTCGGCGCCCAGCAGCAGGGTGTGGCTGATACCGGCGGTGGAGAACTTGCCGGTCAGGTTCAGATTGGTCGAGGCAGTTATGTTTGACTCGTCTTCCCAGCCCCAGTACGTCCGCGTGTAGTCACCGTTGGCATCGGCGGCGCTCAGGGAGGAGCCCTGCGCCACGCTGTTGCGATCCACATAGGTCAGGCGGTGGGTCAGCGACCAGCGCTCGTTCAGCTCGTGGCCCCAGCTCAGGCGCCAGGCCAGGCTGTCGTCGGTGTATCGGTCGTCGGAATCGTGAAGATTGGTGTCGATGGGCACGTCCACCGGCCCGTTGTCATCGCCGATGGTGCCGTAGGTCAGCGCCCAGGAGCGGTCGTTCTCCTGGTACTCGAGCCCGGTGCGCACGTAAGTGCGCTCGCTGGGCCGCCACTCGATCTGCGGCGCCAGATAGACGCGCTTGAAATCGGTGTCGTCCTTGTAGCCGTCGCCGTCCTCGGCCGCCAGGTTGACCCGGTACAGCACGCTGTCGCCCTCGGACAGGCGTCCGTTGGTGTCGATGGTGGCGCGCAGGTAATTGTCGCTGCCCACCTGCTGCTGGATGCGGGTGAAATCTTCGGCCAGGGGCTTCTTGGAGACGCGGTTAATCATGCCGCCAGGCTCGATGCGGCCGTACATGATCGCCGCCGGTCCCTTGAGCACCTCGATGCGTTCCAGGCCGGCGGTTTCATTGGGCGCGCGGGAGAAGTCCTTGACTCCGTCCAGATAGGTGGCGCCGTAGCTGTCCACCTGGAAGCCGCGGATATTGAAGGAATCCATGGTGTTGCCGTCCGGGCCCTGCCTCTCATAGACGCCGCTGACGTTCTTCACCGCGTCACCAACACTCAGCACCTGCTGGTCTTCCATGACCTCGCGGCTGACGCTCTGCACCGAAACCGGCGTTTCCAGCAAAGGGGTGTCCGTTCGAGTGCCCGTGGCGCTGCGCTTGGCAGCGTAGCCATTAACCGGCCCGTTCGCGGTTTCCCGGTTGGAGTCCGCCGTTACCGCGATGGGAGCCAGCGGCACTGCATAAGCGTCCCGGCGCAGGTCTTCGGCGCCGGTGTGGTCCCCGGATTGAGCCAAGGCAGGCTGAGCGGGCATCAGGCCGGTGCCGAGCGTCAGGGCGGCCGCTATGGCCAGCGCACCGCCCGGCCGGTTCAAGAGCGTTTTCTTCATTATTTGCGGTCCTTGTTACGTGATGTTCTGCGTAAAGTCGGTCGCGTAGCGGGATGCAGCGAGCAACCCTCTGAATCCGTAATGCTATTGCGAATCGTTCGCATTATCGTTATTTGCGGTGAGACAGTCAATTGCGCGCTAGGCTGCGCGCGCACGAAGGCCCAGAGGGAGGTCCAGAGGACATCCACCGTCCGTAGGGTGCAAGGGCAGGAAGGGCCGGTGGTTCTGGCCGGGTGGAGCGGGTACGCCCACCGGTCCAACAACAGCGTCAATCCGACCGGCTTTTCCGCTGGCACTCCAAAGCCGGCGGGTTTAGCTGGGCGTTAGCCGCTGAGAGTGCAAAAGGCACACATTGTGCTAATCTAGGCGAATGAAGCCGATCTCATGGAATCCGGAAAAGAACACTCTTCTGAAAGCTGAGAGAGGAGTTTCATTTGAAGATGTGGTGTTTCACATCATGGTGGGTGACATCCTCGACACGATCGAACACCCGAATCAGGAACGTTACCCCGGCCAGCAAATCCATGTGGTTGCTATCGAGGATTATGTTTACCTCGTTCCGTTTGTCGAGTCGGAGGAAGAGATCTTCCTGAAGACGATCATTCCGAGCCGGAAAGCAACCAAAGCGTACCGAGGAGGAAGAAATGAGTAAGCTAGATCAGGAAGAAATTGAAATCCTGGAGGCGTTTGAATCCGGTAAGGTAAAACGTGCGAAGGACGCCGCCGAGACTCAGAAACGGCATCAGGAATATGCTGAGGCCATGTTTAGGAAAGATGCCCGGATCAATATTCGGCTCTCTTCTAAGGACCTTCGGGGCCTACAGAAAAAAGCCCTTGCGGAGGGCATTCCGTACCAGACCTTGATCGCCAGCATCCTTCACAAATATGTAGAAGGCCGCCTACATGAAAACGGGAGCTAACAATGCCATGCACCGGGGGAAGTCCAACGCCAGGGGGGACCACTCTACTTTCACCGAGCAAGTCCTTTCAGAACTCGCGCCCGGGCCTCCCCGTGCGGCACACCTTCACCCGCCGCAATTTGTTCCTCGGCGCGATAGATGTCCTCCAGGACCTCCAAACGCTCCTGCATCAATTCAAACTCGTGCACATCCATCAGAACAGCGACCCCGCGCCCCCGCTGAGTCAGCACCATCGGTCGTCGGGTCTCGTGGACCTGCTTCACAAAGGACGCCACCCCGGCCCTGAACTCGGACAGCGGACGGATATCTTCATCAACTCTTACCTTGGACATAGCCACCTCGGCGTACTTTAGACTGTACGTCTACGCGTACTCCCAGGTTGAGCAAGTGACAACCAAGCCTGAAATCCGCGTTTCTTGGACATAACGTCCTCGGTGAGCGGCGCCGCCCACCGAAAGTTGAAAAGAATGGCAACATGTCACGGCGTCCGCTCGACCGCGTGCTTAGGCCTTCGGCTTCGGATCAAGGGCTTGTTGTTCGCCCTGTGGGCTGATTCATTGCTTCTTCCGTTAATTTCAGTAGCAATGAGATCTCGGGTCGGCCAGACCAGCACGCAACACTGTAGGAAAGCCCGCCCTCCCCCAGGCCCAACCAGGGAACAAGGCTGAACATGGACTCGCCGATGTACATTCCCCAAACGGCACCCACAAGGAGAAACATTGAGCACACGGCAATGATGATCCGAGTGCTCTTCCAGTTCTCATGCTGCCCGCGCAACCAACAGACCATCCGTCTTTCGCTATCGTTGAGTTCCATTGTTATTCCTTGGCCTAACGCCGCCAACACGCGCAGCTTTGTAATCGCCTGAGTAAATGCAATTGCGAATTACTTGATTGCTTAGCTTATTGCCTCCCGTATTCAGCCGATGAAAGGTTGTAAACAAATAGTTGAGGTGGCTTTTCTTTGAGTAGTCACAGCGCAAGACTGTGATTGGTATAGTCAGATTCTCTATTCGGCTATAGATTTCAAAATGCTTTTCTTTCAAGTGCCCGGAGGTTCGCCCGGAAATTCTGCCGTCGACGTCCTCTAGTGAGGATAAGCGCCAATCCTCCTGCGTCAGGAACTTGATTACGCGGGCAATTCTCTTTAGGCCATCGATCATCAGCCTCTTCTCGGTCTTATAGTCTAGGCTGAGACACATGCTTGGAATCGGCAGTTGCTTGACGAGGGAATCGATAAATCTGGTCTGTGCGGGATTGGTCCGAACCACATCTCTCTGAAAGTCCGGCTTGATTATCAACTGGCCGGAACTGTGCATTCGAACCAAGTCAGCACATGATCGAAGTTCGTTAAAGCAACAATGTCAGAAGGTGGAGCTTCTGAGTAGTCCTCTGACTGACCTGCCCCACGATTTAGGACCAGCAGTTAGTTAGCGCAGTCCATCAATCA
>JBBDNK010000025.1:0-3640 GCA_040877625.1 Aquisalimonadaceae bacterium
TATGGCTCCCCGGGACGGGCTCGAACCGCCGACCCAGTGATTAACAGTCACTTGCTCTACCAACTGAGCTACCGGGGAATGGGGGGGTATTGTACGGATTCGACGATGCGCGTCAACCGCAACCGATCCGGCCGGAGCCGGCTTCGGTTGCGGCTGACATCGGTGGTCAGTTTACCGCGTCCGCGATGCGGTCCATGGCGCGCTCCAGATTCTCCATGCTGGTAGCGTAGGAGATCCGTGCGTGACCGGCCAGCCCGAAAGCCGAGCCCGGTACCAGGGCAACGCCCGCCTCGTTGAGAAGATGTTCGGCGAAGGCCACGTCGTCCTTCAGGCCGAGTTTGCGCATGGCGCCCTCGACATTCGGAAAGTTGTAGAAGGTGCCGTCGCAGGGCAGGCAGTCGATGCCGGGCATGTCGTTGAGCGCCTTGTAGACGAAGTCGTGGCGATCCTTGAACGCCTTCAGCATGGGCACCATGCAGCTCTGATCTCCATTCAGCGCCGTTGCTGCAGCGACTTGAGCGATCGACGCGGCGTTTGACGTGCTTTGCGACTGGATCTTCTTCATGGCCCCGATCACGGATGCCGGGCCGGCGGCATAGCCAATCCGCCAGCCGGTCATGGCATAGGCCTTGGAGACGCCGTTGACGACGATGGTCCGGTCCATGAGTTCCGGGCAGGCGTTGACGATGTTGGTGAAGCCTTCTTCCGCCCAGAGGATGTGCTCGTAGATGTCGTCGGTCATTATGAGGGCGCGTGGATACTTGAGCAGCACCTCACCCAGAGCCGCCAGGTCGTCGCGGGTATAGCTGACGCCGGTGGGGTTGGAGGGGCTGTTCAGCACCACCAGTTTGGTTCTTTCGGTGAGGGCGGCATCGAGCTGATCGGGGGTCATCTTGAATCGCTGCGCCTGGCCGGCCTCCACGATCACGGGCACGCCTTCGTTGAGCAGGGCCATATCCGGGTATGATACCCAGTACGGGGCGGGGATCACCACTTCGTCACCGGCATTCAGCACCGCACACATCAGGTTATAGATGCTGTGCTTGGCGCCGGCGGAGACCAGGATCTGGTTCAGCCCGTAGTCCAGCCCGTTCTCACGGGCAAACTTCTGTTGCACTGCCTTCTTGAGCTCGGGCGTGCCATCGACGGACGTGTATTTAGTCTTGCCAGCCCGAATCGCTTCGATAGCGGCTTCCTTGATATGCTCCGGGGTGTCGAAATCGGGTTCACCGGCGCCCAGGCCGATGATGTCCTTGCCCGCGGCGCGTAATTCCGCGGCGCGTGCGGTGACGGCGAGAGTTGGAGATGGTTTGACGCGTTGAACCCGGTTGGCAAGTGAAATGTCCAAGGAAGCCTCCAGTCAGCAGATCCATAGTGCCCCCGTTGTCGTGGGAACAGTCCGTAATGGGCGGAGCATGAATAAAAATCCGTCGCATATCATAGTGTAAAACGCACCAGGTATAAAATCGCATGGCGAAGCGCTTTCAGATGGAGTCCGGTTACAAGCCGGCAGGTGACCAGCCTGCGGCCATCGAATCCCTGTGCGAGGGATTGCTGGCGGGGCAACGCCATCAGACGCTCCTGGGTGTAACCGGCTCTGGCAAGACGTTCACGATGGCCAATATCATTCAGACGCTGCAGAGGCCGGCGCTGGTAATGGCGCCCAACAAGACGCTGGCAGCGCAGTTGTACGGCGAAATGCGCGATTTCTTTCCGCGTAACGCCGTAGAGTACTTCGTGTCCTATTACGATTATTACCAGCCCGAAGCGTATGTCCCATCGTCAGATACCTTTATCGAGAAGGATGCCTCGGTAAACGAGCATATCGAGCAGATGCGTCTGTCGGCCACCAAGGGCATGATCGAACGGCCGGATACCATTCTGGTGGCATCGGTCTCGTCCATCTACGGCCTGGGCGATCCGAAATCCTACCTGAGCATGGTGTTGCACCTTGTGCGGGGCGACACCATCGATCAACGGCAGATGCTGCGCCGTCTGGCTGAGCTGCAGTACACCCGTAATGACGTGGAGCTAAAACGCGGCACCTACCGGGTGCGCGGCGAGGTCATCGATGTCTTTCCCGCTGAATCGGACAGCGAGGCCGTGCGGGTGGAGCTGTTCGACGACGAGATCGAGGCACTCAGTTATTTTGATCCGCTCACCGGCGAGGTCATGCGCACGGTTCCGCGGCTGACCATCTACCCGAAGACCCACTACGTTACGCCGCGCGGCAAGATCCTGGCCGCAATCGAGGAGATCAAGGACGAGCTGCGCGAGCGGCTTGCGCAGATGCGTGGTGCCGGCAAGCTGCTGGAGGCTCAACGCCTGGAGCAGCGCACACGGTTTGATATCGAGATGATGCAGGAACTCGGTTACTGCTCCGGCATCGAGAACTATTCGCGGTTTCTCTCCGGCCGCAAGCCCGGCGAACCGCCGCCCACGCTGTTCGATTATCTGCCGTCCGATTGTCTGCTGTTCATCGACGAGTCCCATGTCACGGTACCGCAGATCGGCGGTATGTACCGAGGTGATCGGGCACGCAAGGAAACCCTGGTGGAATACGGCTTCCGCCTGCCCTCGGCACTGGACAACCGGCCTTTGCGCTTTGATGAATGGGAAGCCATCGCGCCGCAGATGATCTTCGTTTCGGCCACGCCGGGTCCATACGAACATGACCATTCAACGGCGGTCGTGGAGCAGGTGGTGAGACCCACCGGGCTGGTGGACCCGCGCGTGGAGGTGCGCCCGGCCACCACACAGGTGGACGATCTGCTGTCCGAGGCCAACGACCGAGTCGCCCTCGGCGAGCGGGTGCTGGTAACCACGCTGACCAAACGCATGGCGGAGGATCTGACCGAATACCTGGCCGAGAACGGCATCCGCGTACGCTATCTGCATTCGGATATCGATACCGTGGAACGCATGGAGATTCTCAGAGATCTGCGCCTGGGTGAGTTCGATGTGCTGGTGGGTATTAACCTGCTGCGCGAGGGCCTGGATATTCCCGAAGTCTCGCTAGTGGCCATTCTGGATGCCGATAAGGAAGGCTTTTTGCGTTCCGGCCGTTCGCTGATTCAGACCATTGGCCGTGCGGCTCGCAATCTGAACGGTCAGGCGATCCTGTATGCCGACAGAATCACTGATTCCATGCGGCTGGCCATCGACGAGACCGACAGGCGGCGCGAGAAGCAAATGGCCTTCAACGAGGAACACGGTATCACGCCCATCGGAATCTCGAAGGCGGTGGCGGACGTTATGGAACGCAGCGGCGTACCGGGGGTATCCGGCAGCCGGAAGGACCGTCAGGTGGCGGAGGAGGCGCTTACTTACGCGGCTTACACGCCGGTTCAGGCGGTGAAGAAAATCAAGGAACTGGAGGAGCAGATGTACGCCCACGCCCGCAATCTGGAATTCGAGGATGCCGGGCGTCTGCGTGATGAGATCCGGCGCCTGGAGAAACACGCCCTGGGCAAGCCTGATACCACGTCGGCCTGATAGTCTGCCGGCGAGAGAGGGTCGGGAGAGCCGCCTGACAACCGCTATTGATCGACCAACCATGAACGTATATCATGCCGTCTTCATTGCAGGCGCGTAGCTCAGCTGGTTAGAGCACCACCTTGACATGGTGGGGGTCGTTGGT